>CAZCQZ010000014.1:0-42027 GCA_964500965.1 uncultured Eubacteriales bacterium | reverse complement strand
TTTCACCGAATCTCTGGCCGCCGAACTGAGCTTTACCGCCCAAAGGCTGCTGAGTTACCAGTGAATACGGACCTGTTGAACGTGCGTGTATCTTATCATCAACAAGATGATGAAGCTTAAGGAAGTACATATAACCGACGGTTACACGGTTGTCAAACTGCTCGCCGGTTCTGCCGTCGTACAGCACTGTCTTGCCGTCCTCCGGCAAGCCTGCCTGTCTGAACATATCCTTAATATCGTCTTCGTGTGCGCCGTCAAATACAGGTGTCATCACCTTGTAGCCCAAAGCGGTTGCCGCTCTGCCCAGGTGAACTTCAAGAACCTGTCCGATATTCATTCGGGACGGAACGCCCAGAGGATTAAGAACAATGTCAAGGGGAGTACCGTCAGGCAGGAACGGCATATCCTCAACGGGAAGTATTCTGGAAACAACGCCCTTGTTACCGTGACGACCTGCCATCTTGTCACCGACGCTTATCTTTCTCTTTTGAGCAAGGTAAACGCGGACTATTTTGTTTACACCGGGGCTCATATCATCGCCGTTTTCACGGGTGTAAACACGTACATCGACAACGATACCGCTTTCACCGTGGGGAACTCTCAGGGAGGTATCTCTTACCTCTCTTGCCTTTTCACCGAATATGGCTCTGAGCAGTCTCTCCTCGGCGGTAAGCTCGGTTTCTCCCTTGGGAGTTACCTTACCTACGAGAATATCGCCTGCGTGTACCTCCGCGCCGACGCGGATAATACCGTCTTCGTCAAGGTCTTTCAGCGCGTCCTCACCGACATTGGGTATGTCTCTTGTAATATCTTCAGGTCCGAGCTTGGTATCTCTTGCTTCCGCATCGTATTCCTCTATATGCACAGAGGTAAATACATCGTCACGTACTATCTTTTCGTTAAGAAGAACGGCGTCTTCGTAGTTGTAGCCCTCCCATGTCATAAAGCCGATAAGAACATTCTTACCCAGGGAGATTTCACCTGCGTTTGTAGCAGGACCATCTGCGATTACGTCACCCTTTTCAAGCCTGTCACCGGTGCTGACAATGGGTATCTGGTTTATACATGTGCCCTGGTTGGAGCGCATGAATTTAATGATGTTGTATTCGTCAAGCTCACCGTTATCGGCTCTCACCTTAACGATGTTTGCGCTGACATACTCAACCGTACCCGCTCTCTTGGCAAGGACACATACGCCGGCATCTGTACCTGCCTTATACTCCATACCCGTACCGACAACCGGTGCCTGTGTACGGAGCAGAGGAACTGCCTGACGCTGCATGTTGGAGCCCATGAGAGCACGGTTTGCGTCGTCGTTTTCAAGGAACGGTATCATTGCCGTTGCAACGGAAACAACCATCTTAGGTGAAACGTCCATATAATCGACTTTGGACGGCTCAACCTCGATAAATTCATCTCTGCGGCGGCAAACAACCTTTGCGTTGATAAATCTGCCGTTTTCGTCAAGAGGCTCGTTAGCCTGAGCAACAATGTAATTGTCCTCAACATCGGCGGTCATGTAAACAACCTCATTGGTAACGCGGTTGTTCTCATGGTCGTACTTTCTGTACGGTGCTTCGATAAATCCGAAGTGGTTTACCTTTGCAAAGGTTGCAAGGTAGGAGATAAGACCGATATTCGGTCCTTCGGGAGTTTCAATAGGACACATACGTCCGTAGTGACTGTAATGTACGTCACGCACCTCAAAGCTTGCACGGTCTCTTGTAAGACCGCCGGGGCCGAGTGCCGAAAGACGACGCTTATGGGTCAGCTCTGCAAGGGGGTTCGTCTGGTCCATGAACTGTGACAGCGGAGACTGTCCCAAAAATTCCTTAATCGCACTCGCCACGGGCTTTGAGTTATTGATAAGCACTTCCGGGCTTATCATTTCCTCATTCTCATCATTGGCGACATTAAGACCCATTCTCTCTTTAATAGTTCTTTCAAGACGCGAAAAACCGATTCTGAACTGATTCTGGAGAAGCTCGCCTACAGAGCGGATACGTCTGTTGCCGAGATGGTCTATATCGTCCGTTGTGCCCAGTCCGTTTGCAAGGCATATCATGTAGCTGATTGAAGCGAAAATATCGTCAACAATAATGTGCTTCGGGATAAGGTCGTCACGGCGGTTTCTGAGAGCTTCCTTGATTTCGTCCTCGCTTTCGCAGGAATCAAGTATCTCCTTGAGCACTACCGTGCGTACTTTTTCGGTAATATTGCATTCCTCTGCCGCATTAAAGGAAACATAAGGCGTAATGTCAACCATGCCGTTGGAAAGCACCTTGACCTCCTTGCCGCCCTCAAGGGTCAGGACAACGGAGAATACACCTGCCGCATCAATGGCATCTGCCATTTCCCGTGTGACAACATCGCCTGCATCGGCTATGAACTCACCGGTAAAGGGGTTGACAACCGGCTGTGCAAGTGTACCGCCGATAATTCTTCCTGCCAGAACCAGTTTCTTATTATATTTGTATCTTCCGACTGCGGAAATATCATAGTGCTTGGGGTCGAAGAACAGACCCTTAATATGAGCCCTTGCGCTTTCAAATGCCGCAGGCTCACCCTGCTTCAGCTTCTTGAACACCTCAATCACAGCTGCCTCTGTGTGGTCGGTGACATCCTTGCCGATGGTTGCTCTGATTCTCTCGTCATCACCGAAATAGTCGATAATATCGGCGTTGGAGCTGAGGTCGAGAGCACGGATGAATGTGGTGATGGGAAGCTTGCGGTTTTTATCTATTCTTACATAGAATACATCGTTTGCATCGGTTTCATATTCAAGCCATGCACCGCGGTTAGGTATGACCTTTGCCGCAAGCAGCGGCTTTCCGGTCTTGTCGTAGTTCATTTCAAAGTAAACACCGGGGGAACGAACGAGCTGAGAAACAATGACACGCTCCGCACCGTTGATAACAAATGTGCCGCTGTCGGTCATAAGCGGAAAATCGCCCATGAAAATTTCTTTCTCACGCTGATTGCCCGTTACTCTGTCTCGAAGCAACGCAGTTACATGCAGCTTGCCGGAATAGGTGGCATCGCGGAGCTTACACTCCTCAACCGTGTACTTTGACTGATCCTCGATTCTGTAATCGGTGAAATCCAGCACCAGATTACCGGTATGGTCCGTAATACCGGAGACATCGTTAAGTACTTCTTTAAGTCCTTTTTCTCTGAACCACTTGTACGAGTCTTTCTGAATCTCGATAAGGTTGGGCATCTGCAACGGCTCCTCGATTTTTGAGAAGCTCATACGAGTTGTCCTGCCCTGCTTGACCTTTTTCATGTTAGCCATTACCAAGCATCACTCTCCATTCTGATTAAACAGCCGAACGTCTGCGAAAAAGCCGAACCGTTAAAGGCAGACGGCACAGATTTTTCACTTATTTCCCGTAGAAATATCACGGTAAATGTTAATAACTTTTAGTAATCTTAACCAGGCTTGTGGGCAACTTTTGAAATTTCAGCCGATTTTTCGCAACCCGGCAAATTTCTAAAGGGGCATACAAACCCATTATGATTAGCCTGTGAATTTTACTTCAAAGCTCCGCAAATGTCAAGAATTATTTTAATTTTTGGGACAACTTTGGAGATTTGAGCAAATTCGTCATTAAACATTTGTGCAATTTTACCATTTATCGCTACCGTATACATTCGTTTTACAAGCGGAAGTACGCAATCATGGCGAAGATAATTTGATTCATAGCTTGATTTTTGCCGCAGTCATTGAACGACTTTCACAAACAGACAGCATGTGCCATGTTTTTACACTTACGATAAACCGCATCGGTATTTTCGCCAAAACATTTTCTGTCTCTCCTGCCCTATTACGACCTGAATTTCAAATTCACAGGACTATAATTGCATTGTCCCGGAGGTGAGATAAGTGCAGACAATATATCTCGATGTTCTCATAGGAGTTAATCTTTATGTTAACTATCTTCTTCTGACCCTTACCGCCAGATTTGCCGCCTGTCATGCAGTGCACTCACGCATTGTTCTCGGAGCACTTGCCGGTGCGCTTTCTTCGTGCACCATTCTGCTTAACATTCCGTCCGTTGTGCTGAGTATACTTATTAAAATTATCACCGCCGCAATTATGACGGTAATATCCTTTGAAATCAAAAGTCGCCGCATGTTTTTAAAGGTTATACTTATTTTAAATGCCGTAACTTTCGGTTTTGCAGGTGCAATGCTCGGCATTAAAAACATTATGTCAATCGGCGGAATAACCGTTTCAAACTTTTCGGTTTATCTGGACATTTCACCGATATATCTCATACTGCTTACTCTTGTATGCTATATGTTGCTTTCGCTGTTTTCAAAGCTTACCGCAAGAAAAGCCGAACAGGATTCAGTCTGTCGGCTCACAATCAGCAACAGAGGCAAATCCGTCACTCTTGACGCTCTGCTTGATACCGGTAACACGCTTACAGAGCCGTTTTCCGGACTGCCCGTAGTTGTTGTCGGTGAAAAATGCATACGTCATTTGCTGCCCGATGAGCTTACTAAGTCCGACGCATCAATTTCAAATCTCACCGGCGGCATACGTATTATTCCGTATTCAAGCGTTGGCGGTGACGGTTTGCTGAAAGGCTTTATGCCCGACGGTATTACCGTGGAAAGCAACGGCAAAAAACGCAGTACCGATTGTGTTTATATTGCCGTTTCAAACCGACAGTCGGATATTCCGGCACTGATAAATCCCGACATTTTAATTTGAGGAGACAAAGATGAACAGAATTACGGAAACCGTACAACGTCTGCGCCTGCAAATATACAGTCTGCTTTTCGGTGAAAAGCAGATAGATTATATTAACGGCTCGGAAACTCTGCCGCCACCCCTGGAAAAAGACGAGGAGGCAAAAATATTCGCACGCATAGAAAGCGGTGACGAAAGCGCACGCGAGCCGCTTATCACTCACAATCTGCGGCTTGTGGTGTACATTGCAAGAAAGTTTGAAAACAGCGGCGCAGGGCTTGAAGATTTAATATCCATCGGCACAATCGGTCTTATTAAAGCCGTTAATACCTTTTGTCCCTCCCGAAACATCAAGCTTGCCACATACGCTTCGCGCTGTATCGAAAACGAAATACTGATGTTTCTGAGGAAAAATGTTCAGATGAAAATGGAGATTTCAATCGACGAACCTCTTAATGTCGATTGGGACGGAAACGAGCTTCTGCTTTCCGATATATTAGGCTCGGACCCCGATTTGATAAGCCGCGATATGGAAAACGAATCGGAGCGTGCTCAACTACGCCGTGCCGTGGCGGCTTTGGGCGAAAGAGAACGTACCATAATGGCTATGCGTTTTGGACTTTTCGGCATGGAGGCTCATACTCAAAAAGAGGTCGCGGATATGCTGAATATTTCTCAGTCGTATATTTCACGACTCGAAAAGCGTATTGTCGAACAGCTTCGCGGAGAATTGGAAAAAACCGGTTAATATAAATATTTTGCGGCAGGCTTTTTCGTATTAAGCACGTATTGACTGACAAATCAAGCTGTGCTATAATTATCGAGCAGTTTACGGGGGCGTAAAGGCTTCGACGGGGATTGCAAGTCACAGTAAGCGAGCAGTGGCGGACACCACTATAAAAGTCCAAACTTAAAAATAAACGACAACAATACACTTGCTGTCGCTGCCTAACTAAAGGCGGCCGTCCCGACATTGAGTACCGCGGCTTTGTTTGGGGCGTGATTTAGCGGTGAACGTGAACACAGGAGCGTCTTGACCTGTGTCATGCAATAAAGACTACCGCAGCTCAAAGCCTGCATGTCGGCGTTGAGTGAGGGGAATCTTAAATGACAAGCTGCGCTCGGAGAAAGCTGTGGTAAGTGATTTTCGGACACGGGTTCGATTCCCGTCGCCTCCACCAAAACACACAGGTACGAACTCTTTTGGTTTTTCAACGTGTTCTGCCTGACAATATAAATCCCGTGGAAGTGATTTTCTTCCACGGGATTTTGTTATATATGAGTGCGTCTTGTATAACTTCGCCTTTTTTTGCATCGCTTAACAGCGGTATCTGACATTCCGTGTTTTTCAGTAATTCCGGGAGAAAAGGCGGTTTTGCTTTGCAAAGCAATTGAAATAAGTATAAAATATGTTATAATGTTTATAATTCTGCACGAAAAGAGGGATTTTAGCGTGTCCGGACAAACAAACAGGGAAAAATGCTGTGCGGCTTTACTGGCTCATGTGGACGCCGGCAAAACAACTCTCGCTGAAGCCATGCTGTACAGAGCCGGTAAATCACGCGCTCTCGGCAGAGTTGATAACGGCAATACCGCCCTCGACACTCACAGGCTTGAACGTGAACGGGGGATAACAATATTTACAAGTCAGGCGGTTATTGACATCGGCAGCACCGAGCTTTTTCTGCTGGACACTCCCGGTCACGTTGACTTTTCGGCGGAAACCGAACGTGTTTTGCAGGTGCTTGATTATGCGATACTGGTCATAAGCGGTATTGACGGTGTACAGGCTCACACACGCACTCTCTGGAAGCTTTTGGAAATTTACAATATTCCGACTTTTATTTTCGTTACAAAAATGGACTTTGCACGGCACAGCAGCGACGAGCTGATGACCGAGCTTCAAAAGGAGCTTTCGGAAAAATGCGTGAATTTCAGCGAACAAAGGTCAATCCGCGACGAAGCTCTTGCAATGTGTTCGGAGGCAGTCCTCGAATATTTTTTGGAGCACGGTGAAATTCCCGACGATGATGTCGCACGAATGATTCTCACAAGGAAAGCATTCCCGTGCTTTTTCGGCTCAGGCTTGAAGCTGACAGGCGTTGACGAGTTTTTGGCAGGACTTGATAAATTCACAATATCTCAGAAATATCCTCAGAGCTTCGGCGCAAAGGTTTACAAGATAAGCCGCGACAAAAACGACCGTCTTACTCACCTGAAAGTCACAGGCGGTGTGCTTCATGTCCGTGATACTGTCGGAGAAGAAAAGATAAATCAGATAAGAATTTATTCCGGTGAAAAATATGTTACCGTTGACGAGGTTAGTGCCGGCGCAGTATGCGCCGTGACCGGTCTTTTTTCAACCTGTAACGGCATGGGTCTGGGTTACGAAGCCGCATCGGAAAAACCGGTTCTTGAGCCGGTTATGAGCTACAGAATCTCATTGCCGGAGGGTGTTGACCCCCAGACCATGCTCCCGAAGCTTAAAACACTTGAGGAGGAAGACCCTCAGCTTCATATCTCCTGGAATGAACATCTGAAAGAAATCCACGTCAGCTTAATGGGTGAAGTACAGATTGAAATTCTGAAAAGCCTGATTCTCGATAAATTCGACGTCGCAGTCACAATTGACGAGGGTACGGTTTTGTACAAAGAAACAATTGCCGATACCGTAGAGGGCGTAGGTCACTACGAGCCGCTCAAACATTACGCTGAGGTGCATTTACTTCTTCAGCCTCTTGCAAGAGGCAAGGGACTGGTTTTTGATACAGATTGCAGTGAAGACGCTCTCGACCGCAACTGGCAGCGACTTATTCTGATGCATTTAAACGAAAAGCAACATTCGGGAGTACTCACCGGCTCACCGATTACCGATATGAAAATCACGCTTAAATCAGGACGTGCGCACCTGAAGCACACCGAGGGCGGAGATTTTCGGCAGTCAACCTATCGCGCGGTACGTCAGGGACTTATGCAGGCAAAGTCCGTACTGCTTGAGCCTTATTACAGCTTCCGACTTGAAGTTCCCTTTGAACAACTCGGCAGAGCAATAAATGATATCAGGCTCAGAAAGGGCACAATGAATCAGCCTGCCGAAAGCGGCGGAATGTCAGTTATCACCGGCAGAGCACCGGTTATTTTGATGAACGGCTATGCCGCTGAGGTTGCCGCTTACACCGGCGGCAGAGGACGCATTTTTCTCGAAAGCGGCGGCTACGATGAATGCCACAATGCGGAAAAGGTTATTTGCGACATGTGCTATCAGCCGGAAGCGGATACCGATAATCCTCCGGATTCCGTTTTCTGCGCCCACGGAGCCGGCTTTGTTGTCAAGTGGGATAAGGTGCATGAATATATGCATTTGGAAAGCTGTCTGAAAAAGAACAGGGCAACAGCTCCATTTGCAGGACACCGCACATATGATATTGATGAAAAAGAATTACAGGCAATAATGGAACGTGAGTTCGGTAAATCCTCCAAATATAACCTTTACAGACCACCGGTCAAAGCCGATATTAAACAGACGGAATTTGAATTGCCACCGCCCAAAAAGCAATATGTTATCGTTGACGGTTACAATGTGATATTTGCATGGGACGACCTCAAAGCCATTGCCGAACACAATCTTGATGCCGCTCGTGACAGGTTGATGAACATTCTGTGCAACTACAGTGCCTTTACAAAAATCAACGTAATTCTCGTTTTTGATGCATACCGCGTTGCAGGCGGCAAGGGTGAACGTTTCGACTTTAACAATATCCATGTCGTTTACACAAAGGAAAACGAGCTCGGTGACAATTACATTGAAAAACTTATAGCCGAAATCGGCAAAAACGAATACGTGCGCGTTGTCACCTCCGACCGAATGATACAGCTTTCCTCCATACGTTCGGGAGTTTTGAGGACGTCCTCACGGGAATTTGAAAAGGAAGTCGATTCTGTCAATGCAAAAATTGCCGAGGCTCTCGATGAAATGAAAAACAACGCTCCGAAAACCACTCTTTCCGATTTGTCGAATATTTAAAACGGCTCTGTCGGGGCTTGTTATTTCAGCGGTTTCATGATAAAATAATGTAACCTCCGAAATTTATAACAGAAAGTGTGAAACATAATGAGCATCAAGATCACCCGTGTTCTTTCCGTCATTCTCGTTTTAAGTATACTTGCGGCTGTTTTCTGCGGCTGTAAGGAGGAAGAAAAGCTTCCCTCCGAATACTTTGCCACAACCGATGAAATTTCATCTCAAGCAGTTGAATTTTCCACACTCGGCGGCGTTTATGAAAACGAATTTGAGCTTACTCTCGAAAGCGGCAACGGTGCTGTGATTTTTTATACCACCGACGGCAGCGACCCTACCGAAAGCGATTCACGCATGATATACAAAAATCCGATAAAAATTACCGACCGCTCAGATGACCCCAATGTGCTTTCTGCAATCGACCCGAATCTTTACGATGCGGCGAACTGCAAATTTGATACCGAAACTCAGGGTTTTGTTTCAAGTCTCACAACCCCCACCGATGCAGAGGTTGATAAGTGTACTATAATCAAAGCGGCGGCGCTTGATTCCGACGGCGCATATACTGCCGTGGTAACTCAGACCTATTTTATAGGCAGTATGGAAGATCATGTACAGGGCATAGCGGAAAGCTGTGAGGCGGCAGGTACAACACTCGCCGTAATTTCAATCTCCATGGACGCCGATGACCTTTTCGACTATGAAACAGGCATTTATGTCAAAGGCGCAGTTTTCGACGAACAGCTTTCATATCTTATGGAGCACGGCAAATACGGCGATTACAAGGATGCCCGAAACATTGATGCAAACTACAAGCAAAGAGGGCGTGACTGGGAGCGTGAAGCTCACATAGATTTCTTTGAGAGCAACGGCACTACTACCGAGCTTGTACTGTCGCAGGACTGCGGAATTCGTATTCAGGGCAACTATTCACGCTCGGATTATCAAAAGGGCTTCCGCCTTTATGCGCGCAAGGACTATGGCGAAAAGAACTTTAACTATGCTGTTTTCGGTGATTCTCTGAAAAACGACAGCGGTGAGGTCATGGATAAATTCAAGACTCTTGTGCTTAGAAACGGCGGCAACTGCGCGTTTACCACAAAATACAGCGATACCTACTGGGCATCGCTTGTTTCGGAAATGGCTGTTGAAACACTCACTTCCCGCCCTGCCGTGGTTTACCTGAACGGTGAATACTGGGGACTTTACGTTCTTCAGGAGGATTACACCGATGATTATTTTGAAGATACACACGGTGTAAACCAGGACGATGTGGTTCTTTACAAGGGTGATGCCGAAAAGTATGAAATCGGCTACAAGCTCGATATTGGCGACCTTCCCGACGGCGAAACCGATGTAAGCTATTATTTCGGTGAGCTTCTCGAATTTTTCGACACCCACGATAATCTCGAAAGCGACGAGGATTATGCCGAATTTGAAAAGCTTGTTGACACTCAATCGGCAATGGATTATTTTGCGATTGAGCTTTGGATAAACAACAAATGGGACTGGCCGGGCAAAAACTGGTCCATGTGGAGAACCACGGCAGTGGACGAAAGCAATTCTTATGCCGACGGTCGTTGGCGTTACTGCATTTACGATGTCGAATTCGGCGGCGTTTCAGGCAGAAGCGATGCGTATACAAACACCGTAAAAGAGGATAATTACAAGGAATACGGTATGCTTGACATGAGCACAAGCAATCCGTCGGTGCTTGTTTTCACTTACCTGATAACTAACGAAGGCTGGCGTGAATCCTTTGAAAATCGTATTCTTTCTCTAAGCGACACCTACTTTCAATACGATGCCGCTATTAAACAGCTCAATAAATTCAAGGACGTTTACACGCCTCTCTACGACCAGTTTTTTGCTCGTTACAATCACATCGGCAGTGCTCATAACAGTAATTTCGGCGGATATGCAAGCTATCTGTGCATTATGGATTTCCTTACCGACAGAGCGGATAATATTCAGCCGATGATTGATTATATTGACTATTACTTCTCGGAAGTTTATCCCAACCTTTAAAACCCTGCGAAAAGCGTAAAAAACATTATCAATACTAAAGATTACAGCCCCGGCTTGATGTCAAGCCGGGGCTGTTCATACTACTATTAAATTTTAGCATTCAGTTACAAAGTCATGAATCAAATCATCTTCGTTTTCATCGGCAATTCCAAACAAGCAATCTTCTATCTCAAATGGAAGTGATGTGATTAAATAGTCATATGGATTATCGTGAATATCAAGAAGCTCGGCTTTGTATGCATCAATACTTTTGCTTTTTTGTTCAGTAGATGACGTGGTTAATTCAGATTTCCCTAATTGTTAGAAATTTCAAGATATTCACTTTTTACCCAGCCATAAATTGAATCATAGCAAATGTAAGACCAGTCGCCGGTTACACCGCAAAGTGTAACTTTAGTCTTGTTGGAAAGAATCGAAATAACGTAATAATTTGTTCCGGGTCCTTCTCTCATTCGCAATCCACTGCTGCTTTTTACGGTTGCGGTTTTGCTTTGGAATGTTTTTTCGGGCAATATAGTATTCAATGCAGTTACATTTGGTTCAAGAGCAATTACACCCCATCTTCCATTTGTTTCTACCCAACACATGCCCTCATAAACGGGTCGTATTTTTTCAAACTCGCCAAATTCTATTACGATATTACCCTCTACATCGTACAAAGCATATTCTCCGTTTTTACTTACAACAATGTAACCATCAGAGGCATTATATGGGCTTTTTTCAAATAACTCATTCTTCCACTCATATGTTCCGTTTGAATTCCAACATGCATCAAACTCAAATGGCAAAACTGTTGAACCGTTTTGATCAATGTAACCCCATTTTCCGTTTAGCTTGACAGATATTACACCATCGGAGAAAGCTCCGGCATCTTCATAAATTTCAGAATTTATCAACTTGCCGTCTTTAAGAACAACAATTTTATAATCTTCTGCGGTAATCCATATTGAATCATCATAGATTTGGTAATCATTCTTCGATAGGTATCTTACCGCATAAATTCCCGATGGAATATCAGATACTTTTTGCGCATCGTAATCAAGGTATAATCCATCGGAATCAATCCATACTATTTCTTCAACATCGCCAAATCCACCCCCAACAATACCAAATGCAGTATCTTCATTGATTTTTTTCAGCTCATACAGTGAAGATAAGGTATAATATGTATCACCTTTTTTTGAACAATCGAAAAGCAAATACTGCTGGTCATAGACTTCAATACACTCAAAATCCACACCTGTAATAATGCCTCCGGCGTAGTTAATTAAGCCAACTCCACTTTCTCTACTGATAACGCTGATTCTATCATATTTATATTGACCGTAATCAGTATCGCCTACACAACAACGTATCACATTTATATCTTCAGCTTCTATGTCAGGTTGAACGATCCAGCTATATTTGTCGCTATAATTAACATCATTTGAATTTTCACTATTATTTGTGTTATTTGCATTTTCGCTAATATTTTCTGACAAATCGGTGCTGTCGAGAATAAATCCATGTACGCCGGCAAGAGAAGAATCATTGCTATTAACTGCAATAAACATATGATTGCAGTTATCCTGCGCAACGTTTTCATAATCATGGCTATGTATCAAGTACCCGGAATTGCGTATCTCATCATATATTACAGAACAGGACGAATATTTCTCGTTAGACACCTTTTCTTCATATCTGTAATCGTCATTTCTATAGAATTCGTAAATATCATAATCGGTTTCTAGTACAAAGCTGTTGTTGCCAATACTTAGTGTAACATACTCTTCGCTGCGAGAACTGCCGCCATAGCTCAATGTGATTGTTTGAATTCTAAATTTTTGATTTTCATATGTTACACAGAAACTATTTGAAAAATTACCGACTCCGGATACAGAAAAATCTGTACTTGTGTCCCACTTTTCAACTTCATTGTCATTAAGTCCATAGAGATCTAATATGATATATTTTTGGTCGGCAGCGTTTAATGATATTGATGCCGTAACCATTTCTTTAACACCGTCACTATTGAAATCATCTATCAGAGCACTAAGCACACCCACATCGTTTGAATACGGAAAACTTGAAACATCTAGCAATCTAAGATTCTCACGGATGTACTCGTAATACAGCGCGGCTTCGTCATTATTGATGTCGCAATTAACATCGGTACTTTTGAAGCGCGAATCGCAAGCCATACTACCGGCATCAGCGCCCAAAAGGGCAGACATACTAAGCGTTATTGCGATTATCGAAAAAACCGGTTTTTTATTATTGAACAACTTTTTTATGCTTTGAGCTACGGTTTTGCAAAATGCTGCTACCGCAGCAACAGATGAATTGATGCTCATTTTCGTATTTGTAACATAGCTTTTTTTCATTTCTCATCACTTTGTACAACATAGCCGGAGCCATATTATACCCCTTTTTTAGATTTACGCTCAGCTCTAATATTTAAAATTTTGAAGAATTAGGGAGCGCAGCGAGCGAATTCTTCAAAACCGGCGATACCGACACGGTAGATACGATATAAACAAAAATATTTATTTGGCAATCACTTTATACATTTTACAAAACCATTGTTGCACCAATCATACAAAATTGAGGTTGCCGGCTGTCTGATAAATCACTCCGGCAACCTCAACGGCTAAAATACCCGGCTAAAAAACTTAGCCTAATAGGAATATATTTTTGTCATTTGCAAGTTTTAATTCTGTGCTATGGGGAAGATAAACTGCTTGACCGCGATCCATTCTAATTCCGTTTGCCCAGGTTCCGTTAGAGGAATAATCAACCACACGATACTGGTCACGAGTAATATCATAGCAAACACCAACGTGCTTGCGACTGATTTCCTTATAAGCAGGGTCAATAACGATCATAGATACTTTCGCATCTTTGCCGATGATAATTTCCTCTCCTGAGTTCAAATCAAAGCTGTAACCTGCGCAAGTACCTTTTACACCGATAAGGCTACCGCTAAGTATGTCGGTGCGTTGTGGTTTTCCCTCGTCACCTGGAATATTTACATAAGGATCGCTGGGAGCAGCACCGTTGATCATATTGGGAAGATAATTGGGATATTTGCTTTCTACTGAAGGATAATATTCATAAGCCATCGGCTCGAAAGGTGCCGCTCCGTTATGATATACATCTGCAAAGCGATTTAAGTTTTTGATTAAGTAATAATTTGAAATAGCCGCACCGGCGGTAAGTTCGCCTGAGAACAAACCTAAAATCAGCCAGCATATTGCCATAAAAATCGCTGTAAAAATCGGGCTTATTAGTGCAAACAGAGAACCCAGCACCAACGGTACTATCATAGCTAAAAGATTCACAAAAACAGTGCCTAAAAACAATGGAATTTTCAAAACAGTTCGCATAAGGAACATGTCTGTACCACTTTCTTTGACATTAATTCCATATCTGTTTCCATTAAGCTTTACACGATTGTTTTGTTGATACCACCAATAATTAAAGTATATCAATCCAAAAATCGGAATCAATCGAATAAATACCGCCGCAGTATAGCTAACGCCAGGTTTCTGATTGTCTCCCTTGCAGAGCAAATTAATCTCATCGTCCATTTTACTTCCGGTAATAAATCCGTAAATACCTAATGTGAGGCAATTCAAAAATAAATATTTTGTAAAACTCCTCTTTTCCATCACTGAATACCTCCCTCATTTTTCGGCAAGCCATTTCTGTTGTAAACACTTGCAAAACGGTTCATATTTCTAACAAATTCCCATTTTGAAATCCAACCCATACTGAATAGGTCAAGTACCAACATTTCTTTTCCGCCGATAATCATCTTAAAACCATATTTAGGTGCATTTGCCTGGAGTCTTTGAGCAACTTTATAAATCCAATACTTACCATAAATTCCGAACGTTATCGTATTCAAAGCAAATACAAACAGATAGCTTTTAGTCTCAATTCCATCGCCTTCACAAATTGCATTTACATCAAGCGATAATTGATAGTAAAAATAGAAATCATAAACTAATGATGTTACCAACAGTCCAAACGCAGACAGAAAAAAAATCACATACAGAATCATCCCGAATACTGGGCTAAAAGCCGCAATCCAAAATGATCCTAACAGCAGTAGCAATGCGGCAATAAAAAGCACTTTAGGCAACCACAACCACTTCATACTACGTTCTTGAATTTTTTCCATAACAATAATCCTTTCTTAACTCTTATTTCTTGTCTTTCTCAGGTTTAACAGAATCCCAGTTGAATTTATCCGAGCAACAAGGAATAAACAGCAACTTTGTTCCGCCGAGGGAAAGAACGTCATATGCTTTGATTTCAGTGACAGTCAAAACGACATTATCATTCAGATAGAACAGTTCTTTTGCATCACCGGGCTGTACAAGGAATATATTTCCTTTAGGTTCGTAAATCACAATTGCATGTTTTTCGCGCGAAATGGAATTGTCTTTTGTAAGGACTATATCCATTTGAGCGGATCTGCCGATATAATTCCTACCGCTCTTGAGCTTAAAGCTTTCGCCATAATTACTTCCCTCGATTGCTACCAGCCAACCAACTACCGGTTCAACCGGGATTTCTCCAAAATACCCTATTGTCTTCTGAGCCCCGCCTCCGCCTTTTGCATCATCAATTAATTCCTTAAGAACATCCTCGGTGTACATAGAACCTTTATTCGGATCCTGTATAACCGTGCTTATGCTCGGCTGGTTACAATGCGGACAACTCTCAAAGCGTTCCGCATCATAAAAGTGATCATTTTCGCATCTTGCCATTTTCATTTTTCAACACTCCAATTTTTTAATAGTCTATATGAAACAATACTTGAATTTGACTTTCAAGTATTGAATTCACCCAAATTCTCTATACGCAATCACTACCACAGACGTATTATCCTGATTTTTAAAATTTTTATTTAGCGCATAGCTTGTAAGTGCCTCTGCCGCCTGCTGTGTTTCTGCTCCAAAACAACATACTATTTCTTTGATTTCTATATCCGATAAACTACGATATAATCCATCGCTGCACAATACTATATAATCTTTGTCTGCCAAACAAAGACCTTTGCCATTCATATCTATATACCGCACTCCACCGATACCAATATAGCTAATCAACGCCTCCTTTTGCTTATCATTTTCTGCTTCCTCGCGCGAAATTTCACCACGCTTAACTTTTTCATTTAGAATCATTGAGAAATTATGATCTTTTGTCACGCACAAAATATTGTTGTTCCGAATTATGTAAATTCTACTATCACCTACAGACGCCCAATACAGTTGGTTATCATCAATAACAACACTTGCAAGCGTTGTGCCCGCCTTAATACTTTGAGCACCGTCATTGCTTTTCAAAAGCCCGACTTTTTCATCGGATTCATCAATTACCGACTTGAAAAATGTAGGAATAGACACAAATTTCAAACCACTATGAAAAGTATCATATACAATTGAAGCACACAATGTACTTGCCCTTTCTCCTCCGCTTAGTCCTCCCATGCCATCGCACAAAACCGAAATCATTTTACCGTTATTCGCATAAGAAGAACACGAATCAGATTTAATTGTATCCTGCTGCCCATTTCTTTTTCCTATGACAGATGATATTCCCACGTAAACACTCTTGTATTGTTCGTCTATCATCATCGTATACTTGTTTTCCATAGTGCCGTCATTTTTCTTATCCATTATTAAACTTATGCCCTTTCCTCAACGCCAAAAATCAACATGTGATTTCGTGTCGCTAAATAAAAACGAGTTTCTGCCTCAATCTTATATTCTTTGTTTTTTTCAAGTCGTCTTCCGTTTTCAAAAAAAGTTCCATTAGATGACGTATCGCACAGATATACATTCTTTCCGTCAATGCGCAAATAACAGTGAATTCTACTTATATTTGTGTCACCGGCAACAACATATTTGCAACTTTGAGCAGAACGGCCGATTTTGAAAATATCATTCGTGTCAACAGCTACTTTATTACATGTAGAGTTTCCGATAATAGCTGCAATATATTGAATCTTCGCACCGCACTGATCGAATCCTTTTTTATGACGTTGTGATGGTTGCTGTGATTTTGACAAATTGTCAAAAGTCGCATCAACATCAATATCACTTAATAACTCTTTAAAGTCCCTATATCTTCGCTTGTAGTCCATCTGCATACCGCGGTTTATAACATCCGATGTTTTCTTCGTAACCATGCACCCCAAAGATTGTAACGTTGGCTGCTCTAAACCTCGCGCTCTTAATTGCGCGTCTATGACCGGTTTTCCAGATACCAACGTATAAAATGTCGCACATAAAGCATATACATCCGTCCATGGTCCCTGGACACCTTGAGAGCTGTATTGCTCAAGTGGCGCAAAGCCCGGCTTCAGCAGAACAGACATTCCTTTGTTTTGCGTACTAACAAAATTTTTGGCCGCACCAAAATCAATCAGTTTAATAGCGCCGTCATTGGTTACAATAATATTTTCCGGACTAATATCGCGATGAAGAATATGTATTCGATGAATTTCCATGAGTGAACTTGCAATTATAACAAATATTGCTTTTGCAAAATCAGATTCAATTACTCCACCTTTTGATTTTGCCATCTTTCTTAAATCTTGTCCGTCCAGATATTCCATAACAAGATACGCGGTATTATTCTGAGTAAAGAAGTCCAATATATCTACAACTACAGGGTTGTCCCTAAGTTTGAGTAGTGTTTTTGCTTCTTCAATAAATCTGCCTCGTCCGCGCTCAAAAATGTTTTGCGCTCTTGTATCCGAAAAGGGTATTATATCTTTGCTTCTTTCATTTCTTGTTGAATATTCCGAGGGCATATACTCTTTCACTGCACAAATACTGTTCTTCACAATATCTTTTGCAATATAGGTTACACCAAATCCTCCCCTCCCCAACACTCTGCCAATAAGATACTTGTTATTCAGCAATGTAAATGCAGGAAGAACTCCACTATACTTTTTGTTTTGAGAATAATCATTTCCGCAATTAGCGCAAACCGAACCACCACTCATAGGCATAAAGCAGTTGGGGCAATTATCATATGCGAGCATCTAATTCACCTACCTAAAATAGTGATAATTATATCTGATAATCCTGCTAAAATCTTATCGCCACTCGATAAACACCGTTTGTCTTTTACCCAAACGCCATTTAACATGGTTCCATTGCGCGATTGCAAATCTATCAAATATAAAATCCCCTCATCGTTTTCAATTGCAAAATGCTGCCTGGAAAGTTTTGCATCATCAATATAAATATCGCAAATATCAGAACGGCCAACAATCAAACTGCTGATTATTGTAGTTTCTACGATTTGTTCCGAAGCGTTTCCTGTTTTGATTTCCAAACGTATTTTGACTGCTCCACTTGCTTTAATATGATACCTTTTAGCATCTTGAACCGGCTCAACGTAATCAGCACTTTCGCAGTATGCAACATTGTCTTGCCGAGAAATTACACAATCTTCTTTGGGCGCTTTGCAATTGTTTTTTCTGTTAACAACCAAAACGACGATAACAGCAGCTAAAGCAATGGCACAAGTAAAAATTATCACCCAGGGTGTTAATTCATGGTTGTTAGATTTTTCAACAACTACTATAGATTTTCCAATAAGCGCATTAGCTTCTTTAGAATCATCATTTATGCCGAAAAACTCAAATGTATACGTATCTTTATATATTGATTTCCGTGTTGAAATTTCGTACGTGCTGCTATCAATAGAATAGACTTCACTGACATCAAGTTTTTTACCTTTAGAATTTGTAATTCTATAAGCACCGGTAGATGTTGCACCAATGACGTTTTCGGAAAACGTAACAACAAAGACATCTTTTTCAGCATCATAAAATAATTCTTTAACATAAGGGGCAACCATGTCTGGAATTGATCGCACAATAGGAACATTATACTCAACTTGCGACGAACCTATCTTAAATGAAAGCTGCTTTTCTTTTCCGTCAGCATAGTTCGTGGAAGCTCTTAATTTAACTATTGTTACTTTATTTATTTCGTTCAGGAAACTGTTAAACTCTTTCTTTGATTTAATTATAGAAAAACTGCCTCCGGATACACGAGCTAATTTGCCAAAATTATCGACTGCAGATTTTGATGCATTTGATGAACATATCGCATATAGCGGCAATGAATGGTTTTCATATAGTTTCAAAACTTCTTCAAAGGTTGCATTTCCTTTTTGGGCATCAATTCCATCAGAAAAAGCAATCACATATTCTCTGTCAAAATCGCTATCAGAAGAATTTGATAACTGATATACCGTGTTAAGGGCTTCGTAAAACAATGTCCCTTTCTCATTGCACTTTAATGCCTTTACTGTATTTATTGCATCTTCCTTATTCTCATTACCGTTTAAAACAATGTTAACCTCACTTTTTCCGAACGTGATAAGAATAATCCTGTCATTATCATTTAGGCTTTTTATATATGTAATAATGTTGCTTTTGACCAGGTCAAACGAGCTTCGCATTGATGTCGAAAGATCAACTAAAACATATACACAAGAGGAATTTAACGAAGCATCATACTCAAAAATATCTACTACGCTAAGTCTTTCGGAACCAAGAAAAGCAGTAATTTCTTCGTTTTCATATCCCGTTCCCATAACCTCAACTGTAATTTCCGGCATTGTAACCGAAATCCTATTCAATGAAATAGCACCTGTTTGTTCTGCTGACACCGCTAATATTCCTGATGCTGCAATACAGATTGTCAATAATAAGCAAAGGATATAATTTCGCGCTTTAATCAATTCCACTCGCGCCCTTTCTTACAATATGCAACAAACACATATTTGCTTGTTCCAACTTGAATCATATCACCGTCTGCAATAACACTCTCGGATAAAACAGCTTTTCCGTTTAGATAAGTGTGTCCCGTTCCGCATATTATGTAAAACGTTACACTTTTCGGATCATAGACAATAGAAAAATGCTTTTCTTCCGAAACTGAATTATCCGACAAAACAATGTCCATATACTGTGAACGTCCCACATAATTCCTACCTGAACAAATCACGTGGCTTTTTCCTTTTTCATTTCCTTCGATACAAACAAGCCACCCGGCAGTAAAAATATTTTGAGTTTCATCATCACAAAAATTTATTGTCTTTTCAAATTCGCAAACTGTTTCACCGTAACTTTCTGTCAATTGAGCATTGTCTTGCGGCAATGATAAAACATACGATGTCACCCACTCTCCCACCTCATCGTGCTTTGCGCTCGCACTGCTGATTTTCTCACAATATGGGCAAGTACTATTTCTTTTGTCATCATAATAATGATGATTAGGGCATTGAATGATTGACATATTTATCACGCTTTCACTTGATGTTCACCAGTATTGCAGAATAATTATCCATATCCTTTCCAATACCATTATTTTTAACTTCCTTTACCATTTCATTAAGGGTATCATATGCCGACAAATCTTTTTTTAAAATTTTCGTCATATTCTTTTCATCTATCCATTCCCAAAATCCGTCAGAGCACAGAATAAATGTATCGCCTTTTTCTATACACATATTTCTTTGATCTATCTCATACGATGATGATTCCCATTCGATACCCATTGCACGAAGTAAAACACTTCTGTCTGGATGATGTCTGATTTCTTTTTCTTTAATTTTTCCGCATTTGGCAAGCAACTGCGGCACACTATGGTCAATCGTTCTACTCATTTGTTTTCCATTTCTGAAATGATACAATCTTGAATCTCCAATGTGCCCCCACTGCGCAATATTTTCGGCTATAATCAAAACAACCATTGTCGTTTTGATGGAATGAAGCCCTTTTATTTCTTTTTCTTCCAACAGCATCTCTTGTGACGTATCAAAACATTCATCCAAGAGCACATTGCTAAATTCTGTAGAATTTTTTATTGTTGCTCCAACACACTCCGCAACAAAATTTGAAGCAACTTCTCCGTTTCCGTAACCGCCCAAGCCGTCTGCCAATACAAATCCATACGTTGAAATTGACTGATTAATAAAAACTCTAACGGCATCTTCGTTTTTTTCTTTTTCGCCTGTATCTGTTATAGTTGCATATTCAATCATGAAAATCCTCCGACTCATTAACATTTAAACTGAATTTTGCGTAATCGACTAAATTTTAATTCATTGAATAGAATTCACTTGATTAAGCAAAATTACTTTGGCGGTAGCAAGTGGCTTATCACCTGCCACCGCCATTTCAACTAAATCTACCTATTCAGTGATTATTCTTCTTCTTTTCTTTTTTTCTTGTAAATAATTATGAAGAAAAAGCTTGTTAAAAGAATCACACCACCGATAGTACCCCAGAACAACGGTTTATTAGCATACCAGAGAACGAAAATATTTGTAGATACTGTAAAATGTTCAACTCTAAGAACATCTGCCTCATTACCTGCAAGATCTGCGGCGTTGACAATAAATGAATAATTATATCCATTCTCTATCAGGAATCTGTATCTATTATTTCCGAGATTCTCAATTTCGGTTTCAACAATATTTCCGTTCTTATCGGTAAGCTTAACTTCAACCGTGTTCACATCAAGATTTACTTCGGCAATTTCAAATTCCACCCAGAATTGATTTGCCTTTTTTCTCTGGTTACTTCTAACATTCGCGGAAATTACGGGATTCGTTCTGTCGAGAGTAAAGCTGATTATTCCGGTCTCATCTTTAGTGTTAATATTGCTATTACCGGCTTTGTCATATGAGATAACATTGAATGAATATATTCCGTCATGGTCAAAATCGCTATTACTGAGCGTATAAATGGTTTCATACCATCCGCCTTTACCGACTATCACATTTTTAGAATAGTTTTCATTTTCAACAAGAATAATATCTTTCGACTCACTACCATCGTTAAGAATGAATATTGTATCTCTGCTTTTATCCTTGTTTTTATCTTTGTCTTTATTCTCATCAACCTTATCAACATTTAATTCATGAAGCTTTATCGTTACTTCGTCGTTAATATAGGCTCCGTTAAGTTCATCGGTAAATACCTCTCCCGTGTATTTGTCGTTATGCTCGGTTTCAAGCCAGAATACCGACCCTTCACGGTTTACAGAGAAATTAACGGTGTTTGAAGTTACGTTTGAACCATTGTCTCCTGTTGAATTGATTGTAGTCACCCTATGTCCTGCATTATCAGTAGCTGAGCAAGAGAGCGTATAGTATCCGTCAACCTCAAGATTTCTAATTGTATAGATAAATACAGTTTCGTCATTTCTCGTTTCCGGTTTTCCGAGAGAAACAGTTTTTGTTTCGTATGTGTAAACATTGTTACCGTTATCCTTTTTCTCAACAACATTCAATACGGGCTTGATATTGTTGGAAGTGATGTTGGTGTCTCGCACCGAAACAGTAAGGCTAATTGTCTCTTTGTTGTTTGCGGACTGATGTCTAACATTAGAAACAATGATAACCGGTGCGGAAGTATCAATCGTAAGCTGATTTGACTTAAACGGCGTCATTTCGTTAGTAGATCTATCCTTATACGTAACGCTAACAACATAATCACCGTCTCCGGTAAGTGTAAAGGTTCCCGTGTGAACATCTACACTGTTATTTGTCCATTTTACGGTTACAGGATAATTCTTTTTGTCTTTAGTTACGACAACGTTAACATCTTCACTGAAGAAGTTTGCTTCGTTGATAACAATAGTCGAAACAATATTCCCGGCATAATACGACACATCACCAATGGTTTGTGTCGGCTTGTTAAATGTCACTGTTGCAGTCGGTTTAATATTGTCAACAACAATCTGCGTGTCATCGTGTTTTTCACTCGACCAACCTGCACGGTCATAGGCAACAACTTCAACAGTACCATTAAACTGCGTAGCTACCGTAAGCACGCTCTTGGGAATCGTAAACGTTGCGGTTGCAGTTTTTCCTGTATGCGTTATCTTTGCATCCTCAATTGCCTGCTTCAAAAGCTGAGCATTGACCCTGCTTACGCCCGAGCCCTTTATATAGCTATAGTCAAATTTATAAATACCGGAAGTGTCATCTTTTGCAGTAAGGGTAACAGTTACCGGTGCATTATAATATTTAACTCCGCTCTTAGTGTTCTTCAGTGCGTTCTTGTCATATTCTACACTTACCGCCGTCGGAGCAGCTTTATCAACAGTAAACTTATCGGTAGAATAGGTCTCGGCAGCATTTTTGGCCAAGTCTTCGCAACTGATGTCAAAGGTATAATTAGCATCACCGCTATACTTAATAGGCAGTGTATGATTAGAACCGTTATCTATCCAATCACCTACACTGTATGCTCCATTAACATTGTTACCGTTGGCGTCTTTTGCGGAGATTTTTATACTTACATAATCGGAGTCAGAGCAGAAGTTTGCATCAACTATTGAGATGATTGCAGTTTGAGCTTCATTGTAATATTCTCTACCGGCTATCAGATTCTTGACATTTTTGTTTGTGTACTCAACGGATATTACCGGTGCGTTCTTATCATAAATGATAGACGGGGATTTATAGGTATCCATTTTGTTTCCCGACAAATCAGTACATGAAACAGTAACCTTATATATCTCATTCTCGGTATTACCAATGTTCAGCTTACCTGTCCAAACATCGCCATTGCTGACCCAGTCTGTTGTAAGTTTTGCTTCCTCTCCGTTTACGCGGATTTCAACATCATCAGAATAGAAATTTGCTTCGGTTATTTTGATTGTTGCAACAGGCTCGTTTTTGAAATACAGGGTGTCCTTGTATGTGTTTGAATTGTTATATGTTACCTCGCAAGTGGGATTAGTCCCGTCAATTACAATCTTCTTTGATTTGTAGGTTTCCATCTTGTTTCCCGATCGGTCACAATATGAAACGGTAACTATGTATTCGCCATCGTCTGTTCCAAGGTCAATCTTGCCTGTCCAAACGTCGCCGTTGCTGACCCAGTCTGTTGTAAGTTTTGCTTTCTCTCCGTTTACGCGGATTTCAACATCATCAGAATAGAAATTTGCTTCGGTTATTTTGATTGTCGCAACAGGATTCTTCTGATAATAAAGGATATTGTTGTATTCGTTTGCAGGCTCAGAATAATACATCACACAGCTAGGCGAAATTGTATCAATGACCAAACCGGTAATGATATCTGAATCGGAGGTAGTATTTGATGTTTCAGACTTTCCTGAACCTTCGTTAATCCATTCACTTTCGTTGCCGGCTTTGTCAACTGCCTTTGCCTTAAATTCGCCTCTGAATTGAGCGGGGATTTCGACTGTGATATATCCTTCCGTTATATCATCTCCGGTTATTTTTTCAACCGGTGTTTCACCTGACATTTTTATATTTGTCTTGCCATATTTAGCATCGGTTCCGCTGTATTCCCATTTAATATAATCAAGTGAATGATTGTCCGTTGCTTCGATTTTCGCGGTAACTTTTTCCGCTTTAAAGAATCCGAAAGTTAAGGACTCAAGAACAGTAGCAACAACATTTTGGTCATAAGTTATCTTCAAGTCAGAAGGACTTGTTACGTCCATCTTGACGCTGACGGATTTCTTTTCAGACTTGTTTCCGGCAACATCAGTACAGGATATTTCTATATCCCCCTCATAATCTGTTGCATTGATGACGATTTCAAAGGAATAATCATCGTTCAATTTTGCGTTGGCAGTCTCTTCGCCTTTTTTAACATTTTTAACCGTTCCGTCAGTGTCTTTATACGACATTGAAGCGATTCCGGAATGTACACCGTTTACATCTGTATCACTGACGCTACCGGTTATAACAACATTACCGTTTGTCCATTCTGACGGACTTGCTGAGGCTGTTAAGACAGAGGGACTTGTTACGTCCATATAAATGCTGACGGATTTCTTTTCAGACTTGTTTCCGGCAAAATCGGTACAGGATATTTCTATATCCCCTGCATAATCAGTTGCTTTAATAATAATCTGATATTTACCGTTTGCATCTAAATAGTTGCCGGTTTCGTCTATATTCTCAGTCGTCTTATTAACAGTTGTTGTGGAACCGTCTGTGTTTTTAAACGATATAGACGCTATTCCGGACGATACATTGTTTTCACTTGGGTCTTCAACCTCACCGGTTATGACAACATCACCGTTTGTCCAATTTGACGGATTTGCTGAGGCAGATTTGACAACAGGACTTGTTTTGTCCATCTTGACGCCTACGGATTGCTTTTCAGACTCGTTTCCGGCATTATCCACGCACCAAACATAAACAAAACCCTCATAATCCTGCTTACCAATGGTAATAAGATATTCATTTCCGCTTATATCGCTTGCGGATTTTTCATCATTACCAATCTTCCAATATACAGCTTTCACACCGGAAAGATTATCAGTAAACTTAACTTTGATTGAAACATCACCGTTTGTCCAATCTGACGGATTTGCTGTAACTTCGGTAATTTCAGGTTTTTCTTTGTCCATATACACACTGCAAGAGACTTTAGCAGATTCACCAACATTATTTCCGGCTGTGAAATCATAATCGCCCTTGTAATTTTGACTTGAAACCGTGTAAGTAAAAGTAAAGGTGGAGGTTTCTGCATCAAATTTTCCTATATCGGCAGCTGTTACTTTTTGCTCTGTTCCACCTTTTTTTTGTACAGTAATATATGTAACCGCAATGTCCTCATATACTACATCTGCAATCGAGACAGTACCGGTAATCACGACATCTCCATTTGTCCATGAAACCGGATCAACAGTGAGTTCTTTTATTTTCGGTGTGCCGATAGCTGCAATTTCGTCAAGTTCCCTGTTATCACTGTCAGTATTTTTACTCTTGGAATCACTTCTGTTACCGACATTATCTATAGCAACTGCTGTCAATTGAATTTTATCACCTTTGGGAATATCGACAGTGATTTTACCGTCTACAGCAGTAGCAGTTTTCGACTCTTTCTCACCTTTTGAATTTGTAAATGAATATTCTATTTCTTTGACACCTGACAAGTCATCGCTCGCTGTTATCGTTGCTGTTACATCTGCTTTAAAAATGCCGAAGCTCAGAGTTTCCGCAAGAACAGCAGATGCAGGTTTGCTGTATTTAATTGTCAGATCTATGGGGGGTGTTACATCAATATTTGCCGTTACAGTGGTTTCTGAAGAAGTGTTACCTACGTCATCTTTTGCATATATATGGTATGTATTAATATTATCGGCAGTATTAGGCATTTTAAATTCATAACTACCATTATCTTTATTCGTGCAGGTTACGTTTACTGTTATTTTATTAGCATCATTATTTTCATAATAATAGCAGTATACACCGTTGATACCCGAATCTACATCTGTTGCACTGAAAGTTACAATGACTTCTTCGTTTGTCCAGACGCCTTCATTTATTTCTTTGCCATCAGCATATAACTTAATATTACTGATAGTCGGAGCGGTGACATCAAATTTCACAGGCACTTTTGCCGGATTATTTTCGCTACTATTACCGGCTTCATCAACTGCGTAAACTTCGTAGGTATACTCACCGCTATTTTCCGGCTTGGTAACATTAAATTTAAAATCATCGCCGGTATTGGCTTTTTCTATTTTTGACCAGGCAGCATTTGAACCACTCAAGCGATAGTAAATTTTAGATATGCCGGAAGTATCGGTTACTGTGCCGTTAATCGTATAAGCACTATTGTGCCAATTATCATCAGATTCAAGAGAAACTACCGGAGCTGTTTTGTCGATTTGGACTGTAACACTGCTTTCGCTGCTTCCATTACCTGCAGCATCTTCACATTTGAATTGATATGTAGTTTTGCCCTCAGTAGAAACTTTCATTGTAAAGCCAGTTATAGCTTTTTCGTTGTCTTTATCATATTGTATTGTGATGTTTTCAGATGATGTAAGCTCATGCCAATTCTCGCCGTCTGTGCTATAATATACCTTTGAAACAGAGGAGGTTATATCGTTTACTGTACCGGTTATTGTAACATCGCTGCTTGTCCAGTTGGGAATGGCAGCAGTTACAGACATTGTCGGAGCATCAGTATCAAGATATCTTACCTCTACCTCAGTGGCATTAATTGTAGTATTACCTAAATTATCCTTGACCATGACAGAATATGTACCATTTGATTCTACTTTGTATTCTTTGCTATCCTGCCAATTATTGCCGCCGTCAAAGCTATATTGGGCGATTCCGACGCCGGCATCTGTTGCACCAACCGTAAGAGTAGCACTTTTGCTCCACTCAGTCGGATTTCCTGTTATTTCACTGATTGTCGGAGCAGTGTTATCTATACCCACAGTGCCGGTGGTGGTCTTTTCATTTCCTACAAAATCGCTATATTTTACTTCAAATGTATATTTGCCATCGGTATCGCACGTAAATGAACCTGTAAACTTTTTACTAACACTATCCCAATCCCAGGTAATTGTCTCTGTCTCACCATTCAATTGGAGGGTTGGTTTTTTATTTGTATCCACAACTTTACTATCATCAGTTATTTCAAACGCAACCGTAATACTGTCTTTTACGTAAAGTGCAGAATCAGCAAATGTTGCATCTCCACCTAAAGTATATGTTTCTGCTATTCCAGGTACGCTTTTATCAATAATGATAGCTCTGCCTTGTGCATCTTCAATAGTTGATGCGTTTCCTGCGTTATCAACTGCTTTTGCCTGTAATTGATCTTTAGCCATTTCAATATCTTTGCTTATTGTGAAACTGTTATCGCCTTTTTCGATTTCTGTCCAGTTTACACCGCCATCAGTGCTGTATGAATAAGATGCAATTCCCGTTTCATCATCTTTTGCACTTAAAGTAACTGTTACTTCTTTTTTATCAGCAAGAGTACTGTCTTTATTATAATCCGCTTTAAACGCAAATTCCAAACCGCCGGGAGCTGTTGTGTCTTTTTTTAGATTAACTGTTGTTTTTATTGTCTTAGGCTCATAATACTTTTCTGTATCTCTTTCTACTTGAGCAGTTATAGTCACAGTGCCTTCGGCATCTTTTTTCACGGTTAATTGGCCGTCAGAGGAAATGGAAACGTCACCTTCGTTTACATTTTCACCGTTAACGCTAACACTGTACGCAATAGTAGATCCGGATTCAGTTGTTGCGCTGAAATCGTAAGTTTTGCTACCGTTATCACCAAAATACCTTTTATCATTAGAGTATATTGTCGAAACTACGCCTTTATTAAATTCGAGCTCCGGATCCTTCATATATAATGTGACATTAACAGTATCGCCATTTTTGTACTCACAGCTTGCCTGTTCAAATTTGTTGTAATTATTTGCACTTACAGTCAGTTTTGTAATCTTGGCGTCATTTGGAGTTAAATTGATGACAGCCTTACCGTTCTCGTCGGTTTCAGTTGTAGTTTCAACAGTTTTTGAAGTTGTACCCGTACTTTCTTCCGAATTTTCTGTACCTTGTTCATTGGATTCAGCAGTATAGGTATAAGTATAGGTATACGTAACAGTTGCGCCTTCAATAGCATTTTTGTCGCTATCCTTCACAGTTACGGTTACACCCTTGTTTTCCTCAGCCGCCACAAGTGTACTTGTGGGCATAACCGACAACAGCATTAACACGCTCAAGAGCAATGCTATAATTCTTTTTGATGTACTTTCCGGTTTAAGCATTTTAAAATCCTCCATTACTTACGCATGTTTTCGATTTCATTTTGATTGATGATATAGTAAAAATTTTTACCGTTGCATACGCAATGTACGCAAAACGAAAAAACGGTCAAGAAAAGTGATATATAGCAGACCCAGCTAAAGCCTGACGATACATAATACGAAATTATTAAAGTCGTCAACGCTATCACAAACAAAACATCGCTAATTATTCCGTAAACATTTTTAAAAAATGAAATCAATCCGATTCTCAAATTTTGGTTTTTTTCTTTAATTGCCCTCTCGTTACTTTTTCCCCAACGCTTTACAAAACATGAAAGTATTATCTGGATAATTATTCCCAAAAGCATAAACGTCCAAAAACAACTTGCACATATTGTACCTAACTTAGAATCATTTGCAGGCAACCCTTTGCTGCTGAAATACAACAATGAAAGCTGTAGTGACGACGCAAAAAAGCACGCTATCGAAGAACAAAGAAACCAGAGATTAGCTTTTTTATTCATAGCAACACCTCATTTGTACTAACAAACATTATGTTCTTTTCTACAATAAAATCAGGATTGTTCTCGCTAATGTCGTTTCTTAACACAGACGTTTCAACACTTGCAGCAACACGTTCGGGTGGTGATGTGTTTATAGCAACGCCAAAATTCTGCGTGATATTTTTCTTGACTTTTGCCTTCTTTTCAAGCTCTTCAAATACATTTATTCTCACTTTTTTATTGGCTTCTGAATTGCGTTTTTTCCGAATTTCTTCTATTTGCTTCTGCTCCAACACACCGCCCATATCCTTACGAACGTTCGGAATGTCAAAACCAAAAAACATGGCTATTGAAGCAATTAAAAAACCACTTGCGATTATCGCGCATATTATTGCCACAACGAATAATGATTCATACACTATTCAACCATCTCCATTTCAATCTTATACGTAGCTTCAATAATCGGAATTAAACTTTTATTTATTTCGTTTTTTATCATATTCTTTGCATCTATGTAGTTAATCGTATTATTTCCATCTATGTAGTCATCTTCCGAATCCGGTACACTGTTCAATGCAGCTTCAAACTGTTTGATTAAATCTTTCATCTCATCTCCGGTTACTTCCGCACTGAAATAGTTGCAATTTTCCTGCAAAATGTATGAAAGTTTTTTCAATGCTTCCAGCTTTAATTTATCAGTCATATTGGCATCACTATTCAGAAGTTCAAGAAGATCTTTATTCGTATTCCAAAATGAAAGACACACGGATTGTTCAAAGACATCAACATCTATTCCTGCGTATTTTTCAATCTCTGAAAGTTCTTTCTTTTCACCTGCAATATTTTCTTTAAAGCTATCGCGGTTGTTTTGGAAAAAAGACACTGCATAAAATACTTTAACAAGGTTGAACTGCTTATCTTTCAAGCCCGCATATTCATCAACGCTTCCACTTACCGCAACGGCTATTACGTTTTCAAAATATGGCATTGACATGCTTATTATATCTGCATTTGAACCTTCATATTTTTCCCAAATCAAGAAGCCCAGTCTATATTGAATTTCTGCATAGTCAGCAGGGTAATCGGTTCGGAATTGCGCCATTATATCACTCGGAAACCAAGTTAATATGTCACCGGTTGTAATCGTTCTTTCCGGTTCTGTTTTTCCTGATGATTCGCCAGCCACAACTTTACCTACAACATCATTTAACTGGTTTGCAAGCTTCACATATGCTAAAGGGCTTTTACTGTCCACATCTATTGCAGCTATATAACTTCCGTTTTCTATCAAGCTGTCATATGAGTTTTGCTTCTCGGCAGCACTTCCGGCAAACAAACATATACTTGATACCGCAAAGACTGCTGCAAGTATCAAAGAGATTGTAAACATATTCATGTGGGACTTTTTCTTTTTCTTGTATTCTGCATCAAATTTTTCAATGTTTTCAAGAACGTACGTAACCTCTGCACAGGATTGATAACGTTCATCCGGCTCTAGCTGCATACATTTTTGAATAAGCCATTCTAATCCACTTGATAATGAAGGATTCCAATGTCTAATAGGATATGGTTCAAAAGGCGGTTCATTCGGGCTTTTTCCCGTAACAAGGTGATATAACGTCACCCCAAGACTATATATATCAGTTCTCGCATCGGTCTGTCCTTTTCCTATGCATTGCTCCGGCGCCGCATAACCGCGAGTGCCTACCGTCTCTGTATCCCCGTCTTTTCCCTCTTTGTATTCACGCGCTATGCCAAAATCTATCAATCTTATGCTCCCGTCCGGTTTCAGCATAATATTTGCCGGTTTCATATCACGATAAATTACCGGTGGATTTCGCGTATGTAAATAATCAAGCACATCGCTCAACTGCTTTGCCCATTCAATTACCGCTTCCTGCGGCTGCGCGCCATAGTTATTCAACACTTTGTCTAATGACTCGCCCTCGATATAGTCCATGATTATGTATACCATTTGGTTATCATCTATTATATCGACGATTCGCGGAAGCGTTGGATGATCAAGCTTTTTCATTAAATTAGCTTCATACAACAATGCGTTTAAAGCTCTTTGCTTGCTGGCATCATCCGTATCTTTTCTGAATTCCTTTATCGCCCACTGTTTATTAAGCCTTTTATCCATTGCAAGATATACAATAGACATACCGCCGCGACCTAATTCTTTAATAATTTCATACTTACTGTCAATAATTTCTCCCACTCTAACCATATACTTTTCTCCTCACTTAGTGTATTGCTTTTATAAGAATCGCAGTTATATTGTCCTTTTCACCTCTTAATTTATTGAGTTCAACTAAATCGACTAAGCTTTTCTTAATCACCTTTTCACTTGTCATCAAATTAGGCGCAAGTATACCATACATTTCTTCTTCAGAGATTTTATGCCTAAACCCATCGCTGCAAACCATGAATACATCATCTTCCGACACTGTTCCAGTCTGTATATCCGGTTTGATAACTTTTGAAGCACCTATACACTGGAGAAGGATGCTGCTCTTTCTATCATTTTTTGCCTCCTCCTCTGTCATACGCTTCTGCGCAATTTCATACGCAGCAACAGTTTGATCTTTTGTGATTTGGTTAATAGAATCTTTTATTACATAAAGACGACTATCACCTACGTGAATATTTGCATATTCATCATCAATTACCAGCAGCGCTGTTAACGTTGTCCCCAATGATATATTTCTTGAACGTCCATACTCAAGTAGCTTTTCCCCTTGTGTAATTGCAATTTTCTCCCATTTATCCGTAATAATACCCATGTCCAATTTTTTATCCAGAATTCGCGGAAGTTCATTGCAAAACCAATGTGCAAACGCATTAACAACCACTGCACTTGCATATTCACCGTTATCTAATCCGCCCATTCCGTCACACATAACTGCAAATGCAATATTATGAGATTGCGTTTTTGCAATCTTTAAGCAAAAAGCATCTTGATTAATGTTTTTACTTGTTCCGATGTCCGTATGTGCAGCAGATAAAAATCTCACGATTATTTACTTCCTTTCAATGTGTACTTGAAATGACATATTGCCAAAAGAAATCATGTAACCGTTTTCGATTTCACACTTTTCATCTTTCTGTATCTTAATTCCTTCAACAATTGTCCCATTGGTTGAACCGTTATCAACTATAAAATACTCCCCGTTTTCAAAAATGATTGTTGCATGGCTACGACTAATGCTATCGTTACATAATACCAAATCCATGTTTCGGCTATCTTTTCCAATTGTAAAAGGCGTTATGTCTATCGAAATCATTTTGCCTGTATTACTTGTCAAATACAGATAATATTCATTTTCGATTCTGGATACCGCCTCGTGATTTTTGTTTATGGATTGTGATGTCAGCACTGTTGTCTCATATTCGCTGGATTCATCTGAAAATGATGCTGTTAACTCTATTGATTCTGAAGTAGCATAAAAGTCGTATAATTCTTCTGAATGATTATCTTTATTCAAAACCGTTGTTTCATCTTCAATCCGGATTTTGCTAATGCTTTTCTCTTTTGGAATTTCTGATATTTCACTTTTTCCAAGGAGTGTAGTTTCTTCATTATCCGTCCACGATAGAAGTGACGTCATTTCATCAGAGCCATCGCAAACATAGGTATAAGACGAAATAAATGCATCTAAAAACTCCATAACCTGGTTATCATCTTTTTTATCACATAATTCCTTTACAAATCGTTTGATTCTGACATCTTTAAAGTTAATTACATACATCAGTTTTATTAAGTATTTCTTTACAGAAACATGCGATTTATGAACAATAGGAACGTATACAAATTTAAAACCATTAGCTGATTTAAAAATGTATTCAACAGAATTTTTTACATTATCCAACGTAAATTTATTTCTTAGCACTGCTTGTAACATACTCTTTGCAGACATTAATAATAAAATTACATCTTCAAAAGACAGTTTACTTTTGACTTGAACAAAAGTGCCTAGTCCATCGGTGTCATAAATAAAATGATGATGTTTATTTTTATTTACATATGAACATTGACAAAACTCTTTTATATCACCGGATGCCAATAGATTCAATGCATCTAAATCAACATCTTTTTTCTCATTGCAAACAATCATATTACTAATGAATTTATTATTTATGTTCACCTTACCACCTCACCATACAAACATTTATCCCCACGTCCTATAAAATATTTATACGAAAAATCAGCGTACAAAATCATATGGATTTTGTGATTAACTATTTCAATTAAAAAGATGCCGTGTCCTACAGCTCTTGCTTCTCAAATATATGAATTTAAGGAATATTTTCGCAGAATAGAGTAATCTTTGAAAGAAAGAAAATAGGCATCACTAATACATTATTTCAGCGTTTTGACCACAATTTTGACCCTGCTCAAATAATAAATTCATTTGAACCCTTTTTTGCGTATCGGACGAATGTACATACCGGTTTAAAGTGATTTCAACTCTCGAATGTCCAAGCAATTCACTAAGTGTTTTCACATCAAATCCTAATTCAATGCATTGTGTTGCAAATGTATGTCGAAGAACGTGCAAATTGGAATATGACAACCCAAGTTGGTTTGCATATTTTTTAAATCTGTATTGCATCGTTCTTGGCTCAACAGGTTTCGTATTGCCAGAAAGGATAAAACATTCATCACTTCTACTGTATCTTTTTAACAAATCTATAAGTTGCAATGGCAAAGGAATGCTTCTTATAGAGCTGGTGCTTTTGGGCGAAGAAATTACAAGTATCGTTTTGTTAGATGCATTTTGATTCATCTGTTTTATCCGTTGAATAGTTGATACTATGCGCAACTCTGTTGTAGAAAAATCAATATCGCCCCAACGTAAAGCACAAAGTTCACCGATTCTCAAGCCTGTGTATAAGCACAAGTATATTCCAAGTTTTATTGTATCCATGTCGGTTAGCAAAAACTTCTCAAGTTTTTGTCGTTCTGACATGGATAAAGCGGAGATATTCTTTCTTTGTTTTGCAGGCACTCGAATATCAATTATCAAATTATTACACCAGCCATGTTTAATAGCATATTTTAAGACAGATTTAATTATTGTAAGTAATGAACGTATCGTACTATTGGACAGATAACTGCTTTTTTCTTGTATGAATTTCACAATTAGCTTTTCCGAAACCAACGAAATGTTAATGCCCTTAAAACTGGGCAATATGTGATTGTTAAGTAGTGCAGTATATTTCACTATAGTAGAAGTCTTTAAATGCAGCGAACATCCGGACAGCCATTGTGTAGCGACTGTTTCAAACGATAACAAGGTAAAATCTTTCTGCTTTTGCAGCACTAAACCTGCTTTCGCGTTACACAAAAGCTGACGCACTTCAGCGTATGACTTTGCATAGACCGAATGATATTTAGCTTTTCCGTTACAATCCCTACAACATATATACCTTCCTTCCCATCTACCGTCTTTTCGTCTTCTGATATTTTCTCCGCGTTTTGGCATAATAAACATATCCTTTCAATAATATTCGGCAACAAACTCAAAGAGTATTTGACCACAATTTTTACCATCATAAAAGGAACAACGCAAGGAATCTTTTAAGATTATTGAATAAATTCTACAAAACGGTTCAAAATTTGTTGTATTTCGAGCCATTTTTCAATGCAATCTATTGACACAATTGTTACGATGGTGTATATTTTAAATGTAAATGCGCTTATTTACTCATCGAATGAGTATCGTAGATTACTCTATTCTGCGAAAGATTCTCTTAATTCAATTAAACTTTTTGTAATTATCGCAAAACATATATCCAATTTACATATATGTTCTGCTTCTTGAATTACATCTAAGCCCTATTTTCCTTTCATCTATTTACACAATTCGGGAAGCCAAAATGTGACACATTTTCTTAAAAAATTTTAAGTTTGTAGAAATGCACAAAAAACGTTAGAAATATGTCGCATATTACGATAATAAGTATACGAAAACAGTGTTAAAACAATCGCTCTTTTTCAGCCACATTGCACAGCAATTCGATGTACATTATTAAGTTCAACGCACCTTTTGCATTTGACATTCACAACAGTACAAGCATAATCAGATACTTAACCAGAAAACAATCGAGTAGAAGACTGTTCATAAATTAAAGCAGCTGATCTTCCACACCGCCATGTATCGTCCGGTATGCAAGGCATTTAATTGTTATACTTCTTTTTGATAGACGCTTTAAAGCAAAAGTCATAGGAAAATCAAACCAATTGTATCTAATTTTTTATTCAATAATATTACTGTCCATTCCATGCTAACACGAAAAAACAGCCCCGGCTTGATGTCAAGCCGGGGCTGTTCATACTACTATTAAATTTAGCATTCAGTTACAAAGTCATGAAACAAATCATCTTCGGTTTCAATTTAAAGTCTTTTGCTTAATAGTAGCATCAAATCATATAAACTTGCAAGGAATATATGCACAATGGAAACAGATTATTTTTCGTCGGTACTGCCGCATCCGCAACAGCAGCTACAGTTACCGCCGCAAGAGGATTCATTTTTTTCGGTTTTGCCGCAGGAACAGCCGTCAGGGCAGCCTATGCACTTTTTACCGCTCTTTTTCGCTTTATATACATAAAACGCGGCAAGTCCTACGATAACAACGATAATTATAATGGGAATAATGTTCTCCATAATTATATCTCCTGACTAGTTGCTCGCTTTAAGCGAATACTCTTTTTTGAGGCTCTTTTCGGAATGTATGCAGATAGCAACTATGATAGCCACAAATACGAGGACTGCGATACCGCCGCCTACGAAGCCTGCACCGAGAGCACCGGTGGTGATGAGAGTACCGATCTGATATACAAGATAGCCGATAGTAAAGCCGGTACCGAGCTGGAATCCTATTGCACCCCAAAGCCATTTGGCACTCTTCATTTCGGAGTTCATAGCACCGATTGCCGCAAAGCATGGCGGTGTAAAGAGGTTGAACATCATATATGCCAGAGCCGCGACCTTGGTGATTGCAATTACTGTTGCAACCTCGCCGCCTGCACCTTCCAGCATTTCAAGTTCATCGGCGTCGATGAGGTTCTCAAGACCTACAAAGCAAACCGCAAGGGTACCCACAACGTTTTCCTTGGCAATAAAGCCGGTGATAGCCGCAGCAGCAAGCTGCCAGGAAAGTACACCTACGATAGGAACGAGCAAGTACGCAAAGGGATGTGCGATAGATGCCAGAATGGAAGCGTCTGCTGTCTCTGCAACCTCAAAGCTCCATGTGAATGTCTGCATAATCTGAACAAGGGTGTTGCAAAGGAGGATAATGGTTGCTGCCTTAACTATGTAAGCCCATCCACGGCTGCACATTGACTTGAACGCTCTCCAGAGAGAGGGAGCTTTGTATTCGGGCAGTTCAATGATAAAGAAAGATTTTCTGACCTTATAGCCGGTCATCTTATTGATAATAAGTGCGCCGAAGAAGATAAGCACGATGCCGACAAAATACATCAATGTGCCAATCCATGAGGAGTTTTCAAAGAATGCGCCGACAAAGAGGGAGATAACGGGAAGCTTTGCACCGCAGGGCATGAACGGGGTCAGCATTGCAGTTGCTCTGCGCTCGCGCTCGTTACGAATTGTACGGCAAGCCATGATACCGGGGATTGCACAACCTGTGCCGATGACGAAAGGAATAACGGACTTGCCGGAAAGACCGACCTTTTTGAATATCGGGTCAAGAACAACTGCCGCACGAGCCATGTAGCCGCAGTCCTCAAGAAGTGCGATGAGGAAGTACATGACCATAACCAGAGGCAGGAAGCCTACAACAGCTCCGACGCCGCCGATAATACCGTCAACAAGCAATGCGTAAACAAGGGGATTTGCGTTTTCAAGCAAACCGCCTACCCATGCCTGGAACATATCTATCCAGCCGGTGAGAATATCCGCAAGCCATACGCCAAGTCCTTTTTCATGCTGAGAAATAAGGAATACAAGTGCTATGACAACGACAAAAATCGGAAGTCCGAGCCACTTATTGGTGAGAATCGCATCAAGCTTATCCTGAGCGTTTCTGTCCCTTGTAAGCACCTTACGGGTTTCGACCTCTTTAACAACGCCGTTTACAAACTCAAAACGTTTCTTGTCCGCTTCAACAACCGCTTCCTTGCTGGTCAGGTCAATATCGTCCTGAACATAAGGTGCGGTCTGCTCTCTGCCCTTTGACTCGGCAGCCGCCTTTACAACGTCTGCAAGTCCGTTACCGTTAGTGGAGATAGTGTCGATAACCGGACAGCCGAGCTTTTCGGACAGTGCCTTTGCATCAATGACGGTTTCCTTTTTCTCGTTGATGTCAGCCTTATTAAGTGCGACAACAACGGGAATGCCGAGCTCAAGAAGCTGAGTTGTGAAGAAAAGGCTTCTGCTCAGGTTTGTTGCATCAACGATGTTGATGATAGCATCGGGATTTTCATTCTTAACATATGAGCTTGTGATGCTTTCCTCGGAAGTAAAGGGTGACATTGAATAAGCACCGGGAAGGTCTACTGCAATGAGGGTTTCCTCACCGTTATAGTAACTCTTTTTTATCTCGTGCTCTTTCTTCTCAACGGTAACGCCTGCCCAGTTTCCGACCTTTTCGTTTCTGCCGGTCAGGGCATTGTACATGGTCGTTTTACCGCTGTTAGGATTGCCTGCCATAGCAATTCTCATGTTTTTTCCTCCTCTTGAAATTTATCCGAAAGTTTTATTGATGACGCGCTTAGTTAGGTCGTGCTAACTACCCTGCAAAAAAAATAGTCGTAAAGACTATTTTTAAATTTGAATAGCTTCAGCAAGCTGATTATCAATATTATATCTGCCATCCTTGATTGAAACCACACAGCCGCCTTTGAGATGTGAAATTACTGTAATGGGTTCTCCGGCATAGCATCCGAGTGAAAACAGAAACGAATCCAGTTCTTCATCATCGGTCAGAATTTCTTTGACAATGTACTCCTTGCCTTCTTCTGCTGCCTTTAAATTCATAATGCATCTCCTAACAAGTATTCAAACGCAATCGGGAATTAGCTCTCACTAACCGACTACAATATTAGTCTTTCGGGTTAATTTTGTCAAGGTTTTTTGAGGTTTTTTATTAGCCGATGCTAACTTTTGGCAGTGTTTACAATGGTTAGTCAACGCTAACGTCAACATTTGTGCAAGATGTCAGCGGTACCGCTCTTTAACCGAGCGATACCGCTGACATTAAAACTTCTTAAATTACGCTCTATCTGTAAACTGCCAGGTATTAAACTGTATATTTTCTGCGGAAAACACGAAATAAAGGTCGTGCACACCGTCAAGCTGTGTTACGTTCTCATTGTACACTGTCTTAAATTCATCGGGTGTATCAAAATCTATGCTTGTAACAGTTTCTCCGTTGGGAGAATCCAATCTTACCTCTATTCGACCACTGCCTTTGACATTTCCGAGAAACGCAAGAGCGTTATTTTCGGTAAACTCAACACTGCGCACACTTATCCATGAGCCTGTGCCACCGCTTATAACAACAGGGGCATTTGCGTTTTCATTATCATAGGTAATGTTTGCGGTGTTATTCAGTTCTGCGGCAAGGTTTTCCTCATACGGGTCAACATTGCAAAGGGAGCTTACTCCCTCCTCGGTGTATTTAAGGCATTCGATTGTAAGGGTTTCTTCATCGACATTTACCATGTCAACGCCAATACTTCTGTATGCACCCTTAATACCCATTCCGTCCTTGAGCATCATGGTCTGGTAGAAAATATAGTAATTATCCTTGAATTTATGAAGATGTGTGTGGTTGTTAGTTCTTCCGGGATTTGTAAAATACTCTCCGCCCATTTCCCAGTTGCCTGTTCTCACCATTTTGGTTGTCATGTATACCATACTGCACATGGTCGCAGGCTCTGCATCGTAATCCCATTCCTCCGAATGGTCGCTCCAGTCGCTGCAATAGGTATACACAAACTGCCCGTTGATGTAATTCAGTTCACTGGCTTCAAAGAAATAGGGTGCCGGAATATCGTAAAATATGCTTCCGAAAGAAAGCATATCTTCACCCAGCTTTACGATTTTTGACGAGCCGGGCATTGCATTGCTCTTTTCCGGTGATTTTCCGCCGCCGAACGCCAGCCAGCCGTCACCGTTATCGTCAATAACAACACCGGGGTCAAAGGGATTCGGACAGCCGGTAAGTCCCTCTGTATCGGCTGTGATAAACGGCTCGCCCAACGGGTCTTCCCACGGTCCTAACGGGTTTGTTGAAGTCACAACGCCAACGCCCAGACCGTTGTTTGAAAAGTAAAGGTAAAAATGAGTAAGTCCGTCATCCTCTACACGTGATACGATTGACGGCGCCCATGAATTTGTTATCCACGGTGCTATTTCACCGACATTTATTTCTCCGTGATAAACCCAGTTCACCATATCGTCGGTTGAGAACACGACAAAGGACTTTATGTATTCATAGGTGTTGTCCTTTTCAGAGCCTGCCGCTTCAAACTGCTCATGGTCATTTGTGGCATAAACATACAGTCTGCCGTTGTATTCCACCGATGTGGGGTCGGCGCAGAAGTACTGGGATGATATTGGATTATTAAAGCTCTCGTCCTTATAGCTTTCTTCGCTGACATTTCCTATCGGGCTGCCGTCAAGGGTTTTTGCCGCTGTGTCACGGTAGGTTTTACCGCCGGTTGAGGAACAGCCCGATATAATCGCACCAAAGCAAAATATAATTGCTAAAATTGCCGCTATCTTTCTTTTTGCCATTTAAATTTCCTCCTTATTTTCAGAAATCACATTCTGAGATTCATTTAATAATAGCACAGTTATTTCTTGATAAATAGGAGTATAGCGACTTTTGATAGCACAATTCGGAAATGAAATGTAATTAGTTTACTTGATAAAATATCTTCTTCTCTTTTCGTTGTTGCAGAAGCCGTCCCAATACCATTGGACTTTTTCATATTTGTAGCGGACAACAATTTCCTCGTAATCGTCCTCGTAGTCATAATATTCATCATCGTCTGACCCACCGGAACAAATGGTTATTTCAATTACATTATCGTCGGTAAACTTCAGCGAGCCGATAAAACCCATCGCACAATGCTTCTCTGCGTTATCATCAGTAACGCTTTTGGCACCGTTGGCAACCATAAGGCAATTATAATAGGTATTGTTTCTATTGGCGGCATCATGTGCGCAGTTCAAAGCAATATAAAGAGCGTCGTTCTTTGTGGAAGCTTTTACAATTTCGGAAACAAAAGCATCGAGCATGATATTCTCATCGGTATAAGCATAATCCGCAGGCTCAAGGCTTTCCTTAGACTGATATTTCATGTTGACAAGATTGGTATAATCCGTTACCGAAATTTGATTGAAATTTAATATTAGTCGTCCGTTATTTTCGTTTATATCAAATTGAGAAAAGGGAACAAAAATCAAACTTTCAAAATGTTCGCTGTAATCATAGCCGTATTTTTTGCTTAAAAAATCACTTGAAATTCTGTAAGCCTTTATGTTGGGTTTTAAAGCCTTTTCACGTTTTAGCAATGCTACTATAAACTCAGGCGTTGTGCCTGTAAAGCTGTGCTCGGTGTACCCATGGACAAAATCTCCGTAAAAGCTGTCTGCCAGCTCGTCGCTTTCGCCGGATTCTATTGAAAAATATTTTTCGGCGTTCGGAACATTATAAAAAGCGTTTGTCAGATATTCACCGGCAAATCTGATTGTCCACACCATGATTCCGAGATTTATTAAAAGGACGCCTGCCATATAGTAGTCAAGCACCCACACTAAAAGCACGGGAATTATCGGAGACATAACCGCTATCAGTATGTAAATGAACGCCGCATGAGGAGTGTTCATCATGTACTTTCGTGCCAGTTTATCAATTTGCTTTTTGCCGGAATCTTCTGCTTTCCCGTTTTTCTTTCGCCTGATTGCGTAGATTAACCACGCAATCAGACCGCAGAGAAATACAAGAGCGCTTATACCTGCCATAAGTCCGATTACAAACATCCAGTTTTCACCCATATTGGGAACTACGCTGAGCAAAACGGCAACCGCAAAAATCTCATAGCCTATGAACAGAGTTAATGCAATTGGGTGATTTTTAATTACTTTCATCGGTACAACCTCCGTTACTTTGATTGGCAGTGTAGTTTTCCACGGCGTACTCAAAGCTTTTTTCAAACTTTGCGATTGCCGCTTTGCTTATGCTTTGCCATGGCGTAAATAAATCAAAAGAATGAAAACCTTTGTGATATACGTCAACCGAAGCTTCAATGCCTGCCCTTTTCAGATTTTCGATATACCCAACGGCTTCGCTCAAAAACGCATCGGTGTCGCCTATGAATGTGTAGGCAGGAGGCAATCCGGAATAATCCGTTTCTCTTGCAGGCGCGGCATATGGCGGTATCTCACCGTTTTCAATATCTCTCAGATACTTTTTCCATGCTTTGTGATTTTGGGTGGTGTTCCATATCATGCCGTGATTGTCCCTTGATGTTTCGGTGTCCCTATCATCAAGCATAGGATAAATCGGCATTTGGTATGCTATTTTTACGGTATTCCTGTCCCTTGCCAAAATGCACAGAGCCGCAGTCAGCCCACCGCCTGCGCTTTCTCCGCCTACCATAATGCGATTATCGCTTATTTCAAGCTCGTCGGCATGGTCTTTCATATAGAGCAGAGCATCATAGCAATCTTCAATTGCCGCAGGGTAGGGTGCTTTTCCGGCAAGGGTGTATTCCGGAGAAATCACCACTGCACCGTACTTTTTTACAAGATTTTTGGCACGTGACATGAAAACCATTTCAGACATACCGGTTACATAACCGCCGCCGTGAATCCACAACACCCCCGGAGTTTTGCTTTTTTCCCTTTTGTTTTTTACCGGACGGAGAATTATTATCTTCATTTTCCCACGTCCGGTGGGAATTTTTCGTTTTTCAACAGTGTAATATTTCATATTTATCCTCGGACAATTTTTAAAATCGAAATACTTTTAATTCGCAAACAGATATGCAATATTTATGTCCGTTTTCCAGTTTGACAAAAATATCAATATTATCATTTTTTATGTTACAATTCTTCAACGGAGTTGGATATCCGATTGATAATTACTTTCATAACATTCTGCTGGTATAATTAAATCAGCCCCAGCAAATGAAATAACTATACACAATCCTTTCTA
>CAZCQZ010000013.1:0-44630 GCA_964500965.1 uncultured Eubacteriales bacterium | reverse complement strand
GATAATGCGCAGTGCGCTGTCGCGAAGAAGCTCACATTCCTTGTTTGTAAGGGTCTGACAGGGAGCGACAACAATTGAGTCACCGGTGTGAACGCCTACCGGGTCGAAGTTTTCCATGTTGCAGACGGTGATTGCCGTGTCTGCCTTGTCGCGCATTACTTCGTATTCGATTTCTTTATAACCCTTAATGCTCTTTTCCACAAGAACCTGATGAACAGGGGAGAGCTTGAGGGCGTTTTTCATTATCTCGCAAAGCTCCTCCTCATTGTCCGCAAAGCCGCCGCCTGTGCCGCCGAGGGTAAAGGCAGGACGGAGAACAACGGGATAGCCGATTTCCTTTGCCGCGTCAATGGCTTCTTCCATGGAGTGGGTGATTATTGAGGGGAGCACAGGCTCGCCAAGCTCCTCGCAAAGCTCCTTGAACAGCTCTCTGTCCTCGGCACGCTCAATGCTTTCGCAGGAAGTGCCCAAAAGCTCAACCTGACATTCGTTGAGAATACCTTTTTTCGCAAGTTGCATTGCAAGATTTAAGCCGGTCTGACCGCCGATACCGGGGATTATGGCGTCGGGACGCTCATAACGAAGCACCTTTGCCATGTATTCAAGGTTGAGCGGCTCCATATATACCTTGTCGGCAATGGTTGTATCGGTCATAATGGTCGCAGGGTTTGAGTTGCAGAGAACAACCTCGTAGCCCTCCTCTTTAAGTGCAAGGCACGCCTGCGTGCCGGCGTAGTCAAATTCGGCAGCCTGTCCGATAACAATAGGACCTGAGCCGATAACGAGTATTTTGTGTATATCTGTGCGCTTAGGCATACTATCGCTTCCTTTCGTTTGCTCAGTTATTCTTGATTATGGAAATAAATTCGTCAAACATAAACTCACAGTCGTGAGGACCGGGTGCGCTTTCGGGGTTGCACTGTACGGAAAAGACTTTATCCGCTTCGCATTTTACACCCTCAACAATGTCCTCGTGAATAGCCTTGTAGGTGACGGTAAGAGCTGTGTTTTCAAGGCTTTCCGCACTTACGGCGTGGGTGTGGTTGTGACAGGCGGAATAAACCTTGCCGGTTTCGATGTTCTTTATGGGGTGACTGCCGCAACGGCCGCATTTAAGGCGGTAGGTTTCCGCACCGTAGGAACGGCAAATCAGCTCATGACCTAAGCCTATGCCCAGCATAGGAAGCTTGCCGTGCAGATTTTTAAGGGTTTCCACAACCTCCGGAAGCTCCTCCGGACAGCCCGGACCGTTGGAAATTACAACGCCGTCGGGACGAGCGGCAAGGATTTCCTCGGCGGTGGAGTTCCAGGGCATGATAATAACATTGCAGGCGCGTGCGTTTAAGCAGCGGATAATGTTCAGCTTAATGCCCAGGTCGATTGCAACCACATTGTAAATGTGGTTTGAAGTACGTGAGTACCAACGCTTGCGACAGCTTACAAAGGGAACGGGAGTTTCCGGAACGGGAGTTGCCGCAATAGTGGCAAGAGCTTCCTCAATGGGGGTTTCTGCGTTTGTTATAAGCGCTCTGCAAGAGCCGCCGTCACGAATACGCTTTGTAAGCTTTCTGGTGTCAACTCCGGAAAGACCGGGAATTTCACATTCCTCAAGAATTTCGGAAAGGGTTTTTGTGTATCTGAAGTTACTGGGATAATCGTTGTATTCTCTTGTGACAAGAGCGGCAATATCGGGGATTCTTGTTTCAAAATCGTCGTCCGCCATACCGTAGTTGCCGATGAGAGGATAGGTCATAACGACCATCTTCTGAGCGTATGCCGGGTCGGAGATAACCTCCTGATAGCCTGCCATTGCGGTGTTGAACACCAGCTCGCAAACTCTGTCAACGGAGTTGTCGCCAAAGCCCTCTCCGTAGTATTCCGTGCCGTCTTCAAGCACGATTTTTCTTTTTACACTGATTTCCATACCGTACTTCCTTTCACCATAGTCTGTATGCATTTACCTGTTACCGACATTTTCTCGAATGGGGTTGCTTTGCCCATCGACAAAAAGCAGTCAGGGTCGATAGTATATTGAGTATTCAGGTCGAACACTGTCAAATCGGCAGTCGCACCGACTTCAATATCCGAGCCGATTCCGAAACGTGCTTTCGGGTTGTCATGCATAAGCTCCATGAGCTTTTCAAGGGTGATTATGCCCGTCTTAACAAGATATGTGTAGCAGACCGGGAAGCTTGTTTCCAAGCCCACAACGCCCATTACGCTTTTTTCAAGACCTCTTGATTTTTCCTCGGCGCTGTGAGGGGCGTGGTCTGTGGCTATCATATCAATAGTCCCGTCACAAATGCCCTCCAAAAGAGCCTGCCTGTCCGCCTCCGAGCGAATCGGAGGATTCATTTTCCAACGTCCGTCCTCTTTAAGGTCGGAATCGTTAAACACAAGATAATGAGGTGCGGTTTCGCAGGTGACGTCCACACCCTCTTTTTTAGCCTGACGGATTATATCAACGCTTTCCTTTGCGGAGATATGGCACACGTGATATTTACAGCCGGTTTCCTTTGCAAGCTTTAAATCCCTTGCAATCTGTCCCCATTCGCTTTCGGAGCAGATACCTCTGTGCCCGTGAGCCTTTGCGTATTCTCCGTCATGAATATATCCGCCGCGAAGCAAAGAATTATCCTCGCAGTGGGCGACGATTATTTTGTTTAAGGATTTCGCTTTTTCCATTGCCTGCCGCATAAGGCTTTCCGACTGAACGCCTCTGCCGTCATCGGAAAATGCGCACACTCTGCCGGAAAGAGCCGCCATATCCGAAAGCTCCTCGCCCGATTGCCCCTTTGTAATAGTGCCGTAGGGGTGGACGTTTATAACCCCGTCGGAACGGATTATTTCTTCCTGCACCGCAAGGTTTTGAGGACAGTCCGGAGTGGGATTGAGATTCGGCATGGTGCAGACGTTTGTGAAGCCGCCCCTTGCCGCCGCCATAGTTCCTGTTCGTATAGTCTCCTTATAAGAAAAACCCGGCTCTCTGAAATGAACGTGCACATCAGTGAGACCGGGGAAAATATAATAATTTGAAAAATCAAATACCGACCCCTTATCGGTAATTGTCGGTGAGAGGGAAACAATACTACCACTATCAACGGAAACGGTTGTCCTGACAAATTTTTGACCTGTGTAAACGACAACATTCGCCAGATGCATCATGTGCCTTGACCTCCATAGCGCGTGGTTTTTCATTCGGTTAATTATACCCTCTCCGAAGCACAATGTCAAATAGAAAAAGAAGCATATTTCGAGCTTATTTTTGGTTGATTACACAGTATGCCCTGTGGCTGATTTCGGAGTAAGTGCAAATCAATTATCTGCCGTGATGTTAATATTGTACAAATTCCCCTGCTGTAATTTGAAGTTTTTCCACATCGGCGCGTTAACACTTTACTTGACTACCACGATAAAGCGTGTTACAATACACCCAACACAAAACGGAGGAAGCTATATGAACATTTCCGAAAGAATACTTAGAGCAGAGGAAAGGGTATCCCTTGAACTGCGTGAAATATATGCAAAAAACGGCTACGCGCCGTACTACATGAGCAAATTCGAGGAATACGACCTGTATGCCAAAAACCGCGCGTTTTTAAGAGGTGAGGAGATAATCACCTTTAATGATACGGCAGGTCATCTTATGGCGCTGAAGCCGGACGTCACACTTTCAATAGTAAAGAATTATTCCGGAGAGGGTCGGTTGCACAAGGTTTATTATAATGAAAATGTGTACCGTGTTGCCGGAGAAACAAAGGAATTCAGGGAAATAATGCAGTCGGGGCTTGAATGTATCGGAGATATAGACCTTTATGGGGTGTGTGAGGTGTTGAGCATTGCATCTCAGAGCCTTAAAATTCTCGGAAAGGAAAGCATACTTGCAATATCTCACATGGGTTTGCTGTCCGGCTTTCTTGATGAAGCGGAGCTGACCGCAGAAGATAAAAGCGCAATTCTCGCCTGTATAAGCGCAAAGAACGAACACTCTCTGCGTGAAAAATGCAATAATCTCGGCGTTGACACGGCACTGACCGATAAGCTTGCCGCTCTTGCCGGACTTTATGCACCGTTGACCGAAAGCATTGATATTCTCAAAAAGCTCAGCGTAAACAGTCAAACCGATGCGGCGGTACAGGAGCTGTCGGAAATTTCTTCGGCACTTTCGTCGGTGAGTATAATGGTGGATTTCTCCCTTGTAAACGATATGAGCTACTACAACGGCGTTATTTTTCAGGGCTTTGTAAGCGGAAGCCCCGAAGCGGTGCTGTCGGGAGGAAGATACGACAAGCTTCTTGAACGGTTCTCAAAAAGCGGCGGTGCAATAGGCTTTGCGGTGTATCTTGACCAGATTGCCCGTGTGCTTTCGGAGAGATACGAGCTTGATGTTGACGTGCTTCTGATTTATAATAGCAGTACAAAGGCAGAAACAGTGCTTGAAAAAGCGGAGGAAATACGCAAAAGCGGTAAAAGCGTCAGAGTACAGTCGGAGGACAGCGGCAACATTCGCTACGGTGAGAGGATAGAGGTGTAACAGGGTGATAAATATAGCACTGCCAAAGGGACGGCTCGGAGAAAAGGCGTACGGCATATTTGAAAAAGCAGGCTTCGGCTGTCCGTCCATAAAGGAGAAAAACCGCAAGCTGGTATTTGAAAGCGAAGAAACCGGCGTGAGATATTTCTGGGTGAAGCCGTCGGACGTTTCAATATACGTGGAACGGGGTGCGGCGGACATCGGCATTGCAGGCAAGGATATTTTGCTTGAATATGAGCCGGACGTTTTTGAACTTCTTGATTTGGGCATAGGCAAATGCCGCATGGCTGTAGCCGCACCGAAAGATTTTGTCGATGAGGAGAAAGATGTGCTGAGGGTTGCAACTAAGTTTCCGAAAATAGCAAAAGCATATTACAGCTCCCGTTCCAGAGCCATTGATATTATCAAGCTTTCAGGATCAATTGAGCTTGCGCCGCTGTTGGGGCTTTCCGATGTCATTGTGGATATTGTGGAAACGGGCGCAACCTTAAAGGAAAACGGGCTTGAGCCGAAAGAGGATATTGTAGGCATCAGTGCCCGACTGATTGCAAACAAGGTGAGCTACCGTTTTAAGCACGAAGAAATATGCCGCATACGTGACAGCATAAAGGATAAGGGGTGTTAATGTGATTAAAACATATAAATTTTCCGAGGTTTCACCCTCCGATATTTTCGACCGCGAAAGCGAAGCGGCGGACGTTTCCGCCGCCGTTGCGGAAATAATCGCAAAGGTGCGAAAAGAGGGAGACGGGGCACTGCGTTTTTACGGAGAGAAATTCGACAACGCAAGGATAGAAGCCATTGAGGTAACGGAAGCCGAGCTTGAAAGTGCCTATGCCGCAACAGACCCGAAGCTTGTGGAGGTAATGAAAAAAGCAAAGGAAAACATAACCGAGTACCACCGAAAGCAGGTGCAGAGCGGCTTTGAATATAAGCGCGAAAACGGCGCGGTTATGGGTCAGAAGATAACAGCCATAGAAAAGGTCGGAGTTTATGTGCCCGGCGGCACAGCGGCGTACCCCTCATCGGTGCTTATGAATATAATCCCGGCAAAAATAGCGGGAGTTGACGAAATAATCATGGTTTCACCGCCAACCTGCAACGGCAGTATAAATCCCGTTATTCTCACCGCCGCAAAGCTTGCAGGCGCGGACAGGATATTCAAGGTCGGCGGCGCACAGGCTGTTGCCGCCCTTGCCTACGGTACTGAGAGCATACCAAAGGTCGATAAAATAGTAGGTCCGGGAAATGCCTTTGTTGCGGAAGCAAAGCGACAGGTGTTCGGCAGAGTGGCAATTGATATGATTGCAGGTCCAAGCGAAATACTCGTCATTGCAGACGGAACAAACGATGCGAAAATAATCGCCGCCGATATGCTCAGTCAGGCGGAACACGACAGGCGAGCTTCCGCAGTCCTTGTTACCGACAGCGAAAGGCTTGCCACGGAGGTTTCGGCAGAGCTTGAACGCCAGATTCCCCTGCTGCCGAGAGCGGAAATCGCACGGGCTTCCATTGACAATAACGGTATGATAATCATTGCGGATAATCTCAAGCAGGCTGTGGAAATTTCAAACGAGCTTGCGCCGGAGCATTTGGAGGTCTGTGTAGACAATCCTTTTGATATGCTTGCCGATATTCGCAATGCAGGCTCAATATTCCTCGGCAAAAACTGCCCGGAAGCATTGGGCGATTATATGTCGGGAACTAATCACGTGCTTCCCACCGGCGGCACTGCAAAATTTTCAAGTCCCCTTTCCGTTGATGATTTCGTAAAAAAATCCTGCTATTCTTATTATACGGAAAAGGCACTGCTTGAAATTTGCGAGGACGTTGCCTATTTTGCCGAGAGTGAGGGACTTTCGGCTCATGCAAGAAGTGCCACCGCACGCTGTAAACAAAACAAGGACTGATAAAATGAGCAGATTTTTAAATGACAGAATGTCCCGAATGACGCCTTATGTTTCGGGAGAACAGCCGCAGGATAAAAAATATATAAAACTTAACACAAACGAAAGCCCCTATCCACCGTCACCTGCGGTCTTTGAAGCGGTCAGCACGGCGGAAATATCGGATTTAAAGCTTTATCCCGACATTCAGGCAAAAAAGCTACGCACCGCAATTGCGGAGCTTTGCGGTGTGAAAACGGAAAACGTCCTTGTAGGCAGCGGCTCGGACGAGGTGCTGATGTTTGCGTTTATGGCGTTTTTCGACAAAAAACGACAGGCTGTATTCCCCGACATAACCTATTCCTTTTACGATGTGTGGGCAGAGCTGTTTGACATACCCTATGAAACAAAGCCGGTCAACGATGATTTCACAATAAACGCCGCGGATTATCTAAATTGCGAAAAAAACGTTATACTGGCAAACCCCAATGCGCCTACGGCAATTGCCATGAGTGTTGAGGAGATAGAAAAAATAGTTGCGGCAAACCCCGACAATGTGGTAATAATAGATGAGGCGTATGTGGATTTCGGAGCGGAAAGCTGTGTGCCGCTGACAAAAAAGTACGACAATATACTTGTTGTGCAGACCTTTTCAAAATCCCGTTCAATGGCAGGGGGCAGATTAGGCTTTGCAATAGGAAATAAGGAGCTTATTGCCGACCTCGACAGGGTACGTAATTCCACCAACCCCTATAACATCGACCGCCTGATTCTGGCGGCAGGCACGGCGGCAATAGAAAGCAACGATTATTACATGGAAAACTGCAAAAAGATAATCGAAACGCGGAAGTACGCCGCAAAACGGCTTCGGGAAATGGGATTTGAAATGACCGAATCCTCTACCAATTTTCTGTTCGTAAAATCCGATAAAATCAGCGGTCTTGAGCTTTATACCGAGCTTAAAAAAAGAGGCATACTGGTGCGGAATTTTCAAAAGCCGCGTATTGCGGACTACAACAGAATAACCATCGGCACATTTGAAGAAACGAAAATCATGCTTGATACAATCGGAGAAATATTAAGTGAATAAAGGGCGCAGCCCACAAAAATATTAAAGAAGGTGCAAAAATGAGAACAGGTAAAATCGTCCGAAAAACAGCGGAAACAAACATCACCCTTGACTTAAATCTTGACGGCGGCGGTATCGGTGAAATCAACACCGGCGTAGGCTTTTTTGACCATATGCTGATGCTTTTCACCCGTCACAGCGGCTTTAATATCGTGCTTAAATGCAAGGGTGATACCTACATCGACGACCACCACACCGTTGAGGACATAGGAATCTGCCTTGGCTCGGCGTTTGCGGAAGCTTTAGGGGATATGCGCGGCGTGACACGCTACGGCGATATTACCCTGCCAATGGACGATGCGCTCATTCTCTGCGCAGTTGACCTTTCGGGCAGAGCGTATCTCAACTGCGATTTGCAGATTCCTACCGAAAAGGTGGGTACATTTGACACTCAGCTTGTGGAGGAATTTCTCAGTGCGTTTACAAGAAAGGCAGGAATTACCGTCCACGTAAAACAGCTTGCCGGCACAAATTCCCACCACATCATAGAGGGCACGTTTAAGGCGCTGGCAAGGGCACTGGCAAAGGCGGTGCGCATAGACAAGGCACACAGCGATGAAATACCGTCCACCAAAGGAGTGCTTTAATGGTCGCGATAATAGACTACGGCGTCGGAAATCTTTTTTCGCTGAAAAGCTCTTTTGCCGCTATCGGTGAGGAGGCGGTAATAACCGCCGATGAAAGCGTACTGAAAAACGCCGACAGGCTTATTCTGCCCGGCGTGGGGGCTTTTGCCGATGCAAGGGCAAGGCTTTGCGACAGCGGACTTGACAGCGTTGTTAAGGAGCTTGCAAAAGAGGGCAAGCCTCTTTTGGGAATATGTCTCGGTATGCAGATGCTTTTCGATAAAAGCCTTGAATACGGCGAGCATGAGGGCTTGAGGCTGATTCCCGGTATAGTTGAGCCGATTAAGCCCATAATACCGACAGATTATAAAGTGCCGCACATCGGGTGGAATACCCTGAGCCTCCGCAATGAAAGCCCGATTTTCAAATATCTTAACAATGGCGACTTTGTGTATTTTGTACATTCCTACGCGGCATCTCATTGTGAAGAAAGCACAACGGCAGTAACCGAATACGGCGCAATGCTGACGGCGGCAGTGCAAAAGGGGAATGTGTTCGGTACACAGTTTCACCCTGAAAAAAGCGGAAAAACAGGTCTTGCAATATTGAAAGCCTACTGTGAAATATAGTGCAAATTAAAGAAAAATTATGAAAATGCATTATGAAATATTAAGAAAATGTGGTTGATTTTATGAAAATATACCCTGCCATTGACCTTATCAAAGGAAAAGCTGTCCGACTGGTGCGCGGAGATTACGAGCAAATGACCGTTTACAGCGATGACCCTATTGCGGTGGCAAAGGATTTTCGCAATACAGGTGCGGAATACCTGCACATAGTTGACCTTGAGGGGGCAAAAAACGGAGACACTCCGAATCTTGAGCTGATTTCCCGAATTATTAAAGAAATCGGTCTGAAAACAGAGGTCGGCGGCGGCATACGCTCGGCGGAAACCGTAAAAAAATATATTGATGCCGGAGTTACACGGGTGATTCTCGGAACAGCCGCACTTACGCAGGCAGGCTTTGTCAATGAAATGGTGAAGCTTTACGGCGATAAAATAGCGGTTGGAGTGGACATTCGCGATGGCTTTGTTGCCATTCGCGGCTGGCAGGAGGTAACGGATAAGGAATGTATGACCTTTTGTAAAGAAATGCAAAAGGCAGGCGTAAAAACAATAATCTGCACGGATATTTCAAAGGACGGACTTTTAAGCGGTGCGAATGTGGAGCTTTATAAAGCACTGGCAACGGAAACGGAGCTTGATATAATAGCCTCCGGCGGCGTATCCTCACTTGACGATATAAGAAAGCTGAAAGCTCTCAATATACACGGCGCGATTTTGGGAAAGGCACTATATACCGGCGTGCTTTCCCTGAGCGATGCATTAAGGGAGGCAGGCAAGTGATAACAAAGCGCATTATACCCTGCCTTGACGTGAAAAACGGCAGAGTTGTCAAGGGGGTTAATTTTCAGGGCTTAAACGATGTTTCATCTCCCGTGGAGCTTGGAAGCTTCTACAGCGAAAACGGTGCCGATGAGCTGGTTTTTTACGACATAACCGCATCGGCAGAGGGCAGACGGCTTTTCACCGATGCCCTTACGGAGGTGGCAAAAAGGATATTCATTCCACTGACGGTCGGCGGAGGTATAAATACCCTTGAGGACTTCGACCGTGTACTTAAATGCGGCGCAGATAAGGTCAGCGTAAATTCCGGAGCGATACGAAATCCGAAGCTTGTGTACGAAGCGGCACAGCGGTACGGCTCACAGTGCGTGGTGCTGTCCGCCGACATAAAACGCTGTGAGGGGCAGTTCAGAGTATTTGCACAGGGCGGCAGAGCCGATACCGGAATGGAAGCCATACAGTGGATTAAGCAATGCGTTGAAATGGGCGCGGGCGAGGTTGTGGTCAACAGTATCGACACAGACGGCGTTAAAAAGGGCTTTGATATTGAAATGCTCTCGGCAGTTTGCAACGCGGTAGATGTGCCGGTAATTGCCTCCGGAGGAGCAGGCTGTATCGGTGATTTCATCACCCTTTTTAAAACATTGCCAAAGGTAGACGCAGGGCTGGCGGCTTCGATTTTTCACTTCGGTGAGGTCAAAATACCCGATTTGAAGCGAGAGCTTTCGGCAAAAGGAATAAATGTGAGGTTATGACTATGATAGATATCAGTACACTTAAATTCGATGAAAAGGGACTTATCCCGGCAGTTGTAGTTGATTTGTACAGCCGAAAGGTGCTGACGGTCGCCTACATGAACGCTGAAAGCCTGCGGATAAGTATGGAGGAAAAACGCACCTGCTTCTGGTCAAGGTCACGTGGGGAGCTTTGGAGAAAGGGCGAAACCAGCGGTAATATTCAGGAGATTGTTTCCATAACCGCCGATTGTGACCGTGACGCGCTTACTGTCGTGGTGCGCAAAAAAGGTCCTGCCTGCCATACGGGAGCGGATTCCTGCTTTAACGAGGTCATTTTTGAAAACGGGGATATAAACGATTTTACCGTTGACGGACTGTCGGAGCTGATTCGAGGCAGAAAAACCGAGAAAAAGGAAGGCTCTTACACAACCTATCTTTTTGAAAAAGGGATAGATAAAATACTCAAAAAGGTAGGAGAGGAATCCACCGAGGTGATAATCGCCGGCAAAAGCGGAGATAAAAAAGAGACGATTTACGAAATTGCGGACCTTGCTTATCATGTTCTTGTACTTATGACCGAAATGGGAATTTCGGTCGATGATATAAGATGTGAGCTTTCGTCACGACACGTAATTGACAAAAAAGTAAAACAGGAGAAAATGGTTTAAAAATGACAACGGTATTCTGCACAAATAAGTGCGGAGTACCGTTACTTTGTTTTGTGCAAAGCTCTGAAAATGCAAAAAATCAAAAAAATATTCAAAAAATGTGTCACAAAATGGCCTTCTAAATTGTGTATATAGGTGTACGGGTTTTGCCGAGACTCGTACAAGTGCATATTGTCGATGCGGTGCAGGCGATATGTTTCTTTCCAAGGTAATGTGTTTGTGGTTTCCATATTCCCTTTACGCACCGCGCAGGCCGAAGCTCTCAAAAGGGAGCTTCGGCTTTGCACTTTTAATATTTGAAAAAATTTCCAACCTTTTGCACTTTTCGGGTGTTAATAAAGTAAAGGAGGAATAAATCGTGCTGAAAATCATTAAAAGGCTGGCGGCAGTCGTGCTTACGGCGGTGCTTTTGTCAACGCTTTTTGCCTGTACCGGACAGGAAAAAAAGGGCGAAGCGGTAAGCGGCGGAGATGCCGTGGCAAGCTACACCGCAAACAGCTATGAGGAATTGTACGAAATAATGTCCAAAGCCGCCGAAAAGGGCAATGGAGAAATGATACGCACAGACCTTGAGATGAATATGGTTGATTCGGTAGATGATGTAGTCAGCGAAGAAGCTCATGATTACTCCGAAACCAACGTGCAGGTTGAGGGCGTTGACGAGGGCGATATTATAAAAACCGACGGTGAGTATATCTATAAACTGAGATACGGCTTTATAACTATAGTCGATGCGTCCGAAATGAAAGAGCTTTGCACCTTTGAGGTGGAGGGCAGGCGATATGCCGAAGTAAACTACATCTATGTAAAGGGTGACAGGCTTGCGGCGGTGCTTTCGGTAAATGTATGGTACAGAAATTATCTTGAAAGCGGCGAAGACATCTATGATCTGAATTACACGGAGGAAACCGCCGTAATCATTTACGACATTTCCGACAGAAGCGCGCCGAAAAAGGAAATGGAGTTTATTCAGGACGGCAGCCTTTGCTCAACAAGGCTTATAGGAAGTAAGCTGTATACTGTTTCCACATACGGCGTGAGCCTTGATTGTGCAAATGTCGATACGCCGACAACCTATGTGCCGGGTGTTACGGTGGACGGCTGCGAAAAACTGATTTCCTGCGAAGATATAAATATCTTCCCCGAAACGGAAAGCAACGTATTCAACATTGTAACGAGTATTGATATAGAAGAAGCGGAGCAATACGACAGTGTGAAAGCGGCGTTTGGCGGCACGGGTACAATTTATGCCGACGATGACAGCCTGTTGATTGCCACCGGTCACTATATAAGTGATGAATCCGAGAGCGACGACGGGAAATGTGTCATTCGCGAAAGCTACAACGAAACATCGCTTTTGCTCTATGACCTGGATAACGGAAAAATAACAAAGAAAGCGTTCGGGACTATTCCCGGCGAATTGCTCAATCAATTTTCCGTTGACGAATACAACGGGTACTACAGATTTGTTACAAACGACCACCGCTATAAGGAAACGGTGTACACAGAGGGAATTGACAGGTACGAATACGAAAGCAGCGATACAAACGGACTTTACGTTCTTGACAGTGAATTGCTTCCGGTTGGCAGCATTGACGATCTGGCAGAGGACGAAAGCGTAAAATCGGTACGGTTTGACGGCGACGTTGCGTATTTTGTGACATTCAGATATGTTGACCCCCTTTTTACCGTTGACCTGAGCGACCCGACAGAACCGAAGATAATGTCGGAGCTGAAGATTCCCGGATTTTCAAGCTATCTGCACAAATTCGGAGACGGCAGACTGTTCGGGCTGGGCTACAATGCGGACGAGACGAGCGGCTTTACAGACGGTATGAAGCTGTCCATGTTCGACACATCAAATCCATATGATGTGACCGAGAAGCACACGCTTCTGCTTGAGGAAAGCTGGTCTGAGGCGCTTTATAACCACAAGGCAATTCTTGTTTCCGTGGAAAAGAATCTTATCGCGTTCCCATCGGAATACGGTTACGCGGTTTACGGATATGATGACGAAAGCGGTTTCTACGTCAAAAACAGAGTTGAGCTTGATAAAAACGAAAAGTACTTCAGCCTTGGCAATTACCGCGGACTGTTTATTGACGACAGCTTTTATGTGTGCGGTAATTTGGTCATTGCGAGATTTTCACTTGATGACTTTGAAAGTACCGGAAGCCTTGCACTGAGCGAAATTATTATTGAATAGAGTACAGGAGAGAAAGACGGCAATGAAGAAAATTATCGCGATAATTCTTGCGGTACTTTTAGTGGTGTGTATTACAGGGTGCGGCAAAGAAGAAAAGGCACAGGCATATTTCAACGCCGAAATACTTGAAGTGCGTGAAAATAACCTGTGGGTAAGGGTTGTAAATTCGGGAAGCTCCGGTATATCCGTGTGGGAGGAATTTTACGTTACAAAAAACGTAACATCGGAAAATGGTTGTCCCGAACTGACCGCAGGCGATACCGTCAGAGTGTTTTTTAACGGTGATGTAATGGAAACATACCCGTTGCAGCTCGGAACGGTTTATTCCATAGAAAAGCTGAGTTGATTTCATCACTTGCGGCTGCCTGATATATGTGCTAAAATCAAGCTGACTTAAAAATCGGCAGGCGGTGCAGAATGAAATACAGAACGGATAAGGCTTCAAAAAAACCTGCATATTTACAGCTTTACGAGCAGATAAAATCGGACATAGTGTCGGGAATACTTCCGCAGGGAGCAAAGCTGCCGTCAAAACGTCTGTTGGCGGAGGAAGCGGAGGTCAGCGTTATTACAGTCCAGCACTCATACACCATTTTGTGCGATGAGGGTTATGCGGAAGCCCGGCAGAGAAAGGGCTATTTCGTAATTTACAAACGGGACGATTTTCTTGTGGGCACAGATATTGCGGTCGTACCGTTTCGACAGAAAATGTCACGCCATACTCACGGCGATTTCCCTTTTTCCGTCCTTGCCAAAACCATGCGCAGGGTGCTGTTGGATTACGGAGACAGCATACTTGTGAAATCTCCGAATCACGGGTGCGCAGAGCTGAGAGGGGCATTGAGCGCATACCTTGCCCGAAGCTGCGGCATAGTATGTCGCCCGGAGCAGATAGTAATCGGTTCGGGCGCGGAGTATCTCTACAGTCTGATTGTCCAGCTTTTGGGCAGTGACAGGATTTTTGCGCTGGAAAATCCGTCATATGAAAAGATACACAAGGTGTATGAAGCCAACGGCGTAAAATGCGATATGCTGAGACTGGGACACCACGGTATCAAGACCTCGGAGCTTGAAAGAACAAAAGCAACGGTGCTTCACGTGACGCCCTTTAACAGCTATCCGAGCGGCATAACCGCGGGAGCGTCCAAAAGATATGAGTATCTGCAATGGGCAGAGAAACGGGCAGGATATATAATCGAAGATAACTACGAATCGGAACTTACGGTATCGACCAAAAACGATGATACGGTTTTTGCTCTTTCGGGCAACGGCTCGGTGATATACATGAACACCTTTTCAAAAACCGTAGCCCCATCGGTACGTGTCGGATATATGGTTCTGCCCGAAAGCCTGCTGAGCGATTTTGAAAAGAAGCTGGGGTTCTACTCCTGTACCGTTCCGGTTTTTGAGCAGTATGTGCTGGCGGAGCTTTTAAATTCGGGAGACTTCGAGCGGCACATCAACCGTGTGCGCAGAGAACGGCGGAAAGGGCGGTAAATCGCCCTTTCGGACATAAAATAAAAAAATCGAAAAAAGGGCTTGACAGCATATGGGGTTCGTGATATAATCCCATTCGTTGGTTGACGCGAGTGTGCTGGAATAGGCAGACAGGCACGTTTGAGGGGCGTGTGTCCATGACGTACGAGTTCAAGTCTCGTCACTCGCACCACATAGAAAACTTCGGAAATGGCTTATTTAAGCGGTTTCCGAAGTTCTTATTTTTGCTCGTTTTTCGGGTTTGGGGTTTATTTGGGGTTTATTTGCCGCTTATGTGCAAAGTCTACGTACAAAATTATACACAATGTAAAAATTACGTTCGCTGCTTTCGCAAACGTGCCGCACTATAAATTCCATAAAGCCCAGCAGGTCATCGTCCAGTTTGTCAAGTGATTTGTTTATGCTCTCGTAACATTCTACGCGGAACGCCGCTTCACTCCTTGAAATGGTTGCACTTTCTTTTTTGCTCATTTTCAAAACCTCCGATATGTTTATTATTAGGGGCAGTTTTAAAGCTTTCCCCATAAAGCCATGATAACGAGCGGCTCACAGTGCAAGGTTAATCCTTGCGCCGTAGTTCATACCTTCAAAATAGCCGCCTACAATGCGGAATAACGCCGCCTTTATGCTGTGCCCTGTATCAATCACAGGGGCAAGCAGTGCCGCCGCTCGTGCCGGGATATAGCCTATTTTATAAGCTTTGCCGCTCGTGTAAGCAACTACGGCGATTGCGTTACGGTCTATTATGTTGTTGCGTTCTCTGTGAAGCTCTACAGTGATTTCAGAGGGGGAAACTTTAAGAAGTTCGGCAAGGGTGCTTTGTCTTTCTCCGTAGCTTGTGCCGTTCACTTTAACGCTTGCGGTTTCTTTGCTTAATCTCCACGCAAGAACAAAAGCAGCCGAGCGGCTATAGCCCTTTTTGTAAAAGCCGTTTGCAAGCTTACATATTGTTGACAGGTTGTGTTTCATGCGTATTTCCCTCCGTCCTTGTTTCTGTAATTATTATAATATATCGCTATCGGTATATCAAGAGTAAAAATGTACAAACTTATACCGCTATCATTGTACATTGTGTATATCGCTATCGCTGCTTCGCTGTGATATAATATGTGTGGAGGTGGTAATTATGCCAACAAGCAAGGCGCAACAAAAAGCTGTATCAAAATATGAGAGCGCAAATTATGATAAAGTGTTGCTTAGATTTGAAAAGGGAAAGCGTGACAAAATAAAAGCCCACGCAGAACAGCAGGGGGAAAGCGTAAACGCATTTATAAAAAGAGCTGTTGACAATCAAATAAAACGTGACAACGGAGAGCCGGAGGGCGTAGAATGAAAATATATACCATAATTGCCGGTGTAAACGGTACGGGCAAATCAAGCCTTACAGGTGCATTAAAAGCAGAACGTACCGACTTAGGGTGTATTGTAGATGTTGATAAACTCACTGCACAGTGCGGAAATTATCTTAATGCAGGGCGTGAAGCTGTAGCAAGGATAAACAGCTATATTGAACGCGGCATATGCTTTACACAGGAAACAACGCTTTCAGGAGCACGGACAGAACACACGATAAAAAGAGCCAAAGAAACAGGATATTATATTCGGCTTTATTACATCGGTCTTGACAGTGCGGCGGAATCCCTTAAAAGAATCGCTAACCGTGTTTCAAAGGGAGGACACAATATACCGCCTCAAGATGTCGAGCGGCGTTTCTCGCGGCGTTTTGAAGCTCTTACAAGGGTTTTACCCTATTGTGATAAAGTAACGCTATTTGACAACGAAAACGGCTTTGTAGAGGTTGCAGAGTACCAAAACGGCGAATTACTCCCGAAAGGCAATTATCGCCCGAAATGGCTTTCCGAGCTTGCGGCGGCTTTACAAGGGACTACAGAATAATATTTTGTTATATACGGCTCTGCCTTAATCGGCAGGGCTTTTTTGTGCAGTTCCCAAACATACAGTCAAACTGGTTATATAAAACCGTCCTATTCTGGTTATTTGATTATTACCAAAAAATGGTATACTGACAGAAAACGAGTGAAAATTCATGAGGTGATTGAAATGGCTTACAAAAGAATACTTACGATTCAGGACATTTCCTGTGTTGGGCAGTGCTCACTTACCGTTGCGCTTCCGATACTGTCCGCCTGCGGGCTTGAAACCTGCATATTGCCCTCCGCTGTCCTGTCAACTCACACCGCCGGCTTTAAGGGCTACACTTTCCGCGACCTGACGGAGGATATGCCCTCGATAAAGGAACACTGGGTAAAAGAGGGTATCGAATTTGAAGCGATTTATACAGGCTATCTGGGAAGCACGAAGCAGATTGAGTACGTTGCGGATATAATGAAAGCAACGGGCAGCAGGGGCTGCGTTAAGGTGGTTGACCCTGCAATGGCGGATAACGGCAGACTTTATCCGGGCTTTGATGATGCCTTTGTCGATGCTATGAAAGGTCTTTGCGCAAAGTCCGATTACATTGTGCCGAACATCACGGAGGCGTGTTTACTCACCGGCACGGAGTATAAAACCGAGTACGACCGCGCGTATATAGATGAGCTTATCGGCGGACTTTCGGCTCTGGGCTGTAAGAATATCGTGCTTACGGGCGTGTCTTACGAAAGCGATAAGAACGGCGTGGTTATTGTAGAAAACGGCGAGTACAGCTATTATGAGCATGAAATGCTTCCCAATGGCTGTCACGGCACGGGAGATGTTTATGCCTCCGCATTTACAGGCGCGCTTGTCAACGGTCACACCGCTTATGATGCCGCCAAAATAGCCGCAGATTACACCGTTGAGTGTATAAAGGAAACCGCAAAGCACGAAAATCACTGGTACGGTGCGGCATTTGAGCCTGTGCTCGGAAAACTTATAGCCGCGTTGTAATAAGCAAAAAATTCTCTTTTGGAAAATGTATTGACAATTGTTTACAATGTGTTAATATATTACTATCACTAAAAAGAAGGGATAGTTTTTATGAAGAACATTAAGTCGATTTTGGCGGTTATTCTTGCGGTAGTTATGCTTTTCTGTATCGCAGGCTGTGAAAAAGCGGCAGGCACCGATAAGGCGGAAACAATTGTCGGCTCATGGGTTTGCGAAATGGATATCACCGAGTACATGAACGACTACATGGGCGATGCGGGTTTTGATGGTATTGACTTCGGCAATACACCCCTCTGTGTTTATCTCGTATTTGATTTTGAAGATGACGGCACCTGCGTTCTTTATGCGGACGAGGATGCAACTATTGAATCAATGAAGGTTTACGTTGAGGATTTGCTTGATGCGTTCCTTGAGTACGCTTATGAGCTGTATGAGGAAGAATACGACATGAGCAGAAGCGAGGTTGACGATTATTTTGAAGAAAACGCAGGCGTGACCCTTGAGGAGTATTTCGACGAGGCTATGGCTGAGTACATCACTCCCGAAGCACTTGCGGAGTCCGTTTCCGGTTTTGAGACCCAGGAGGGCTATTACAGACTCGACGGCAACAAGCTTTATATTGCCGATACCGAAGATGAGCTTGCAGACGAAGAAGAATACGTACTGTGCGAGCTGTCAAAGGGTAAAATGACTATCAACGCCGGCAGCGATGAGGATATTTTCGAGGAATTTGAGGAAATGGGCATTGAACTTCCTCTGGTATTCAAAAAGAAATAATCCGAACTGAAAATTTGTAGCAAAGCATTTACCCCACGCTGTTTCTTTACAAAAACAGCGTGGGGTATTTTATATTTTTTTGCACTTTGCTATTTAATTTGCAAAAGTAATATGTTATACTAACTTTGTACACGTTATAAATAGGAGTGCTGTAATTGAAGTACAAGGTAGGTATGGTCAGCCTGGGTTGCCCGAAAAACCAGGTTGATGCGGAAATAATGCTTGAAAAGTTGCGACTGGGAGGATATAAGCTTGTTGAGGACGCGGCAATGGGCGATGTTGCCATTGTCAACACCTGCGGCTTTATCGAAAGCGCAAAGGCTGAATCTATTGAAGAAATACTGGAAATCGCAAGGCTTAAAGCCGAGGGTAAAATCAAGGCGATTATTGCCACAGGCTGTCTTGCGGAAAGATATAAAAACGATGTTCTGGAGGAAATTTCGGAGCTTGACGGCGTTGTGGGCATCGGCGCGAACGATAGAATCTGCGAAGCCGTGGAACGCGTTCTGGCAGGTGAAAAGGTTGCCTTTTTCGGCGAAAAGGACGAGCTTCCCATGGAGGGCGGCAGAGTGCTTACAAATCTGCCCTATTTCGCATATCTCAGAATTGCGGACGGCTGTGACAACTGCTGTACATACTGTGCAATTCCGATGATTCGCGGCAGAATGAGAAGCCGTACAATGGAAAACATCGTTGCCGAAGCCGAAAGCCTTGCCCGTGACGGCATAAAAGAGCTGGTGGTTGTAGCTCAGGACACCACTCGCTACGGCGAGGATATTTACGGAAAGTCCGCTCTCGCTGAGCTTCTCACAAAGCTCAGCGATATTGAGGGCATTGAGTGGATAAGACTGCTCTACTGCTACCCCGACCGCGTTACGGACGAGCTGCTCGATGTCATTGCTTCGCGCAAAAACATCTGCAAATACATGGATATTCCGTTGCAGCACGCCAACGGCGAAGTGCTCAGAGCGATGAACCGCACCGGTGATTCAAAATCCCTGCTTGAGCTTATTTCTCACATTAGAGAAAAAGTGCCCGGAATAACTCTGCGCACCACATTTATGGTGGGCTTCCCCGGCGAAACGGCGGAACAGCTCAACGAGCTTGCCGAATTTGTTCAGGCGGCAAAGTTTGAGCGCATGGGTTGCTTTATCTGGTCTGCCGAAGAGGATACACCTGCCTACAGCTTCCCTGACAGGGTTGACGAAAAGGAAGCTCAGCACCGTTATGATATAATAATGAACGAGCAATCGAGAGTAGTCGAAGAATGGGTAGAAAGTATGCAGGGCAAGGAAATAACCGTTGTCACCGAGGGCTTTGACCGCCTTGCGGAATGCTGCTTCGGAAGAAGCGAAGCCGATGCGCCGGATATTGACGGAAAGGTTTTCTTTACAACCGGCGGCAAAAAGCTGACTGTGGGAGACATGGTCAGGGTCAGAATTACCGACAGCATGGATTGCGACCTTATAGGTGAGCTTATCTGATACGATTTAAATCAAAGGAGAACTGTTATGAATCTTCCGAATAAACTTACAACCCTTCGCATGATTCTTGTGCCGGTAGTGGTCGTGCTTATTCTCTGCGAATTTCCGTTTCACTGGCTTATAGCCGGAATCGTTTTCGGTATCGCTTCTATAACCGACGCTCTTGACGGCAAAATCGCGAGAAAAAGAGGTCTTGTCACCGATTTCGGCAAGCTTATGGACCCAATCGCGGACAAGCTGCTTGTGATTTCCGCTTTTGTGTGTTTTATCACCGTGTCTCTGCCCAACCCAAATTGGGGCGTTGTATGCTCTCCCTGGGTGGTTATTATTATTCTGGCAAGAGAATTTCTTGTCACCAGCGCACGTATGATATATGCCGAGCGCGGTACAGTTATCGCCGCAAATATTTGGGGCAAGCTGAAAACGGTTATTCAAATCGTTTCCATTGTGACGATTTTTGTTGCCATGTTTGTGCTGGAGCTTCTGGAAATCGCGAACATGGGCAGTGCGCTTATAAATAACATTTTCAGCATTTTTATGATAGCAGTTACATGGCTTTCGGCTCTTATTACGGTAATTTCCGGCGCAACATATCTGTATCAGTGCCGTGATTTGCTTCGTGATGCGAAATAAAACGGGAGGTAAGTATTATGGCTTTCAGTAATAAAAAATTGCAGAAACTTATTGAGGACGAGCAGAACAACAAAGATTCCCTTATTGATGAATTTGAGGACGATTTCGCAGACGATTTTTCGGACGATTTCGATACCGAAGCCGTCGAGCCTGAGGAAGTCGCAGAAGATGTAATTGCAGAGCCGGAGGGAGCCGCAGAGCAGCCGGAGGAAAGCCCGGAGGAAACTTCGGAAGAAGTTTCGGAAGAAGTTTCGGAAGAAGCTCAGAGCGTAGAAGAACAGCCGGAGGAAACCGAAGACGAGGCAGAGCCGGAGGCTGATGACGAGCCTGTTTCGGAGGAACAGGCGGAAGCAGAGCCTGTTGCCGAAATCGTCGAAGACGAAGAACAGCCGGAGGAGTATGATTCCCACAAAATGTGGCAGTCTATGGCAGCTCTTGCGGTAAATGCCAAGGAGTGCATAACCGCAGGCGCATTTTTCCGTGCTAACGATGTTATTACCGCAATGCGCTCAATGCTGGTTGAAATGATATGCAGAGCAAACGGCATTGAAGAAAACTTCAACGAAAACGCAGACAGCCTTAATGAGGAATGCAAGCAGGATATTTACACAAGCTATACCTCTGTACTCAATGCAAAGGAACTTTCCGACACTGTTACGCATATAATGGCAGTGACATACAAATATATCTAATGAATGATGCCGAAAAAGCTGTTCCTTTTTCGACGTCGCAAATCGGAGAGTTGATATATGCCATCTTATAAAAAAGAGCTTATTGATGCGATAATGCAGCGTGACCCTGCGGCGCGAAGCCGATTTGAAGTGCGCTCTCTTTACCCCGGCTACAAGGCAATTATGGCGCACCGCCGTGCGGCATGGTTTTACAAAAGAAAAATGCGCTTTATTGCCCGACTGATAAGCGAAAGAGCCAAGCTGAAAACCGGAATCGAGATACACCCCGGTGCTAAAATCGGCAGAGCGGTGCTTATTGACCACGGCTACGGCGTGGTCATAGGCGAAACCGCAGAGGTCGGTGACAATTGCACCATTTATCAGGGCGTAACACTGGGCGGTACGGGTAAGGACAAGGGAAAGCGTCACCCGACTATCGGAAACAATGTGCTTATCGGTGCAGGCGCAAAGGTGCTCGGACCTTTCAGAGTGGGAGATAATGCGCGCATTGCCGCCGGTGCGGTAGTGCTAAGTGAAGTCCCGGCGGAAGCCACGGCGGTAGGAGTGCCTGCAAAGGTTGTGCGCATAGGCGGTAAAAAGATTGACAGCAGTGACCTTGACCAGATTCACTATGCAGACCCCGTTTCTCAGGAGTTTTGCAAAATGCGCATGGAGCTTGAACAGCTTGAAGCGCGGATAAAAGAGCTGGAAGAACCGAAAAAGTAATGACCTTACGGACGTGACAAATATGATTATGCATGAAATTACAATTCTGCTGTTTTCCCAACGATGTTGCAGTTTTTAGAAAAATTATGAAATTGCATGAAAACATTAAAAGAAAATTTAGGAAAAGAGCGGAAATAATATGAAAATATATAATACACTTACAAGAAACAAGGACGAGTTTGTGCCCATTGAAGACGGCAAGGTAAAAATGTATGCCTGCGGTCCCACGGTTTATAACTATATCCACATCGGAAACGCCCGTCCGCTGATAGTGTTTGATGCGTTCAGACGTTATCTGGAATGGAAAGGCTATGAGGTCACATTCGTACAGAATTTCACCGATGTTGATGACAAGATAATCAACAAAGCCAATGAGGAGGGAACGGACTTTATGACCGTATCCCGACGTTATATAGACGAATTTTGGAAAGATGCCGAGGGCTTGGGCGTAAAGAAAGCCACCATTCACCCGAAAGCTACCGAAAATATTGACGAGATAATCAGCATAATAGAAACTCTCGTTAAAAACGGTCACGCATATCAGTCCGGCAACGATGTGTATTTTGCAACCGAAACCTTCCCCGAATACGGAAAGCTCTCCAAAATGACCCTTGACGCACTGCTTGACGGCGCAAGTGAAAGGGTGTCTCTTGATGACGTGAAGCGTTCTCCTGCCGATTTCGCAGTTTGGAAAGGTGCAAAGCCGGGTGAGCCTGCGTGGGAAAGCCCGTGGGGAATGGGCAGACCGGGCTGGCATATCGAATGTTCCGCCATGTGCCGCAGGTATCTGGGCGAAACTCTTGATATTCATGCAGGCGGTCAGGATTTGATTTTCCCCCACCACGAAAACGAAATTGCCCAGTCGGAATGTGCAAACGGCAAGCCCTTTGCACATTATTGGATGCACAACGGCTTTATTACCGTAAACAACGAAAAAATGAGCAAGTCTCTGGGCAACTTTTTCACCGTACGCGATGTTGCGGAAAAATTCGGCTATGAGCCTATCAGAATGATGATGCTTGCAAGCCACTACAGAAGCCCGATAAACTATTCCTATGATGTTATCGAGCAGAACAAGGCGGCGTTGGCACGCCTGTACACCTGCCTTTCAAACCTTGAATTTGTCATTTCAAAAGCCGAGGGAGGTTTAAAGGACGGCGAAGCCGAGCTTAAAGACAGACTGTACGCTCACAGAACGCATTTTGAGCAGGCTCTTGACGATGATTTCAACACCGCCGATGCCCTTTCCGCTGTTTTTGAACTTGCAAGGGATATTAACACCTACGTTTCCACCTCAACAAATCCCTCAAAAGAGCTTGCCGAGTACGCTCTGGCACTTTTCAACGAGCTTACCGGCGTGTTCGGACTGCTTTACAATCGCGAATCCGACGACGTGGATTCCGAAATCGAAGCACTTATTGAACAGCGACAGGCTGCGAGAAAGGCGAAAAACTTTGCCGAGGCAGACAGAATCCGCGATGAGCTTAAAGCTAAGGGCATAATTCTTGAGGACACCCCCCAGGGCGTAAAATGGCACAGAAGCTGATGAGCAAGGTAGTTACGGTAACTCTTAATCCTGCCTTTGATACAACCCTGACCCTTGACGGGATTTATACCGACAGAATAAACCGACCTGTGGCGGAAACCAGAATTTCCGCAGGCAAGGGAATAAATATATCCGAAAGCCTGTCCGCTCTCGGCATAGAAACCGTTGCCGTCGCTCTGGTAGGTCGCGACAGCCTTGAAAGCTTTCGCAGTCCGCTGGACAAAAAGGGGCTGCACTGCCGATTTGTAATAATTGACGGTGTTGTAAGAGAAAACCTCACTCTGCTGGCAAACGGAAGCACGGTAAAAATCAATCGCGCAGGCAGTCCTGCCGACGAAGAAGCAATGTCAAAGCTCAAGGAGCTTATACGTGATATGTGGGAAGACGGTGACGTCATCGTCTTTTCCGGCAGTATTCCGGAGGGCATAGATGACGGACAGGTGGACAGCCTGATTTCCTATGCATCTGAGTGCGGCTATCTGGTAGCGGTGGACAGCGAAAAAATCTCAGCCGAAAGGCTTATGAAGCTGAAACCGTGGCTGATAAAGCCCAATGAGCATGAGCTGGAGCTTATCGTAGGGCAGCCACTTTCGGATATTGACGAAATGCTGTCTCAATGCAACGGAATGATTGAGGGCGGAGTAAAGCAAATTCTGCTGACACTCGGAGAAAAGGGCTTGTATCTGATAAGCAATGACAAAAAGCTTCACGCAGTGCCCCCGGAAACAACCGAAGTAAATACGGTGGGCGCAGGCGACTGTGCCCTTGCAGGATATATTTATGCATACCTTACGGGCATGACAGCCTATGACAGCGCGGCATATTCAGCCGCCTGCGGCTGTGCGGCGGTAGCCTCACAGCTTCCGTATCTGACTGACACGCGAGAAGTCACCGCTCTCGCGGAGCAAACAAAAGTATATAAGGAGAGTGGTAACTGATGTCAGTAAAAGTCAGTACAGTAGATTATCTGCGCTTTGGAAAGTGCGTATGTATTTCAAACGGTGATGCGCAGGTGCTTGTCACCGTAGATGTAGGTCCTCGTATTATTTCCTATCGCAGAAGTACAGGAGAAAATCTGCTTTTCAATGACCTGGAGGGCAAGAATATCGTCACAAAATCCAGCATTATGGAAACATTCGGCAAGCCTGTCTTTGAGCTTTGGGGCGGTCACAGAATGTGGGCAACTCCGGAGCATATGCCCCTGAGCTACTACCCCGACAATGAGCCTGTGGCATGGAAAGAAACGAAAAACGGAGTTGTTTTCACTCCTAATCCTCAAGCGGTTTCCGATTGGCAGTTTACTCTTACCGTAACCCTTGCCGACAGCGGCACCGATGTGACGGTACATATGGATATTAAAAATCTGCGCAACGAAGTGCGCAGAGCCGGCGCATGGGGAATAACTCAGATGCGCAAGGGCGGCACGGCAATATGCCCCATGAATCACGATGAAAGCCTTATCCCTCTGCCGGATAAAATGATAGCTTTCTGGCCTTACTGCAATATGAGAGATGAGCGTTTTGCTTTCGGCAACGGCTGCTATACCCTCAAGCACGTTGAGGGCAATGAAGCCCCCTTTAAATGCGGAATCAACAGCACCGCAGGATGGCTTGCCTACGCAACAGACGGAGAGGTGTTTGTAAAACGCGTTGAATACGACAATGATGCCGGTTATCCCGATTTCGGCAGCAACGTGGAAACCTATGTTGACGGCTTCATGCTTGAAATCGAGGGTCTTAGTCCCATGAAAGATTTGGACTGCGGCGAAAGCGTTACTCTTACCGAGCATTGGAGCATTACAGACCTTGAGGACGAAATGCTCAAGCCATATATCAAGTAAATTACAAACAGGAGGACGTTTAAAAATGAAAATCGTAAAAAAGCTTACAGCGTTGCTGCTTGCAGTGCTGACCGTGCTTTGCATGCTTACCGTCGGCGCTTGCGGCGATACCTCATGGGTCGTCAAATATGACGGCGAAAGCATTCCCGGCGGTATTTATCCCCTTGCTGTCATGATTGCGTATCAGAATGTTTATTCCACTTACGGCACAGTCGATTTGACTTCCGCCATAAGCAGTGAAGACGGTACTTCGATGACCGTAGCCGATTACATCAACCGTTCCGCAAAGGAAACCCTGCAATACTATGTTGCGGCAAAGGATATGTACAACGAGCTTGGTCTGACCTACAGCGATGAGGATTACAATGACTTCATGGAAGTCAGCGAGACTTACTACAATGCTCAAAGCTCAATTTACGCCGCAAACGGAATAAGCGAAGCTTCTTTCCACGAGTTTTTTGTCATGAACACCCTGCGCATAAGTGCCCTGACAGAATACTTTGCGGAGCTTTACCTTGTCAGCGGCTCGGATTACTACCTTTCCGAAAGCGATTTGAAAGCATACTTTGACGATAATTATATGAGGGTCAGTTATATGCTTTACTTCGCCGTTGATGATTCCGGCAATTACCTTGCCGAGGACAGTGAGGAATATCAGGCGGAGCTTGCAAAGCTCAATGATATTGTCGGCAAAGAGCCTGATACAGATAAATTTGCCGCATTGTGCGAGGATTATACCGATTCTCTCTACCTCGGAGAGGTGTACAGAAGAAACGGCGTTGCAAAGGAAGCCATCTGCACCGACGATGCCCTTGATGACAGTCTTCTCAGTGATGTTTACAACTATGCAAGCACCCTTGAAATCGGCAAATGCGGCGTTAATACCCTCGGTTTCTACGATAATTCCGGCAATACTCTCGTAGGTGCGGTTGCCGTTCAGCGACTTGAAACAAGCATAAACGATGACGATTATCTGGAGTACAAGAATGAAATGCTCACAAATATCTGCTCCGATAACCTCTTTGTTGACCTTACCAACCACTATAACAGCATGAATGTTAAGGAAAACAACAACGTGTTTAAAACCTTTGCGGTTGAAAATCTCGACCTTACGGGCTTTACATCTGTTGTAGCCGGTGTGTAACCGAAATAAGATGAACAAATCAAAAGCCGTCTCCGTCGTCCCATATCGGGAAAGTCGGAGACGGCTTTTACACAACTATTCAGAGCCTATGTTACCGGATTTGCGGCTTTTGTGCGGCTGAGCGGAGAGAGGAATATCATATACACTGCTGTAGGAACGGGCTTCCTCCTCGTCAAGAGGCGGCGTAGGGGTAAGTCCGGTACATTCACAGCTTGAGCTGACATTCATTTCATCATCAAAAAGGATTCTGTCCGTTTCATCGTCATAAGGATAGGGTGTACGTCGTTCCATGGCTGTCTCCTTTGCACTTGTTGTGCTGATAGTATTGCCGACAGCACATAAATAATTCCGATTGGTAAAATTTTTTCCGGTGCCCGGCGATACAAGGGTGTATTGCACAAAAGTGACTGCTTGTTTCGTGAATTATGACGATTGCTATTTTTCCTTGACATGTGTTATGATATACATACCGTAGCTTTATGGTTTGATGGCGCACAATAACAATTGTGCCGAATGCAAGGAAAGGAAGGATATTTTGAAAACACAATCAACAGGAAAAATCAGACGCCGTATTATTCTTGTGCTGTTTTCACTGCTTATGCTTGTAAATGCCGGTTTTGTGGGCTATGCCGCACAGGGGCAGACTGCACAGGCTTCAACGGGAGACCCCGTTGTGCAGATAGGCGGCACCAAAAATTACGCATATGCCTTTGAGGTGCTGGAGCTTGTAAATGCGGAACGCAGCGCGGAGGGACTTTCGCCTCTAACTCTGGACGTTGACATGACCGAGCAGGCAATGAAGCGTGCGGCGCAGATAACGATTTATTTTGAACACGCATTTCCGTACACTTCCGCAAAAAGTCTGCTGTCAACTCTCAGAAGCGAATACCCCACCGCATACGGCAACTATGCCGGCGAGAATATTGCGCTGGGGCAGTCAAATCCCACGGCGGTAATGAAATCGTGGATGAATTCCGAGGGGCACAAAGAAAACATACTCGATTCCAATTACACCACAATAGGAATCGGATATTTTGAGGGAGGCTGGGTACAGCTTTTCGGCGGCGGCAAAGGCACGGAGTTTTCACAGCCGTCAAATCAGAGCACAACCTACGATATTGAAATCAACGAGGATATTTGCCCCATAAACCTGGTGCTCAGCTCCTCTGCGGCGGCAACTGTCGAATTGGGAGACAGCATCACAAGAACGGTCAGAATCAGAAATTCCTCTCTGTCATCAAGACAGGTGACAATACTTAACGCCGAATGGAAAAGCAATAATACTTCCGTTGCCACGGTAAGCAACGGCAAGGTCACTGCGGTGGGAACAGGAACGGCAACGATAACGGTAAGTGTCGGCTCTGCAAGTCTTTCCTTTGGTGTCACCGTACCGGTACGTCCGACGGCGGTGAATATCAGCAAAACAGCTCTTACCGTCAATGTCGGCAAGGTGGAGCAGCTAACGGCCTCCGTCGTGCCGGAGGGAACGGGGATAGGAATAACGTGGAAATCCTCGAACACCTCAGTTGCAAGTGTCAGCTCGGAGGGGTATGTTACCGCGAATGCTCCGGGTGAGTGCACAATTACCGCAAGCGCCGGTTCTTACGCAAGTGCGGTGTGCACCGTTACGGTCAAGCTTCCTGCTACTGCGGTAAAGGTCGGTAATGACCTGACACTTGAAAAAGGAAAAACACATCAGCTTTCTGCAGTGCTTACCCCCTCGAATTCCACTGACGGTATTACATGGAAAAGCAGTAATACCGCTGTTGTTACAGTAGGTAAGAACGGTTTGCTTTCGGCAGTGGGAACGGGCAGTGCAACGGTAAGCGCGGTTGCCGATAGCGGTGTAACGGGAAAAATAAACGTTACCGTTACTTCACCGTGCACCGGCATTTCCATAGCTCAGGACAGTATTGCGCTGAAGCTTCGCGGAGAGCCGGCTACGGTTCTTGCGCAGATTGCTCCCACAGACTGTACGGACAGCGTTCTGTGGAGCATAGATAATAATATAGCCGCTATTGAGCCGGGTACGACGGCGTGTACAATAACGCCGAAATCGGAGGGCACCGCAACACTCACCGTGACGAGCGGCAATTATTCCGATACGGTTACAATTGTTGTTTATGACGGCATTACAGACCTTGAGCTTCCCACAACCGCAAGGATGCTTAACGGCGGAAGCATAAAGCTCAGACCGGAGATTACTCCCGACGGTGCAGAATCGACACTTGAATGGGCATCGTCCGATAAAAGCGTTGCAAAGGTTGATGAAAACGGCATAGTTACCGCGTGTTCAGTGGGCAGCACCGTGATAACCGTTTCTGCCGACGGCGTAAGCGCACAGTGCACGGTTAGCGTTTATGAGCCCGAAACGGCGGCAACCGGCATAGCTTTTAGTGAGACTGCGGTTACAATTAAAAAAGGAGATACATACGTCCCGAAATATGCATTTACTCCTGCCGACGGCGAAGCGGTCATCACCTGGAAATCCTCAAATGAAAGCGTTGCGGCAGTTGACGTTGACGGAACGGTCACTGCTCTTTCGGACGGCGAAACGGTGATAACCGCGACAATTAACGGCGCATCGGCTTCGTGTACCGTCACGGTTTACACCCCGATAATATATGTTGAAAGCATCGGCTTTTTAAGCACTGATTTAACAATCAATCTTAATGACACCGTAAACCTTGCCGTAAATCCCGGCTACAGTGCTTCTCCCTCAGGCTACAGCGAAAGCCTTTTGTGGAGCAGCTCCGACAGCTCAATTGTAAGCGTTGAAAACGGAATTATTACCGCAAAATCCTGCGGCACGGCGGATATTACCGTGTCGGGGCAAAATTGCAGCGCAACGGTTAAGGTGAAGGTTGTTTCTCCATGCACCGGCATTTCATTGCCCGAAACGGAAACTGTGCTCAACGGCGAAAAAATCACATTGAACGCAGTTGTCACACCGGGCGTATGTACGGACGAAATTATATGGAGCACCTCCGACAGTGAAAATCTGAAATTGACCGATGCTTCCGGCACAACCGCAGTGTTTGCCGCAGGCAGAAAGGGAGTATACACCGTTACCGCGACTTGCGGAGACTTTACGGCTCAATGCACCGTAACCGTTGCGGTAAACCCGGCGCTTGACCCCGGAATCCCCACCGTTACGGTAAGTCCTCTGGGCAATACCTCCCTTGAGGTCAGATGGACGTCGGAGGATAACTGCGATGGATATGAGGTCCAGCGTGCATCGTCGGCAAGCGGACCGTGGACAAAAATCGCAGATGTGAAGCAGAATAACACCACAATATATCGCCATGGCGGACTGACCTTTAACAGCACATACTTCTTCAGGGTCAGGGGCTATAAGCTTGATGAGACGGAAAAATATGTCTACGGCGAATGGAGCAAAACGGTTACCGGAAAGCCTCAACCGGTGCTCTCCGGGCTTAAAGCCGCAGTAAGCTCGATAAGCTCGGTTAAACTGACATGGACAAAGAACACCACGGCAAGCGGATATTATGTGTACCGTTCCGCCGACAACGGTGCAAGCTGGAAGCTTCTTAAAACAATAACCAAAAACTCAACTGTTTCCTATTCTGTCACCGGGCTTGAATGCGGCAGAGAATATCTGTTTAAGGTCATACCCTTTAAGACCTCCGGCAAGAAGCGCATAGCAGGTGCCGCAAGCATTGTCAGCGTAACGCCCATACCGGCAAAGCCCACTTCGCTTTCGGCTTCCGTAACCTCGTCGAAGCCCAAGCTGACGTGGAAAAAAGTCTCAGGCGCACACGGCTATGAAATCTGGCGCAGTGACAGCTATAACGGCGAATACACCAGAATAGCAACCATTACATCGGGAAGCACTCTTACATGGACGGATACCGCAACAGCCGAAAACCGCTACTACAAAATCAGGGCGTACCGCGGAACGAGCTACGGTACAGCTTACGGCGATTACACTTCGGCGGTAACGGCAACATCGAAGCTGGGCAAGCCTACTGTGTTTGCGACCTCGGCATCTTATTCGAGCATCAAGCTTTCCTGGCATAAGGTGACAGGTGCAACAGGCTATAAAATATACCGTTCCGCAGACGGTGAAAGCTTTACCCATGTAAAGACAATAACAACCGCCACAACCCTGTCATGGACAAATACCGGGCTTTCAAGCGGCAGGGAGTATTACTATTATGTTGTGCCCTATACATCGAGTATGACGGGAACAGCTTCCGACACTGTAAGTGCAGTGCCGACTATCGGCGCACCGTCACCGACTGTATCGGCATACAGCTACTACCTGAAGCTTACATGGAAAAAAGTAAGCGGTGCCACCGGCTATAATATTTACCGTTCTACAGACGGCGAAAGCTATGAGCTTTGCGCGAAGATAACCTCCGGCTCAACAGTGGCATGGTCGGATACGAATGTTGTAAGAGGCGTTAAGTATTCTTACAAAATCGCCGCTGTCAGAAGCGGAATAGAGGGAAAGCTTTCCGCCGCGAAGAACGGAACACCGACCCTGTCCGCACCCTCCGGCGTAAAGGCGGCTCGCGCAAGTGCGACCGGAATCAAGCTTACATGGAAAAAGGCCGCCGGCGCACAGGGCTATGAAATTATGCGCAGCACAACTTCCGGCGGAGCATACGAAACGGTTGCCTTTGTAAGCGGAAACGGCACTGTTACCTACACCGACAGCAAGCTTGAAGCAGGCAAGACATATTATTACAGAGTGCGTTCGGTGCGTGAGCTGGACGGATATAAGGCGTACAGCGGAAATTCCGCAACCGTTTCCGCCAAGACTACGCTTTATGCACCGTCAACGGTAAAGGTAGTGAGCACCGGCTACAGGAGCATTGCCGTTACATGGACGGCGGCATCCGGAGCGGACGGATATGTTATTTACAGAGCCACAAGCAAGAACGGTACTTACTCTAAAATCGCAGAGGTCGGCAGTGATATACTCGGCTATGACGATGTTAACTTGACCGCAAACAAGTATTATTACTACAAGATAAAAACCGTGCACAACAACACATCGGGTACGGTTTACAGCGGATATTCCTCTTACAAGTACGCAAAGACCGTGCTTAAAACGCCCACCGGAGTTGATATTGATTACTCTCCCGAATATGTAGGTATTTACTGGATTGCCAATGAAGAAGCAACGGGCTATCAGGTGTACCGTTCAGCGAAAAAGTCCTCCGGCTATACCTCGCAGGGAAGTTTTTCGGAGGAGAGCTTTGTTGACTATGAGCCGGGCGACAATATATACTTCGGAACGCCGTACCGCTACGGCGATTTGAGATTTGTGTATTTCGGCAATGTGTCCGCATCAAAGACCTATTACTATAAGCTTCGTGCGGTCAAGAGTGTCGGCAGTGCCACATATTACAGCTCTTACACTTCCTGCAAGACCGTTAAGACCGTCGTGCAGACGCCTGTGATAAAGAGCGTAAGCTCACTTGATGACGGAAGAAGTGTGATTGCGTTTTTCGATGCGACAGGTGCGGACGAATACGCAATATACAGAGCAACCGGCAAGAGCGGTACGTATACCAATGTCAGCAGTCAGTGCGAATGGTATTACTATGAAGATTCGGGCTTGAATATGTTTGTAGTACCCACACCGACAGACGGTAAGCGTTACTATTTCAAAGTGCGCGGAATTTATTACGGCAGCAAGACGTATTACAGCGGCTATTCCGCAGTAAAGAGCGTTGTTGCGTAAGTAATTTATTATTCACGTAAAAAGCGGGCAAACCTTGTCCTTTGGCATATCGAGGTACGCCTTCGGTTTTGGTTTGCCCGTTTTGCGCTTTATCCAAAATACATTATTAACGGCAAATGCCGGAAAGGAGAAAATGATGGAAGAAATGGATTGCTTTGTACTTGAGACGTTTCTAAAAATGATACTTGAAATCCTTAACGGGTGTCAAGACATTGAGCAGGCGAGAGAAAAAATAAAAGCCCTGCTTGAGAGATAAGCAGGGCAACGGAAAGAATCAAAGAACGGCGGCAAATGCCGGAAAGGAGAAAATCATGAAAGGCATGACAAATGAACAGTTTGAGATGGCTCTCAGAATGATTATACAAATCATTAAAGACAGCGCAGACAAAGAAGATGCCATTAAAAAAATAGAAGCCTTACTAAAAAAGTAAGACTTCAAATCAAAGAACGGTGGCAACTTGCCTACCGCTGTTCAATGACAAAGATATTATAACACAGCAATTTAAAAAAGCAAGAAATAAAATAGCAGAATTAAGCTTACGAAATGTAAGGTAAAAAACGGAGCCGGGTATTAGAAGCAGTATTAAAGTAAAACGTTTAATTTTATTGACGGAAATACTTGCTTTTATCCCGGCAAATATGTATAATGTCTACAATACAACCACTGTATCGGACAGTAATACAAAATTGCCCTGCCGCAAAGCACCGGGCGTGGAAGCTGTTCACTTTACACGGAAACGGCATACCCGAACATTCGGAGGTTTAATATGAACGACAAATCCGCTTTAAAAACCGACAACCTTGTTTTAAAGCATTTTCTTAATAACACCGATGATATTGTGTTTTTTAAGGACATAAATTCGGTTTATATAACCGTATCGTTGCCTTTTGCTCACGTTCTGGGCAAGGAAAGTATAAGTGAAATTGTCGGCAAAACGGAATACGATTTATTTCCAAAGGAATTTGCGGACAGCTATGTTAAGAGTGACCGCCAGTTGCTTGAGGGCAGGGAAAAAAGCGTCACGGATTTTACGCCGATGACCCTGCCGGACGGCTCAAACGGTTATTTGCTGATAACCAAAACGCCGTTTTTTGATGCCGACGGCAAGCTGTGCGGAGTATGCGGAATCGGTCACAGCTTTGCAAATGCGGCGGCATGTGCGGTAGACACCGATAATTACAGTTACATTGTTTTTGATTATGATATTTCCGAGGACGTGCTGCGTTATAGAATCAATGCAGTTGACGAATCTCAAACCATAGAAATGCCGAATTATTCAAATACTGTCGGTGGGCATGGCATACTGCACCCGGACAGCGTGGAAACCCTTAAAAGGCAGTTTGAACGCGCCTGCAATGAAGTATGTGCCGACAGCTTTGACGTGGTGTGCCGCCCGGAGGGGAATTACACATGGTGTCATATCAGCTTCATGACCATTGCGGACAGTGACGGAAAGCCATCGCGGATAATCGGTCAGGCAGCCGGTATGCAAAGTGAGAAACGCCGTAATCTTATGGTGGAAAGCGGCGGCATTCAAATCATGCATCAGGCGAATAATATGAGCTGTGACCTTGATATAATCAGTACGGTGTTTTCGCTTATGTACAATTCGCGTAACCTTGAAAATACCGTACAGGAAATCCTTGAAATGATAGGCTCCTTTTATAAGGTAAGCCGTGCGTATATTTTTGAAAACCACAAGTCACAGCGTTATTCAATAAATACATTTGAGTGGTGTGCGGAGGGAATTGCTCCGCAAAAAGAGTATTTACAAAAATACGAGTTTCAGTTTAAAGACGGCAGAAATATATATGCCGAGAATTTTGACGAGGAAGGCGTTTTCCTTTGCAGGGATATTCATTCTTTGCCGAAAGACCAGACAGATGTGCTTGCGCCGCAGGGAATACGCTCAATGCTGCAGTGCGTAATGCTGGACGGCGGTGAGTTTTCGGGCTTTGTCGGCTTTGACGAATGTACCCATGAACGGGTATGGACAGGGGAGCAGATAGGCACGCTCAGCCTTATAAGCCGCCTGCTTTGCATATTCCTGTCAAAAAGGCATCATCAGAACGAGGCTGCTTTTACGGAAGATTTTATGTCGGCACTTGACCAGAATGCTTCCTATGTTTATATAATCGACCCCGAAAGCTATGATATAATCTTCTGCAATCAGGTCACCAATGACATGTTCGGAAGCGGCATAATCGGGAAGAAGTGCTACAAGGCGTTGCTGGGAGAAAATTCGCCGTGCAGTCAGTGCCCGATGACGCGTTATCATAATACGGGAAAGCCGCAGGCGGTGGAAATACTCTGTCCCAACGGCATGTGGGTGCTTTCGCAGGCATCTCCGATGCATTGGCAGGGCAGATATATGATGATGATAACCGCAACCGATGTTACGAGACATATGGCGGCAACAAGAGAGCTGCGCATCAGAAACGAGGAATACGCGATAGTGATAAACCAAAGCGGCAAGCACATATTCCGCTATGATATTCCTACCGCGAAAATCAACCGTTTTTACGATTTTTCCCTTGTTTTCGGACAGCGTGAGGCTGTGCCGGATACGCCGGCGGAGATTGTTTCCCATGGACTTATTTCACCGGATACCGTAGATGATTATGTCGGCTTTTTTGATTCAATCGCAAATCAGATACCGACAGGGAGCATGGACGTTCAGATAATGCAGGAGAGCGGAGTGTACCGATGGTTTCATTATGACTATACTCTTGTTGATAATCCGGACGGTAAAGCGGTGTCCGCAATAGTATCAATAGGCGACGTGGATGCCGAAACACGAGCGGTCATCGAGCTTGCACGCCGTGCGGAGCGTGACGGAATGACAGGGCTTTACAATAAAGCGGCAACGGAAGAAATCGCAAGGCGAGTTATTTCCGTCAACGTTAACGAGCCTTGCGCGCTCATGATAATAGACCTTGACAATCTTAAAACAATAAATGACACTTTAGGTCACGTCAACGGAGATGCGGCGCTTAAAGCGATTGCCTCCGCAGTCAGGGAGCATTTCAGAAATACGGACATTGTGGGCAGGATAGGCGGAGACGAATTTTTCGTCCTGCTGCACGGCTCTATAAGCGAATCCGTTTTACGCGCGTCTCTTTCCGGGCTTGTACGAAAGGTGTCTCAGAGAAAGATACCGGGCTTTGAAAAGAACATAAGCTGTAGTATCGGCGCGGCTATGGGCATGTGCGGAGCGACCACCTATGAAACGCTTTTCAATCAGGCGGATACCGCACTTTACCACGTTAAGCGGAACGGTAAATGCGGCTTTGCGCTTTACACTGCGGATATGGACGAGGATGGTTACCGCTTTGACGAAAGCGGAAGTCTGTCGCTGAAGCATACCGACTGGTTTGATGTTTCGGAGCTTTCAAAGCTGTTTTCCGCTTTGTCGGTAATTTACCCCCTGGTAATATCCGTCAATCTGACTCAAAACAGCTATTACATGATGGAATATGAAACATTCAAAACTCAAAGCTGTCCGGATACCGGCAATTTCGATGAGCTGATTATTCACGGAGCACAGACCTATTGTGAGGAGGATAGGCAATCCTTTATCGAAATCTTTTCCAGAGCAAACCAATTGGAGGCTTACAGAGAGGGAAAGAGGACGCTCACTCACCGCGGCAGGCAGCTCGGTGATGACGGAGTATACAGGCTGACGGAAACGACCGTGATATTTACACCGGATAAAAAGGGTAATGTGTGTCAGATAACCCTTTCAAAGTCGGTAGAATAAGGAGGATTATGTATGCTGAAACGTGTTCTGAGCATACTGTTGTGCGTGATGCTGTTTTGCTCGTTGATTACAGGCTGTGGACAAAAGGAAGAAAAAGGCTATTCCGCTGAGACGAACATTATTGATGACAGCTACAGAAACTGGTATGAAATTTTCGTTTATTCCTATGCCGACAGTGACGGTGACGGGATAGGCGATATAAAGGGCATGACGGAAAAGCTTGATTATATAGCGGATTTGGGCTATAACGGCATATGGCTTATGCCCATAATGCCGTCACCGTCATATCACAAATACGATGTTACCGACTATTATTCCATCGACCCTCAGTACGGCACATTGGAGGATTTTGAGGAGTTCGTAAATGCCGCCCATGAACGCGGAATTTGGGTGATAATCGACCTGGTCGTGAACCACACCTCCAGCGAGCACCCGTGGTTTATATCCTCCGCCGTGTCGGACAGCGATTATCGGGACTGGTATAACTGGACCGATAAGCTCAGCTCAGGCTACGCCTCATACAATGGTGAGGTGGGCAATTATTACGAATGCCGGTTTGTAAATACAATGCCGGATTTGAACCTTGACAATCCGCAGGTGCGAAGCGAAATTTCAAATATTATGGAGTTTTGGCTCAATGACATGAATGTTGACGGATTCCGCCTTGACGCCGTGACCAGCTACTATACCGGCAATGCCACGGCGACTAACGAATTTCTCTCGTTCATGAAGCAGGAAGCGGAGCGCATAAAGCCGGGCAGCTTCATAGTCGGTGAGGCGTGGACAAATCTTGTTGCCATTGCCGGGTATTACGAAAGCGGAATTGATGCGTTTTTCTGTTTTCCCACCGCTCAGGCGAGCGGATATATAGCAACGGTTTTGGGATCTACGCAGGAAGAACCTGCAAAGGTTTACGAAAATGTCCTTGTGAGACTTCAGGAAACATTGGGAGAGGATACGATTCAGGCAAACTTCCTCGGAAACCACGATACGGCGCGCACGGGAAGCTTCATTATCGGTGAAGACAAGCTTAAATTTGCAGAAGGCTTGCTGGCGATGATGAGCGGCGGCTGCTTTACTTATTACGGTGAGGAAATCGGAATGTGCGGTTCAGGGGACGACCCCAACAAGCGTATCGGTATGCTTTGGACAACTGAGGAAGAAACCACGCAATCGCCTCCGGGAACGACAGTTGAAAGGTATAAATATCCGGGCGTTTCCGAACAGCTTGAAAACGAGCAGTCAATATTGAATTACTATAAACACGCCATGCTTCTGAGAAATCAGAATCCGGAAATAGCAAGAGGCAGTGTTACGGTGCATGATTACGACGATGCATATGTGGCTGCAATCGAGAAAAACTGGAACGGTAACAGCATAGCAATAGTGATAAACTTTTCCGAAGAAGAAAAGACCGTTACGCTGAACGGGTCTGATTTCGGCGTTGAAAAAGCAGTGGGAGAGCTTATTATATCCGATGTCAGTGTAAAGGTTGAGGAGAATAACGGCATATTTACCCTTACCATGCCGAAATATTCGATTCTGATTCTGGATTAAAATAAACACCTTTAAAATAATAGTACCTTGTTTTATTTTAAACTTTACATTATTGAAGCTTCAAGCTATATCGAAGTCTCTAATTATTTCTAACGCTTAATGTCTCATTTCTTTGATTGCCCAAAGAAACGAGACGCAAAGAAAGGGCACTAAAGAGGGGGAAGTTTCGATTCTTACCCCTCTTTAGAATCTCCTCCTTCAGCGACCAAAAGGGGTTGATACCGTTCTTCTCATACCAGTCTTGCTCAATTCCCTTTTGGAATACCCTTTACAGGGTGTATCGCTTGTGATGTTATTGAAAACGCGAGTCTTATTGCAAAGTTTTAATTGAAATACTGTAATATGGGCTGTAAGAAAGCGCAGACCGCATAAAACAATATAATAAACAAATAATTTAATATATTGTTTTGCATACTTAATGAAAAGTCATTAAGTATGCAAAATTGTAAAGATTCTCATGTTTTATGTAGAACGGACAACCCCCACCTCTCGACGTACCCCTGTACGCCTTTGGATTCGGTTTGTCCGTTCTACATCTTTTTTACAGCCCATTTAATTATTATGCCAGTCCGTTATCTCTGCAATATTTGATGTTTTTAAGGTGGTCATTGTATGACACCGCGTAATAATGTGTGGAATTTTTATCGGTGTAGAAGAAAAGAGCGTCACATTCCGTATCGGGATAAATGGCGGCTTTTATTGAAGCAAGTCCCGGATTGCAAATTGAGCCTTTGGGCAGACCTGCGAAATTATAGGTGTTGTACTCACTTACAAATCCCTCCGGAAGCTCCTCACCGTAAACATAGGGGTAATACTTTGTCGCATCGGACTGGAAATAACCGCCTGTGTAAGTGCCGTCCACCCCCTTGTAGCCTGTGGGGTGATTTATTCGGTTGTGAAAAACCGCGGCAACCTTTGCCGATTCCGTGTAAACATTTGTCTCACGTTCGACTATGGAGGCGAGTATTATTGCCTCATCGAGAGACAGCCCGACGGTATCGCAGTCGCTGATCATTTCGGCAGTTACCCTGCGGGAAAAATTATTTAAGAATCTTCTCACGCAGGAATAGGCATCTTCACCGACGAAAAATTCATATGTATCGGGAAAGAGATACCCCTCCAAAGGATAAGGGCGTTGGGAAAGCACACTCTGCTCAGGCAGGAAATCATATTCCGCAGACCAGTCGTAATCGGCGCAGGCGCTTAAAAAATCCGAAGCCGAGCAAACGCCGTTTTCTTCGAGTCTGTTTGCAAACTGGCGTACATTGCGCCCCTCCGGGAATGTAACTGTAACGGTTTCCCGTGAGCTTCCGGTCATTACGGAGGAAGAAAGCTCGTCACAGCCGGAAATAAAAAGCAATGACATAATCAGAATAAGCAGCGGAATAAAAAATCTCGGTAATTTTTTCACATCGGTTACTCCTTTCACGTTAAAATCCGTGATAATTATACAGCCAACGAGCACAGCCTGTCAATTACCGTTTAGTAAACAAAAATTCCTCCTATTGTTTATAAATACGCCACTTACGCAGCGACAGTATTTTTGCTAGGTCGGATATACAATAGCAATACAAGGAGGATGTAAAAATGGACGAAAGAAGCATACGCTTTAACAGGGTCACAATACCCTTTAAAAGAATATCGAGAAGCCTTGCAATGAAAATCGCGGTGTTCATATGCGGAATATTTATGGGGTGTTCGTCGGTGGGCGGCGTGATGACGCCCTTTGCCACTGCTTACGTAGCCGCCGCGCCTCACGGCTACAGCGTTCTTGCGGGACTTGGTGCGATAATCGGCTGCTTTTTACCCTTTAACGAAGCGGACAGGCTTCGTTCGGTAGCAACTGTAATAGCCGTTGCCGGGATTCGTTGGGCGTGCGGTGAGCTGAAAAAACTGAGCGCACACCCGGCATTCATACCGTGTGCGGCAATGGGCGCAACCGTGCTGACAGGCTCGGTTATTTCAGGGTCTATAGGTGCGAAGCTCTCCTACGATATTGCGCTTTATGCCGCTGACGGCATACTTGCCGCAGCAGGCTCGTATTTCATTGCACGTGCCTTTGACAGCGTTCGGGCAGGACGGCTTTACGCCATGGAAAGGCAGGAGTGTACAGCGTTGATAATTGCCGTGTGCATGGCGGCGGCAGGACTGTGCAGAATAAATATTTACGGCTTTTCGATAGGACGTGCCCTGGTTTTCTTTGCCATGCTAAACTGTGCAAGAGCAAAAAAAGAAACCGGCGGTGCAATAGCCGGGGTAGCCTGCGGAACAGTGCTTGCAGCCTCCGGAAGCAGTCTTGCCATAGCCGGAATGTGTGCCATTGCAGGGCTTACCGCAGGTGTGTTTTCATATATAGGAACACTTGCAACTGCTGTGGCGGCGTTTGCGGTAATGATACTGGCGTCTTTCATGAGCGGCAGCATAAATGTCTTTCTGCTTGCGGAAGCTCTTGTGTCGGCAGTCGCGTTTAAAATGATTCCGGAAGCATCAATGACCTCACTTTTTGAAAGAATCGGCATAGCGCGAACAAAATCGGTTGAGCCGCTTGCGACAACACTTGTCGCCCGGAAGCTGGAGAGCGCGGCAAAAGCACTTCTGAGCGTATCCGATACAGTGGACATGGTGTCCGAAAAGCTCGGAAAAAGGCGCTCGCCGGGAATAGAGCAGATTTATCGGCAAAGCACCGAAAATGTCTGTGACAAATGCCCAATATCAAAGCATTGCTGGGAATGCGCCAGAGAGGAAACTCAAAAGGCACTACAGCTTTTAACCCCCATATTAAGAGAGGACGGCGCACTCAGCACAAAAACATTGCCAATGGAATTTCGGCAACGCTGTGCGCGTTCCGACGAAATGATGAATGAAATCAACAGAAATTACGCGGAGCTGACAGCTCGCGAAAACGCCAGACAGCGCGTAGCACATGTCCGTTCGGTCATAGGCGACCAATTGGGAGGTGTGAGCCTGATGCTCACGGATTTGGCGGAGAAAACCCAGCAGGAAGACATATCGGACGATGATGCCGCAGTCGCCGTCAGTGAAGCCCTGCACCGTTCGGGATATATTCCGGAAAGCGTAAGATGTATAGTTAACAGTGCAGGCAGACTTTCCGTCACGGCAAAGGTGGGCGGCAGAAAAAACCGGGCGATTGCCAGAAACGAGCTTATTTACGAGCTTGAGGACGCACTCGGTATGGAGCTGTCAACTCCCGTGATAGAGGGCGGAACGGAATTTACGCTGACAACCGGTCAGCTCCCCAATTTGCAGGTGGAATTCGGCGCGGCACAGCACTGCTGCACTAACGAAAAGCTGTGCGGAGATGCATATGAAGCATTTCTTGACGATGACGGCAACGCGGTGATGATAATAAGCGACGGCATGGGAAGCGGCGGAAGAGCGGCGGTGGACAGTGCGATGACCTGCGGCTTGACAGGCAGGCTGCTGAGAGCGGGCTTCGGATTTGCCGGCGCAATGAAAGTCATAAATTCCGCGTTGCTTGTAAAATCCGAAGACGAATCGCTTGCCACACTTGATATTACAAAAGTCAATCTGTTTACCGGCGAAGCACAGCTTTGTAAAGCAGGAGCGGTAAAAACTTATATAATCTCGTCCGGTGAAATTCGCAGAATCGACAGAGAATCACTGCCGCTGGGCATACTGCGCGAGGTTGAATTTGCGCAGGTTAACGAGCAGTTAAACGATGGGGATGTTGTGATTATGATTTCGGACGGCGTTCCCGATGAGGACGATTGGTTTGAAAAACAGCTTGCGGCATGTGAAATTACCGATATGAGGACATTGGCGCGTTCTTTGCTGTCAAAATCGAAGGCGGCACGAAAAGAGGGCGATGACGATATTACCGTCCTGACGGCACGGATAAACGCGGCGTAAATATTTGCCGTTACATCAGCTTCTGAGCTTGACAGTTGACAAAGTATTGGGTAATATAAGCATGAAATACCGAAATTCGGAGGTAATATAAATGCAATTTGAGTTTCCGTTCAGAAACCCATCGCTCAATATAGAAGACCGTTTGGACGATTTGATGTCACGGCTGACCCTTGAAGAAAAAATGGGCTTTATTCCCACCAGGCATGCGGCTGTCGAGCGGCTGGGAATAGGTGAATACTGCGTCGGAGGAGAGGGCGCTCACGGGTATATCGACCGTTTGGAAGCCGCAACAACCTTTCCGCAGACAATCGGTCTTGCCGCAAGCTTCGACCGTGACCTGCTTTTCAAAATAGGCGAAGTTACGGGAAAGGAAGCAAGAGGCTTTTATAACCGCACCGGCAAAAAGGGCGGTACGGCACTCTGGTTTCCGACCGTTGACCTTGAACGCAGTCCCTACTGGGGACGAACCGAGGAGGGCTACGGAGAAGACCCCTATCTTACAGGCGAGCTTGCCAAGTGCATAATTCGCGGTGCTCAGAACGACAACGGAAAAGACCCTCTCAGAGTAACAAGCGGTCCGAAGCACTTTTTTGCCAATAACAACGAGTATCACAGAGGCTCATGTAATTGCTCCATTTCTCCGAGACTGCTGAGAGAGTATTATACCGTACCCTTTAAAGCCGCAATTAAAGATGCAGGTGCATATTCGGTCATGTCATCGTACAACGAAGTCAACGGCATTCCGATGATGCTCAGCCCTATGCTCAACGACCTTGTTAAAGAGGAATGGGGAATGGAAAACCGCGGTCACATTGTGACCGACGGCGGCGATTTTGAACAGACCGTAACATATCATCACTATTTCAAGGAAAACTGCGAAACAGTAGCTCACGCGTTGAAAAACGGCGCGGATTCCATGACCGATGATGCCGAAATAGTAGTGCCTGCGCTGAAAGCGGCACTGGAACGCGGTTTGCTGACAGAGGACGAGCTTGACAAACATGTCCGCTCCATACTGCGCGTCCGCTTTAAGCTCGGTCAATTCGACCCGTCCACACCCTATGATGAGCTGAAAAGCTCGGAGCTTGTAAACTGCGCCGAACACAAGGCACTTGCCCGACGTGCCGTGACGGAGTCCTGCGTTCTGCTGAAAAATCGCGGAGCATTGCCCATTAAAGGCGGCAAAATTGCAGTTATCGGTCACATGGCAACTCAGATTCATATGGATTGGTATACCGCGTTCATGGATTACAGGGTCACTGTGCTGGACGGGCTCAAAGCGCGCTTTGGCGAAGAAAATGTTGACTATCTGGAAGCACGCGATATTGTCAGCTTTACAACCGCATCCGGATTGCCGCTGGTGCTTGCAGGGGAATACGATGCACTTACGGTCGGCGAAAAAGGACAGGACAGCGCAAAGTTTTATCTTGAGGACTGGGGCTTCGGTTCGGTTACACTGCGTTCTCTCGAAAACGGAAAGCTTTTGGATTTGGGACACATTCAAAAGCCGAACGAGATACCGGACGAAGCGGCACAGGCTGAAATGCAGCGCATAGAAACCGAATATCCGGCGCGTACTATAAGCGAAACTTCCCTGAGCTGGTATGTCAGAACACAGTTTACCCTTGTTCCTCAGGGGGACGGCAGGGTCTTGATAAGGGCGTTTGACGGCAGATTAGCCTCCTGGGACAGTGAGGGTATCTCGATTAAATTCGGCAAGCCCTTTGCTCCCGACGAAGCGAATATGTTCGTAATGTGTACCGTCAACAACGAGACAACCGCGATGCGTCGTGCGGCGGATTATGATACGGTTGTTACCGTTGTGGGAAGCAATCCCATGATACATGCCAGAGAATGTATTGACCGTCATTCTCTTTTGCTGCCGCCCCGTGACGAAATGCTTATCAGAAACGCGGCACTGGCAAATCCCAACAGCGTGGCGGTTATTATGACCAGTTATCCCTACGATTGCGGAGTGTCAACCTCCATGACGAATGCGGTGGTGACAATGGCTCACGGTATGCAGGAGACGGGAAACGGTCTTGCCGATATTCTTTCCGGTGACGTTTCTCCTGCCGGCAGACTTCCGATGACCTGGGTCAGCAGTCATCGCTATGCCCCGGAAACTGTAATGAACTACGACATTATGCACGGCGAGATGACATATCTCTGGAACAGCGACGGCATAATTTATCCTTTCGGACACGGTCTGAGCTACGCGCAGATTGAATATTCGGGACTGAAAATAATACCTGAGGGAGAGGGCTGGAATGTTTCGTTCACAGCCTCAAATCACAGTGATTTTGATGCTCAGGACGTTCCGCAAATGTATATTTCGGTCAGGGAATCCGCACTGCCAAGACCCATTTTACAGTTAAAGGGCTTTGAACGTGTTACAGTGCCGGCAAACGGCAGTGTGACGGTGGACTTTTATCTGCCGTATGATGAGCTTTGCATCTGGGACGTAAATACCGACAGCTTTGTGCTGGAGCAGGGTTTTGCCAATATTATGATTGGCGTGTCAAGCGGCGATATAAGACTTACGGGACAGGTCATTGTTCCCGGAAAGAAACTGCCGCCGAGAAATCTCGACGGCACGGTGTATGCATGGAAATGCGATGACTACGAAGATGTTACGTTTATCGAAAAACGCGGCAGTAAGATTCCGGCTGTGTATACAAACTCCGATATGGGCGGCGAAATTATATTTAAAAACTGTGTTTCTTCCGGTGAGGTCAAAATGCGTATCTGCTGTGCGGGATATACCGCTGCCGGAGCAAGACTGGATTTCGTGGTCAACGACGGAAATGCCGTTGGCAGTGCTGTAGTGCCGATTTCCGTAGATGTCGCAGATTGGCCTAAGCAGAACGGCGAGCAGAACTTCCCCACATGGCAGATAGTAGAATGCTGCGTAAAACTTCCGAGTGCCGATACGTTTGATTTCAAGATTCTTACAACAGGCAGCGTTGCCGTTCATTCTATCGCATTTTCAGACATCTGAGATGAAATTATAAACGAACCGGCTCTTTACCGTGCTTGCGGCAAAGAGCCGGTCTTATTTGTACCTCTTTGAAATGACGCCGATATACTTTCAACTTTTCGTAAAGAATAACAGTTGCGTTTTTGCACCGCCGAGAACTATCTGGTTGCAAATCTGCATTTCGTTTTTACAGGTCAACGGCGGAAATCGTGAGATTGACAAACAGTCATTGGAATGTTATAATACCGTTCGGAAGACAGGCAGACATATTTGTTGCGATGTCGTAATTTCCGAAATATATGCGCCCGTAGCTCAGCAGGATAGAGCGTTCGCCTCCTAAGGTGTTACTCAATCGCTTGCCTTTCGGAAAAAGGCAAATGGTAA
>CAZCQZ010000012.1:0-48476 GCA_964500965.1 uncultured Eubacteriales bacterium | reverse complement strand
GAAAAAAATAAATTTCGTATACATAAACAAAAATATCTTTGTGTATATGGTGATTTTAACGAGAGAAAACTGTGCAAAAACACAAAAATTAAGAGTGTTGTTACAAATATTTTTGTGTTAACTTTTTTAAAAACAGCAATAATACTATTTCTTGCTTGCAGAACAAAGCTACCAATTTTTTCGCTTGGTTCTCTTTTCGCCGGAAACGGTAATTTCCTGATCGAAAATTGCCGTTTCTTTTTGTGTGAACATTACGGAATAGATATTTTTTAAAGAATGTATAACAACGAAAAAAGCTACATTTTGATTTCTCAAAATGTAGCTTTTAACTTGGAGCGGACAAGGGGAATCGAACCCCCACGACCAGCTTGGGAAGCTGGAGTTCTGCCACTAAACTATGTCCGCATGTATTAGTTAGAATTATAATCCCATTTTACGGTTTGTCAAGTATTTTAAATCGCGTTATAAGGCGAAAAACGAAAGCAAATTACGCTTGACAAAAATTATTAAATAATAGATAATGAGCATGAGCAATAAATCTCTCATCGAAAATTAAATTTAAGGAGCACATTTATGAGTAAATTCAGCGGATATAAAAAAGGCATAAATTTAGGTGGCTGGTTGTCACAATGCAGCGAGTATACAAAAGAGCATTACGACAGCTACATACGCCCGGAAGATTTTGACCGCATAGCTTCATGGGGACTTGACCATGTGCGTATGCCGGTTGATTATGATGTGCTTGACGGCAATTATGACGGGTGCAGCTTTATCGGCTTTGACTACATTGACATGGCAGTAAACGAATGCGGACGTGTCGGACTTAATCTCATAATAGATTTACATAAAACCGCAGGCTTTTCGTTTTATACCGGCTATGGCGAGGGCGGATTTTTTGACAGTGACGAGCTTCAGGAGCGTTTTTTCAAATTGTGGGAAAGCATTGCGGAACGCTACGGAAGCTATTCGGACAGAGTTTCGTTTGAGCTTTTGAACGAAATAACAAGAGAAGAATTTGCAAAGCCGTGGAATGCCATTGCTCGTAAATGCGTTGAGAGGATACGCGCCATTGCACCGGACGTAAATATCATTATCGGAGGTGTGTGGTGCAATGGGGTGGACGCAGTCCCCATGCTTGATGCGCCATACGATGACAAAATAGTTTACAATTTCCATTGCTACGAGCCGCTTATTTTCACGCATCAGGCGGCGTACTGGGTAGAAAATATGCCTGCGGAGCTGAGTGTTCCGTATCCTGCAACCGGCAATGATTACGCAAAGCTGGTGGCGGAAAAAGCACCGAAGCTTGAATGCGGCTACAGAGATATTAAGAAAAAAGTGTATTCATCTGAATTTTTTGAGGAGCTTTTTGCTCCGGCAGTTGAGTATGCGGCAAAATACAATGTGCCGCTCTATTGCGGTGAATACGGCGTAATTGACAAGGCGTGTTCGGAGGATATTCTTGCGTGGTACAGAGATATTAACAAGGCGTTTGAAAAACTCGGAATATCACGAGCCGCGTGGAATTACAGAGCAATGGACTTCGGTATGACGGATAAACGTCTTGAGGACGTTTTCGATGAACTTAAAAAATGCTTTTAATTAACTGAAAAGTGGCTGTAAAAAGCGTAAGCTTTTTACAGCCACTTTTTCTGACACTTTAATCGCCATAAAAGAATCAACTGCAATATTCGTCAATAAGCCTCTGCAAAAATTCAACGGATTCTTCCTGCGAAAGAGCGTATTTGGTAGGAATTTCGCTTTCCGCAAAGCTTGCAAAAGCAGTTGCGATGCCTGCGTGTTCGATGAAGCAGTGCGGCATATCGACTGTAGAAAGATTCGGGTCAATGTTTTCGATAAGCAAGCCGTGATTTTTGTAAACGGATATTAGCATATTCGATTGGGCATAATTTCTTTTCAGTATATAAAGAGTGTATTTGTTGCTTGTGTCAAGAGATTTTTTAATCATGGACACAAAAATCATTTTCATTTCGGTTTTGTCGAGCTTCGGGATAAAGTTTACGTGGTCTGAAAGATGACCGGTTTCCGCAAAACGGCGCAAGCCGTCCTGAGTGCAAATATCGGTTTGGGCACGGGCGCTTATTGATTGTGAACGTTCGCGTAAAAATTCAAAGGTTTTTTCAAGGTAAATCTCGGTTTCGATTTCGGTGTTCGGCGTAACGCCGACAAAGGTGCGCACGAACTGTTTTTTCTCGTCAATAGAAACCCTGTTTCTCAAATGCTCAAAGGCTTCGTATGGAATACGGCTGTCGCATGGATCCTGCTTGAACAAAATCCAATCGTAATGTGATTCCAGGTCAACAAGACGTGAGCTGAAAGACTGAAGCTGTTTTTTAACCACAAGGCTGTTAACATAAAACCGACTGAGATTATCATAGCTGCGGTTTAGAAAATCCGACAAACACGGGTCGGAGACAACCATACAAACGGAAGTGCCGCTGTCGAGAAAATTAAGGCAAAGTTGCTTTTGCTGTGCTGTACCGTTTTCGTCATTCCAGGAATAATCAACAATAATGAAGTTTTTCATTATACCCTCGGACGTGGAAGCGGAGCATTCACCGCAGCGAACCAGATAATTTTTAAGAGAAAGCAGAGGTAAGATTTCACGCAGGGTATTTATACTTTCTTTAAGATTTGTGTCTGAAAATCCGATAAGGTGTTCGATTTCATAAGAGGTGCAATTTTTCGCTATACTCTCAAGGGCTTTTTTCAGCGAAAGAATAATAGAGGTTTTACAGCAGTTTATAATTCTGAAAGCGCATGAGAATCCGTTAAGAGTTGAGGCGTTTTCAATGATTCCGAAAACATCGTCCATGGTGCGAAAATAGCGATCACCGTCGTATAGGATAATATCAGGATTGTCAAAATATTCATTGTTGGCAGTTCCGAAAAGCATCGAGTTGATTTCTTCGCGTGTGGATAGGGTGTTTTCGTCAACATTCATCAGATCGACGTAATAATTGTACTCCATTTCCTCTGTCGCAGACATGTTGAGAGTAGCGATAATAGCACTTGAAATGTCGGCTGACGGACACTGAGTGCCGTTGAGAATACGATAAAAGCTTGAACGGCTTATACCGGATTTGTACAAAAACTCGTCCACTCTCAGCGAACGATCCTTGAGTTTTGATCTGATAAACGAACCTAAAGTTTGCGGCATACTTTTACACCAGCCTTTTTCCCCATATATTTTACTTTAATGACATTTTACACCCTAAAATTCCGTTTGTCAACGTGACATGGTAATGTTCCGAAAAAAGTTCCAAGCGGATTTGAAAAAGTTCCGAAAAAATGTCAAAAAAGTATTGACACGTTCCGAGATACATCGTATAATGTCATCAAGATATTTTGAGACATTCCAATATCGAAAGACATTGTATTGAAGGCGGATTTGTGGAGCGTCTTCAATACAATGTTTTTTACTGACAGTTTAACCGAAAGCGATATCAAGAATCATCATGATGCAAAAGCCGAAAGTAAACGCTTGAATTGCCGCACCGGAGCGAGTATCACTTGTCATATCGGGAATTAGCTCCTCAACCACAACAAAAAACATTGCACCGGCAGCAAGACTGAGCAGATAGGGGAGAATGGGGACAATTATCCCGGCGGCTAAAATGGTAAGAAGTGCGCCAACAGGCTCAACGATGCCGGAAAGAATGCCTATGCCGAGTGCTTTCGACCGGCTCATTCCCCGTGCTTTCAGCGGAAGTGAAATTATCGAGCCCTCCGGCACGTTTTGAATAGCTATGCCGAGGGATAGAATAAGAGCGGCGGCAAGAGAAAACTCAGATTGCCCGGTTAAGTATCCGGCGTAAGCAACACCGACAGCCATTCCTTCGGGAATATTATGGAGGGTTACGGAAAGTACCAGCATTGCGGTTTTGTGCAGTCCGTTGTCGGCACTTTGCGAATGAAGCTGAATGCGTCTTACAAGCCGTGCCAGCATCTGGAGTAATGCGATTCCGAAAAGAAAGCCGACGGTAGCCGGAATAAATGCCAGCCGTCCCAAGTGCGAAGAATAATCAATGGAGGGAAGAAGTAAGCTCCAAACCGAAGCGGCAACCATGACACCGGCGGCAAAGCCGGATAAAATGCGCTGAAGACAATCGGGAAGCTTATTTTTAACAAACAGTACAAAGCCTGAGCCGGCGGTAGTGCCGAGTAATGGCAGCATTGTGCCGAAAAATACTTTTCACGTCATTGTAGATACCTCCTCAAAGCTTTTTATCAAATAGCGGTACGGAAACCGGCATTACAGTTTATGACGTGAAATTTTCATGCGTTACAATAAAGTATGCGCCCTGTCGGATTTGCGAAAGTGCAAACCCGACAGGGCGCATAATATTATTCAATAATTACATTTCGGGATTTTCAAGTTCGGTAACAACTTTCCAGCCGTTTGCAATAACAGCGTCGGAGGTCATATCATAAAGCTCATCGGAACCCATAAGGCAAAGAGCCATATTGTCTTTCTTTGCGATAAGTGTATTGCCGGGAGTAACGCAGACCCATTTCTGCCAATTAACATTTGCTTCAAAATCAGCGCAAACGTCATCGACTTTTTCGGAATTATCAACTGTGACAATGACGAGTGAATAGGGTGTAGTCATCATCATAGGCTGGCAGATAGTGCCGTTGACAACCTCCGTGCTGTCGGAAAGACCGACAGTAGAAGCGAAGTATTCGTCTGCTTCAACTGCGTTTATAACGTAATTGTCGAGATTGTCAATTTTCGTACCGTTGAGAATGGTAAGCATTTCATTGGAAACAGTTTCGTCAACCTCTCCGGCTACAGTGGGCTGGGGAACATAAACGGGCACATCGGCAGTAAGTGTTTTGAAAAATTCATACATGTGCTCATATCCATCGCTGAAGCTCTGGGGGACTTCACCGATAAATTCGGCGGAATAAGATGTGGAATCTTCAAACTCCACATACATTGTGGCATCTCTTTCGCCATCAACCCAAACACTTTGGCTGGCAAGCTCCGGGAGAGAAGTGGTTGCAAATTCGGCGGTAATGCAGTCAAGGGCATCGGGAACAAAGTATGCAACCTTTTTAACGTCAACGGAATATTCGATGTAGCAGTTTCCGTTTTCGTCAACATATGCCATGAGATAGTCGCTGTTGCCGGTTTCATAATCTCTGCTTATCAGAGAAAAATAGACAACGGAATTTTCAACATCGGTAGCGGTAATGGCTGAGGGGAGCTCGTAAACATGATTTATGTCATATGCGGTGTCGTCCGCGTTATCATTCTTCTTTTTGTTGTCTCCGCAGGCTGTGCACATAAGCAACATAACAGCCGCAAGGAGTATTGCAATAATCTTCTTCATTTGTTTTTACCTCTTTTCAATTTATTTGCCGGAATAAAGATTCTGCCGCAGAATGGTGAATCTGCGGCAGAATAATAAAACTGTCGCGAAAATACTATTCGATAATGCTCTTGCCGTCCATTTCGGCAGGCTGAGGCAGACCGAGTATTTTAAGCATGGTGGGCGCAATATCCGCAAGTCTGCCGCCGGTGCGGAGTGTACAGGGATAGCCGACCACGCAGAAGGGTACGGGGTTGGTGGAGTGAGCGGTAAAGGGAGAGCCGTCCGGCTCCATCATCTGGTCGGCGTTGCCGTGGTCGGCGGTAATCAGCACACAGCCGCCCATTTTTGTTGCGGCATCAACAACCTGACCTACACAGTTGTCAACGGTTTCCACCGCCGCCTTTGCGGCATCGAAAATACCGGTGTGACCGACCATATCGCAGTTTGCAAAGTTGAGAATAATAACGTCGTACTTGCCGCTTTCAATACGTGCGACAGTCTCCGCTGTGACCTCATTTGCGCTCATTTCGGGCTGGAGGTCGTAGGTTGCAACCTTGGGAGAGGGAATGAGACAACGGTCCTCATTTTCGTACTGATTCTCAACACCGCCGTTAAAGAAGAATGTTACATGAGCATACTTCTCGGTTTCTGCGATTCTAAGCTGAGACAGACCCTTTTCGGAGATATATTCACCGAAAGTATTGTCAAGGCTCTGGGGCTTAAATGCAACCTTAACATTGGGCATAGTTGCATCGTACTGTGTCATGCAGACATAGCAGAGAGGGAAGAAGCCGTTCTTTCTTTCAAAGCCGGAAAAATCGGGGTCAACAAAGGTACGGGTAATTTCTCTTGCTCTGTCGGGTCTGAAATTGAAGAAAATAACGGAATCGTTTGCTTTAAGTCCGGCATCTTCAAGACAGACAACAGGCAGAACAAACTCGTCGGTGACGTGCTTACCCTCCTCGTCAATTGTCTCGTAAGATTTGCGGATAGCATCTACGGGGTCGGAATTTTTAACACCCTCACCGTATACAATGGCGGAATAAGCCTTTTCAACTCTTTCCCAGCGGTTGTCTCTGTCCATGGCATAGTATCTGCCCATAACAGTTGCAACCTTGCCGACGCCGATTTCATTGAGCTTGCCGACGCACTCGGCGACAAAATCCGCACCGCTTGCAGGAGGAACGTCACGACCGTCAAGGAGGCAGTGAACATATACCTTTTCAAGACCGAACTTCTTAGCCATTTCAACAAGGGCATAGAGGTGGGAATTGTGGCTGTGAACGCCGCCGTCGCTCATAAGACCCATAAGGTGCAGAGCAGAGCCGTTAGCCTTGCAGTTTTCCATAGCCGCAATAAGAGCCTCGTTTTCAAAGAAAACGCCGTCGGCAATGGATTTTGTGATTCTTGTAAGCTCCTGATAAACAACGCGACCGGCACCGATATTTGTGTGACCGACCTCACTGTTGCCCATCTGACCGTCGGGCAGACCGACATCCATGCCGGACGCACCGATTTGAGTGCAGGGGTTTTCAGCGAAAATTTTATCAAGATTAGGTGTGTTTGCGGCGGCAATGGCATTGCCGTACTCGTCTTTAATGCCAAAGCCGTCCATTATGCAAAGTACAAGAGGTTTTTTCATAGTTATAAAAACTCCTTATCTGCTTGCAGCCTTTACGATAGCTGCAAACTTTTCGGCAACAAGAGAAGCACCGCCGATAAGACCGCCGTCAACGTCAACCTGGTCGAGAAGACCCTCGGCATTGCCGTCGTTCATAGAGCCGCCGTACTGGATTGTGAAAGCTTCGGCGGCTTCAGCGGAATAAAGCTCGGCAAGAAGCTCACGAATGATGTGGCAGACTTCGTTTGCCTGCTCATCGGTAGCGGTAAGACCTGTGCCGATAGCCCAAACAGGCTCATAAGCGATGATAACGTTTTTAAGCTCATCTTCGTTTATCTGCTCAAAAGCCTTAACAACCTGATTTTTAACAACCTGAGCGGTGATGCCCTCCTGACGCTGCTCCAGAACTTCACCGACACAGATGATAGGCTTCAAACCGTTGTCGAGAGCGGCTCTTGCGCGCATTGCAACAGTAGCATCGGTTTCACCGAAATACTGTCTGCGCTCGGAGTGACCGAGAACTACATACTCAACGCCGATGCTCTTGAGCATGGGAGCGGAGATTTCGCCGGTGAAAGCGCCTTTTTCAGCCCAGTGGCAGTTTTCGGCGCCGATTTTAATGTTTGTTCCATCTGCGGCTTTGAGAGCTGCATGAAGGTCGATAAAGGGAACACAGCAGATAACGGTGCAGTCGGCGTCCTTTACAAGAGGAGCGATTGCGCCGATAAGAGCGGTGGTCTGCTCGGGGTTGTTGTTCATTTTCCAGTTGCCTGCGATAACCGCAGAACGTTTTGTCTTGTTCATATTATTTAACCTCCGGATATAATTATTCGGTCATCTGGTCTGAATACAGGTTAACAATGACCTGGCTGAGTGAATAGTTTTCAACAGGGGAGAGGGTAACTGATTCGCCAAAGGGGATATATTCGGAAAGCGGTGCGCTTTCGTCAATCTGAGTGACGGTGATATTGCCGTCGGCAGTATGTGTAATGTCGATATGAGCGGTGATATAAGGGGTAAAATCCACATAATAAAGCGGAATATAATAGCCCTCAGAGCTGTCGCTTCCCGAAACCTCCGAAGCCCTGGTTACCTCACCGACGAAGCCGCGCATCAGAGTTTCGTCCTTTGTGGCTTCATAAAACCATACTGCGCCGTCCTCGGTAAATTCAAGGGCAAAGCCGTAGTCGGTTGAAACGTACTGATAGGTGCCGACAAATTCCGATAATGAAGCGGTATCGGAGCTTGAAGCTTCGACATTAAGAGGCAGGTCGTGACCTGTGCCGCAGGAAGCTGTGTCGATAATAAAAATAACAAGAATTATGACCAGCACGGCACATACGCCTGCAAGGATAATATTCAGCAAACGGGCTTTTTTAAGTTTGTTTTCCAGTGCGAGAATAGCGGCACCGGATTTTTTCTTTACGGACAAGCTTAAATTCCTCCTTGTTGCGAAAAAATATTGCAATATACGGCGGACGCAAAGTAACGCCCGCCGCACAAAGCTTAATTATTTCTCGTTAAGGCAAGCAATGCCGGGAAGCTCAAGACCCTCAAGAAATTCGAGGGAAGCTCCGCCGCCGGTGGAAATGTGGGTCATCTTATCTGCAAAGCCGAGCTTTTCGCAGGCTGCAGCGGAATCACCGCCGCCGATGATAGAAACAGCACCGCTCTCTGCAACAGCGGTAGCAACAGCGATAGTGCCCTTAGCAAAGTTTTCCCACTCGGAAACGCCCATAGGTCCGTTCCAGACAACAGTGCCTGCGCCCTTGATAGCGTTAGCGAAGATTTCAGCGGTCTTAGGACCTATATCAAGACCCTGCCAGCCTGCGGGAATCTTGTCGGAATCAACGGTCTGATAATCTGCGTCGGGGTCAAAAGCAGTGGCAACAACATTGTCCTGAGGAATAAGGAAGTTGACGTTCTTTTCCTTTGCCTTTGCCATCATGTCCTTTGCAAGCTCAACCTTATCGTCCTCACAGATAGAATCACCGATAGAATAGCCGAGAGCTTTCATAAAGGTGTAAGCCATACCGCCGCCGATGATGATAGTATCGACTTTTTCGAGGAGGTTGTTGATAACGCCTATCTTGTCGGAAACCTTAGCACCGCCGAGGATTGCGACAAAGGGACGTGCAGGGTCGGCAAGAGCCTTGCCCATGATGGAGATTTCTTTCTGGATAAGGTAGCCGCAAACAGCGGGGAGATAATCGGCAACGCCTGCGGTAGAAGCATGAGCTCTGTGAGCGGTGCCGAAAGCATCGTTAACGTAAACCTCTGCAAGAGAAGCGAGAGCCTTTGCAAAATCGGGGTCGTTCTTTTCTTCTTCCTTGTGGAAGCGAACGTTTTCAATCATAACAGCTTTGCCTGCTTCAACCTCGGCAGCAAGAGCCTTTGCGCTGTCACCGATAACATCGGAAGCGATTTTTACTTCAAAGCCGAGCTGCTCGGAAAGATAAGCGGCAACAGGGGCGAGGGAATACTTCATATTGAACTCACCCTTGGGACGACCGAGGTGAGAGCAAAGGATAACCTTAGCGTTGTTGTTAAGCAGATAACGGATAGTCTTGAGAGCTTCGTCAATTCTCTTGGTATCGGAGATGTTGCCCTCACCGTCAAAGGGTACGTTAAAGTCGCAACGGACTAAAACTTTTTTGCCTGCTACGTCGATGTCTTCGACGCTCTTTTTGTTGAGATAATTCATGTCAAAAAGCTTCCTTTCTTTTGTAACTAACCGCAGGTTAATTACCGACAATATCAGGCGGTCAATACTTCACCGCACATCGTCAGAATTGTAACATAATTTGCGGAAAATTACAAGTGTTATTATTGTAATACTCATCAGGGAAAGAAAAACGGGCTGTAAAAAACTTTCGTTTTTACAGCCCTCGGCATACATAACAGTGATTATCTGAGATTGATGGTTTTGCCGTCCTTCATAATTTCGTTCATACGTGCATCGAGAAGCTCCTTTGAATAGATGCAGCGAACCGTATCAACGGTAGCGGGACGAGTGCGGATAACCTCACGACCGGTTGAATCGACATCGTAAAATTCCTCTCTGCCGTTGGGGTCGGTGGAAAGAACGGTAACATAAACGCCGTCAAGCAGACCTTTTTCTCTGAGGCTTGTAAGCTCATCGGGGGTAATACCGAGATAATCGGCGGTATCAAAATCGGTGAAATATCTCATCTCAGGCTGACGGAGAACAGGCTCGTCTGCGCCCTTACCCTTTCCCGAAACGGTGATTGCACCGGAAATTACGAAAGCGGAGATGAGAGTGAGCAGACCCAGAATAAGCATTCCGATAATAAACGATATTGTTGACATAATAACCCTCCAAATTACGGCAAAAGCCAATGTTCATGTGACTTTGATTTCCTTTATTTTATCATGTGAGATGAATCTGTCAATAGAAAAAATGTGAATTTAACTATTTAAGTGTTTTTATGTATTGAAATGTCGCTTTTTCACCCTTTTCGGCGAGCATGGTAAGAAGCGATTCAATAAGTGCGCCGGTTTTCGGGTGAATAACTCTGCGCGGCTTGCCTTTCAGAAAATAATCAAGGGGCATTGAATCGTTATAATTTTTGCCGTTGTAAATCTTGCTTGCGGCAACACGGTCGCAAAACATTTCCTTAACGAAGCGTATCGGCATTTCCACAGGCTCAATGCGCTTTGTGACAGGGTTGTAGTCCGTCCAGTATTCAAAATGGTGACGGTTTCTGCCTTTGTGGTGCATCCATGCGAGAGAGTAGCCGTTTTGCTCTCTTTCCATTTCGTTCGGACTTCGTGTGCCCTGAAAAAAGCGAGCACCGGCACGAAACTCCGTGGGAGAATACTTTGAAAGGTCATGGAACAGACCCTGCCAACCGATGCCTGCCCTGAAGCAGTGCGCCATTACACGGTGGCGGTGTTTGGTGATAGTACGGAAATGCCTGAATGAATTGAGCATTTAAGTTCCTCCGAGCTGTCACGGAAATGTGACGGTAACTTTAGTGCCGACATCCGGTTCACTTTCTATTGAAATATCGGCATTGTGATAAGCTGCCGCATGTTTGACGATTGAAAGTCCCAAGCCGGTACCGCCGATTGCCTTTGAGCGGCTTTTATCGACGCGGTAAAAACGTTCAAAAACTCTGCCGAGCTGGTCGGGAGGAATACCGATTCCGGTATCGGAAACCTCAAAAACAGGGTGAGAATCAACCGTTTTGACAAAAACGGTTACGTTGCCGTTTTCCTTGTTGTACTTTACGGCATTGTCGATAAGATTGTAAACAATGTCCTCAAGAAACGCCTCGGAGCCATGTACAACAGTGCTGTTTCCGTCAAGGGCGAAAGAAACGTTTTTACGCGCGGCAATATGGGCAAGTCGGGAAATGACCGATTGCGAAAGTGAAAAAATATCAACATCGCAGTCCTCATCGCTCATGCTTCCCTCGTCAATCTGAGAAATACGAAGAATGTCCTGAACAAGGGTGATAAGTCGGTCGGACTCATTATATATCATCGTGCCGAAATTTGCGGTGTCCTCCGGCTTGACCATGCCGGATTTAAGCATTTCAGCCGCACCGTGTATGGTGGTCAGGGGAGTTTTAAGCTCGTGGGAAATGTTTGTGGAAAACTCACGGCGCATGGCTTCACGCTGAGCGCGCTCCGTTATGTCCAGCACAATTGCGACTGCGCCGCCGTGAGAGCTGCCGCTGACAGGGCTGGCGAAAATTCTGAAAAAACGACCTCCGAGCTCAAATTCACGCTCGCAGGAATTACCGTTCGCCGCGTAGTGTATGGTATCGTAAGCGTCCCTGCAATTCTCAAAGCCCTTTGAAGAATCGTTGAAGCTGAAAATTTCGCTGGCGGCACTGTTAAACGAAACGATATTCATGTTTCTGTCAACGATAATGAAGCCCTCACTCATACCCTCGGTTATTGAGTTGAATTCATTATGCCGCCGTTCAAGCTCGGTCATCTGATCTTTGATAAGCGCATTTTGACGGCGGAGCTTTGTGGCCAGAGGTTCAAGCTCCGGGTATCCGCCGACAGTACAGTCGGGCGAGGTCAGGGAAAGTGAGTTGATAGGCTTGACGATACGCTTTGACATGTATTTTGCCAAAACGACAGAGAGAATAAAAACGGCAATGGTAAGAATAATTATAAGATGTAAAACAGCGGCAAGAAGCTCCCGGAAAGTTGTGGGAGCTTCTGTGTTTATGCTGTGCGAATAAAGCATAAAGATAATCGCAATGAAAAAAGCCGAGCTTACTGCAAGGGTGACAAGTGAAGCCAAAAGAATACACTTGAAGATTCGCTTTGTCATAGTATCACATCCGGGAAAATATCAAAGTGCATATTTCATGTTGAAAAGCTGGTAGTTGTTGTTGAAATCATCGGCTGTACCGGTTTTAAGATTTTCGATGTACTCGTGCATTGAAAGCTTGTCGTTGTCGATTTCCATAAGACATGCGGCGATGTTTGAACAGTGGTCGGCAACTCTTTCAAGGCTGATGATAAGGTCGCAGTAAACGAATCCGAGCTCAATGGTGCATTCGTTTTTCTGAAGTCGCAGGGTATGTCTGCGACGCATTTCCTTTTTAAGGTGGTCGATAACCTCCTCAAGAGGCTCAACCAGAGCGGCGCAATCGAGGTTGTTTTCATCAAATGCAGTCAGTGCAAGATCCAGAATTTCGGTAACGGCGTTGATGAGGACATTCATTTCCTGCTTTGCTTCAGCGGAAAAAACAATCTTTTTGTCGTGAATTTCCTCAGCGGATTCGACAATGTTGACAGCGTGATCGGAAATTCGTTCAAAGTCACCGATAAGGTGCAGCAGCTTTGTTGCTTCTTCGCTGTCGTTTTCGTTCATTGCCTGACTGCTGAGCTTAACAAGATATGTACCCAGCATATCCTCATATCGGTCAACCTCCGCTTCCTTTTCGCGAATAAGATTACAGGTCTTCTCACTGTAGCTGTTCAGGAGAGTGAAAGCGGTTTTGAGGGATTTTACGGCTTTTTTTGCCATCGAAACAGTCACAACACGGCAACGCTCAACGGCGACGGAGGGGGTTGCAAGCAGACGCTCGTCGAGAAGTTCGATTTGCTGGTCTTTCTTATCGGGAACGAGCTTGCAGGCGAGTGCCGTAAGCTGTTTGGAAAACGGAGTGATGATGAGAAGTGCCAGAATTTTAAAACCGGTGTGGACAAACGCAATGCCCACGGGAGAGGCATTCGCCTGCAAAATCGGCATATGTTCTCCGAAAAGCGCGGAAACAAGATAGAAAATCGGAAGAAGCACGAGAGTGGCGAGAACATTAAAGAGGGTGTGAATTACGGAAGCGCGTTTTGCGTTTGCGTTAGCACCGATTGAAGAAATGGCGGCACTTATGCATGTGCCTATGTTCTGACCCATAATAATGGGAACAGCGGCGGAATACGTGATAAGACCGACGTTTGAAAGTGCCTGCAATATGCCGACCGAGGCACCGGAGGATTGGATAATGGCAGTAAATCCGGCACCTACAAGAACACCCAGAACGGGATTGTTGCCGAACATTGTAAGCACGCCTGTGAAAGCTTCGTTGTCATTCAAGCCCTCAACAGAGCCGGACATTGTTTCCATGCCGAACATGAGAATGGCAAAGCCCAGCAGAATCATGCCGGTGTCCTTAAACTTTGCCTTTTTCATAAACATGAACATAACAATGCCCACAAAGGCGAGGATCGGCGTAAATGTAGAGGGCTTGCAGAGCTGTAACAGGAAGCTGGCATCATCGCTGATACCGGTAAGGCTTAAAAGCCATGCCGTAATGGACGCACCCAGGTTAGCACCGTAGATAACGCCGGCAGCCTGTCCCAGTGTCATAATGCCGGAATTGACAAAGCCGACAACCATGACGGTGGTAGCAGAGGAAGACTGGACGATAAGAGTAACGACCAGTCCTAAAAGAAAGCCCTTGAAAGGATTTGTGGTGAGCTTGCTGAGTATGGTTTTAAGCTGACTGCCTGCGCGCTTTTCGAGAGCACTGCTCATAAGAGACATACCGAAAAGGAACATTGCAAGTCCGCCGAGCAGGGTAAGAATATCTTGCCAACTCATAGGAATACCTCACTTGTTTATTATTCATATTACAACAATTATCAACATAAAGGTATTGTGTTAAATACAGATAAGGTGAATGTTAAATCTATGTTAAATGTAAAATTGACGTAAAATTTAAGTTAAATTAAGATGGGGCATCAGTTTGTAGCCCACACCTCTGACGGTGTCGATAAGTGCACCGGCATCGCCCAGCTTTTGGCGCAATGTACGGACATGTACGTCAACGGTGCGGTTTTCGCCGTCATAATCATAGCCCCAGATTTTTTCCAGTATAACATCTCTTGTCATGACGGTGCCGACATTTTTCGCCAGCAGTAAAAGCAGCTCGTATTCTTTTAAAGTAAGCGTGACATTATCGCCGCCGACTTGCACAGAGTGCGCTTTTTCATCAATGGTTAAAATATCAAAGGTGAGCAGGGACGAGGGGTCGGATTTTGCCGAGCGGCGGAGAATAGCTTTAATACGGGCAATAAGCTCCATTATGCCGAAAGGTTTTGAAATATAATCGTCCGCGCCTGCATCAAGACCTATAACCTTGTCGTATTCCGAATCCTTGGCGGTGAGCATAATAGCCGGAATATTTGCCGTTTCACTGCGACTGCGAAGCTTCTTTAAAACCTCAATGCCGTCCTCCTCCGGAAGCATAATATCGAGGAGAAAAATATCGGGCGTTTCATTTTCAAGAGCAGTCCAGAGTGCGGATGGACGGTCAAAGCCCCGAACTTCAAATTCGGACGAGCTTAACGCATAAATGACAAAATTGCGTATACTGTCATCGTCCTCAAGAATATATATCATTGATAACACCCCCAAAGTATATTCTAGAGCAAAGCAGGAGAAAAATCAATAATAATTAGAAGCTTATACAATTATTCAATAAAATTTTCTCAAAGCTACACGACTCATATTAAATATAATAGTCGCAAGTATAAGTTTTTACTTGAAATATAATGAAAGATGTGATAACCTGAATAATAAGGAATAGAAAGGAATGGTTTGTGTGAAAAGAATTATTTTGATGCTTTTAGTCCTTGTGATGCTGATTGCGGCAGTACCAATCAGCGCGGTAGCATCGGAAGTTGATGTTATGTCAACCTCGTTGCCGACAGCAATGACAGTTGAATACGCTTATGCCGTCAAAATTACCGGTAGCACCGTGAATGTTCGCGTTGGGGCAGGTACGGAATACTCAAAGATAGGCACGGTGTCTAAAAACTCAACCTACACTTATTTGGACAGCCAAGCGGCAAGTGATGGTGTAATATGGTATAAAATTCAGTATACGGAAACAACGGCAGGCTGGGTAATAAGTCAGTATTCAACCCTTTTGACAACTACGGTCGAAACCTCTGCAACAACTACGGCAACGTCCTCAACTGATGTTAAATCGACAACGGAAAGCATTGTTGCGGCTTCCGGCTCAGATACAACCACGACAACAACCACAACCGTGGAGAGTACGACCACAACCACCACAACTACTACAGCGGCAACCGTGAAAAAATATGTTGTAATGGTTACGGGAGGAAGTACGTTAAATGTACGCAAAGGTGCCGGAACGAACTATAAAAAGCTTGGCACGGCGGCAGCAGGAACAGTATACGATTATCTCGGTTCTAAAAAAGCCGGAAGCACAACGTGGTATAAAATTCAGTATACTTCCTCAAAAACAGGGTGGGTATCCTCAAAATACTGCACAAAGATAGAGCTTACTGAAAATTCCGATAAAACAATTGCGCAGGCGTATGTAAATGCCATGGCAAAGAAATATGGTGCTACAGGTATTCAGGTTGCGGTAATTGATGACGGAGTTGTCACCGATGTTTTCAATTACGGTTACGCGACAAAAAAGACTGCGAAGATGACAAGTGATAACAAAATCAGAGTTGCTTCGATTTCAAAGGTTGCGGTTGCGGTGTGCGCAATGAAAATGCAGGAGGACGGAATAGTAAGCATTGACGAGAACATAGGCACATATTGGAATACGAGCTTGCCCAAAAAAGTAACGCTGAAAAGCCTGCTTACGCATACGTCAACGCTTAAAAATCTTGGCTATGCATCTACAAAAGCCGCTACGCTTTCGCAACTTAAAAAATCCGGTAACTACAGAAAGGGCACGGTAGGAGCATCCTCAATGTGGGCATACAACAACTATGCAGTGGGAGTTGCAGGTGCTACTCTTGAAGTTGCCGCAGAAACAACCCTTGATAAATATGCAAAGGAAAATATTTTCGGACCTCTTGGTATGGACGCGGCATTCTGTTCGGGCAACGTGAACAATACCTCAAAGCTGGCAACACTGTATTATTACAGTGGAAAGGTTTCGAGGAGCGTTTCTGCCGCTAAAAAATATAAAGGAAGTTCAAATCCGGGTGCAAATGCAAAAGTGTATGCCGGAGGACTTACAACCTCTGCTCAGGATTTGGCAAAATTTGTCGCAATGCTTGCAAACGACGGCACATACAATGAGGTGCAGATACTTACACCTGAATCCGTCGAGATAATCGAAAAAAAGATGTTTAAAAAGTCCCAGTACGGCGGCTCATTCTATCAGTGTATGCCACTGCGGTACAAAGCAAATCTCTACGGGGAAAGCGAGCTGTACTATCATACGGGTAACGCTTACGGGGTTCTTTCGCTGATGTCATACAATCCCACAACAGGTGACGGAGTAGTTGTTATCACCACCGGAGCAAAGGCGACAAGGGATTCACAGGGAGTTTATGCGGTTTGCAGCACAATTTCAAAATATATGTATAAAAACATTGTATAATTCAAACGAAAAGGCGGAGTGGAAGATGCTCCGCCTTTTACTTAACATAAAATAGTTACAAAATATTTACAATGAAAATATTGCAGAATCAAGTAAGATGTGGTAGAATTAGAATCGGAAAAAGACAAGGCATATTTGTCATGATTTCGGAGGTACTACATGAGAAAGACAGCTAAGTTTTTACTGACAATGATTTTATGCGTGGCTATAATGCTCGGCGTAATGATTCCGGCGGCAACCCCTGCACAGGCGGCGGTTATAAGCGGCAAAACCGGAATCGGAATGGCTGAATGGGCATTAAAGGCGTACCGCGAAAAATGGGATTATAAATACGGCGGCTCGTCTGCCGGAGCGGTTGACTGTTCGGGACTTATCCGTTCTTACTGCAACGGTAAGGGCGGCGGAGCAAAGGCTCTGTGCGATGCGGCAACGGTAAAAGGCTCAATGACTACTATCCCCAGAGTTCACGGATTGGGCTTGTGGATGGACGGTCATGCCGGCGTGTATGTCGGCAGAGATGAAAACGGCGTTGACATGGTTGTCGATGCCAGAAATTCGCAAAAGGATATGCAGTATTGTACCCTTTACGGAAACTACTTCCCCGTTTGGGAAAAGTGGTTTAAAATCAGCATGATTTCATATCCCGATACCGGCTGGTATGAATTTGACGGCAATACCTATTATTATTACAAGGGCGAATTTGTCGTTGGCTATTTCACCGTTGACGGCGTTACATACGATTTCGGAAAGTCGGGTGCGTGCAAGGGCATTGCACCGGAGGGTGCCGAAAACGCTCCGACGGTTACAATCACAAAGGACAGCGCGGCTATTCGCAAGGGCGCCGGTTCGTCATACAGCGTTGTTGCGTATGCCGATGCCTCAAAGCCGTATAAATGGGTTGACACAAAAACAGTATCCGGCACAAAATGGTATAAAATAGTATATTCCGGAACAAAAACCGGTTGGATTAGCGGCAGCTACGTCAGAGTTGACCAGCAGACAGCGACTAACGCCACAACTCCCGAAACTTCAAATGAAGCGAAACTCAAGATTACGGGAAGCACGGTAAATGTCCGTACAGGAGCAGGCACAAGCTACAGCAAAACAACAACGGTAAGTAAGAACGAGGAATATGTATATACCGCAACCGCCAAAGCCGATGACGGAGTAACATGGTATAAAATAACACTTAGCAGTTCAAAAACCGGTTGGGTGTGCGGTACTTATGTCAAGGTAATCTCAACCTCAAATTCAACGACTGCGCCGACAACCTCAACAGTCAGTGCAACAGATATTACAAGCGCAACAGACATTACAAATGCTACAGATGTGACAAGTGCAACCGATGCGTCCGAAACTGCCGCAACCACTACAACTACGGCAGTAACCATCACAACAACGGCTGCCGCAAATAAGCTGAAGATTACAGGCTCAACCGTAAACGTCAGAAAAGGCGCAGGCACAAGCTACAGCGTTGTTACCACCGTAAAGAAAGGCGAAACCTATGTTTACACCGATTCAAAAACGGTAAGCGGCGTTAAATGGTATAAAATAGTATATTCGGGGACAAAAACCGGCTGGGTTTCCGGAGCATATGTATCGGTGATTTCCGGCACTGTGGCTTCAACTACGGCGGCAACTACTACGCAGTCCACAACTGCGGAAGCCGCACCCACAACTACAACTACCACTACCACTACTACAACAACCACAACTACAACTACTGCAACTACCACTACAACAACAACTGAGGCAACCGCCACCACAAAGGCAACTACTACAGCCACCACAGCGGTGGCAAAGAAAGTGCAGATAACCGGCGCGACCGTAAATGTCAGAAAGGGCGCAGGTACGAGCTACAGCGTTGTTACCACCGTAAAGAAAGGCGCAACCTACACTTATACCGAGACTAAGAAAGTCAGCGGAACAACCTGGTATAAGATAACCGTCGGAAGCAAAACCGGCTGGGTCATAGGCACATATGCAAAGGTTGTTTCAACCGCAACAACTGCGGCAACGACAACAAAGGCAACTACCACGACTACCAAGGCTACCACAGCGGCGGCAAAGGAAGTGCAGATAACCGGCGCAACCGTAAATGTCAGAAAGGGAGCAGGTACGAGCTACAGCGTTGTTACCACCGTAAAGAAAGGCGCAACCTATACTTATACCGAGACTAAGAAAGTCAGCGGAACAACCTGGTATAAGATAACCGTCGGAAGCAAAACCGGTTGGGTTATAGGCACATACGCAAAGAAAGTATAGTAAATCAATAAAATTCAAGCAAAATCACCGATGCTGAAAGGTATCGGTGATTTTGCTTGAAATAACGAAAATACTGTGGTATACTACTAATAATATGTTTGGGGAGGGCTGACATTGCATCTTCAGGAATCAGGCGAAATGTATATTGAATCAATCTACGTGCTTTCAAAGACCAGTAACGCGGTGCGTTCAATTGACGTTGGTGAATATATGGGATATTCAAAGCCCAGCGTCAGCCGTGCAATCGGTCTGCTTAAAAACGGCGGATATGTAAAAGTGGATGAAAACGGCTATCTTACGCTTACCGAGGCAGGGCTTGAGGTTGCCAGGAAAATATATGAGCGGCATACTTTTTTAACCGATTTTCTGGTGCATCTGGGAGTAAATGCGGAAACTGCCGCAGAGGATGCCTGCAAAATCGAGCATGTCATCAGCGATGCTTCCTTTGATGCTATCAAGAAGTATGCGCAGGAGCAGGATAAATAAAACAACGACCGTCGGTGAAAATCGGCGGTCAAAATTTAGCTGTCGGGAGGCAGATTTATGAGACTGAGACACAAGAAAAATCTCACTTCCAGAATGGAAAAAAGTGCAGGAGTGCAAATAGCTGTCAGATGTGATGATCGTGACAGCAGAAAGAAAGCCGATGGTACGGAAAACCTTGATATTAAGGGAATTTTCGGCAGAGAAGCACCGTTGTGGCTTGAAATAGGCTGTGGAAAAGGAAGATTTGCCTGTGAGCTTGCAAAGGCGAATCCGGATAAAAACATCATTGCAGTTGAGGTGCAGGAAAATGTTATTGTAACAGCCTGTGAAAGCTGTGTTTCGGAGGGCATTGAAAATCTGAAATTCATGTGTATCGGTGCGGAATATCTGAACAGATTCATTCCAAAGGGCACAGTGGAACGGATTTACCTCAATTTTTCCTGCCCGTATCCCAAAAATCATTATAAAAACCACCGCCTTACCGCACCCCGGTTTCTGGCTCTTTACAGGGAGCTTTTGTGCGACAGCGGCAGAATAGAGCAGAAAACGGACAACAGAGCCTTTTTTGAATATTCAATCGAAAGTGTTTCGGAAGCGGGATATGTCATACGAAATGTGTCTCTTGATTTACACAACAGCGGCTTTGAGGGCAATATCGTGACTGAATACGAGGAAAAGTTTTCATCACTCGGACAGCCCATTTATCGAATGGAAGCTTATTTGAAGTAGCGGCAGGAGGGTAGTAATGAGAAAGTATTATGAAATGTACAGGGAAGTACTGACAAAGGATTTACTGCCTGCAATGGGCTGTACAGAGCCGATAGCTCTTGCTCTTGCCGGAGCAAAAACAAGAGAAGTGCTGGGCGATATACCGGTTAAAACCACAGTGTATTGTAGCGGAAATCTTATAAAGAACGTTAAAGCGGTAACGATACCGAACACCGGTGGCAGACGCGGAATTGAAACGGCAGTGGCAATGGGCATAGCCTGCGGAGATTCCGGCAAGGAACTTCAGATATTGGAAACCGCCGATGTAAACACTCTGAAAATCGCAGAGGAGCTGCTAAGCAGCGGCTCAATTACAGTTTGCCACGAGGAAGACGTTGAAAATCTTTACGTGCGCATAGAGGCAACCGGTGCCGGGCACAGCGCATTGGTCGAAATGGTAAATCACCATAACATGTACCGCCGTGTAGAGCTTGACGGCAAGCTGATTTATAAGGACGAATCGGAGACGGTGGAAAAGGAGTTTGGAGATTTTGCCGTTGAAATGACGCCGGATTCGATTTTTGAATATGCGGTGAATGTGCCCATAATGAACACAGAGCATACGCAATTGCGCGAGCTTTTGAAAAATCAGGTAGATTTTAACACTGCAATCGGCAAAGAGGGGATAGAAAAGGGCAGCGGTGCGGCAATCGGAAAAATGCTGTATTCAAAGCTTACGGATAATGACCCGATAAAAAAAGGAACGGCACTTGCCGCAGGCGGTTCAGATGCGCGTATGAGCGGCTGTAAAATGCCTGTCGTGATAAATTCGGGAAGCGGCAATCAGGGAATAACAATTGCCTGTCCCATAGCTGTATACTGTGATGAAAAAGGAATTTGCGAAGAAAAAATGTACAGAGCTTTGCTCATGGCAAATCTCATTGCAATATATGAAAAATGCTATATCGGAAAGCTTTCGGCGTATTGCGGTGCGGTGAGCGCGGCAGCAGCGGCAGGAGCAGGAATAGCGTATCTTGCGGATATGAGCCGAGAGCAGATAATGGAGGTAGTCAGCAACACTCTTGCAATCGGAAGCGGCATTCTCTGTGACGGGGCAAAAGCTTCCTGTGCGGCTAAAATTGCAGCGTCCCTTAATTGTATGCAAATGGCGTTTGATATGGCAAAAGCCGGTACAAGCTTTTTGCAGGGAGAGGGAATAGTGGCTCAAAGACTTGAAGAAACCATACATAATGTCGGCTGTATCGCACAGGACGGAATGAAAATTACCGACAGAGAAATACTTAAAGTCATGCTTGAATATCCGTATCGTACGGAGCTGAAAGGTTGCTGAAAGTCTGCGGCAATAATAACCGTACTTGTTTTTTTAGCATTGTTATGTTAACATAAGCGTAGAAACATTTTACACGTTACAACAATGTGTACATACCTCACTGAAAGGGAGACACGGTATGAATAGAGTTAGCTTGGAGGAAATGAAAGCACGGGCAAACCGGGTGGATAAAAAGTACACAATAGGTGCTCTGATGCTCTTTATTCTGGCTGTAATACTGCTTGCGGTAACCTGTACGGGAGAAAGCCCGGAGGACGGGGGCACACAGGCAGTGGCTAAGGCTTACTGGGACACGGAAATTCGTATAAACGAGGTAATGACGGATAATTCGCTGTTTGCACCGGCGGCTAACGGCAAGTGCTACGACTGGATAGAGCTTTACAATTCGGGAAGCAGAACGGTTGACCTGTCGGGACATTACCTCAGCGATAATCCGGACAAGCTTGATAAGTTCCTGATTGAGGAGCTGACCGTTGAGCCGGGTGAATATGTTCTGATTTATATGTCAAGACTTTCCGGCGTTGACGAAAACGGTGTCATACATACTGATTTTGCACTTTCATCAAAAGGGGAGACGATATATCTTTCCGATTCGGCAGGCAATATTATAAGTGCTTTGACCGTACCCGAAAGTAAAAGCAATGTGTCGTACGGCATTTTGAACGATAAGCTCGTCTGGATGTCGTCTCCGACTCCGGGAAGCGCAAATTCGGGAGAAAGCTCCGAAACGATTGAAAATCTGAAATATGATGTTGCAACCATAAGAATTAACGAGTACATGACCGATAATCGTTCCGTTATTTATGACTGTGAGGGTGATTATAATGATTGGGTAGAGCTTTACAACGGCACAGATGATTGGGTCGATTTAAGCGGCTACAAAATGACGGACAATCCGGAAAAAATCGACAAATGGAAATTTCCGGAGGGGACGACAATCGAACCGAAAGGCTATCTGCTGGTATTTTGTTCGGGCAAGGATAAAATTGATTCTGCCGGTTACATTCACACGAGCTTTAAACTCGGAAAAGAAGATGAGAGGGTTATGATATTTTCACCGCAGGACAGGCTTTGTGCGGAAATCGAACTGGTATTTGTTCCCGATAATTCTTCCTACGGATATGTGACCGAAAGCGATGCAATGGCTTATTTTTCAAAGCCGACTCCCGGTAGAGAAAATGCAAGCCCGGCGGTTTATTATACCGAAGCTCAGCTTAAAAAAATGCAGGGCATTTTTGATTGAGGAAAAGCTTTCATAAATTAAACAAGTGGCTGTAAAAAACTTGCGGTTTTTACAGCCACTTGTTTATACTCAAAATCGGTGTGAAAAGCGAAAGCTTTTCACACCGATTTTCAAAATTATGCCGCTTCGTTGTCAGGCTCAACAGAAGCCTGAGTAGTTGTTGTGGTGGTTGCAGTAGTCGTGGTCGTGGTGGTTGTTGTGGTAGACGGCTCTGTAGTAGTTGTAGTGGTGGTCGTGGTAGGCGGCTCTGTAGTGGTTGTAGTGGTAGTCGTGGTGGTTGTTGTGGAATTGCTTGACGTGGTTGTTACTACCGGAGGCGGAGTGGTGGAAGCAGATGTTGTCGTGGTTATATTTTCCTGAGATTCGCCTGATTCACCGCTTTCGCCGGTTGCAAAGGAGCTCTTGTTTGTAATGAACCGCGTGTAGGCATCATTGGCAACGCCGCCGCCGTGAACGGGACAGATAGGCATTTTGGTGTCTTTGCGGTAGTAGCCTGTTGCCGTGGACGGACAGCTTGCGCTGGCAAGACCACCGGAGGAGGTACAATACTTATAAGCAACAACATTGCTGCTCATGTTTGAGAAGCTCTTGCTTTCAAGACCCTTATGAGCGGCCTGCATAACAAGCTTCCATGCAGCCATTGCGTGGTTGGGGCTTGTTATTTCGAGCTTTGCCGGAATATCATAACCGAACCAGCAGGCGGCAACATAATAGGAAGTGCCTCCTGCAAAATATCTGTCCTTGTTATCGGAAGTAGTACCGGTTTTGCCGAAGGTCGTATGACCGCTGATTTTGGCTTTACGTCCCGTACCCTGAGAGCCGTTAACCGGCATACGGAGCAGATAGTTCATTATGGTGGCTGAATCCTTTGAGAATGCCTGAGTAGGTACATTCTTGGTGTTGTCAATAAGCAGAGTGCCGTCGGCGTCATACACCTTTGTGTAGAAAATAGGCTCATAGAGCTTGCCACCGTTGCCGAATGTGGCGTATGCCGCTGTCATTTCAAGAACGGTAACACCGTCGGTAAGTGCGCCCAGACAGGTGGAGGGGTTTTTGTCGCTGAATACGGTGTTGCCTATCGTTCTGCTGGAAACAAGAGTAAGTCCGAGTCTTTCGGTCATGAAGTCAAAGGCTTTGCTGTAGCCGATATAGGTGGAAATTCTTACAGCTACGCAGTTTGCGGAAATCTCAATTGCCTTTGCGGTCGGAATATTCTTGCCTGTGTAGCTTGAATATCCGGAGTTTTTCGGCCAGTTCTTGCCGTTAACTTTCAGAGACGGAGAGTTTGTGACAGGAGTTGAGTATTCGAGATAACCCATTTCCACGGCAGGACCGTAGACTGCCAGAGGCTTGAATGATGAACCTGGCTGTCGCTGTGACTGAGTAGCGCGGTTAAGACACAAATCCGATGATTTAGTACCTCGTCCGCCGCTCAGAGCTTTTACCTCACCCTCGTAGTTCATAACAACGATTGCACATTGGGGCTGAGTTTTCTTGGGGAATTTTTTGAAGTTACTTGCATCTGCAAAAATCGAATCAACCTTGTTTTGCAGGTCGAGGTCCATGCAGGAATAAATCTGCAAGCCGCCGTTGTAAACAGCCATTTTGGCTTCGGTTTCGGTCATGCCTGCTTTTGTCTGCAAGTCCTCTCTAAGCTCGTAAATAATCTGGTCAACATACCAGTTATTGTAGCTCTTGGTTTCGGGGTTGTACCTGGCACTTTCATTGTAGGTCATTTCCTGAATTTCAATATACGCCTGGTCATATTCCTCCTGAGTGATAAAGTTGTTATTCAGCATTTCCTGAAGTACCCAACTTGCACGCTCCTTGTTGTTCTCAGGCTGATATAGAGGATTGTATTTGGAGGGGTTTTTGGTAATGCCGGCAATACAGCAGGCTTCCGCCAGCGTCAGCTCGGAAACGTCTTTGTCAAAGTAGGTATTTGCCGCAGCCTGAACGCCGTTACAGCCGTTGCCTAGTGCGATGACGTTCATGTATGCTTCGAGAATGGTTTTCTTTGAATACTTCCGTTCAAGCTCAAGGGCGCGGAATATTTCTTTCAGCTTACGTTCGATACTTACCTCGTTTTCCTCGGTAACGTTTTTGATTAGCTGCTGAGTTATGGTAGAACCGCCCTGGTTGTCGTCGGACAAATGCAGGAACATATTACCGAAAGCGAATATGGTACGTCTCCAGTCAACGCCGGAATGTGTCCAGTAACGCTTGTCCTCAATAGCGACAAAAGCGTTGCGCATATTAACGGGAATGTCCTCGTAATCAACCCATATTCTGTTCTCGGAACCGTGCAGCTCCTGATAAACATAATAAGTGCCGTCGTCATTTTCGACGTAAATAGAGGAAGTGTAGCTCATCTTGAGGTTGTAGAGGTCAAAGTCAATATCCTTGTCAAGAAAAGCAAGAACATAAACCATGGCGGTAGCTCCGACAATACAGCCTGTCATTACGCAGATGAGAAGAACGGTCGCAACGGCTTTCATGACAAACTTCAAAAAGCCGCCTGTGATTTTCCACCATTTCGGAACGCTCTTTTTGCGACGCTTGTAATCCTCGTCATATTTGCTGCGAGTTTGAGAACGCACCGTTTCCCTTGAACCGTTGTCCACATATTGACTTCTGACTGTTTCATCAATGTGAATTTTCGGTTTGGGCTGCCGTGCTCCGGCAGTGCGGACAGTATTGCCGTCTCGTCCGACACCGTTGTTTTCTACCCATACACGCGGATATTGCTGTTCATCACTGCTCCTTGACGGATTTTTAATACGGTCTGCGAATACACGCAGGTCAACCTTGAGGTTTTCCCAGGTATCAACGCAGGCGTTTGCGAATTTTTGAGCGAAGCTCTTTGCGCTTGCCGACAGTTTGCCGAAAAACGCCTTTAATTCTTCCGAAAAGTTCAATGCAGTTTCGCCTCCCTTTGCTTTGACACGGGTATTTTGCCCGTCTTTTCTTTGTATAAAGCCTATCAGTCGGTTAAAAATATAGTTAAATTCGAGAAAGCACCGCCGAAAATATTCATAAGTGCCGCTCTCGACGGAAAGGACTGTAGAAAAATGACCAATAAGCTTTTCTTAGCTGCTGTTGCCGCCCTGATTTTTTCAATTGCATTTATCTTTATTGCCGCCACATCGCCGTCACTGACGGGAAAAGCTGCCCGAACCTCGGCAGTAGCCGGGGAACAGGAGCAGTCCGATGAAATTTACATTGTAAAGGCGATAGATGACAGAATGATGAAATTTACATTGTAAAGGCGATAGATGACAGAATTGGGATATTTGCGGACGGAAGTGACGAACCGGTGCGAATAATCGGCGTAGACCCGAAATCACTTCCGCAGGACGCACAGCTATTGCTTGAAGATGGAATAACCGTCAGCGGTCGCGGTGAGCTTTTGCTGCTGATTGAGGACTACGTGAGCTGAAAACATCACCCGACCGATATATTATATAATTTTTTCAGCCAATAATCAACTGCTTAATGTGATGTCTTTTGTTATTCTTTTGTAGATTTTTTGACATTTTTATAAATTATCGGAAAAATTTCGGCTTTCCGGACAGATAAATCCTGTTTGAGTCCATGCACTGCAAAACCCTCTTTAAATTTAATTTATAATTTCTTTACAAATGGAATCACTTGTGATAAAATCAGTGTGTATATGTTATACATTCTGATTTTGAACACGTACTTGATATAGATTAAATACCAAAGCATTTGCAATAACCGGTGAATTGCAAAGGGGGCGCAAAAGCATGAGCGACATTCTTGATGACAATAAAATAAATGCCGATGGCGAGAATGATGACGGTATGCTTATAATTTTTCCCGATGAGAATACCGATGACGAGGTCGTCGAAGAAGAAAATGACGGCGAATCATTCAGTCTTTCGTTCGGAAAGGTCAATGCTGCGCGCAAGGAAGAAGATTTTAATTTTCTTCCGTTTTTGAATATACCCGAAGTAGTGGACGAAGAAGATGAGGACAGCACCGCAGACGAAGATGATGCCGATGACGGTGAAAATTTCTCTCTTTCATTCGGCAAGGTTTCTGCGGCAAAAAAAGAGCGCGATTACGTATACATGCCGTTTTTGAATGTGGACGAAAGCGCGCCGGAGGAAGAAGCAGAGCCGGAAAAAGAGCCGGAGGAAGAAGATTCGGGTATTGATATTGTCGGCGGTGATGAGCTTTTTGATTTAACTCCGCTGAAAACCAGGGATTCGGCTTCCGGAGCAAAGGCAAAAAGCGGCGAAAAAAGCGCACAGAAAAACGCTCCGTCCGCAAAGAAGCCCGCACAGCAGAAAAAAGGAAAAGCACCTGCCGGTCAGCAAAAGAAAAAGCAGCCTCAGAAAAACGCCATGCCGCAGAAGCCTAACAAGGTTCAGCAGATAATGGCGCAGATGGATCCGGATATTATTGCTTCCGTCTCGGCGGATCCAAGGCAGATGCTGATGCTGGAGGAAACAATCAGAAGCGAGCTTATAAAGCAGGCGGCACATAATGCCGTGGCAAGGGAGCTGAGTGCTGATTTGACAGAGCTTCCGGAAATACCGAGAAAACGTCCGCCTCAGCAGAGCAAGCCTAAAAATGCCGGCAATCAGCAGAAATCGAATTTATCGGGAGGCTTGAATTTTTCAAAGCAGCAGCTTCCGAAGAAGAAAAACACCCCGGTTTCCATAGTCGATACCAGTACAATATCGGAATTCGGCAGTGAAGCGGTAACGCCGACCACATCACCGACTACCGCACCGACTGCAACAACATCAACTCCTGCGGCGTCGGCAAACACCGTTCCGGTAGTGCAGCAGATGCCCAACGCAGTCCCTACGCCCATAGTAACACAGCCTGTGATAATTCAGCCGCCGATTCAGCCTCAGCCTGTTCAGCAGCCGTCAACAGCAGCTCAGCCGACGCAGAGAAAGCAGTATACGCCGACCTCTCCGGCGGCAATCAGGGCGGCAATGAAAGCAGGTTCCCTTTCATTTGATACACCTGCAACGGCTCAGGCATCGGATTCCTCATCGGATACCGCATCGGGCTCGGCACAGTCGGCTCAGAGCAGGAAGCGGATAGAAATTCAGAAACAGCTCGGTGAGAAGCGAAGCGGCTGTGTCATCGGTGCAATCGCACTGCTTATGGTGGTTTTTGTCGCGATAATCGCGCTTATAAGCGGCGGCGATATTATGACACAGTGTGGCTACAGTGAAAGCTTTTCAAAAGCCCAAACCTTTGTTGACCGCGGCGATTACGAAAGCGCAATCGAAGTGCTGGAGGGAATAAAGGACTATTCTCAAACTGCCGCATTGCTTAACGAATGCTATTATGAGCTGGGTCAGCGTGCCGAAAACGGCGGCGATTACGAAACCGCGATTTCCTATTATAATAAAACAGTGGATTATGATAAGGCGATACGTTGCAGAATCGACCTGCAAAAGCTACAGGCAGATGAATACAGTGCGGCTGCGGAGGAAACAAACGAATCCGAGCTTTACATGAAAGCGTACAGCCTGTATGTTTCGATACTTTCGGATTTTGAAACTTATCCCGAATTGACAGATGCAACCGAATCAAAGGAGATACAGAATAAATCCGATGCGGCAAAATTCGACTATGCAAAAGTGCTGTTTGAGGAAGAAAACTATTCCGAAGCAAAGAGCCATTTTGAAAGTCTGATGAGCACATCATACGCAGAGGCAGATGCATGGTATTACAATACCTGCTATAACCTCGGCAGAGTTTATTTTGAAAACGGTAACTACATATCCGCAAAAGAGGAGCTTCAGTATTTTGAAAACAGCAGGCATGGTCTTGAAGATTCGGACTATGCAAACGCTGTGGCATTTTTGGGACTTTCACGCCTGTATGGGCTTGAGGGCGATTCTGCCGACGATGTTGTAACAATGCAGGATTTGTTCTCATTGCTGACAAAAGCCTACGAGGACGCAGATGGTGATGTTAAAGCCGAGCTTGAAAGTGCCATGTCCTCACCTGAATTTACGAAAATTAAGCTTCTCGGATTCTGGAAGAACGACACGGAGAATTATATCGTGTTTGAAAACGGCGAAATGTCATTCTATCTGGCTAATGAAGCGGTTAACGGACTTTCCGAGATTTACTCCGATGACATACGCTTTGCCGACGGTGACGTAATACTTAATGTGGACGGCACCGAGTATGTTGTTATGAAAAATGTGACATTTGAATCTACGTATCAAATGTCGCCGCAAACGCTGATTTTTGTCAATCCGTATGACGGATATACTTATAAGATGTACAGATTTAGATGATTTTTTGTCACAGAAAGGGGCGTACCGATGAAAAGTAAAACAATTGCCCGTGCCGTTATCGCGTTGATTATTACGGCAGTAACCGTGTGTACGTTGCTGTTTACCGCAGGTTGTTCTGTTACGGACGCACAGAGCTTCACTGTTGATTTACATACCGAAATGACGGTCACCGGTAATTTCTACGGAGAGCGTAAAATGACAGTATCTTTTGATAAGTCATCGGTGCTTGCGGTGTTTGAAAATCTTGACGAGCTTGAAAACTTTGTCGAGAAACGATTGCCCGAATGTCTTGAAGGCAAGCTCATTGACGATGAAAACGGCACACGTTATCAGCTTGTACTGCGGTTCAGCTCACAGGAAGATTATATCACCAAGGTCGGAACACTGCTGGGACGAAAGCCGAATATCGTTTTTGAAACCTCCGATAAGATATTTATGAAAGGCTTGACGTTTCAGGAGGATTTTGAAAGCAAGGAACTGTTCTCGTTTATTGACGTAAATGAAGTAGTTTCCGCCTTTGTAAGCGATGCGGATATAAGCGAAAGCGATATGCAGGTTGCGGCGGCTTTCATAAAGCAGACAGGTGTTTCAATAAATGTTGACGGCAAAGAATATCAGTCCGAGGGCGGCAAGGTTGACGTTGCCGAGGGCAAAGCGACAATGATTTCAAAGGTCAGCTTTAAAACCGTGCTGAAAGCCAACGGGTATTTTGAAAGAATAATCGAATTTCGTATGCTGCCCGACATAGACCAGGAGAGCTATGAAAAAATATGCGATTATTTTGAATCCGTAAAACCGACATATGCGGAAATTGTTGCCGGGGAATATCCGACAACGCCGGTAATTACGGTTGAATTTAAAGCAAGGGACGTATCCGATTTATCGGCAATGACAACGCAGATTATGGGTGACACATGCACTGCGTCATTTGGCGGCGTAACCGATGCGAATGTGCCCTTTGCTTCGGTGGAGGAGCTTTCCGAAGCGATAAGCTTTGCAAGGCTGTGCGAGGATTCGCAGATGCCGTTTACCTACAATATTGTTTCCGAGCGTGGCGCACCGTCTCAGCTCAGTGCCGAGCTTGACGGAGTTGCGGTGGATTCACAGCCTACTCTCGGAGGCAATACTCTCGATTACGGTTCGCAGGCGATTTATGTTAACCTGAACACACGATATCAGAGCATAAGTACCGCAAGCTTGGTTTACTATAATCTCATTGCCTATGGCGATGACAGCTATACCCGTGAGATTTACATAATAATGGACGATGATACTTCCGACGAAGTATTGGGCAATATCAGGTCGTATTATGATACCAAAGGTGCGCAAAACACAAAAATCAATATTCTGACCGATGGCTTTTCCGATGAATTTACATCACCCTGTGTCGAAATAATTATCAGCGGTAATGCAAAAGAGATAACACGGGCGGAGGATATGCTGTTCGGCGGTTCAACCGAAAGAAAGCTTACATACGGCAGAAGCAAGAGCGTTATAAATGTCTCTCCGGACACGGAGCTGTCCGATGTGTATGACATTTCTTCACTTCTGAGTATGACAAACGTGACATCGTATTATTATTCGTTTATGTCAGACGAGAATTTGAGAAAGGGCACTGTTGAAACAGACAGCGGAAGCTGTTCGGTAAAGACCGATGATAACAACTGCCTCGGCTTTATGATGTCCGAAGGAACGGCTACGGTCAGATTTATCGGCAGCTATACAAATGTCGATGCAATAATATTCATAATTCTGCTTGTTCTGCTTATTCTTCTTGCGCTGGTACTGGCGACGATTATCGTGCTCAGACATTTAAAGAGCGAAAAAGGCGAAGACAAAGAAGACAGTGAAAAAGAGCCGTTCCCGGTGGTTATCGAAGAAGACAACGAAAAACCGGAGGAAGAAAGTTCAGAAGAAGTGACAGAAGAAGCGGTTATTGCGATGCCCGCACCTGCTCCCGTGAGAGATTTGGCGGAAGCACTTGAGCCGGAGGAAGAACCGAAAGAGGAAATCGAGGTTGAAAGCTATCCCACAACTACACCCGAAATTGATTATTCCGACCTTTATGCGGAAACCGAAAAGGAAGAAACAAACGAAACAGACGAAAACGGTATTAAGGTTGAGGTAAAGCCCTTTGTTCCCATATATGCAGAGCGCGACGAGTCGGCACGGGAAGAAGAAAAGCCCATTGAAGAACCGGTGATTTACCAGATTCCGAAAGAACCGGTCGAACGTTTTGACGAGAGCAATAAAGCTCCGGAAGTGCCTTTTGAAAAGTCACCTTTTGAAGAAGAATACGCCACTGAATTTGAGAGCGGTAAAGAAAGCGTGTATTCCGATGAGGATATGCTCAATGACCTTGAAGCCCTCGGTAAGCGAGATGAATACATTGAGAGATTCAATAAAAAGGTAAAGATAAAGGTCAAAAAGCATAGGAAAAAGTAAAGTATCGGCTGCTATCTTCGCTCAACGTATGCAAAAGATAGCAGCCGCTTTTTCGGTTGGTTTGAAATTATAAAAGGGGTTGAAAAACTTGACGGAATTTGATGAAAACAAAACAGAAAATGAAGAAGCTCAAAACACGCCTGTCAACTTTCAGGATGAATTAAGGCAGAATTTGCGTACTGTAGAAGAAATTAAAAAGGAACAGGAGGAAATGAAAAGGAGACAGGAAGAAGAAAATAAAAGACAAAAAATAGAGCAAAAAGAAAAATTCGACCAAATGTTTAAAACGTGTTTTGCGGAAGCAAAAGAAATTCTTGAAGAAATTAAAAAGCAGCTTATTTTAAATGCGAGAAATGTTCGCTATGATGAAAGCAGTGAAAATGTAACGATTTCCTGTGTGTGCGAAGCTCCTCAACGGTTTATCAATGTTACAATCGCCGACAATCGTAAGGAAATGATAAAACAACAAGAAAAATTACTTGTAATTCGCGAAAAGAAATACCGGCAGTGGTTTAGTTTCGCAATCCACAGATCTATGTCAGAAGAATACGATGTGTTTTCTTATTTGTTGAGGAGGTTTGCCGCAAAGGAGAATATACATATTAAATTTGTTGCTCGTCAAAATAATGTTATATACTCATTTCCGGGCACTTCAGAATATAATAACTATACAAGAAAATTTCCCATAGAACTGTGTGTTTCTGCTACAACCGTTGTGGCAATGTCATCTACCGCTTCTGAGCCTGATAATTTATTGCATAATGAAGTTAAGTATGACGAGAATACGATTTCAGAGTTTAAACGCGATTATCTAATACTTTTGAAAAAAACAAAAGAAACCGATAGAATAAGAGGCAAAATATCAATCATATGCTTGCTTTATATAATTGTTCTGGGCTTTTCGGTAGATTGCATATTTAGCTGTGACAAAATGAGCTATAGCTGTGTGAAATCGTTAAGCTCATTTTTGAAATTTACACTCATTGCAGCCGGTGCTGTGCTGATTTTCAATTTATTGTGGATTGCTATAGAAAATAAGCAAAATAAGGGCGGTCGCTGAATGCAGAAGGTTTTAAAAAGAAAAATTAAATGCTGTAATCAGATAATGAAATAACAAAAACAGGTATAACCTTTTTAACAAGGTTATACCTGTTTTCCGATATGATAAATTAAGCTTTTCAATCACCGAAAAAGATCTTCAGCTTTGCAAACATATCTTCAAGGATAAAACGTGGGTCAATGTAGCTGTAAACACGGATTTTTCTGTCGGGAACAGTGCCAATATAATGTCCCTCGGAGCTAACAACCGGTGCGGCAACTGTATCATAATTGCCGATACACTCATCAATTGCAAGACCGACCACCGGAGAATCACCCAGCGACCAGCTTTCGCCCATAGTCCAGCCGGCGCATTCGCTTGTGCCGTAGGTCTGCATCTGCTCAAACAGATACTTTCCGATTTCACCGCATGGATAGACCTTTGCTTGCAGCTCTGCATAGCTTACGCGCATTTTTGCGTAGCAGTTCATGGGCACCTGCCAAAGCTCGGTATTTGAGCTGAACAAAACATTTGCGGCGTGATAATCGTTCATAAGATTAAATTCCCAGCCGCCGTCGGGATAAGGCGCACCGCCAATCCAAATGCATGTGAGCCTTTCGGCAATTTCCGGCTTTTTAATAAGTGCGTTTGCGAGATTAGTGGCAGCACCCTGGCAAAAAACATAGAGTGGGTGCGAATCCTCACGCATTGCTTCGTCGATAATGAAGTCAGCCGCTTCGTTTTCTTCAAACTCACATTCGTTTTTCAGAGCGTGTGAAAGTCCTCGGTAAACCGCAACTTCTCTGCCCATAAGACCGAGAAGCTTAACGATTTCTTTATAGCTTCTTTCAACCGAATCGTCCTCATTGCTACCGCAAAACTGTTCGGCTATAATTCCTCTGATGTCAAACTTTTGCGTCAGCAGTGCGTGAACGATAGCATACTGGTCATCGGCTTCGCAGGCGGCATCGGTGTCGATAATAACACGTACACGTTTATAGTCAAGTACTTTATAAAGCTCTTTCATATCTGCAACCTCTTTCGTGTGCTGTATTGTATTTTAATAATACAGCACAACGTACACGGGCGCAATAGCATTTTAAAGCCATTATTCTTTTACTGCGGCAGAGCTTAGTGAAGTGACCATAAGCTTTTGGCTTAATACAAAAAAGACGATAAAAGGAACGGCAATCAGTAAAGAGCCGGCGGCAAAGGTGGTAAACTCGTTCTTTTTGTCTGTAACAAAGGAAAACAGTCCAAGGGCAAGAGTTTGTTTTTCAGCCGAACGCAGTGTCATTTTCGGAAAAATAAAATCCATCCACGGAGCGGTGAAGCTGGTTATGGCAAGAAAAGTCAAAATCGGACGTGCCAAGGGCAGTATTATGCGAAAAAAGGTTGTCGCACCGCTTGCACCGTCGATTTTAGCGGCTTCATCAATGCTTTTCGGCAAAGTGTCCATGTAATTCTTCACAAGCCAGACATTGTACGGAACGTTGCCGGCGACATAAACCAGTACCAATCCCCACAAAGTGTCGAGGGCGTTAAATCTTAGCAATATAACGTAAATAGCTATCATACCCACAAAGGACGGAAAAATCTGCAAAACAAGAAAGCTGAGCAATAGACTTTTCTTAAAAGTGAAACGATAACGGGAAAATACATAAGCTCCGAGAGAGGCAACCAGAATAGTCAGTGCAGAGGTGAACAGAGCAATAAGAAATGTGTTTTTAAACCAGGTGAGATAAAGTGTATCATTAAAAAGACGTGTAAAATGCTCGGTTGTTACACCGCCTGCAAAGGGCAGAATATCAAGAGAAGCAATTGATGTGCCGGGAGAAAAAGCGGCGCTTACAACGTAAACAAGGGGATAAATTACGAACAGCGAGCTGATTATAAGAAAAAGATATACGAGACATTTAAGCACAACGCCGCCGATAGTGTGAGTTTTCAAACCTCTCCCTCCTTAAATGATTTTGTACGAACAAAGTTGAATATCGCAACTGGCGCCAGAACAAGAAAAACAAGTACGGCAAGAGCAGATGCGTAATTGTATTTAAGCAGTGTTACGGTAAGCTTATATATCCAGGTGACAACAATGTCAGTGCCGCCTGCGCTTGTTAAAGTGGTGTCGGCAGTTACAGGCTTGCCGTTAGTCAGGAAGAATATCGCACCGAAATTATTGATGTTGTGTGTAAAAGACATAATAATTAGGGGAGCAGTCTGGTAAATAACAAGAGGCAGAGTAATTTTCCTGAATATGGTCAGCTTAGAAGCACCGTCGATAGAGGCGGCTTCGTAAACATCGGCAGGAATTGATGTCATAGTCCCGGTAATAAGCAGCATGAAATAAGGAAATCCTGCCCACAGATTTATCAGAACCAGAGTGAATTTTGCAAGCGCCGGGTCACCGAGCCACGGTATGGCGGTGTCGATAATGCCGAGAGCCATGAGAGTACGATTGACAGTGCCGAAAGTACCGTTGAGGAGGTTTTGCCATACAAGCATACTGACAACGGAGGGCACAGCGTAGGGGAGAATAAAGATTCCGCGAAAGACAGGCGCAAGCCTGATTTTTTTATCGTTCAGTATCGCTGCCATAATAAGACCGCCGATATAGCATGTGCCGGTGGCAAGTGCACCCCATAAGAGAGTCCAAAGCGCAACGCGCCCCAGTGCGTCTGTCCACACGGCATCGCCGCCGAACATGTCTTTAAAATTGTCCAAACCTACCCAGTCAACGGTGTTTGACGGGGGAATATGTGAAGGTGAGGAGTAGTTTGTGAATGCAACACAGGCAGAAAAGACAAGGGGTACAACCACAAATATCAGTACAAGCAGAACCGAGGGTGCAAGTGCGGCAACGGCAAAGCCACTGTCCGCAAGCTGAGAAAAAAACTTTCTGTTTTCCGCAAGCTTTCCGGTGACACAATAGCTTTTATATAAATTGACCGCACTGCGAACTGAAATAAAATACAGTGTGAAAAAGACGGAAATTACCGCGAGAGCGAGTATGCCGTCAATGAGCATGAAAATCGAGTTGTCGCGCATGGCAACCGGAAGATCCGGCTTAGGAGTACCCAAAGTAACCATGTCACGGATTTTTAGGCATAAAGTCGGCAGACTGAAAATAAATATTATTTCGATAGCCGCAAAAAGCGCACCTTTAAGCCATTCTTTGAGATAAACAAGGTGCGAAAGCCCCATGAACAGACATGCGGTACAGCGGACTTTTTTCTCGTTTGTATTACCTGTTGTTAGTTTCATAGGGCTTTCCCTTTCTGAATTTATTTGCTTAAAATCGCTTTGCGGCAAGAGTCAAGCTCTTTTTTGACGTCCGCACCGTCCCAGATATTTGCACTGGCGGAATTCATTGCGTCCCAAAATTTGCCCATAGTGGGGATTGAGGGCATTGCGTAGGAGTATTCGAGCTGTTCCATAAAGCCGCTCATGTGGTCATCATCAAGATTCAGCTCAACAGCCGGAATAGCTTCCGTCAGCTCATAGCGCAGACGCTGCATATCATCGGACATGAGAAATTCGGCAAAATCAGCTGCTTCCTCCGGGTGTTCGGAATAAGAGGATACAAACATTGTCCGCGTACCTGAAAACGATGCAGGAGGGGTGTCCTCACCGGGTAGAGAGGGGATAGCGGAAACGCCGAAATTCAAGCCTGCGTCGCGGAATGTTGCCAGATTCCACGGTCCGGTGATGTGCATTGCACAATTGCCGCTTTTAAAGGCTTCGTCAGCGACAGCCGTTGTGATGTCGGCAGATGGAATATCGAGAATGCTTTTTCTCAGATTTTGAAAATAGGTCATGCCATCTACGGCATCCGAATTATTGATTCCGTCAAAATCGACATCGGAATCGGAAAGCGGTCTGTTGCCGTTTGATGTTGTAAAAATGATAGTATAATAGGCGTTGGCAACGTCAAACATAAGACCGTACTTATCGCCGCTGTTAAACTTTTTGCAAAAATCTACAAGCTCGTCAAAGGTTTTCGGAGGGGTTTCAATTAAATCCTTATTGTAGAAAAGCGCGTAGGTTTCGGCGGCAACCGGATAACCGTACATTTCCCCGTCGTAGGTTATCGCGTCGGCACACACGTCCATAACTGTTTCGCGAACAAGGTCAGGGTCGCGTGTTTTGAGAATGTGTCCGCCCTGAACAAGTTCACCGATTTTATCGTGAGGTGCGGCAAAAACGTCAGGACCGATGCCGGCAGGACCGTCAAGGGCGATTTGAGACGATGCGTCACCTAACTCAACGTTAACATACTTGATTGTTACATCGGGGTGCATATCTGTGTATCGTTCACCGGCCTGACGTATAAATTCATCGGGACCGCCGGTTGATTCCCAAACGGTAAGCTCGATTTTTTTTGCGCCGTTATCGTCATTAGTCCCGGCATTGTTGCCGGAGCTGTTGTCGGAATTGCCGCCGCCGCACGAACAGCCTGTAAGAGACAGTAGGATAATGGCAGCGGCAAGAAATACAGCTGGAAATTTTTTCATAATTAACCTCCGCAAAAAATATTTGCGACTTTATTGTAGGTTGACATCGCGACAATATCCGAGTTAATTTTTTCTTAATGCATATGAGCAAAATTCAGTCGCACAATAGTGCCCGAACATTGTTTTTTAAATTAAAATGAACGTAACAATAAAACAACCGAGCAAGGCATTATGCCTTGCTCGGTAAATAGGGTCTGGAATTTTAATGTGCAGAACGGACAATCCACGGGAAAGTGACATTTAAAGCAGCCCTTCATTCACCAGCATCTCAAGAACTCGTATCTCCCGTTCAAACATTATGGGATTATACGGACTGCCCTGTACATTGCGATTTTTTTGAATTGCAACGGCAGGGTCAATAAATTCCAAAGCGTAGCTTTCGACCGCTTCGTAATCGTCAAGATATTGTGAAACAGTGTCATCTTCCGCACCACAAATATAGTAAAAATTATCCTGGACAAAGCATTCTGTCGGGTCATTGTCACTTTTCTGAATGCGATGCACAAATCCGAATTCTTTTACGGTTTCGGGCTTGACTACTAACCCGGCTTCCTCACGAGTTTCGCGAATCATAGCGGCAACAGGGGATTCGTCGTGTTCAATACCGCCGCCGGGGAATTTGTAATAATCATATTTTAAGCTGTGGATCATGGCAATTTTCCTGTCGCGAATGATAATGCTTCTTGCCGAATTGCGCACAAAATTGTGAGTGCATTCATCGTAATCATGATTATCTATTTCAAATAATAATCTCATATATCCTCCGTAAAAAACAAATAATCCGAACCCGTCTCCGATATGGAGAATCCGATTCGGATTATACTGGTTTGGTGCCGGTGACCGGACTTGAACCGGTACGATATTGCTACCGAGGGATTTTAAGTCCCTTGTGTCTGCCTATTCCACCACACCGGCAGAAAGTTTTCTATATGTTACCACGCTTCTCAGCTTTTTGCAAGATAAATTTTAATACTTATTGAAATTTGTACGTGAATTTTTATACTATATATTGATTGACAATAAAGCTCTCATAATATAAAATTATTAAATATGAAAAACGCTATTTATCCGATTTAAAGGTGGAATCAAGGATTTATGGAAAAGCTTATGGAGGCTATAGGCTATAAATTTAAAGATGAGAGCTGTCTGCTGACCGCATTGACGCATTCTTCCTATGCAAATGAGCACAGAAACACCTACAATAATGAACGGCTGGAATTTTTAGGAGATTCCGTGTTGAGCATAATTGTCAGCCAGCATTTGTTCTCAAATTACAGAGGAAAAAAAGAGGGCGACCTTACCAAGCTGAGAGCCTCTCTTGTGTGCGAAGAAACGCTGGCAACTTTTGCAAGGCGGCTTAATCTCGGAAAATATATGCGCTTCGGCAAGGGCGAAAAAAACAGCGGCGGCGGAGAGAGACCGTCAATTCTTGCAGATGCCTTTGAAGCTCTTATTGCCGCCATTTTTCTTGACGGCGGAATGGAAGAAGCAAGACGGTTTGTGCTGAGTTTTATTATCGACGAGCTCGACAAAACGCACAGTGCGAATAAGGCGGATTATAAAACTTCTTTGCAGGAGATAGTGCAGCAGAGCGGAGAAGAAAAGCTTGAATACGTGCTCGTAGCCGAAAGCGGTCCTGACCACAATAAGCGTTTTACCACAGAGGTGTACATAAACAGCAATAAGGTAGGCAGAGGCAGCGGAAGAAGCAAAAAGGAAGCCGAGCAGAATGCTGCCCATGAAGCATTGAAGCTGTTGGGATATTGAGACACGCAAATATAGCACTGTTCGTACCTCATCAGGGCTGTCCGCACCGTTGCATATTCTGTGACCAGTGTGCAATATCCGGACAGACTGTGAGGGTAACGGAGCAGGAAGTTGACGAAGCTGTGGAGACAGCGGAAAAAACTCTGGGAGAAAATCTGAAAAATGCTCAAATAGCCTTTTTCGGAGGAAGCTTTACGGCGATAGACCGTGATTACATGACTGCACTGCTTAAAGCGGCGTATAAACATGTAAAGGCAGGGAAAGTTTCGGGAATACGCTGCTCAACCAGACCCGATGCCATAGACAACGAAATACTTAAAATTTATAAGGACTTTGGCGGTACGGCGATTGAGCTTGGCTGCCAGAGTATGAACGACGGCGTCCTCATGATGAATCACCGCGGACATACCGCCGCAGACACCGTAAATGCCGCCGGGCTAATCAAAGCTCAGGGCATTGAACTTGGTGTTCAGATGATGACCGGTATGTACGGCGATACCGAAAAAGGAACGTTGGAAACAGCGAAAAAGCTGATAGCATTAGAGCCTGCCACCGTTCGGATTTATCCGACTGTAGTTATGGAAAATACCGTTCTGGCGTCTCTTTACAAAAACGGACTGTACAGAGCGCAGAGTCTTGAAGACGCAGTGGAGCTGTGTTCAAAGCTGCTTTTAATGTTCAAAGAAGCCGATGTTGAAGTGATAAAGCTCGGACTTCATTCCTCAAAAGGCGTGGAAGCGGCATATGTGGCAGGATCGTATCACCAGGCATTTAAGGAGCTTTGCGAAAATCGGATATATCTGAAAAAAGTGATGGAGCTTCTTGAAAAAGGAAGCTATACTGTTGAAGTATCAAAGGGTGAGACTTCAAAGCTGATAGGTCAGAAGAAATGTAACATTTCCGCTTTGGCGGAAAAAGGCATAAATATAATAAAGGTACGCGAAAACGCGGCTTTGGGCGAATATGAAATAAGAGCTGTGAAGGAGGTGGACAGGTGCAGTTAAAATCATTGCAGATGCAGGGCTTTAAATCGTTCCCCGATAAAATAACCATCGAATTTTCAAAAGGTGTTACCGCGATAGTCGGTCCTAACGGAAGCGGAAAGAGTAATATAAGCGATGCCGTAAGGTGGGTGCTGGGCGAGCAGTCACCCAGAGTGCTGCGCGTAAAGTCCACGGAGGATGTAATTTTCAAAGGAACAACCGAACGCAAGGCGCAGGGTCTTGCGGAGGTAATACTGAATTTTGACAATTCCGACAGGGAGCTTAAAGTTAATAATGACGATGTGTCGATTATGCGACGTTATTACCGTTCGGGAAAAAGCGAGTATAAAATAAACGGTGAAACGGTCAGATTGCAGGATATTACAAAGCTTTTTCTTGATACGGGACTGGGTAAAAGCGGCTATTCAATGATAGAACAGTATAAGATAGCGGCTTTGGTTGATTCGCGAAGCGATGAGCGCCGAACAATAATAGAAGAAGCATCGGGAATTTCAAAATACCGCTACAGCAGAGCGGAAGCGTTGCGTGAGCTGGCAAGGGCTGAAGATAACCTTGTTCATCTCAGAGTGCGCCTGACCGACCTTGAGGAACGTGACGGTCCCCTTGAAAAGGAATCGGAAAAAGCAAAGAAATATCTTGAGCTTCGAGCGGAAAGGGAAGCGGTTGAAGTCGGCTTGTGGCTTGCTACGCTGGCGGTTTCAAACAGCGAGCTCAGAGATATTGACTACAATATAACGCTCTACTCAAATCAGCAAAGGGAGATTGAGGAAAAAATTCGCATGGCGGAGGAAGCGGTTGTTTCTCTCATGGAGCAGAGCAATGCCCTGAACGTAAAAAAAGACGAAGTTATTCGCAGTGCCTCCGAGGTCGAAGCGCAGGCAATCCGTACTGAGAACGAAGCGGCTATCATCAAAAATGATATAGAACACGCGAAAGCGGATATTTCGCGGCTTGAGGGTCAGTTGAGCGCGTTTTCCCAGGACGAGGAGCAGCAGGAGGAAGAAATTGCGGAAAAGCAGAGAATTCTTGATGCAAAGCGGCTTGAGATAATTTCGCTGGGAACACTTCGCGAAAAGAAAAAAGAGGAGCTTGAAAGTCTGAGCAGTAAGGTCAGCGGCTTTTCAAAGCAGCTTGAGGAGCTTAATGCCAGACAGAATACAATTGCCATAGCATTGTCCGAAGCTCGTGTTCGGCTGGCAGGAGCAAAGGAGCAGCTTGCCGACCTTGAGGAAAGGCAAAATGCCTTTGTTCATACGGAAGCGGAAAATACCAAAGCCGTTGAACGTCTCAGTAGCGAAAAAAAGCAAACGGAAGAAGCAATAGAAGCGGCGGAGGATAAAATAAGCTCACTTACAAATACAGTCGGCGGCTACAGGCTGAGGCTTGATAAGCAGAAAGCAAAGCTTGAAGAAGCAAAGAGGATTACAGACAGTCATTTGCAGAGCATTTCCGAGTGTCAAAGCAAAATTAAAATAATAGATGACCTTGAAAAAAGCATGGGCGGCTTTGCATACAGTGTCAAAAAGGTAGTTGAAAGCTGTTCAAAGGGCCAGCTTCGCGGAATCCACGGACCGGTTTCGCGTCTTATTGAGGTCGAATCCGAATATGCCACTGCCATTGAAATCGCACTTGGTGCAGGATTGCAAAATATAGTTGTTGATAATGAGGACAGCGCAAAGGCGGCAATAAATTTCCTGAAAAGAGAAAATGCAGGACGTGCGACTTTTTTGCCGTTGACAACGATTAAAGCGAACAAACTCCATGAGCCGAGCCTTGAAAATTTCGACGGTTTTATCGGTCTGGGCTGTGAGCTTGTAAACTGCGACAGCAAATACAGAAATATCGTAGACAATCTTCTGGGCAGAATAGTGATAGCCGAGGATATGAACACCGGCAATGTCATAGCCAAAAAATTCGGCTACAGATTCAAAATTGTCACTCTTGACGGTCAGGTATTTAATGCCGGCGGCTCAATGACCGGCGGCTCGGTAAATGCCAAAACCTCAGGCGTACTCGGAAGAAGAAGCGAAATTGAATCGCTGAAAAACACCGTTGCAAAGCTTGAAAAAGAGGCGGAAGCGGCAAAGACAGTGCAAAAGGAGCTGGCGGCAAAGGTTGCTTCAGACGAAGCCGCACTTTTGGGTGCACAGGGAGAGCTTGCAACGGCACAGCAGGATTTAAATGATTTCAAAACAAGCCTGCGCATAATTTCCGAACAGCTCGAAAGTGCATACAGAGACAGAACCAGTATTGAATCTCAGCGTACAGCGGCAAAACAGAGAGAAAAATCTCTCGGAGAATTTGTTGCCGAGCAGGAGAGCAAAATTGCTTCACTCAGCGATGAATCTACGAAGCTTGAAAGCGAGATAAGCGGAAACGCCGCCGAACGGGGAGAGCTTAGGGATAGCCGAAATGCATTAACCGAGCAGCTCGGTGACATCGGCATGAAGCTTATGTCGGAGCAAAAGGAATGTGAGGCAATCGAATCTTCAATTGCCGAAATAAGGTTACGCATAAGCAATCGCTCTAATCAGAGAGAGGATATTAAGCGTGAAATCGAAGAAAAAGAGCAGGAGATACTGCGGCTTTCAGGCAGTGCGGAGCAGCAGCTTGAAAACGCGGAGGCAATGCGCAGGCAGGCTGAAGAAATGCGCGCCTCTGTCGGTACGGTAAATCAGGAACGCATGTCAATCGAGGGGCAGATTACCGTGCAGACAAAGCTTTCCGGCGAGCTTGGTGACAGCAAGGCGGCGGTTATGAAAGAGCTTGGACGGTGCGAAACTCAACGTCAGAATAAACAGGCGGAATATGACAATATCATTTCAAAGCTCTTTTCGGAGTATGAGATGACATTGCACGAAGCAGAGGATAAGTATGAGCCTGTGGAAGACCGAAAAAATGCGCAGAAGAAGGCTAATGAACTGCGAGCGGCAATGAAAAAGCTTGAGCCGGTTAATATTAACGCCATAGACGAGTATATAAAGGTGCATAATGATTATGTTACCTTTAAAACTCAGATGGAAGATGTCGAAACATCAAAGGCGGAGCTTGAAAAGCTAATCGAACAGTTAACTTCAAGTATGAAAGACATGTTTACGGAGAAGTTTGCGGAGATTAGCAAGGCATTTGAAAAAATATGTCCTCAGCTATTCGGCGGCGGTTCTGCGGAAATAAAGCTGACAGACGAAACAGACCCTTTGGGAAGCGGCATAGATATGAATGTGGCATTGCCCGGTAAGGTTGTTGACAATATGCTTTCGTTCTCAAACGGAGAAAAGACAATTATTGCAATGGCGCTCTATTTTTCCATAATGAAAGTAACGCCGTCACCCTTTGTCTTTCTTGATGAGATAGACGCTCCCCTTGATGAAAGCAACATTATAAATATTGCCGACTATATCGTAAGAATGAGCGATAAAACCCAGTTTATAACAATAACTCACAGACGAGGAATGATGGAAAAAGGCTCAACGCTGTACGGCGTAACGATGCAAAAGGACGGCGAATCAAAGCTGCTTGAGCTGAAAGTCAGCGAGATTGAGGAAAAACTGGGATTATAAAGTGAGGAGATAACTATGGGATTTTTTGACAAAATCAGACAGGGCTTGAAAAAGACCAAATCAACTGGCTTTTTCGGGCAGATAGGTTCGTTCTTTAAAAGATTTACGAAGATAGACGAGGAGCTTTTCGAGGAGCTTGAGGAAATGCTGATAACAGCCGACTGCGGCGCAATGACATCGGCTAAAATCTGTGATGAGCTCAGAGAACGGGTAAAGCAGACAGGTACAAAAGAGCCGGAAGATGTTAAAAATCTGCTTTGCGAAACGATAACCGAGATGATGGAGGGCGAGCAGGAATTAAATCTTGAAACAAAGCCGTCAATAATTCTCGTCATCGGAGTTAACGGTGTTGGAAAAACCACAACTATAGGAAAAATGGCAAACCAGCTTCGTGGCAGCGGAAAAAAGGTGCTTGTTGCCGCCGCCGATACATTCCGTGCGGCAGCCATAGAACAGCTTGAAATCTGGACAAACCGCGCCGATTGTGATATTGTAAAGCATTCGGAGGGAGCAGACCCTGCGGCAGTGGTTTATGATGCAATTGCCGCGGCAAAGGCGAGAAATGTCGATGTCGTTATCGTTGATACTGCCGGCAGGCTTCACAATAAGATAGGTCTTATGAACGAGCTTGCAAAAATCAACAGAATAATAGAGCGCGAAATGCCCGATGCATCAAAAGAGGTACTTTTGGTGCTTGACGCGACCACGGGACAGAATGCGGTAAATCAGGCAAGAGAATTTAAAAACGCCGCCGGAATTACCGGCATAGTGCTCACAAAGCTTGACGGCACCGCAAGGGGCGGTGTTGTAATCGCCATTAAAGAGGAGCTGGGAGTACCGGTAAAGTACATTGGCGTAGGCGAAAAGATAGACGATTTACAGCCCTTTGTTCCTGCCGATTTTGCAAAGGCTCTGTTTGAAACCAACGAAGAATAAAATTTGCAATCCGGGTGATAAAATGATTTTTGTAGCGGCAACTAATAACAAGAAAAAGCTGAGTGAGCTTTCGCGCATACTGTCACCGCTTGGAGTAGAGCTGCGCGCTGTAAATGAACTTGGCTTTACAGCTATCGACCCGGAGGAAACCGGTACGACTTTTGAAGAAAACGCATTCATTAAAGCAAAAGCCTTTTGCGAGCATACGGGGCTGCCTGCAATCGCAGATGATTCGGGCTTGTGCGTGGAGGCTCTGGACGGCGCGCCGGGAGTTTATTCAGCGCGCTACGCCGGCGAGCCTTGCAATGACGAACGCAATATCGAAAAGCTTCTTTCCGATATGCACGACATAGCAAAGGAAAAAAGAGGAGCTTCATTTGTGTGCAGCATTTGCTGTGTTTTTCCGAATGGAGATAAAGTTACCGCAAGTGGCAAGTGCAACGGCTTTATAGGCTACGAACGCACAGGCAACGGAGGATTCGGCTATGACCCGGTGTTCATGCGTGAGGACGGAAGAAGTATTGCTGAGTATTCAGATGAAGAAAAGGACGAGATAAGCCACAGAGGAAACGCACTGCGTAAATTTTCTGCCGGGCTTTCAGAATATTTAAAAATAAACGAGGTATAAAAATGTTAACAAGCAAACAGCGAGCCTTTCTCAGAGGGCTTGCAAACGATTACGAGGTTATTCTTACAGTAGGCAAGGGCGGAATTGTCGATACGCTGGTAAAACAGGCTAACGATGCACTGACAGCACGTGAGCTTATAAAATGCCAGGCGTTGGAGGCATCACCGCTGACAGCGCGTGAAGCTGCGGACGAGCTTGCGGAAATTACAAAGTCCGATGTTGTTCAGGTAATAGGCAGAAAGTTTATTCTGTTCAGAAGAAATCACGAAAAGCCTGTTATCGAATTGCCGAAAGCACGCAAAAAATAAAGGGAGTGCGTTAGCATGAAGCGCGTAGGTATTTACGGCGGCACATTTGACCCGATTCACATAGGGCATCTGAATCTATGCAGAGCTATGAAAGAAAAGCTTGAATTGGACGAGATACTTATGATACCCACGGGAACGCCGCCCCATAAAGCGGCAACTGCGACCAAAGCCGAATACCGCATTGAAATGTGCAAACTGGCTGTAAAGGACTTTGGGTTGACAGCCAACGTATCCGATATTGAAATACGCAGAGAGGGCAGAAGTTATACTTTTTTGACCGTTACAGAGCTGCTTGAGCAAATGAAAGATATTGAGCTGTATCTCATAATGGGTGCGGACATGTTCATGTCCCTTGAAACGTGGTACAGATTCGATGATTTGAAAAAGCTTGTAACATTCGCGGCAGTACAGCGTGACGATGTTTTAACAGATGAGCTTGAATCGGAAGCGGAAAGACTTGAATCAATCGGCTGCAAATGCGTCGTTGTAAGCTTGCCGGCGATTGATGTGTCGTCAACCGATGTCAGAAATGCAGTGCGTTCGGGAGAATCCATTGACGGATTGGTTACAAAGTCGGTTAAAGATTTCATATATGAAAAGCAACTGTACAGGGGTGAGGTGAGCTGATATGGATAATGAAAAAAGAGAGTTTTACAAACGTCTGTTGCAAACAAGGTTGTCCGACAAACGTTATCGTCATTGTCTGGCTGTAGCCGAGGAAGCGGTGCGCCTTGCAAAAAAATACGGTGCTGACGTAAATGCCGCAGAGGAAGCAGGCTTGCTTCACGATATAACCAAGGAAACCGATGAGGAAACTCACAAGTTTATTATCGCCCAAAGAGAAACGCCGACCGACCTTGAAAACAATACGCATAAGCTGTGGCATGCAATGTCCGGCGCGGCATATGCTGAAAAGCAGTTAAAAATTCAAAACGGAGATATAATTAACGCCATACGTTATCACACGACCGGCAGAGCCGGCATGAGCCTGCTTGAACAGGTTATATTCGTGGCGGATTTCACAAGTGCCGACCGTGATTATAAGGACGTTGACGTCATGAGAAAAAAGGCGGATAAAAGCCTTGAAGAAGCCTTGCGCTACGCTTTTGAATATACAATACGCGATTTGGAAAAGCAGGGGCGCACAGTCCACCCGGATACCTATGCCGCCTACAGGGAGTTTTCACGAAACGACACTTGACAAGGGATATATAATAGAAACAGACATTTGTGCATCAAGTGCACAGGGAGGAAAAAACATGAGCATTGAATCAAGAGAGCTTGCGCTGAAAATCGCAAATATATTAGATGCGAAAAAGTCGCAGGACTTAGCGGTTATCAGGGTTGAGGACGTAACAACACTGGCTGATTATTTTGTGATTGTCACCGGTAACAGCTCCACGCAGGTAAAGAGCTTTGCCGATGAGGTGGAATTTAAGCTCAAGCAGGAGGGTATAACCCCCGGTCACGTCGAAGGGCATACCACACGTTCGTGGATAGTGCTTGATTATTACAGCGTTATCGTACACGTGTTTGACCCGGAAGCACGGGAATATTACGATTTGGAAAGACTTTGGCTTGACGGAGAAAGGCTGGACCCGTCACTTTATGCATACACACCGGAAAACTAAGCTTAGGAGTTGACAATATATGAAATACGATTTTAAAGCCATTGAATCAAAATGGCAGGACATTTGGGAGGAAAAGAAGACCTTCTGTGCGCCGAATGATTATAAAAAACCCAAGTTTTACGCACTTGTTGAATTTCCCTATCCCTCCGGTGCAGGACTTCATGTTGGACACCCCAGACCATACACCGCAATGGATATTGTTGCGAGAAAGCGCAGAATGGAGGGCTACAATGTCCTGTTTCCCATGGGTTGGGACGCATTCGGACTTCCGACCGAAAATTACGCTATCAAAAATCATATCCACCCCTCAATCGTTACCGAAAACAACGTAAAGCGTTTTAAAAGCCAGCTCCGTATGCTGGGCTTGTCCTTTGACTGGGATAGAGAAATCAACACCACAGACCCGTCATATTTCAAATGGACTCAGTGGATTTTCCTCCAGCTCTTTAAGAAAGGGCTTGCATATAAAAAGGAAATGGCAGTAAACTGGTGTACCTCCTGTAAGTGCGTGCTTGCAAACGAGGAGGTCGTAAACGGCGTATGCGAGCGTTGCGGCAGTGAGGTAATCAGAAAGGTAAAGAGCCAGTGGATGCTGAAAATCACCGCTTACGCTCAGAGGTTGCTTGATGACCTTGACGGACTTGATTACATAGAGAGGGTAAAGCTCCAGCAGAGAAACTGGATTGGTCGTTCAAGCGGTGCAGAGGTAGATTTTAAAACCACTCTCGGAGAAACACTCAGAGTTTATACCACTCGTCCCGACACCCTTTTCGGTGCTACCTATATGGTTATTTCGCCGGAACACCCCTTAATTGACAAGGTGTCCGATAACCTTGCCAATATGGAAGCAATTCGTGAGTATCAGGCAGCGGCGGCAAGAAAGTCCGATTTTGAGCGTACCGAAATGGCAAAGGAAAAGACCGGTGTTGAGCTGTTGGGAATAAAAGCAATAAACCCCGTTAACGGCAAAGAAATACCTGTATTTATTTCCGATTACGTTCTTGTCTCTTACGGAACAGGTGCAATAATGGCAGTTCCGGCTCACGATACACGTGACTGGGAATTTGCAAAGAAATTCAATCTCCCCATTATCGAGGTCGTCAAGGGCGGAGATGTTGAAAAGGAAGCGTTTACCGATTGTGAAACAGGTATCATGGTAAACAGCGGCTTCCTTGACGGTCTTTCCGTAGAAGAAGCCAAGGTTAAGATTACCGAGTTCCTTACAAAGGAAAAGCTCGGTGAGGCAAAGGTAAACTTCAAGCTTCGTGACTGGGTATTCTCACGTCAGCGTTATTGGGGTGAGCCGATTCCTCTGGTATGGTGTGACCATTGCAATGAATGGGTACCTATCCCCGAAGAACAGCTTCCGTTGAAGCTTCCCGATGTTGAGTCCTATGAGCCTACTGATAACGGCGAATCTCCCCTTGCAAACATCACCGAATGGGTCAATACCACCTGCC
>CAZCQZ010000011.1:0-50260 GCA_964500965.1 uncultured Eubacteriales bacterium | reverse complement strand
TGTAAGAATATCCGCTGTGCCCTCTGCTATATTGATTTTAACGACAACTTCGCCGTTTGCTGTAGGCGTAAACGTTTGCGTATCTAAAGCAACCATAAATCCGCTTAACATCATTACTCCGCTCGTCACCGTCAGCCCACCGCTCGTCACGTTACATTCGCAACCGGTCAGCACTCCGTCCGTCAACGTGCGGCGGAAGAATGCTGCCATTTGTTGGGACGTTGTATATGCCCCACTTTTAGTAAGCAAAGATGCACTCATTTTTTCACCCCATTTTTCAGTATTTTAGTCAAATCCAGCCGCACACTGCCGAATATCAGCGTGTTCGTGCCGTCTTTCGCAACCTCATACCCCGTGAGATATGAAGTGTGCTTCACTCCCTCGTGATATATCTCCGCTTCCTGCCCGATTGATATATCGGGAATTAACTTGTAACCGCTCGGAAAGCTCAATTCGATGCAATTATCAAAGTCTTTGCCCTCAAGCTCTTTGTCCGCCGCTTCTTTTGCTTTTTTTGAAAACGTATCGTCACCGCTAATGCTCACAGATACAACCTTGCGGACGGTTGGCGGTGAGTAGTTGTCCGCATAAAAAGTCGCTATCTGTGTTAAGTCGTCCTTGTTATAAGCAATGACCTTGTTGACCTGCCCGTAGTCGTCCCTAAATGAGAATGACTTGCTAATGATTCCCGGAGCGTCGGCATCTATTTTGATGACCTCGCTATTCGCTTTGCCAATATTGACGGATATTTTTTTCTTCGCCGGTAAAAATTTACAATCGACAACAATCTGCGCTTTCTCCAGTGCGGACGTAATAACATCTTGAATCTCTTGCGTGTCCTCATCGGCGGCAAGTTGAATATTCGCCGTATTTGAATTTACTACAACTTCAAGACCGTCGATAACCTCAACCGTATCGGTATTTGATATGAACGTGTTCGTTATTAAATCCGCAATATACTGCTCGGCGGACGTGTCATTGTTTGCGGCGGTCAATACCGTTGTGTCGAATAGTGACAGCAACGGTTTTATTGAGGCGGTTGTATTTTGCTCGGTCGTGCTGACCGCTGTTACGACCCCTTGCCATTTCTGAATGCCAGCTTGCGTGATGTGGGCATACCAGCCTCTCTGAACATGGAGAGAGCCGGGAAGTGTTAGCTTGCTGACGTCAAGTGATAGATAGTCAAGTATCAACTCCGGGGTTGATACTTGCGACCAGCCCTTAAACTCGTAGCTTCCATCAAAGAACTCGACCTTATACGGCATCTGCATACTGCTTGACCTCCACCATTACCTGTATCTCTCCGCTGCCGTCATGAGTTACTTTTAGCGTGCTTTCCCCGGCAGGGGCATATATAAACGTCTCCGTATCGAACGCCCGATACTGGGATATGTCAGTCCTGACGTTTTCCGAGCTGTATATTGATAGCTCCGTTGAATCCGGTGAGGAATCCACAACAATACGTTCACCAGATTCAGCTTCAACATTTAGCATTCCCGTCGCAATGGTTACTCCGCTCTGGATTAACTGCCACGACGGGTTTTGGACAGGCCCATAAAAAGTGATTTTGCACGGAGCTGACCGCGAACGGCTGTTTTTTAGCAACACACTACCACTCTCTACGTCCTTGTATGTAAATGGATATGTCAACGGATACGTGAAGTAGTTACCGTCAACAGCCAGCTCCGTTTTAAAAACCTTAGTCCTTTCATACCACAAGCCCAGCGGCAAGAAGTCAACCTTACATATCAGCCTTGATGACTTGGCCTGCGGCTCGGATTTTCCGAGAGTTTCGCAAACGACGTCCCGAAAATACCATGTATCGTTGCCTAACGGTGAATAACAAAGCACAAGTGGCTCAAATTCAAGAAATGCCGCTAACTCTGTATACGTCTTATAACCTGCGAAGTAGATTTCTCCAGTTATCGTTGTTACCTTGTATTTATTCGTTGTCCGGAACAGAAAGTCGCCGGACTGCTCATAACTTTGCGTTCGTGACCGTCCCAGCCCGTCTGGAGATGAGAGAAAGGCATCTTTTCTTGTTAAATCAAATTCCGCGCCCAGCGCGTTTATCAATTTGAATTTTCGCATTTTCTCACCTCTTATAATACAAGCTACCTAATTCGCGGTTGATTTGCCGGACTAGTGCCGCCCCGTCCCTTGCGGCGGTTGTCTGGAAATAATTCGTATTTGATATGCTGACTGATGAGCTACTTGCTACTGCCGCCGGGGCTGTCATTGCCGCAACCACTCTTGATGATACCGCTTCAACATTTTTTAAACGGTCGAGCATGCCCAGCTCTAATCCTTCGGAATAGTATTGCCCGTATTCCCTCATCACCCTTGACGGGGAGTGAACCTTACCGAGTTTCTTGATTGTTCCCGTCACTTTATCGACCATCTGCGCCGCCGCGCTTTGAATCGCTGAAAACTTTTCGTTTAATCCGGCAACAAAGCCGCTGCCGAATTGCTTTCCGATTTTCTTTGCTCCGGAAACATCAGCACTTTCTGTTGCCGTGGTTATCACATCTTCTACCGCCCCGGTCACTTCGTCCTCCTCGGATTTAACAGCTTTTGACAGCGCGTCAACCGCTTGAACTCCTATTATCTCCATGGCACTGTCCAGACTAATCGCTCCGTGCATAACTCCGTCAGCTATGTTATCGGGAATATCAACTCCCATTCCGCGTAACTCGGCTGAAAGCTGGTATAGCTGGTCTCGTGCCAATGTTGCATAACTGCTATTTGCTCCATATTCTTTGGAGAGGTCTCTCAGCGTCTTTAACTGTTGCTTATATTCATCAACCTTTTCTGTGACGGACTTGTTAAGCTCGGCTAAATATTCCTCTGATGCGCTCATGCGTCCCTCGTATTCCTTTAATATCTTCCCCCATTCCGCCGGAGTCGTCGCTTCCGCCAAACGTTCCTTAAGCTCTCTGCCGGCAAGTAGAGGCTCAACGTATTCAGCGTTAAACTTATCAAGCAATTTAGTTGCTCCCTCGATGTCTCCCTCAAGATTCATTTTTGACGCATTCTCGACAGTGCTTATTATGTCACCGTATTCAGTCCATTGTTTCTTGTATTCTTCGGCTAAATGCTGCAATCTTAACCCTTTTATCGCATCGCCGCTTTCAAAAGCCTTTTCTGCCTCCGCCATTGTCTCCGAATATTTCCGATACAATGTCGCACTATTCTCCATCGCCTCTTCATACAATGGCTCGAGTACTTCCATTCGCGCCTGATATTTCTTCTCTGCGTAGGTCTTCCGGATTTCTTCGCGCAACTCTTGCCAACCCGTTATTTGGTTGTTTATCGCATCATATTCGACGTCATAGCCTTTTTCTTTAAGAGCGTCAACAGCTTTTATGACTTCCTCTTTACTGCCTATCACCTTGCCGTTTTCATCGACAAGGTCGTCCAGCCTTTCAATGAGATAATCCGTCTCTGCTTCTTCTTTCTCGTAGGCTTCGATGCTGTCCGCTGCTTTTTCGACTGCATCGTCCCAACCCTCCGAAAGCTCGTCGAATGTCTCCGAAAGCTCGTCTTTTTTCTTTGAAATTCCCAGCAGAGATGCAACAAATCCGGTTACTTTCTCGGTAACTCCGGTGAGCTGCTCCGCGAACGTCCCGATTATTTTCGTTGCACCCTCTACCAACGGCATAAATGCCTTGATAAACGGCATCGCGATGTCAAATAGATTTCCGGCAATCGTTAGCAGGTTTTCTAAAATCGGCGAAGCGCTTTTTAAAGTTGTCCCTATTAGCTCTTTTAACGACTTCATTAAAGACAGTACATTTTTTGCTATATTTTTTATCGGCGGTAAGAATGATTTAATGCTTTCCGCCGCTTTTTTCGCGAATTTCTGAATTTTCGGCAGAGCTTCTGCCAGCTTAGAGGAGAGCATTTTAAAGAGCTTCGTCTTTATTTTCTCGCCGAACGTTGTCAGCGGCACAAGCTGTGTTGCAACCTCCGCAGATGCGGCGGCAGAATCGTAAGAGGCTTTCTTGTAATCAAGCATGCTTTCATTGGCCGCTACATACTCCTCGTTGACCTTAGCCAATCCGGATTCCGATAACCATTCCAACGCAATGCGTTGACGGTCGGATTCGGTCTTTCCGGCGGCAAGCCGCTCGTTGAAGTCGTCAAGGTCCTCTCCGGAGCGTTCTATAAGCTCCGCGAACTGCCCAACGCCCTTACCCGTCGCTATCGTCTCCTGCAAGGAATCAGACAGGCTTTCTATCTTTAGCGTGTCGGGAAATTTGATGACCGCACCGCTGAGAGCATCTACCGCATCTGCCATCTGCGAATCGTCAAAACCTATCGCCATTAAGTTAGACAGCGCTTCAATTGAGCTGTCCGTCTCACCGGTAAGAGCTGTTACATTTCTTAAATGCTCCTCCATGCCGTCCATGCCGTTGTTGCTGTTTCTCACATTTTGCTCAAATTTTGACAAATCTTCGCTTAACTCCATGGACGACGTAACCAGCGAAGATATAGAGGATAGCAGATTTTTAACCTCGGAAACTATGGCTGTGAAAGTGAATGCGTTTTTCAGCTTTTCGCCAAAGTCCCTCATTTTGCCGCCGGAGTTTTTAACCTTGTCTCCGGCAGAATCGACTTCATCGCCGAAGTTGCTTGCATCGTTTTGAGCGTTTTCTAAGGCTCTTTCCTGATTTCTAAGAGCAATGGTTGTATCTTCGATTTCTTTCTGGAATTTTCGATACGTTCCGCTGTCGATGTCGCCGCGCTCATACTGAGCTTTGACCTGCTCCTGCACTTCGTTGAATTTTTGAAGCCGTTCCTTACTGTTGGCTATTTGCTCAGATAAGATTTCCTGCTTTTGTGCCAGCAACACAGTGTTGCCGGGGTCAAGCTTTAAAAGCTTGTTGACCTGTTTAAGCTCTTTGCTCAAATCCCCCGCCTTGTCATCGACAGACTTCAACGCATCGTTCAGACCGGTCGTATCTCCGCCGATTTCAACCGTTATACCCTTTATATTCTTGTTGCTCGCCATGTCCTCACCACCCCTCGTATTGACGTATCGGCCTTATCCAATCTGCGTACCGCTCGGCGGTTATTTCGCCGCGTTCGAGCTTTGCCATGATTAAAGGCTGTAGCTTTTTAAGTTTTTGATAATATTCTTCCGGGTCACGGACGTTTTCACCCCGTGACCGCCGTTGCATTCTGTTGTTTTCGCATAGGAAATCAATCAACATCCCATATGTGAATTTGTCGAAATCCCCGACGGCAAAACCGCATGAAAGGAGGCAGACGGTTAATTCTTCTGTCGAAAATGTCCCCGTCTGCTCCACCTGCCCTTTGCCGTCGTTTATACGTTTTTTGGCGATATGGCCATATTTGCCCCGGCAATTTCTTCAAGCTCGCCCCAAATGTCCCAGACGTTGAACGTCTCAAACGAGTCAAGCCACGCCTGTGGGTCGGGAATTGTCTCGTCGGCGGTTTTCGCCATGCACCAAAGGACGTTATATATCATTTCCAACGCCTGCCCGGTCATTTCGTAAGCTGCCGCCAGCTCACGGGCTTCTTTCGCTTTCTTTCCGGCAGTGGTTGCCGTCGGAATACTCATCGTTGCCTGCTCAATGGCTATAAGGTCTTGAATAACCTCTCTGCCGAATTGAGCTTTGTATCTGTAGCTCAGCCCACCGGTTGCCTTAAATCTAACCGGTCTGCCATCAATAGTCACCGTCTTCTCCATCTTTGACCCTCTCTTTAATCAACAGCCTGCTCATTTGCCGTAGCTGTTTCCGGGAATGTCGGCACAGTCTCCGGGATAACTTTTTCGTTGGTCTGATACCTCACCAATCCCTTGTCGTTAGGTCTTGCGGCTATGGATATAGTCGGGAATTGGGGGTCAAAGGTTCCTTCACTTGTCTTACTACTCCTGCTCGCCCTCTTCGTGCACTGGCACATGGGGTAGTAAGTAAGCTGGGTGCCGCCGACAGTTTCTTCTAAAAGCATTAAACAGAATTTGGGCATCAGTGCCCCTGTTGAGAATTCAGCTTTAGCCCCTGTGGACGTGTTAACGCTTGTTCCAAGCCAGTCTTTCTCAATATCATCTATGATGTCGAGTAATTCAAGGTCGATGTCGTAACCGTCGTTGTTGTCAACGGCTATTGCGACCTTGCCGTCTGCGTAGATTTCGGTTACTTCTCCGCGCGGCTCGGCGGAGAAGTTGCGACCGCCTGCCTCATCGGATTCAAGCTGCTTCACCGCCCCGTATGTGCCCTGTTCTTCATCATAAGTGGCATAACCCACTTTAGCTATTGTCTTTACCATTTTTACCGCTCCTTTTTTTCGTAAATGTGAAACTGATACGCTGTGATATATGTCCTTAAATCGTCATTGTATTCTGAAATCTTTTCGGGAATTGCACCGATTTTTGACAGCATTTCTTCAAAAGTTGTCATCAATTCGCTGTCCGATTTTTTTGTGTAAAATTCAACGGTCAGGTTGTGAATTTCAAATACGACTATTCCGTCCGCTGTGATATTCTGCCTGTCATCAAACCAGATGCAATATTCTCTTGCTCCGGGGGCTGTCGAAAATGCTATTTCCGCCACCGGACATTGTAGCCCGGCTTCAAGCCATTTTTGAACGTCAATCATTTTTGCCAGCCCTCTCGCAAATTTCTATGCATTTCTTGTAAAACTCTTCATTGGCGGTCTTCTCATTCTTTGAAATGTGCGGAAACGCCCTTGTCCTGCCACCCCTGCGCAAGCGGTGCCCGTGCTCAAGCAAATGTGGTAATGCGTGGTTGGGCGGTTTCGTTCGCCATATAAATTCTTTGCCGAGAATCCCGTCTGTTGTCACTATTTCGCCGCTGTCCCTGTAGTGCCGTCTCCGCTTCTTGTATTTCCGATGCCCGACCGGTGCATCTCGTCTGATGTCTTCGAGAAGTTTGTCCGCCGTTTCTTTCGCCGCCTCGTCAATTTCTTTCTGCAACCCTTCGCGATACTCTTTGGTTATCTCTTTAACTGTCAATGCCAAATCCTTGCCCAATTCTTTATTCGCCATTATTTAGCACCTCCAAAAATCTAAGAGTCAAAAGAAGCGACGGCGGGCACGTGTCGTGCTGCGGCTGAATCAACTCAATTAAATATCTGCGACTTTCAATCGGAAATAACACTTCGTCTTCCTGCTCGATGTTGTCGACAAGCGGAATTTTAATGACACGGTCAATCTGCGTTTGTGCAGTTTTGGCGGCAAAATGCCGCTTAAAGCCCATTGCGCCGTTTGAAAAAGCTATCCGCGATTGCTTCACAACGCCGTCCCTTGTAATGGTGCAGTAACCGTCCGAAAAAGGAATGAATTCAAGAGGAGTATCAATCTTCATCGGTTACCTCCTCATCTTCGGCTATGTTGCCGCTCATGCTGAGGGTCAACAATTCGTCTTGGAAATTCGTTGCAAACATCTCTAATGCCTGCGAGTTGGCGTAGCGGCAATAGTCAAGCAGAAGTTGCCGGGGTAGTCCCTCGACTTCAAAGTCAAGGGACTTGCCGGCTATATCGTTTAGCCGCGACATTCCACGCGCTATATAGCCCTCGATATTCATATCGGTTTCTTCATCTTCCCAACCGATATGTAAATATCGCTTAACGTCGCTTAACGTCGAGGACATTTAACCACTCCTTACTCGGCATCGGTCACGGTCTTAACACGGCGGATATGCTCCTTGAGGCCTGAGATGTCAAGGAGGATAAACGAAGTGTTATCTATCGGTCTGCCGTTGCCGTAAAGCTTAACCTTGTAGTAACGCTGCTCTTCCAGCCATTTATACTCGTCCGAATACTCAATCTTGCCGCCTGCGGTGCCTGCGCCGACGCCAAACCAATAGTTGTTACCCAGTCCGAGTATTGCTTCACCTCGTTTAACTCCGGCGGCAGTAATAACCTTTGTCGGAATGGGGAATACGTCGTTAACATATCCGCCGTCTACCGTCTGGCGGACAGTTGCAGGCATTACGAGAGTGTAGTAGTCAAGGGGATTGACTATCAGGACGAGATTCTCGATATTTCGTGTTTTTTCATTCCTATCAACGGCAAGTTTTGCCACAAGCTCACCGTATTTTTTCGGTGTAAACTCGGTGACTGCCACGGATTCCTTGCGGTTGTATCCGGTCGACTGAGATACACTGCTATCAAGGTCACGGGTCATGCCTATTGGCTGCTTCAAACCTGTGCCGTCAATAATTGCGTTTTCCGCGCCAAGCGCGATTGCTTCGACGAGGATTTCGCGGATATAACGGTCAATCCATGCCGGTCCCAAATCCAACATGGCATTTGAAATCGGGAAAAATGCCGACAACTTCGCAAGGGTTATCTGCTCGGTTGTGACTTCTCCGTTAAGCTCTTCTGTGATTGCGGCTGTGATGTCGCCCCATATAGCCGCCTGCGGTCCCTGCACGTTAACGTCCCATGATGTCAGCAGTGATGTGTTGGTGAAGTTGACTGTCTCAAGTAACGGGTGCCTTGTCGTTGCGTCACCGAGAATCTGCTCAACGATGGATTCAGGCATTCTCATATCTTCACTGTCAAATGCCATCTTGACGTTGCCGGAGCGCATAGCGTTGGCCAGCGCATTGTAGTATTTTGTTTCCTCGCAAGTCAGGCAGCGCACACCGCGGCCGGCAAGAATTTTTGAATCAACCGCCGCCGTCATCTCCTGTGCTTTTGCTATAACTTTGTCTTCCACTGACTTCGCGTACGCTGCAAAAGCCTTTGCATACGCTTCTTCGTCGTCACCTTTCATTGCTGCCGCAAGGTCGGCGGCAAGCTGCTGATTCTCAACGTTCTTCACATCAATTGATTTCATTTTCAAAACCTCCGTTTATTTTTTTGCTAACGCTGACTAAAGCGTTTTTTATGGTTTCGTTGCGTTTTCTCAAGCTTTCTTTCCCGTCCTCCGTTGCCGCATTTTTCGCGGCAAGCAGACGCAATTGTGCCTTTTTTTCGTCCTCGGAAACGTTTGCGATTTTGTCAGCAAGACCGTACTCAACGCATTGTCTTGCGTTTAGCCACGTCTCCCCGTCCAGCAGTTTTTCAAGCGTTTTTTCGTCCAATTTGCCGCCGGAGCGTTCCAAATACGTCTCCGTTGCCGCCTTGTCGATGACCTCAAGGTCATCAGCCGCTTTTCTCAACTCCGCCGGGTTGCCGCATGCATAAGTCCACGCATGATGAATCATCATCAGCGCGTTTTCTCCGATTACAATTTCATCACCTGCCATCGCTATTAGCGATGCTACGGAACAAGCGAATCCGTCAACATAGGTGTTGACTTTTGCCGGGTGCCTTTTCAAAAGCTGGTAAATGGCAAGACCCTCTTTAACATCTCCGCCGTAGGAGTTGATATAGACGTTGATTCGCTCGGCGGTCGGGCTTTCTTCAAGCCGCTCGGCTATGTACTTGCTGCTTGATTTGTTCTCTTCCCCCGTCCACCAATTCACGTCCCCGTCTGCGACGTCATCGTAAATATACAGATTCACGACGTCATCGCCCCACATTTTGACCGAAATTTTAGGATTATTCACTTTCTTCACCTCCCTCCGGTGAATATGCCGTTGTTATAAGTTGATAGTTTTTAGTCAGATAATGAGCCTGTGCCCAATCTGTCCCGATTGGCGGCTCGTGCGCTTTTATCAAAGCTTCATCAATCGACAATGCGCCGCAGGCTATTGCCTTATCGAGCTTGTCAGCATCTTTAAGGACATCAACGTGCTTTGCTCCCGATATATCGAATTTAGCGTACGTCCCGTTGATAACCTGTGAAAGACCAAAGCGTTTGCGCTTTATCTCGGTGTCGAGCAAATTAAGAATCGGCATTATCGCGTTTTCAAAATACAGATTTCGTGATTCGGCAGTGTTTTCATTTTCACCGAGCAAAATCGGCAAGGGGATTGACCGAGCCTGAGCAGTCCTCGCGAACATCTCACGTGTAAACGTGTTAATGTCGTTAACTTCGCTTGTTGTCCTCTTACTGCTCTCTGAATTGTCCGGGGTGTATTCCATGCCCCTGTTAAGTATCATTACGGCATTTTCCGCGTCGTAGTAACGTTTTAGCCGCTCGGAGAACATCTTCTCAATCTTCTTGCTTTTTTCCTCGTCACCCTCACGGGTTGAATTTAAATGCATGAAACCTTTGCGACCGCCGGAACGCTTGTATTTCGACAGCGACAGATTCAAGAGCTTTTCATACTGCCCCATGACATAACGTAACCACTTGCGCGTGTCGGGATTGTCCAATTTGAAGTAGAGCACTTCGTTCATAGAGAATGTGCGACTTGCCGTCCAGTTGTTAATGGTCACCTCGTCGAAATATTGCGGTGCTAGTACCGCTTCATCGTGGTGATTAAAGCTGTCGGCAACGAATAGCTGAGAATTGATGTCAACAACCAGTGCTTCACCTTTTTTTAAAAGCCGCTCGACGAGAGCGTATTTGAACTGCGCCCCGTTCTGATTTGCGTTAGGCTCCACATTCCATAAATACCACTCTTCGCGCTTCGTCCGTTTGTCGTTTTCAAAAGTCAGTAATTCGCATTCCGAAATCGTTCGGGCTATTTCTTGTACCGCGATTTCATCGGCATACAAAGCAATGGACAGCTTGTCGCTGGTTGCTTCGTATTCTTCCTGAATTGTCGTTTTGCTTCCGAGAAAATCGGAAAGCCATTGTTTAAAGCCCATTTTCTCACCTCCTAAAATCCGATGATTTCAACATCAAAGTCATCGTCAAAGTTGTTCTCCAGCTCGGCCGAAATGCAGAAAGCAGACACAAATGCCATGAATCCGTCCGTCTTTCTGCTTTTCGGCTCTATTTTTTCAAAAGTTATGTTGCCGTCCTTGTTGACCTTTGCGCAGGCATTATTCGTATACCACCTCATCAGCGGATTGTCTCCCCAAGATATGCAATGGTTGGCAAATGCGCTGTTCATTTTCGGAGCAATAAGCATTTGGTTGCTCTTGCGTATTAGCTTAATGTTGTTCGCTCCGTTTTTCTCTGCATCGAAGCCGCTTTCCCTTAACGCTTTTGTTAGCAACGTATAACGGTATAAGTCAATACCCAGCGCAACAATGGTATATTTCTTCGCTTGTTCCGCGAGCCATTCTGCCGGAATGTCGGGGGCTATTTCCGGAGCATCAACGAACGTTAATAATCCTAGCCTTTCCCAATCTCGAAGCGGCGGTTTGATTCTCGGCAAGTCCGCGCTTTGCGCACAGACCCACGTGTGAGTAATCCAGTAGTATTTGCCATTTGCAAAAAATAATAATCCGGCGGCAACAAAGTCATTTGTTTTTGCATAGTCAATACCGGCGACGCACGGTTGCCCTGTAAGGTCAACAACCGGGTCGTTGCATGCAACAATGTCCTCCCATTTAACCGCCGGACTTTCAGCGGCGGCGTTTACAAGGTTACATCTTTTAATAACGAAATCCAACGAACCCATAGGATTCATCTTGTACTTTTGATACTGTTGCTTGTAAATTCGCTGAAGCTCCGGCAAGTATCTTAAAGACGGATTTGCTTTGTGCCAACAATCCGGATTGTCAACTTCCGCATCGCTTTCCAAGTGGCAGAGAAACGGCAAAAAGCCGTTATCTTCGATTTCTCCGGCAAGGACTTGTGCTGCCGTCGATTTATAATCGTCCAGAGGACCGCCTCTGACACGTCCCTCGGTGGTTGCTATCGTTGTTCGCGCATGGGGGACTTTGCCCTTTCCGCTTTCAAAAACTTCAATCTGTGCATAATTCTCATATGCGTGCACCTCGTCATAGTCAACCTTGCCGGGTCTGCCGCCGTCCTTAGTCTTCGCGTTGGACGTCCTGTAACGCAACGCGGCATTGGTTTTTTTGCAACGAATAACTTCATTATTCCACGCGAAGAATTTCTCAAAATATTTCGGCTTGTCTTTTAAAATAACAAGAATGTCGTCGAATGACCGCCGTGCCTGCTCTTCGGCTGTCGCGCACAAATCAATGTCGTAGTTTTTGATGCCATGGGCAGGACTTATTAAGCAAAAGTCTTCATACGCTAAATATGCGTTTTTTCCCGCGCCGCGCGCCAAATACATGAATAGGTCAGTCCAACGCGGTGTGTTGTCTGCTTTCCAAAACGTACAGCAGTGCAACGTAAACACGCATTTTTCCCACGGAAACAACTCAAAAGGAAAGTATTTAATATATGACAAGTATTTATCTAGCCGCTCGCGGTCGATATATATATCATCGTTTTTGAATGACTTTTCAACAAGAGCGCAAAAACGCAATTGGTCATTGCAGACAGGGTATTCACCATTTTTGACGATTTCAAGATATTCGCTGATTTCCGGCGGAATATCGCATTTATAGCTCATCGTCTTCGTCCGTCGGCTCTGCAATGTGTAATCCCAGCTCTTTTAAAATCGCTAACATCTGCCGATTCACCATGACCAACTCCTTAGTGCTCGGATTGTTTTTCTGCATCAGTACCCCCGTTGATGAGTAGTCGTTATACATCACTCCGCGCGTTTTTATGTCAGCGATGAGATGTTTTTTAATTTCCCACAAATTCAAATAGTCGTCAATCATGTCCTGCATGTATTCGGGGTCATCGCCCTTTTTTCGGAGTTGGTCGAGAAGCGATTCCTTGACCTTTTTCTTAGAGGACATGAAAGCACCCCCTTTTCCACAAGCGTTTTAGCGCTTTCACGCATTCACGAACATTCCGTCCAAATGCCACTTTTTAAAATCTTCCCACTTTTCTTTCTCACGCTCTTCAGAGCTGTAACGGTAGTCAATCCCGTCAAGCGCTAGCGTTATTTCTCTTTGCCACTTCTGCTCAGGATATTGATGTGTTCAAGAACAGCTTTCCCGGCAACGAGATAACCGCGTCAATTAGATTTTCTTTAATTAGCTTTTTTCGGATTTCCCCTTCCGATTTTCCTCTAAAAAGCACGCCCTCTGGCAAGATGTAGAACGCTTGCCCTTTTTCATCCAGACGAGCTAAGCCGTCAAGGACGAATGCATAGTCGCTTGCATTCGACGGCGGTAAAGCATATCCGGCGAATCTGTTGTCTACCGCCGGATTCCACTTCATCGAGTACGGCGGATTTGATATAACGACATCCGCTTTTTGCTTTTCATAATTTTCAACAACTTCAATATCGCTAAATCTGCCGTTTTTTCTCAGCTTGTATATTTTCTGTGTTTCATTCAGAAGCACATTTTTCTGCAGCACAACCGCATTTTTCCCTCTGAATGCCAAATTGAGGAGCAATACGGGAATGCTCATCGACGATATTTCTTCGCATTGAAATTCAACATCTTTCCCCGTCCCTATTGTCAGCGCGCCTGTGCCGCTACAAATGTCAATAACCCTGTCAGCGTCCGGAAGAAGCTTTGAAATCAATTCGCACAAGCAATCGGGAGTATAGTCCTGTTTGAGTTGCGAACGGTTCGCAGCAGTCGTTTGGAAATAGTCGCGGAAAATGTCAGTATTTTCTTCAATGTCAAATTTCATTAACGCGTTACACAACGCGTTTTTTTCGTCTTTATCAAGCAGCTTTTTCATAAGAGCTTCCGGCAGCTCAAAGCTTTCCTTAATTCCGAACAGCTCATTGATTACATCGGCACTCAGCTCTTTTTTCTGCCCTGAGCGCACCGCGTTTTTTGATGACATTGAAATTTAACTCCTTTAGCAATCGTTTGGGATTCCGAACGTTTTTTAAAATTCTCACGCGCGTGCGCGAGTCCGATTCTGAGAAGATTGCCACACCGTTCCCTTTTTCGCGGTGGAAAAGTCATTTTTTGCGACCGGGGGAGTTTACATAATCCCTCACCACCGCTCGTCGGTGATTTTCTCCTCATTGCACTTGTGGTGCTCTTCATAATGGCACTCTTTGCACAAAGCTTCCAAATTGCTTTGTGTCAATGCCAACGCAGGATTCTTCCTAACCGGTATCTTGTGATGCACAGTGTCCGCAGTTGTGCATAACCCTTTAGCCTTGCAACGTTGGCATTCGTTATTCTGCGCGGCAAGAGCTTCGGCCCTTGCCGTCTTCCAATAGCCGGATTTATAAAATTCAATAATTCGGTCTTTAGCCGCCAACCGTCGAATCCACTTGACTAATTCCGTTGCGGTCGGCTGGTTTTGTTTTTTTCTTCTCATAAAGAACAAAACCTCCGGTGATTTATCATCATCGGAGGTTTGCCCGCCGATGCACTGTCGGCTTTCGCATTTTTTGGAGGAGATTATTTTATGACTGTCCAACCCTTGACTAAAGTCTACCACAACCGGTTACTATCATTCACTATCAACTTTCGCTTTTTTCGCAAATTTCTTTTACCGCTCGCCGATATGCTCTCCACATCGTCCCGGCGGAAATGTTATGCAAGTCCGGTATATCTTCAAACGCAATGCCGTTGACGTAACGCTCCCTCAATATCATTTTCCCGATTTCATCGGAGCATAGGTCAATAAGGTTTTCGCTTTTTCTGACTTCGAGAGCCAAAGACGTAATCCGCTCGGTGTAGTCTTTCTTTAGCCTTTCGACTTCATGCGGCGGAGGAATCTCCAACCGCTGTAATGTCGTTGTTTGCCTTTTCAAATCGTTCAAAGTTTTTTCAATCGAAATAATTTCTGACCGAATTTCTCGGCAAGCCCTCAGCCTTTTTTTCAACATTTCCGCCGTCAACTTCCAAATCCTTTCTTTTTCTCAAAATCGTCTGACACGCTTCATCGTTTTAAAAAAGCGCGACTGCTCATATTCGACAATGCTTTTTTCCGCGATTACCTCTGCCGTTCGTTGGCTATCTTTCCATCTTCGATACTCCGTGTAGCTCTCACATTCGGAATGACAACCGACGTATCTTTTGTCGCAATCTTTGCAAGGGACTTTCATTACATCACCTCGTATAATCGGGCAAGTTTAGATAATTTATAATCATGCTTTTTGCAATCTGATGCGAATAACGCTTCTTGCTCCTGCCCCTCAGTCAATCCGTTAGTTGATAGCCTACTCATCGTCATTTTCCTCTCGCGAAATGTAGACGGTTACTCCGCCGTCAAACGCTTCGTCTATGATTGCCGTCTGTCCCGGCAGTTCCTTGCCAATTTCGACAACGCACACTTCGCCGTTGTTATCCCTCATTATCTGCAATGCGGTGGTAACGTTGGTCGTTTGCGCAAGCTGCGCTTTCACCGATGCTTTCATTCTGATCTTTGTGCGCTTCGCTTCCGGGATTAATTCAAGCTTAACGACTATGTTTCGCTTTGCATCTGGGTCACATCTCTCATCAAGCACGTTGTCAATGACGTTGCCTAATTCGTAGTTAACTCTTTTCTCGATTTCTCCTTTGCAAACCTGCAATATGCTTTCTCTTTCCACAGCGTAGCCCTCTTTATTCACCAATTAACAAATCCGTTGTTTTCTTTAACACACCTTTAAGCTTCTCGCCCTGCTCTCCGCCGATGCGGTCGGCAAGAGTTACAAGCTCTTTCGTGTCGTTTTGGAATTTTTCAAAAAGTGTTTGAAATTTGACCAACTCGGCGTTTGCGGTTTTTTTGTATTTTTCTTCAATTGCCGTCTTTTCTTCGTTAAGGCGTGCAGCATTCGCTTCCGCTGCTTCAATAGTAATTGACATTTGATTTATTTGCGCTTCAAATTTCTTCGCGATTTCTCTTTCAACCGCCGCTTTTTCTTCTTCGCTCAATTCTCGCGGCGCATTGATTTTTTCGATTTCTTCACGAAGCTTTGCAAGCTCCGCCTCCGCCGCGTCCGCCGACTGCTTTGCTGCTTCTTTTTCCTTGAGCAGTTTGTCATTCGCAACACGACTTTCACTTAATTGCTTTTCAGCCGCTGCGATTCGCTCAGCGGCAACGTTCTCTACACTTTCCGCCCTTCTTCTTTCGGCTTCCGCTTCTTCCTTTGCCGCTTTAACCTCTGCTACCGCTTTCTGTAATTCTCTTGTGCTCATTTCTTCAACGTCATTTTCCTTGACAAACCGCTCGCGCTCTTCCGGCGGCAATCCTAACAGGGCAAGAGCCTGTGTGTACGTCAGATTCCCGAATATCTCCAACGGTGTGTTACCCGAAATATTCATCTGGTCACCGCCGTATTCGCGATAGACCTTCATAAATCCCTGTGCCGTTGACTGGCTATAATCAACATTTTCCTTTAGCCAACTTTCCCACTCGCCATGAGGGATTATGCTCTTAGCCCTTGTTAGCCGCTCGCCGATTTCGATTGATGCAATAAGCAACGTCCGCGCGGTCTGTTGTTTAATAACGTTGATTTCCGCCGCAAGGCGGTCTGTCTCCTGATATGCAATTCGGTTTTCCATTTTCTATTCCTCCTAAGATGTTTTTTTGATTTTCTTGTTTATAACTTTCTCAAGCCATTCGTTGACGAAGTCCTGTATAAACGGTTCTCCGACTTCCTGACATGTCCTGTTACGTAGCGTGTGGCATTGAATAACTCTTTTGTTTTTTAATTCGAGCGTGTAATAAGGGTAGTCCGGATAATCCTTAAGCCTGATGAGATATATTGCCGTCTCACCGCTTGCCATTCGGTCAGCATAACCGCCAACGCAATGATGTAAGGTCTTGCCCTCTTTCGTCAGCTCGTCCGGTGACCTTGCCGGGCGGATTAGCAACTCACCCGATTCATACTTATTTTTTTCGAGCTTTTCGGCAACTGCCTTAAACGTTTGTGTTTTTTCAAGGTTTAAATAATATTCAAGTTGGGCAGACGTCCGCTCGTGGGCAGCGTTTAAATTTTTCGGAAAAAGCACGTCTTTTCTCGTTAAATCAAGATTGAGTTTTTCGCATTCGCCGATGTAATCCGCATATGTTATATCCGCCGAGCATGTGCCGCTTTTCTCCTGACTTGATAGATATTTAAGCAGCTTTTTGAGATTTACATACTTCAAACAACTTTCTATCCTGTCAGTCTTGATTCCTTTGCGAAGAAAAATCCTTGTGTCTTCTTCGTTGAGCTTTTCGCCGCTTCGACAAGCCCATTGCATATCAAGGAGTTTTGCGCCGTCCCATTCCTCCGGCGGCAAGGTTTTTAATTTGTTTGGCGGAAATTTAAAACACTTCTGCAAGGTTTTCCCATTTTTGTTGATGGCTTTGCGTTCGGCGGAATCAAAGCCGACAATCCACTGACTTATCAGCTTGTTATAACCGCCTTTTTGCAAGAATTCTAAAACGGGATAACGGGCGAAGTCCAGCAGGAAACGTATCGGGTTTTTAAACCCCCTTGAATCATCTGCAATATATCCGTCAACATCGGCGTATTGCAACTTCGTCCCGTCGGTGACATCTCGGATATTCCCCGTGAAAAGCCTATACGGTGAATCGTAGACCGCGACATCTTTCATCTTTACCCACTGCGGATATTTCTTCCTTGTGTGGCTGCCACAAAAATACGAGCCTTTATACTCCTTAACCCATCTTGCGACTTTGTTCCCGCGTATTGCGAATCGCTGAAATTCTTCAAGATGTGCCGCCATGTTCGTATAATCCGCATATTCATCACGGCAGAGATGCCACATGCGTATGAATATCGCGTCGCCGTCAGTACTTTTTTGTACCGCCGCAACGTTAGCGACGTAATCGGCGAAGTATGATTTGCCATTTTCTAAAATCGCCATTACGCGTGTTCCGCAAATCGGGCAGCGGACGGGTTCATACTGTCTGAACCTCCCGTTGTGGGCGGTCACTTTATAACCGCAGACGTGACAGAATCCGCGCACATTGCCTTTTTTGTAAATCAGCACTTCGTCTCTCGGCAAGACCTCCTGCACAATCCACTCTTCCAACCCCTCCGGAATATCGACAGGGCACAGCCGATATTCTTCGTCGGCAATCTCGCCGCGTGCCGCTCGCTGTTTTTTGATTTTTTCCGCACGTGCTTTTTTACACCAGTCGCAAAGGGTGTTGATTTGGTGATTCGTGCTCTCCTCGCCTGTCCAATGCCTCAACATTTCTTCTGCGCGTTCGGAAATGTTCACGTAACCGCTCATCGGACTTGATACGGCATATATGGCTTCTTGCAACGTCCGATATTTAAATCCGTCGGGTTTTACCGCGAATCTGTAATCGCTTTGTTTTTTTGAACAAACAACGCGGAATGTGTCCGGCGATGACTTCCAATAGCTTTTTTGCCGATAATTCTCGTTTTTTATAAAATCAACGCACAAAAAGCGTTCGCCGTCCGCCACCGGCATTGACACCTCTACGCTCCACGGAATCAGCTCATTTATCACGCAACTATCCGCAAACGGTCGAACTTTTAACATCTTCGGGACTTTCATTTTTCCGCCCCCCTACAAGATGTCGAATATGTTAATCACATCTGCCGACTGCTTCGGGTCGGCAACGTTGCCGGGCATTATAATTCTCATATCAAATTCAATATCCGCATCGGGGCAGTAACATTTAACCGCTCGTCGGTATACATCTATGTCGCTGATGCTGTTCTTCACGTCTTTCACAACTTCCAGCAAGCAATCGTTTAAGCTTTTCGCGCTTTCAGCGACGACCTGCTCAAATTCGGGCGACTTGTTGCACATGTCGCACAGCATTTCAAACACTGCTTCTTTTACGGCGACAATATACTTGTCATTGCTGACGTTTGATAACTCATCGGTTAACTTTTCAATTGCGTTTGCCATTTTTAATTTCCTCCATTGTTTAAAAATTCTATCGGGATTTCAAGCGCAAATGCACGGTCAAGGGGTTTGTCGCTCTTAACCCCTGTGATGACTGCGGATTCTTCATCGAATACCAACTTGCCGCTGACGTAATCCTCCACCTCCGCAAGGGTCTGCAACTTCGGCGGTGCGGCCCTGTTGTCCGCTCGCTGAATTAGGGCGGTTATCCGGAAAGTCCTACCATTACAGCTGACCGGACTTCCTGCCAACATAGCCATTCGCGCGACGACCATATTCACTTATTCGACCCTCCTCATTTTCACGTAGATGTATACTCCGGCGACTACTGCCGAATACCTGACTTGACAGTCAATATACCTGTCTTTTTTGTAGAGCTTCTCAAATTTGATTTTTCTTTCTTCTTCGGAGCATTTAACAATCTTTTCGACCGCTCGTCGGCTGACCTTGTGGTCAGATACAGTCACTTTAGGTCTTGCCAGCTTTGTTGAGCAACGCCAGCGGCGCGTAACCTGTCTTTCTCTCTTTGAAGATTTTTTTTGCTTTCCAAGGTAATTCGCCATCCCCTCAAAGCCGTTTTCGTCAGGCTGTAAACGCCTTGCCTGCGTTCTGCCTTTCTTCCAAAGTTTTTCGGCGGTGTCACGGTCTTTAAAATTCGTGACAACATGATGATGTATTCTGGTCGGCTCACCGTCTGTTGTGTGTGTTTCTGTCACGATGATATATTTAATCGGCTGTGCAAATCTTTTTCTTAAAGCACGGATATAATTAACCGTGTCTCTATAGGCTCTGTGCTCGTCGGCAGGAAGATGCTCCTTGTCGTATGTAAGCGTTAACCAGATGTCGCTCTCGTCAAAGTTGGCATTTAATAATCTGGTTAGCCGTTTAATGCTGTTTCTCTCATTGAGCTGTTCCTGAATTTCACGGGACGGGCTGACCTTTGCCGCTCGTGAGTAATCCGCTCGCTTCTTCCAGATTGGGAAGATTCCAATTTCAGTCATCTTTCCGGAGCGGATTGTCTTGACACGGTAACCGAATATGCCTTCTTTAAATCCCAACGAGTTTATTGGCTCGGCAAAAGCGACTTCGTAATTCGCACAGACGTTAATTTTCTTCACCCCCTTAAAAATGTCGAGTTGTTAATACTGATTACAAGGACGGAAAGCGGCAACCGCCGCTGTTGACATTTTCGCCGGGAAGTGCTATACTATATATATAGAAAGCGTTGCGCCTTTCCCGGCAGACGTTGCCCTTGCCTTGCGCCCACAAGGCAAGGGCTTTTATTTTATTTTTCCGTGGTCGATTAAAAGCTGAATGTAAATTTCAAAGTGATGTCGCTCGGCGGCGGACGGGATTGTTATGTGCCTGTCCTTTTTCCAATCTTCATAAATCGGTCTTATAACCGGGTGGTTGACATTGACCCGATAACCCCACGGGTTACTGCCGGGCGGTATTAACATCGACCGAATCGGCGGTCTTTTCTTACTCGTCTCTCTCGTCATAAACCCTTGCTATGTCATCATAGCCCTCAGTAAGCAGCTCTTTAAGCTGCCTGTACTGCCGCTGGCTGAGGCGGTGGAAATACTCCGCCTGCGCTTCGACTTTCTGAATATCTTCGCGTAACTCGCTGATTCTCCAGCCGTTTACGAATGCTAACGTCGCGGTTACTGCTATAATGCATGCTGTTATTGTGCTCACGCCTGTGCTCTCCTTTCAAATTCAAGCAAACCGGGGTCTGCTTTTTTTGTCATCGTGTTTTCTTCGATAAATTTGTACAATTTTGCTTCGGAAATCAAAAATTTGTTGCGGTCAAGCTCAATACATCTTCCAAAGTCAAAGATACCCTGCTTAATGCCCTGCTCGAGGACTTCACGGGTCAGCCCCGTGCAGTTCTCTTTTTTTAAAATTTCCATGGCGTTCGACAAATTAATGAATCTACACACGTTATATGTATCTGTCATCTTCCAACCTCCTACGCTTCTTCCAACTCGCCATACAGCCGCATATATGCGGTGTAATCGCACTTCATCAACAGCTTTTTTGCTTCTTTTTCCTCGATTGCTCCGCCAATCAGATGACCGCCGTCCTCGTGAGTTAACAGCCAGTTGCCTTTAACGGACCTGTAAAGCTTGCACTCTTCAAAGCGCCCAACGCCCTCGCCGAACATTTGCTTTTGAATGAAGCCAGTGAACTCATACCACATTTTCACTGTGGCTATCAATTCCATCTTGTCCGTGTCGTAAACCTTGCTTTGAATTATGAATCGTGCCACGGTCAACCCTCCTTTTTCTCGCCATATGAGCAGAAGTCGTTTTCACGCGACAACTCCATGCGGTAGCAGTCACCGTTATTCCAGTGACGGCAATCCTTGCAACGGACAACCTTTTCCGTGTCCGGAGCTGTTGCTTCAAGATCTTTCTCTTTGATTACTCGCATATTCGTCGCTATTGCATAGGAGTATTCAAGGACAGCCCCTTTAGATAATTCGTAGCCATTCATCAAATATATCGCATCGCAGTGCATCAATTCGCACAATCCCATGTCGATATATTCCTTGTAGGTGAATCCGGGGTTTTTGACCGGATTCAAAACCGTGTGTCCCTGCTCCGCCAGCATTTCTTCGGCGGTTGCGAACCGCTCGAAATAATCCAACGTGTTGGTTATTGCCCCTGAAATGTAGATTTTCACGCTAAGCCCTCCTTTTTTAATGCTTTTGCGGCAAGCAGTGCGCCGCAAGTGATGTAGTAGATTTCTCTCTGCTTCTCCGGGCTTAAACGTTTGAGCTTTTGCAAAAACTCATGTGCTTCCGGATTTGTCATCTTGATTCCTCCCGATAATTTATTTCTTGCCTTTTTTTATCTGCCGTGTTAAAATACTTATATCATTGAACAGCGGCAGGCAAGTTACCGCCGTTCTTTGATTCTTTCGTTCGGAAGCCTTACTTATTTAGTAGGGCTTCTATCTTTTTAATGGCATCTTTTTTGTCGGCGCTGTCTTTGATGATTTGGATAACCATCTCAAGGAACATCTTGAACTGTTCGTTTGTCATTTCTTCCATGATTTTCTCCTTCCCGGCACTTGCCGCCGTATTCGGTAATTCCCTTACCGTGGTTATATAATAACATAATTCATGTTACTTGTCAATATGTTAGTAACATTATTTACGTTATAAATATCACAAATCTTGTTTGCTTTTATTGTCGGTTATGCACAAATAACGTCACTTTGGCGTAAAAAATACAATTTGCCGTTGACAACTGACACGATTTATGTTATATTCACCTTAGAGACGTTCACTTGAAAGGTCGTGCATAGTTTGAAGAACAACATAAAAAATGTCAGAGAGCGTAAGAGTCTTACACAGAAAGAGTGTGCCGATGCGTTGGGAATCACCTTGAGGGCTTGGCAAACCTACGAACAAGGGGTCAGTGAACCAAAGCAGGAGCTTCTTTGCAAAATAGCCGATATGTTCGGTGTTTCAATCGACTACTTGCTCGGCAGAGAGACAAGAGAGCAGGACGGCATTGATGAATTGGCGAGCGAGTTTAATATGTCTGCTTTGGAGCAGAAGATATTGACTAATTACCTTGCGTTACCGGAAAATATGCGCTCTGACCTCATGGACTTTCTTGATAAATCGGTCAAAGAAGTTATGCAAGAGGACGGCTAACGGCTCATTTGAGCCGTTTTTTGTTGCCGTCTTTGTTTCCCTCGTTTATCAGCTTTGCCCCCTCAACCATAAGTTGAAATCCGGCTTTTTGGACTTCATTAAGCTTTCTGAATTCGTTGAGTAGCTTAATGACTTCTTCGCGTTCTTTTTCGGTCAGTTTTTTGTCTTCCATTTTTGCCCCTCCTGTTTTTGTTTTCCGAGTGAGGGGTTAAGCCTCACCCTTTGCGACCTGCATGCCGATTGTTACGCCCTGGACAACTGCCAGCAGTATCTTGTATGCTTCTTCGTCAAGCTCAAGCTTTTCAAGCTCTTCGACTACCTTTTTTGCGGCTATTACTTTTTCGCTCATATTCTCACCTCCTTGCTCAATTTCTCTCTTTGCGAATTTAATATATCACGTTGCGATTATATTGTCAAGTGCTTTTTAAAAAAAATATTGACAACGCGAGTTTTGACAGCTATAATACTTGCAGGAGGTGACCTTTATAAGAGAGCGTATTAAACTTCTCCGCAAGACTATGGGTCTAACGCAGGTCGAATTTGGCGAGAAACTCGGCATCAAAGGTAATACCGTCACCGGCTATGAAACCGGTCTTCGTGAGCCGTCCAATGCTATTATCTCGTCACTCTGTCGGACGTTTAACGTTAACGAACGCTGGCTGAGGACGGGCGAGGGCGATATGTTCGTTAAGCTCTCGGAAGATGAAGAACTTGCCGTGCTGTTCGGCGAATTGCTTCGTGAGGACGACAACGACGAGCTTTCAAAGGTGAAGAAAGCTTTTATAGCCGAATTGCTTCGCCTTGAGCCTGCGGCATGGGAGAGAATCCTTGACATTGCCCGAAAAATCGCAGAAAAGTAGAAAAGGGAGGCTTGCCGCCTCCCTTTTCTACTTGTTTTTGCTGTTTTGCTTCTTTTCTCTTTTTTCTATCCCTTTTCCTCCGATTCATTGACATTAAATTGCTTTTGCTGTATTATAGCTTTGAAAATTTGGTTTTTTGGAGGAAAACGCAAATGGAAATTCTATCAACCTTTATAGCTATCGACCTTGAGACTGCCGATGCGCACAACTCCCGTCCCTGCTCTCTCGGTCTTGCGGTGGTCAAGGACGGTGAAATTGTAAAGACCGAATATCATTTAATTAATCCGGAATGTCTTATCAGCTACCACGCGTATAACGTTCACCACCTGACCGATGATGACGTTAAAGACGCTCCGACCTTTGCGGAGGTTTGGGGAAAAATATCACACCTCTTTGACGAGATACCCGTTATTGTTGCCCATAATGCCCACTTTGACTTCACCGTATTAAGAAAGGTTGCCGCCGCGTATGATATTCAGCTCCCCGAATTGAGTGTTTTTTGCACGCAACGAACCGCTGAATACTCTTCCGCTCGACACTATTCCTGCAAATTGGCAGATTTGTGCTCGGAATTTGACGTTCCGCTCGAAAGACATCATAATGCCCTTGACGATGCTGTTGCCGCCGCAAAGCTTATGCTTGCTCTCCAGCTTACAGAGGGAGCGGAAGCCGTGGAATGGCGAATCCGTGACAACTCGACAGCGCATTCCTCAACCTCTCGTCGACACAGTGATGGGGTTATATATCCTAATATACAGTATGACGATGTTAACATTGACTTTAAAGACCATATATTTGTCTTGACCGGGAATATTCCGGGCATGAAACGCACTCTTGCCGAAGCGCAGATATTGATGCGCGGCGGTCGGCTTCGTAGCTCCGTCACAAGGGACACAGATTATTTGATTGTTGGTTGCGAAGACCTCTCCGCCGTTAAAAGCAGCTCCGGTATTAGTTCAAAACTGAAGAAAGCTTTGGAAAATAGAGAAAACGGCAAAGATGTAAAGATAGTTCACTGCGGCGCGTTCTCAAACCAGCTAGATGCCGTGCCGCCTTTGCGCAACCCCTACGATTATATTGAGTATGTTTTGCAAAAGGAGACAGGCATCATATCCAATTCAACTTATGCAACTCGGCAGTTATATTGTTACACCGCCGACAACAGCACCGTCCCCACTCGGTGTAAGCTGGTTGATATTAACAGCACATCACCGCTGATTCTTACCGTTGATGTTGGCGGCGAAGAAATAAATATCGCCAAAGATTTCCTACTTGAACAACAGCCGACCAAGGACGAGGCAACGGCTATTAACGATATATTGGATAATCCTAGAAAAAGAGCCGCGATGCTTAGCGATAGCGAGAAAAATCTGTTGCAGTCGTTAACGCTTTTGCTTGACGAGCGTTTTTTGAAATCCGCAAAACTGCGCTTTGCGGAAAAACGCGATAAGTCGGGCAACTTGCGAGAGGCCGACCGCTCGGAATACAAGAGTATTGTTATTTCCGCAGAGCCGACCGCTTATCGGCTGAATAGCACTGCTGAGCCGTTGCTGTGCCGTGTGAAATTTGGCAAGAGCAGTAAATACATATCCTTTGCTCCTCAACACAGGAAAGCTCTTGATAAATATAACATTCCTTACGACAACGCCGCATCTGACCAATTCCTGCGAATTGACTTGTCCGTATTCTTTTCAAATTTGCTTAATGAAGATTTGAAAAACGCAATCAATGAAGTTTTTGCGGCGGCATTCAGCTTTGCGCCGTTCGGCTGTTGCTCCAAATTTAAAGAATGTAGCATTGCCGGAAAATGCCAGCATGATGACTTTATTTACGCTTCGGCGGCGTGCCAATACAAAAAACACTTAGATAACGGCGAGGTTTTTTATCGTCAAAAGTCGTAATGCTCGTCGCAAACGTTTGCGGATTTGCCGCTCGTTTCTAAAAAAGTAAATGGGGACTTTTACACGTCCCCATTTATTTTTTATCCGCACGTTTATTTTCAAAAAACTTCTCAAATATTTTTTGAAAAATTTTGAAAAAAGGGTTGACAATGCGCCCATTCTGTGGTATAGTATAGATGTAATCAAGAGGGAACACCCTCAATCAACATTTGGAGGAATTTACAATGACAAAATACGTACTTTACACCGAGGATTTCCAATTCAATACAAGCAAATTCAAGACCGTTGAAGATGCTTACAACAACCTGAACGACTACGACAACAAGCCGGTTGCTGTCTTCGACACCGCCGAAGAAGCTCTAAAAGCCCTTGAGCAGTTTGAAGTCTGCACCTCGCAGGGCAGGAACAGCACGTCCGCAACGGTTGCCTTCGTCAGTGAAGAAGACGGCGAGTTCGACGAGGACGGCAACTGGGAATGTTGGAGCGGCGGAAGTTATTCCGACCTCAAATGTGAGCCGCTCGTCGATGAGGACGAGGAAGACGAGGAAGAAGACGAAGACGAAGACGAAGAAGAAGACGAAAGAAAAGATTTGACAACTCAAATCTACAGCGAAGTTTTCGGAATTGACGAAAACCACGAAAACGTCAACAGCTTTGTAAAAGCAGTCATTATTAACTTTGGGGACGAACGTGGCGATATTGTTGTCGAGAATGACAACTTCGGGACTTCGGAGAAATACGCTTCTTTTACTAACGGCAAGAAAAAAGCCGGATTACACCCCTTGCAGATTGTGTTTAGCGGAATCGAAGACGCTAAGCTTTCCGGAGATAGATATATCAATGCCGATGACGAAGTCTGCTTCTTTTGATTCAAATTAAAATAATGTGGTGATTAAATGATTGGTGACGTTATTAAATCTCTGAATATTTCTCAGCGCAAGGCAGCAAGCCTTATCGGAATGCCGCTTCGAACGTTGGAAAGCTGGTTGGCCAACGTTTGCACTCCTTCGGAATGGCTTGAACGGCTGGCCGCCGATGAGCTTGTCCGCAAGGTCGGCGGAGAATCCACAACAGCGGATATTAACAACGGATTTCCGATTAGCTCTCTTGGCGATGTTGTCCGCTCTTTGGGTATTTCCAGCCGCAAAGCGGCAACCCTTATCGGAATACCGCCGCGCACTTTTCAAAATTGGGCAAGTGGTCAACGGATTCCCTCGGAGTGGGTGGAAAGGCTTGTTGTCAATGAGCTTTTTCGCAAAGTAAATGCCGCTGAAAATCCGGCTAATAGTTTAAGGGAGTGACCGAACGGTCACTCTCAATTTTTTTATTTATTTTTTTGAAAAATTTTGAAAAAAGGGTTGACAATGCGCCCATTCTGTGGTATTATATAGCTGTAATCAAGAGGGAACACCCTCAATCAACATTTGGAGGAATTAAAATGACAAAATACGTACTTTACACCGAGGATTTCCAGTTCAATGCAAACAAGTTCAAGAGCGTTGAAGACGCTTACAACAATCTGAGCGACTACGACAACAAAGCGGTTGCTGCCTTCGACACTGCCGAAGATGCCTTAAAAGCTCTTGAGCAGTTCGAAGTCCGCACTCAGAAATGTAGCAACACTGTATTCGCAACGGTCGCCTTCGTCGGCGAAGAAGACGGCGAAGGCGACGAGGACGGCAACTGGGAATGTTGGAGTGGCGGAAGTTATTCCGACCTTAAATGTGAGCCGCTTGCCAATGAGGACGAGGACGAAGAAGACGAGGACTAAGGATTTGCAAGAAGCAGGGACAGCCGCTCGGCTATCCCTGCTTCTTTAGCTCAACAATCTTCTTATAAAGTTGTAAATAATGTTAAAATCCCGGTCGTTTGCGCTTTTCAGCTTTTCTAAAATCCATGCCGTCAGCTCGATACGTTCGTTTTCTTCGCGTTCATATTTTTTCAAAAAAGCACTTCCTATCTACTTCAATTTAAGTAAGTCATACAGCATTGAATAGGCTATGTCGATAATGATGTCAGCCGCTCGGTCAATCCCTGCCATTATAGCCGCTCTCTTACGTTCCGTCTCATTTTCAAAATCTGCGTATTTTCTACTTCTTTTCATTGTTTTTTGCTCCTTTTTGTTTTTCTTGACATTTTCGCCTTTTCTGTTATGATAAAATGGGTTTTGTTTAAATTGGCAATTCAATATTAACGCTTTTTCGGACTCTCGCAAAGTTGCCAATTCTAAATATCAAATATCAAATTTGACATTTGATGCTTTCAAATTTAAAAAAGGGGAGAAAACAATGACTTTGGCTGAACGTTTGAACAGATTAAAGGATAGGTCGGGGCTTTCGTGGAATGAAATTATTAAAATAAGCGGTGTGCCCGAAAGTACACTCCACCGTGTCTTAAACGGGAATACGGCTAACCCCGGATTTGACACCGTGGAGGCTATAGTTGCCGCGTTGGGATTCACTCTCAACGACTTATACGAAGATGCCGAAGATACGCAGGAGGGTGGACATGTGAAAGTTATCGAATCTATTCGGGTTGCTTATGATTTGCGGATTTCGGATTTAAGAGTAGCTCATTCCGAACAGCTAGCGGCTGTCAATGCTGCCCATGCCGAGCACGTTGCTGACATCAAAGAACATCACGACAACGAACGGCGGTCCCTTGCTCGTGACAAAACTATACTCGGCATCGTTGCCGGGTCGTTAATGGCGTTTATTTTGCTGATTTTTTTGATTGACATTTTAAACGGCACGGTCGGCTGGTTTAGGTATTGAGGGGGGCTGTGATATGGAGGATAACAGCGTTCTTATGTGCCCTAAATGCGGTGAACAACTACCGAATATCAGTAAGTTTTGCCTTTTTTGCGGCGCGGAAATTGCCGCCGCAAAGCGAAAAAAATCCGCTTCGCGCAGACCGTGCAACAGCGGCACTGTCCGAAAGCTGGGCGGCAAGAGGACTAAACCGTATGGGGCGTATCTCCCTCGATCGATGGGTCAGAAATTCGTCGGTGCCTTTAAAACAAAAGCGGAGGCGGCGGAAGCGTTGACGTTAGCAATTGTTAACCGTCCCAGCTCCGACAGGGCAGATTGGACGGTTGAGGATTTTTACAATTATTTCGTAAATTCTTCAAATTACAAAAAGCTGTCCGCCGGGTCAAAGTCAACCATTCAGGCTTCGTGGCGTTTTTGCGAAAAAATCGCAAAGCAAAAAATGAGGAATGTAAAGACATATGAGTGGCAAGGGTGTATTGATTCTGCCGTTGCGGTCGGGAAATCGAAATCAACGTGTCAAAAAATCCGCTATCTTGCGTCCGTCCTTTGCAAAGAAGCTATGAAAGATGATGTCATCAACAAGAATTACTCAACTCTGCTGACCGTTGGCGGAGAAGAAAAGCGGCAGAAAGATATTTTTACAGCCGAGGAACTCCGGATTTTAAAGTCCCACGATTCGGATTTTGAAGCAAAATTCATCTTGACTCTCATCTTCACCGGAATGCGGATTTCCGAGCTTTTAGCCTTAAAATGTGAAGATGTGTTTGACGGATATTTAGTCGGCGGCTGCAAGACGGCGGCAGGAAAAAACCGAGTTATTCCAATCCTACCCGACATAGCAGGTTATATCGGGTATTTCAAGGACAGTTCCGAGAATGGTTGGCTACTCCACAAGGACGGGCGGAAGGTTCGACCGGAATATGCGCGAACGCAGTGGTTTTATGCCTATCTCGTCAAAGTCGGCATTTTGACTGATGCCGAAATCGCAGTCGGCGGAAAGCCTCGTTTAACGCCGCACTGCACCCGGCATACATTCGCTTCAATGGCTCGAGAAGCAGGGATTAAGGAAGATATCTTAATTCGGGTCATCGGTCACTCGGACTATGATGTTACCGACAGCGTTTACGTCTCCATGTCCCCCGACTTCATCGCCGCTGAGCTTTCAAAGATGTCAACATCTTTATAGCGAAAGCGTTACAAATGCGTTACAAGCTGTTTTAAAAAAGAAGAACACTTGCCAAAAAGCAAGTGTTCCCAATGGTCCGAGTGACAGGAGTCGAACCTGCGGCCTCTTGAACCCCATTCAAGCGCGCTACCAAACTGCGCTACACCCGGTTATTTACTTTTATTCAACCACAGAGCGGTTGAAGCAGTTGTATTTCTCACTGCCTATAAATTATATCCGTTTTCTGAGATTTGTCAATACATAAAATCAATTTTTTTGCCGAATCTGCAAATTAAGTAAATTCTCAAAAAATCAGGCTATGGTATTTTCGTGAAATTTGACATGAGCATGTTTTCGTTGTATTATTTGGGTATAATAAAAAACAAAAAGGTGATATTCATGGCAAAAAATACAATCTGTATTATTCTGACGGTCTTACTTTCCCTTTGCATTCTTACCGCCTGCGACAATGACAGCGAAATTCCCGTTAATGATAATATGCTCAATCTTACAGGCACCTGGGAATACTCAGATGATTCCGGCTCTATCTCCTACACATTTAATTCGGACGGTACGGGAAGCTGCACTGTGCTTGATTACACCCTGCCCTTTACTTTTACCGCCGATGACACTTCTCTGGTTATCGTCACAGATTACATTTCACTGTACGAGGGTCTTAACGGCATGAGCTTTGATGAGCTTGTCGAAAACGGCTACGTCCATGAGGAGCTTCGCTATATTACCGAAAATTACGCCTATTCTGTTGATGAAGATATTTTAAAAATAACCGACACCGCTTACAGTGCCGCCATCAGCGATTCGGATTTGGCAACTCTTGAGCTTGCAAAGGTTTCCTGATTTAAGTTCGTTATCAAGTACAAAGTGGCTGTAAAAAACCTGCGTTTTTTACAGCCGCTTTTTTAATGCTGTCATTATGACTTAACAGTGAATCTGTTTGAACACATGGGACAATTGATTTCTCTTTCTCCCTTGCCTTTCTTGATTCTCATGTACTTTTTGCACGCAGGACACTTGACGTATTTATGTGTCTTTCTATCGCGGAAACGCAAAAACGGCAGCTTGAAAAACTGAGCAACCGGTTTCCAAATCTTCAAAAAGGCCTCGTTTTCTTTTCTTCTTTTCTCATACTGCTTAGACAGCATTCTCCACAGCATGACAACGAGAAGAAGCAACATCAAAATATGAATAGGGAAAAAATGCCAGAAAATCGTTACAATAAAAAGGATAAAGTAAAGAATGAACGAAAAAATTCCCAACTGGTCAAGACCGTATCTGCCATAGAAAAACTTCTGAATAAAATTCACGGAAAATCACTCCTTTAATACCGCGGTGAATAACAGCAGCCGCCGTTCATAACATAGCAGCAAAGCTGCGAAAGACATGCGGAACAGCATATGTTATTGCAATAAGCATTAGGAAGCCCGAATGACTGGCTTTGCTGTCTGTAAACATTGCCGCCTCGTTCGATTATCGCCAGCAGTCTGCGGTACTCCTGATTACCGGGGTCCATATTAACCGCAGTCTGTGCATGGCTTCGTGCCGTTATGGTATTACCTGCGCCGTAATTGGCTATGGCACTGTAGTAATACCACTCGCCGTTTCTGTCCGAAATTTCGGACAGGACGTAAAGTGCCTGAGTATATTGGCTCGCTTGGAGATAGGCGCGCACCGAATCCATTTCGGTGTAACCTCTCCGGGACGAGCTTTGTTGACCGTAGCCGCCGTAACCATAGCCGTAGCCGCTGTACGGATTACCGCCGTAATCGGAACTGTCGGAGGTGTCACCGTTTTTCAGCTTGTCGTAAGCGGCATTTATTTCGCTCATTTTCTCTGCCGCAGAAGCGTTGCCGGGATTCAAGTCGGGGTGATATTTTTTCGCAAGCTTTCTGTATGCTTTGGTTATTTCTTCCTCACTTGCGCCTCTCTGCACCCCAAGCACCTTATATGGGTCACTCATTCGCGCTTTTCCTCCTTTCGCTTCGCCTGCTCCCAACGGCTCCAAACACCTGAATATATTATATTCGAGAGCAGCTCTTTATTTTCATTGAGCTGAATTTTTTCAAATGCTTCCGAGCATTCTCCCATAAGCAATGTCAATGTCGGTTCAAAGTCTTCCGAGCATAACTGCGCCATGGGATTGTATTTTTTCCTTTTCAAATCACTTTTAAAATCCAGGCATGCGTCCATTATATATATGAACCTGCCCAGTGTCATGCCAAGCTGCCGCAGATTTTCCGCATGTTCGTCCTCTTTCCGGACAAACAGCTCGCCCATAAGTCTGCCGAATGCGGCGGCAGGAATATCGGGATTTAGCACACCGTCCTTTTCGATTTCGGAAAGGCGCGAAAGACATTTCTTAATACTTTCGCTCTGTCTCGGATATTTCTTTTCAATGCGCCGCTTTTCCCTTCTTATTGAACGGGCAAAGGCAAGGGAAAATATGCTTCTGTCATCGGACCAGTTATCGAGGAGATTATAATATGCCAGAAGCACATTCATGTCCCCTGCGTAATCGGCGGCTTCACTTGCGGCATAGGTGCATTTTTTAAAGGGGTGTGCAACACATCGCGTTTCCCTGTGCTCCTTTGGCAGAGAATACACCCCCTCCAGAAGAAGCGCAAGAAAAGTCATATCATATGTCAGGGTCAGTCTGCAAAGCTGACCGTGTTCATCACCGATAGCCTTGCAGACCGCGCAGTAACATTCTCTGTAGGCGTTTTTCTGTTCATCGGAAAGCTTTTGAGAATTTGCGATAACATATCCGAACAATGCCAAGCACCCCCGTTGAGAACATTTTATAACAAAAGCAGGGCAATGGCAATAGAAATTTATCCGGCAAGCCTGCTGCCGTGAATTTTATTTCTCTTTTGTGCAAGGAGATTGGCTTCAAGTTTAAAGCTTGCAGTTGAGTTAAAATTTGCTGAAATTCCAAGCCCGGTTTATATCTCTCCCTCCGGGTTTTGCTACGCAAAACCCACCTCCCTCATCAGAGGGAGGCAATTAAAACTCCGGCTTTGGTTGGCGAATCTGTCCATAGAGAGAGGAGGTTACAAGCCTGCTCTGATGCAAAGCTGAAATTTATTCGGTGCGGAGAGCTTCTACGGGGTCTTTCTTTGCCGCAACACGTGAGGGGATAAGACCTGCTATAACCGTAAGCACCATACTGATTATTATAAGTCCTATGCCGCCTGCAAGAGGAAGCTGTGCAACCTCTCCTATATTCGCAAGACTGTTGATAATCAGATTTATCGGTATGCAAAGTACCAGTGTTGCCAGTATTCCTATCGCGCCTGCCACAAAGCCTACGATAAGGGTTTCGGCGTTGAACACACGGGAAATGTCCTTTTTCGATGCACCCATCGCACGGAGAACGCCTATTTCCTTTGTCCTTTCAAGAACAGATATATAGGTAATAACGCCTATCATAATTGAGGAAACAATAAGTGAAATGGATACAAAGGCAATAAGAACGTAGGATATTGTGTCAATAATTGTGCTCATACCGGAAATCATTATGCCGATATAATCGGTATAGGTTATTTTGTCCGCTTCTTCCGCCTGCACGTTGTAATCTTCGATTATATCAATGAGCGCTTCCTTTGATTCAAAATCCTTTGGATAAATATAAATTGCAGAGGGGCTTTCGGGATCGCTTACTCCGAACAGCTCCATGTTGTCCTCATAAGTGTTTTTGCTGACTGCCGCTGTCATATATCGGGTGTACAGAGCAATTTCTTCCTCGGTGAGGCTTGAAATGTCTACGTCGGAGGCGGTCATACCCGCCATTCCGGTCATATCGCTGCCGCTGAGCATTCCCATGGGCATATCGCTGCCGCTCATTCCGGCGTATGCACTCATATCCGTTGTCTGCTGCGGTTCTTCATAGTCAAATGCAAAGCCCGTGAATACGTCGATTTCCGGGGCTTCTTTCTGCTGTTTTACTATTTCGCTGTTGTTAACCTCGTTAATAACATATTCGGTAAGCTCGTGAGTATAGCCGATTGCACCGTTTATAGAGGTTGAAACAGCTCCGTCGGCAGGCATTACAATACCGACAATTTTTATCTCAACGCCGTTGTCTACAAGCTTTTTAAGATAAAGCACATCATCGGAACGGTTCTCCCATACGCCGTCGCCGTTTTCATCGGTGTAATAATCGGTGTTTATAACAAGCTTATAGGTTATATTGAGCACGTCTTCATAGGACATCTTGACATCGGACGAGGACATTGTTTCCCCTGCGGCAACTCTTGCCATAAGATTGTCAAGCTCGGAAATATCCTTTATTCCCAATGTATACAGAGCGATTTCGTTTATAGCTCCGTCCTTGTTCGCAACAAGAACAACCTCATTGTAAGCGGTCGGCCAATGACCTGCAACCACGTCATACTGCGATTCGAGCAGTGCCTTGTTGTCAATAAGCTCATCCCAGGTTTGCAGCATGGAGGACATATTTGTCATTGACGCCATTGCACCGATTGTGGAGCTCATATCCGAGCCGTAGACGCGGTTTATAACATCGGTGGGATTAAGCTGTGTGACCGTTTCGCTTGTGTCGGAAGCGTATATGTGCAGGTCGGTAGAGTACTCATAACGCACCGCGTTTGCGTATTCGGAAACATCGCTGCCACTTTCTATATAATCTTTAAGAGATGCCAGATTGTTTATTTTCACCTGCTGATTAAGGGTGTTTACCATGTCCAGCATTGAGCCCATGGCGTAAATGTAGCCGTCCTCGTGCTCCTCACGGCCTTCCGCCGCCCCCATCATGGAAGTGAGCATATTTGTCATATCAACGATTTCCGCTTCGATTTCTATCGGATAGGTGGACAGGGTATCTTCCTGCACCTTATCTATATAAAGCTGGAAGCCGTTTGAAACGGACATTATAAGTGCGATTCCTATTATTCCTATGCTTCCGGCAAAGGCGGTCATGAGGGTTCTCGCCTTTTTGGTCATGAGATTGTTAAGGCTCAGGGAAAGTGCGGTAAAGAAGTTCATTCCCACCTTTTTGCCTTTTTCCTCCGTCTCTGCTTCTACAGCTTCCTCTCCGCTTCCGTCATAGGGGTTTGAATCTGAAATAACCGTACCGTCAAGCAGTCTGATTATTCTTGTGGAATATTTTTCCGCAAGTTCGGGGTTGTGCGTAACCATGATGACCAGCTTATCCTGAGCGATTTCTTTCAGCAGCTCCATAACCTGAACACTGGTTTCCGAATCAAGCGCACCGGTAGGCTCATCGGCAAGAAGTATTTCGGGGTTGTTAATCAGCGCACGGGCTATGGCAACACGCTGCATCTGACCGCCGGAAAGCTGATTGGGCTTCTTTTTGATGTGGTCGCCAAGACCGACCTTTTTAAGCACCTCGATTGCACGGCGGCGGCGTTCCGATTTGGAAACGCCCGAAATTGTCAATGCAAGCTCCACGTTTGAAAGCACGCTCTGATGCATTATAAGGTTGTAGCTCTGGAAAACAAAACCTATGGAATGGTTTCTGTAAGCGTCCCAGTCTTTATCCTTAAAGCTTTTGGTGGATTTGCCGTTTATCTCAAGGTCACCTGAAGTGTAACGGTCAAGTCCGCCGATAATGTTCAGCATGGTTGTCTTTCCGCAGCCGGAAGGACCTAAAATCGAAACAAACTCATTCCGGCGAAAATCCATGCTGACACCTTTCAGTGCCTGAATTTCCTGACCGCCGACCTTGTAATTTTTTACGATGTTTGTAAGCTTCAGCATTTCTTATTTCCTTTCTCAGACATGATGTCTATACCTTTTTAATCTCTGCTTCTTTTTCTATGGCTTCACTCAGCTTGCCGAGCAGACAGGCCAGCTGAGCCGCATCTTCTTTGCCCATACGTGTTATAATACGATTTATGACCTCTGTAGCATTCTCCCTCGCACTTTCAAAATACTCCTTTCCCTTTTCCGTAAGCTCGACATACTGCGCTCGGCGGTCATTGGGGTCTGCACTTCTCACAAGCAGCTCGCGGCTTACAAGTCTGTCCACACACTGGGTAACGGCAGGTCGTGATATACACAGCTTGCGTACAATGCTCGACAGCGGCAGCTTTGCAACGCCTGTTTTCTGCTGTTCGTCCGCCAGCAAATGGAAAATCACCATTTCACTGTGATTTGCATTGTCGTTTATCATGGGACTTGCGTTTCTCACTATTCCCGATATGCCGTCAAGCAGTGCATCTGCCAACGTGGTTTGCTTCATCTTTATCACCGGATTTCGTTAACTGTATTAACATTTAATATACTTAACTTTTGTGAGAAGTCAATACACTTTTCAGTTTCTTGTTCAACTATTCACACAAGCTTGACAATGCTTGTTGTTTTGTTTAGTTTTGACAAGATATACCGTTGTTATTTATGAATTTTGACTACCGCTTATTGAACTGCAAGCTTTTTTCCAAATTTTTTTAAAAAAGCGTAAAATTCTGTTAAAATCATGTATCTGTCCTGTGATAAAATTTTCGCAACAAAGCAAGTGAGGTGTTTAACATGTATGCGAAAAGAAGTAAAAGGGATAGTGTTCTGATTGCCGAAATCGTCATTCTGATTGCCATTTTGATTGCAGCCGCGGTTTGTATATGCACCGCAGGCGGCAGTTGCTCAAAGGGCAAAACAGATGCCGATTTGTCTATTGACACATCGGCGTTCGTGAATGAGCAGGTCAAAAATAATCTGGACCTTGTAAAGTGGGCGGAAATCGCCTATGAAAACAATTGGGGCTATGTTTACGGAACCTGGGGCAATGTGCTGACCGAAAGCCTGCTGACGGAAAAAAGCAGACAATATCCCACCGACGTCGGCGAAAATGAATCCTTTATAAGAAACAATTATATGGGCGGTCGTGTAACCGATTGCATAGGTCTGATAAAGGGCTACTGCTGGTACAACGGTGATTCGGGCTTTACATATAACTCAAACGGAATGCCCGATGTCGGTGCAAATCGCCTCTTTGACGAGGCTACCGAAAAGGGGGATATAAGTACAATTCCCGAAATTCCCGGTATCGCGGTTTGGGCTGAGGGGCACATCGGCGTTTATATCGGTGACGGAACGGTCATTGAAGCCATGAGCACTAAGGACGGCGTAAAAATGACACGTGTTGAAGACAGACCGTGGACAAACTGGTGTAAGATTCCTTATATAGAATATTTTGAATAATAAAAAGGAGCTGAAAAACTTGCGTTTTTCAGCTCCTTTTTATTATCTTGCAGGGGTGATAAATGCATCGTGAATAACGACAACTGCCGCATCGGCGTCCTGCTCGTCAATAAGCACGCTGATTTTGATTTCACTTGTTGAAATCATTCCGATGTTGATGTGGGCACTGTAAAGTGCTTCAAACATCTTGGAAGCAACGCCGCTGTGACTTTCCATACCTGCGCCGACTATCGACACCTTTGCAACGCTGTTATCCAGTATAACGTGGGCTTCGCCGTCAAGGGTGGGCAGGAAACTTTCCAGAATTTCCTTTGCGGCTTCGCCGTTGTCACGGCTTACGGTAAATGTAATATCCTTTGTTCCGTCACGTCCGACAGACTGGAGAATTATGTCTATATTTATCTTCTTTGCCGCCAGACGGTCAAAGATTCTGAATGCGATGCCCGGTTCATTGGGAACACCGACAACCGAAATCCGAGATACATTCGTGTCCTTTGCGACACCGCTTATGAGCATTTTTTCCACCTTAACAACCTCCTTAACAATTGTGCCGGGTTTTCTTTCAAGAGAGCTGAGCACCTCAAGCTCTACCGCATATTTCTTAGCCATTTCAACGCTTCTGTTGTTCAAAACCTGTGCGCCGAGAGTTGCAAGCTCAAGCATTTCGTCATAGGTTATTTCATCAAGCTTGGTTGCGTTTGCCACCTTTCTGGGGTCGGCGGTAAACACTCCCTCAACGTCGGTGTAAATCTGACAACGGTCTGCGTGCATTGCCGCCGCAATAGCAACAGCGCTTGTATCCGAGCCGCCTCTGCCGAGGGTGGTAATATCATCGTATTTACATATGCCCTGAAAGCCTGCGACAATGATTATCTTGTGCTTGTCAAGCTCACGCACAAGCCGCTCGGTGCTGACCTTTTTGATTCTCGCCGCACCGTAAGAGGAACTGGTGGAAAAGCCTGCCTGCCAGCCCAGCAGTGAAATAACCGGGCAGCCCAGTTTTTCAATCGCCATTGCAAGCAGAGCTATTGAAATCTGCTCACCTGCCGACATAAGCATATCCATTTCTCTCTTGCTGGCTCTGGGGTTTATTTCCTTTGCCTTTTCGATAAGGTCGTCAGTGGTGTCACCCTGCGCCGACACTACAACGATGACGTCATTTCCGTCACGGTAGGTATCGGTGATTATCCGGGCAACGTTCATGACTCTTTCGGCATTGGCAACAGAGCTGCCGCCGAATTTCTGTACTATCAGACCCATAAACATATCCCTCCGTATGTAATTATTTACGCTTCAAATATTCGCAGAGAGGACAGCACCTTTGCTCCGCATTTATTCAGCTCCTCGATTTCAGCCATATGCTCGGCATAGGTTTTCATCTCGGTTATGATGCCTGTTTCATTTTCCGGCACGCCCTCACAGGCGATGCTCTCAAAGCTGCCGCATATTTTTTCTGCGGCTGCCTTTGTGTTTTCTCCGCTTATTCTCAGGAACATACGGCACGGCTCATCATTATAATCGGCAACCATTCCGTCAACGGCATCCTCCCAATAGAGGTATTTTCTCGCTTTTATATGCTTTACACAGTCGATAACGTCCGCAACCACCGCGCTGGCAGTAGGCAGCTTACCTGCACCGCGACCGTAAAACACAACGTCACCGGTTGCGTCTCCGCGAACAAGTATTCCGTTAAACACATCGTCAATGGTGGAAAGCTGACAGCTATGGGGTACAAAGCGCGGCGCGACGTTTATAAACACTCTGCCGTCCGGATTCATCACAACCCTGCCGATAAGCTTGATTGCTCCGCCCCAAGCGGCGCAATACTTAACGTCCTCGGAGGTGATGCTGCGGATTCCCTCGGTTTTCACCGATTCGGGGTACACGTGCTTTCCGAAAGCAAGGGAAGCAAGAATACATATCTTTCTGCAAGCATCGTCGCCGTCAACATCGGCAGAGGGGTCACGTTCGGCATAACCAAGCTCCTGAGCGGTTTTCAGACATTCCTCAAAGCCTGCTCCCTCATTTATCATTCTGGTCAGAATGTAGTTTGTTGTGCCGTTGAGTATACCGGCAATTTCCGAAACCTCATTTGCCGCCATGCATTGGCTAAGCGGTCTTATAATAGGAATGCCGCCGCCTACGCTTGCTTCAAACAGGAAATTAAGGTTTCTTTCCTTTGCCAATGTCAAAAGCTCATGACCCTTGCTTGCCACCATTTCCTTGTTTGAAGTGACAACGCTCTTTCCGGCAAGGAGTGCACGCTTTGCGTAATCGTAGGCAAAGGTACAGCCGCCCATACATTCAACCACTATTTTAATATCCGGGTCGTTTTCAATTTCCATAAAATCTTTTGTAAATTTATCCGCGTAGGGAACATCAAAGTCACGCAGGTCGAGAATTTTCTTTATTTCAATAGGCTCACCGGCGCGTTTGTTTATTGATTCGCTGTTTTTGGTGAGAACCTCAACAACGCCTGAGCCGACAGTTCCGTGACCCAAAACGGCTATTGATACCATGCTGTTTCCTCTTTTCCATTCTATTCATCAGCCTGCCACATTGTCTATGGATATTACACCGGGCAGGTTGCTGAGATTATTCAAAAGCTGTGATATTGTTATGCTAAGATGCTCAACGCTTGCCGAAACGGAAGCCGAAGCCGCACCGTTTACGGGAATATTCTGATTGACGGTAAGAATATTGGCTTTCGCATCACAAAGCACCGCCATAAACGCCGCCAGCACGCCCGGAGAATCCTCAAGCACCGCGTGAACGGTTATGACCCTCTGCTGCTTTGCTCCGTCATAGCTCCATACAACGTCCTTATATTTGTAATACGCACTTCTGGAAATTCCGGCAAGACGCGCCGCCTCCGATGACGAGGCTGCTTCTCCGGTACTCAGAAGTCTTTTCGCCTGCACAACCTTGGCATAAACTTCCGGCAGCGCATCGGTTCTTATCAGTAAATATTCGTCCTCCATAAAAGCACCTCCGTCCTTTGATTCCATGACTGGCGTACTGCTGTATTGCTGTGATGAACACTATATCACAACTTGCCGCACATTTCAAGGCATTTTCCGAGTTTTTTGAAATTGTTTTTCTGTTTGTAACAACAGCAATGTTTTAGCAACAAAAAGCGGTAAAGTTTTGTGTAATTTTTCGGAGTATGGAGAGCTGTTATGAACAGAAAATTTTAAAAGACGTAATCAAATCGCCTCAAAAAACAAAAGGAGAGTCATCACAGAACTCTCCTTTTATCTTTTCAGTCATAATTTAACGGGGAAACGGTACAGCGAAAGTCCGCTCCGGTGAAAGCAGACCCGTGGGAATACAGGGCATTATGCCCTGTTCGCTGTCTATACCGCACTCGGAAACAGTCTGTGGAATTAAAATTCCGCTATACTGCTATTTGATAAAAAGCTTTAGAGTGAAACACAAACAGACTGTTTGCGACTAAATATCTTTATTAAACAGCAGTATCCTGTTCAGAGGTCGTATCACGTTTGATATTATACCATGTTCCGACACTGTTCGCAATAGTGCGGATTCCTGTTTTGCAACAAAGTTTTTGAACTGTATTTGTGCAAAAAGTGATGAAACGCATCAAAAAGTTGCGCAATGTTACCCTGCTTCCCCGCCTTTTCATTGGGAACGATGACATTATTTGTGAGCAATCATGAGCATAATGGCGAAAAACGGAGAATTTACCGTAATTAACTGTTGGCAGCAATATTACGTTTGGCTTGTATTTTTCCTTTCTTTTTAGTATAATCAGCTCATATTGAATTTTGCAGTGCCGTCATGACATTCTATACGTCCTCAACGAACGGCACAAAAGAAAGGAGGATACGTCATATGCTGGGCTCGTCAATAAGAGTGCTGGTAGGCGAAACTCTCACCCCACCGTCGGGCGGTCAGTATCGGGTCTGCCGCGCAAGACCTGCCGACAGTAAAAACACCGACGCTTCGCTGTTTAAAATATATACCGTCGGCGCGGAGCCTGCTCAAGGTGCGCAAAGTCTGCGTGTAATTGCAGTTACCCCCGGCGTTGACGGAGAGCCGTGTGCCGTTGCCACGCCCGATAAGCTCAGGCTTTTTGAGCCGCAGCTCAGAGAACAGCTTGGGCAATGCATAACCCCTGATCCCTACGACATCACCTGTCTTAACGAAAAGTCCTGCGGTGCTGTGGTTTTTCGCAGAAAAAGCGGAAACACCGAATTTTTGCTTGTAAAGAACAAAAAGGGAAGTAACTGGGGTTTTCCGAAAGGTCACATCGAAAAAGGCGAAACGGAAACCGATACGGCAATTCGTGAGGTTTTTGAAGAAACAGGAGTTGAAATTACTCCGCTGGAGGGCTTTCGCGCTATCAGCGAATATCACCCGAAGGGCAAAATCATCAAGCAGGTGGTTTTTTTCATAGCCGAAATGAACGGCGATGAAATAACTATTCAGCAAAGTGAAATCGACCGTTTTGTCTGGGCGGATTACGGTCTTGCAATGAAGCTTTTCCGCTTCAACAACGACAGAAATGTGCTTACAAAAGCACGCGACTGGCTGAAAAGGCATTAAAGGTGTTTATATGAAAATTATCAGGAAAATTTTGTCACTGCTGCTTGCCGCAATTATGCTGGCGTCCCTTGCGGCTTGCGCACAGGAGGGAGATACTTCCCTTTCTTCGGTTATCGACGCTAAAAAAATCGTCATCGGCATGGACGATTCCCTTACTCCCGTCTGCTACAGAGACGAAAATTCGGAGCTTTGCGGCATTGCACCAAAGCTCGCCGGAGAATTTGCCGCATCGCTGGACGCAAAAGCCGAAATCAAAATCATCGGCATAAACGATGCGGTTACGGCTCTGAACAACGGCACTATCGACTGCTACATCGGCTACCCCAATCTCGACTATCAGACAGGTCTGCTGGTCGAAAGCATGGAAATGCAGTTTGAGTGTAATTATATAGTTATCGTCCCATCGAACAGCAACGCCGAAAAGCTCTATGACCTGAGCGGCAAAAATGTTGCCGTTGTCGCCAATACCGAAGCCGCCGCCGTTCTTACAAATACCACCCAGTTCCGCTCCTCTCTCAATGAAGTGCTCGCCTTTCAAAGTGAGCAGGAGGCTTTAAACGCCCTTGATTCCGGTGAGGCTCAGGGCGCGGCGTTTGAGGAAGCGTTCATTCTCTGGGTGCTGAAAAACGAGCCCGACAAATATAAGATTATCGACCAGAAGCTTCAAAGCGGCGAATATTACATTTTATTCCGTAAAGATGCAATCAAACTTGCCCAGCGCACAGAGCAGCTCTATTCCCTGCTTTCCTCGCGCGGTCAGCTTGACACCATATTCCACAGCGAAATGAGCGAAACGGACGTTGTTCTGACCCCCGGCGTGCTTCTCACGCAGTCCGAATCAGACCTTATTTACGGTGACGGAAAGCCCAAAACTTCCCCGTCGGATACCACTGTGACAAATAAAGTCAGCTTGACCGATGCAAGCTCGACGGACACCGGCAAAACGGATATTACCGATGCGGATTAAGGCTTGTTTCATTTGATGAAAACAGATTAACCGTGCACATTTACTGCTTTGAGCATTAGTAATATGTTTGCATTTTCATATTGAAAGGCGGCGGTTTTACGAGCTTATATAATGATAAAAGTATGCGCTTTCGTCTCACCGTTTCTTTTGAAAATCAAAGCTGCATGGATAAACACAGTAAAGCAACCGCCACTCCCCTTTTCCGGCTAAAGGAGAACGAGTGTTACTCTTTGGAATTTTTATACGAAAGCTTTTCCTGCTCTTATTTAAATACAAAGAAAGAGTTTCCGTACAAGGATATTCAATGCATCGAAACATACAGCGATGGAATTATTATTTACTTAAAGGACTCTCTTTATATTTCCGCTTCTGTTGAAAACAGTGTTAACCACAATATTGAATTATGCGATATTATAACCCTTTTGAAAAAACGCTGTCGGCGGCGTTTTTCGGTCAATGCTCCGATTTTATATCCTAAAAGAGAAACAGACGAAAGATATGAACCGAGCCGACCGCCGCTTCGGCAAATATCTTTTTCACTCACCGACACGGAGATTAAGCGGTTGATTTGCTACGATTATCTTTTTGGTGAAAAAATGATTGTGTTCATCATTGCCGCGGTTGTATTTTTATTGTCTGCAATCCTTTTGGATATTGCCATGTTAATAGCAACCGTTGTTTTCACCGTACTATGTCTTGTTTTAAGTAAATCATTTTTTGAAGAATCGGACGAATACGTCAAAAATCACCTGGGAGTATTGCAACTGCTGATTTTTGATGAGCTATTAGTTGTTCGTTTGCGTTACACGGATTTGGAATTGGAATACAACACTGTGAAACGCAAAAAAACCGCTTTTGGCTTGTGGCGTTTGAAATGCGGCGATTTCTTTACTTTAATTCTGCCAAGGCGGATAGTCGATGAAAACAACGATTTTTTTGATTTGCTGTACAGAAAAATCAATTGATAACAGTATACATTTTCCCTGTAAAAAAGGGGCTGTAAAAAAGCGCAGACCGCATAAAACAATATATTAAACAAATAATTTGTAATATTGTTTTGCAGTGACCTTAATGAAAAGTCATTAAATATGCAAAATTGTAAAAATTCTCGTGTTTTATGCTACGAACAAACCGAACCTCTCGACGTACCCTTGTACGCCTTCGGGTTCGGTTTGTCCGTTCTGCATCTTTTTTCCTATCCCCTCAAAAGGGGCTGTAAAAACTTCCGTTTTTACAGCCCCTTTTAAAATTCACACTGTTAAGAAAATCAGAGGGAGAACATAACCTCGTTGAGTACGCTTTCAAGATATTCCTGAGAAGCGGTAGAGGTTGCAACGTTACCCTTTTCAAGTGCATAAGCCTCAAGGTCGGCAAGAGTTGCTTCGCCTGCGCGTACCTTTGCGCCGATGCCCTCATTCCAGCTTGCGTAACGCTTCTCGACAAACTCGTCGATTCTGCCGTCCTCAATAAGCTTAGCGGCAATACGCAGACCCAGTGCATATGTATCCATACCTGCGATGAATCCGAGGAAAATATCTTCGGGAGTGCAGGAGCCGCGACGGAGCTTAGCGTCAAAGTTCAGACCGCCGTTGGTGAATCCGCCGGCACGGAGGACTTCAAGCATACAGAGGGTAGCATCGTAAACATTGGTGGGGAACTGGTCGGTATCCCAACCGAGAAGATTATCGCCCTGGTTTGCATCAATAGAGCCGAACATGCCGTTTATACGTGCGGTTGCAAGCTCATGCTGGAAGGTATGACCTGCCAGAATAGCGTGGTTCTGCTCAATGTTAATCTTAAAATCCTTATCAAGATTATGAGCCTTGAGGAAGCCGATAACGGTAGCGGTATCGAAATCATACTGATGCTTGGTCGGCTCTTTCGGCTTCGGCTCAACATAGAAGTCGCCCTTAAAGCCGATGGAACGGGCATAGTCACGAGCCATGGTCATAAGACGAGCCATGTTGTCAAGCTCAAGACCCATATCGGTGTTGAGGAGAGTTTCATATCCCTCACGACCGCCCCAGAAAACGTAGCCTGTGCCGCCCAGCTTAACTGTAAGCTCGATAGCTTTCTTAATCTGTGCGCCTGCAAATGCGAAAACATCGGCATTGGGGTTTGTACCTGCGCCGTTGGTATATCTGGGATTACCGAAGCAGTTTGCGGTACCCCAGAGGTTCTTCTTGCCGTGTACCTTCATCTGCTCTGCGATAAGGTCGGTTATCTCGTCAAGACGTGCGTTAGTCTCGGCAAGAGTATCTGCTTCGGGAGCAATGTCGCGGTCATGGAAGCAGAAGTAATCAATGCTGAGCTTATCCATGATTTCAAAGCCTGCGTATACGCGGTTCTTTGCAATCTCCATGGGGTCGGTGCCGCCGAAGCTGCGGTCGTAAACAGGTGCTGCGCCGAACATATCGGTGCCGCCTGCGGTGAGCGCATGCCACCATGCAAGAGCAAACTTGCAGTGCTCTCTCATGGGCTTACCTGCAATCACCTCATCGGGATTGTAGAACTTGAAAGCAAAAGGATTTTTAGAGCCCTTACCCTCATATTTAACGGTAGGGATATTCGGGAAAAATTCGCTCATATCTATAACCTCCTAAAGATATTTGACATCGTAAATATCATAACAAATACACAAAGAATTATCAATAAACACAATAACCAAATATAAGGGTGAAAATATATGGTAATACAACAAAAATTGATAAAACGGAAAAATACGCAAAAAGCATTTCCTTTTGTATGCTGTGCCGAAAACCCCTTAAATCAAGCCGAAAAACATAATTTTTTCTTTTTTGCCGCTGTCATCGGAAAGTTTTTCAAACAGGCTAAAAAAACAGGTTTACAAATTTAGTTGTATTATTAAAGCTCCCGTTGTTTTTGACAAAGGAACGGGAGATGGTGTATAATCCGATATGTGTAATCGAAAGGAATGAATCACGTGGCCAATAAACACTTTATCACCGAAACCGTCGGTGACTACGAAAACCGCATGGTGTTTTTTCGTATGCTTGTTGTAGGCGCTTTGGTTTTGCTTATTCTTACTTTTTTTGTGGCAACCTGCGAAAACTGCACGGCATGTTCCGATGAGGACGCTGTTGCGGCTGTTTCGGAAACGCTTTCCGATGTTGAAAGCTATCCGTTTGTTATAAGCACCCCTTTGGACGAAAACTGGTCACCCAGTGACCTTGTTCGGCTTATCGGTGCTCCCAACGGAGATAATGTATATCTCCGCCGTGAAGCGGCACAGGCTTATCTTGAAATGCACAATGCCATGGTTTCCGACGGCATGAGCGTCATCCCCCTTGAGGGCTACCGGTCTGCGGCATCTCAGACAGACATGTATAACACGGAAATTTACGCTCTTATGAGTGATGGCTACAGTCATGACGACGCGGCAACTCAGGTAAGGAAAGCTATGAAATCCGGAGGTCTTGACGAGCATCAGCTCGGATTGACAGTGGACGTGACAACACAGGCCGGTGTTCGTCAGGAGGATTTTGCTTCCACACGTCAGGGTAAATGGCTTATCAAAAACGCTTATAAATACGGCTTCGTTTTCCGCTACCCCGATACAAAGGTCGGCATCACCGGCTTACAGGCACGTCCCTGGGAGCTGCGCTATGTGGGAAAGGACGCGGCTGAATTTATGGCAAAGTATTCCCTGTGTCTTGAGGAATACATACAGGTTTGTATTCGCGATTGTCCCAACGCGGTAACGGAGGGTCTGGAATGAGTTTTAAAGATGAGCTTCGGCAAAGACTGATTGACGAGGGCTTATGTGATGTCGGCTTTTCAATGCCGCCCTGTATTCCCGACGAGCTTCAAAATTATCCCTATGCCGTCACACTGATGTACAGGCTTTCCGATGCGGTCATGTCCGGCATTGCCGATGCGCCTACTTATGCGTATTTTCAGCATTACCGCGCGGTAAATGCACTGCTTGACCGCTGTGCTCTGCTTTGTGGAGAGCTTATACGCCGTGAGGGATTCGATTATTTTCCCATTGCGGCCTCTCAAAGCGTTCACGACAAGGCGGACGTTTACACCGGAATATATCAGCACAAAACCGCCGCAGTTGCGGCAGGACTCGGCTGGATTGGCAGGAGCGCACTGTTTGTCAGCAGTGAGCACGGACCGAGGGTACGGCTTGCCACTGTACTGACTAACATGCCGCTGGTGCAGTGTAATCCTCCCGTTGCGGAAAACGGCTGTGACGGTTGCCGCAAATGTGCCGATGCCTGCCCGGCAGGGGCAATTAAGGGTGATATTTATATCTCCGGCAATGACCGAAGCACCGTGTTCGACGCTCAAAAGTGCTCGGAGCATATGAAAAACGCCTATAAGCACATCGGCAGAGGCGCGGTTTGCGGAAGATGCATTTACGTTTGTCCATATGGCAGGAAAGGGTGATACCTTGAAAACGCTTATAGAGCTTTACGACGAAGAATCGGTATTCAATCTGGTTGCCACCTGTACGGTAAAGCCGGAAACCCTTGTTATCATCGGCAGTGAGCAGCTTGAAAACGACGTACCGAGAAGCAGAATAAAACGCTTCGTTTCCTCACGGAATATCGGCACAGCCGTGAAATTCAAAATCTGCGATGTGGAGGACTGTACCTCTGTTATCGAAGCCCTTGCGCAGATAATTGAGGAATATTCCGACTGCGTTATCGACGTGTCCGGAGGGAACGACATTGCGTTGCTCGCCTGCGGAATGTTCGCCGAAAGCTGCGATGTACCGCTTATGCGGCTTGATACGCAGCGGCAGTGCTTCGCGGACGTGCGAAGCTGTCCGGAAGCGGAAAGGCTTGATATTCCGCTGTTTTCCGTTGACAGCATGGTTGCCATGACGGGCGCGGAGGTCATTCGCCACGGCAGAGTTTCCGCAAAGAATATTGATGACGAGCTTCGTTCCGATATTGCGGAGCTGTGGGAGATATTCTCTAAATACCGCACCGCATGGCACAAGGCAACGCTTTTCTTCCATTCCGCAAGCGAACTGTCGGAGGACTGCCTTACCGTCGATACAAAAGCGTCACTGCCCATAGACAAAAATTACTGTCCTCCCTCACTTCTCGACATGCTGGCGGATTCCGGGCTTATAACCGATTACGAAAGCACTCGTGAGCGTATACGCTTCACGTACAAAAACTCCACCATTCGCTTCATTCTCAGAGATAAAGGTGCGGTTTTAGAGCTGATGACCTATTGCAGACTGTATGAAAGCGGAATGTTTGACGATATCGACACCAGCGTTGTTATTGACTGGGACGGTAGCGGAAGCTCTGCCACTACTAATGAAATTGATGTCATGGCGGTGAGAGGACTTACCACCTATTTCATCTCCTGCAAAAGTGCAGGCGCGGAAAATCTGAGCAGTGAATATCTTTATGAAATAGATACCATGGCACGGCGGTTAGGCGGAAGATTTGCACAGCCTGTTCTGGTTACGGCGGTAAATGATATTCGTCACAGCGCTCAGCCCATGTGGGAGCGCGCTCACGATATGAGAGTAATAATCGCAGACAGCAGATATATTGAAAACGGCAGGCTCGGTGAACTTATTGCAAACTATAAGCGCAAGCCGCTTTAATAAATAACAAAGGAATGATAAACTTGAAAAAACGTATTTTGGCAATACTTTTGGCACTGGCAATGAGCCTCGCACTGTTCGGCTGCGGCAGAACGGAAACCGAAAACGAAAATAACGATGAGGCTGTATTTCAGGAAAATACGGGAATCAACGTAGAGCCCATTGAAAATCTCAGCAAGGATTTTGTTATGGGTGCTGACGTTTCGTCATATCTGGCACTGGAAAAGTCCGGCGTTAAGTTTTATGATGCGGACGGCAATGAATGTGACCCTTTCACACTTCTTGCCGATGCCGGTGTGAATACCGTTCGTGTGAGACTTTTCAACAATCCCTATGATGAAAACGGAAACACCTACGGTGCCGGCACCTGTGACCTTGAAACCGTTACACAGACAGGTATTCGTGCAACAAACGCAGGTCTCGGCGTTATGGTGGATTTCCATTATTCCGATTTCTGGGCTGACCCCGGCAAGCAGAACGCGCCCAAAGCATGGGCAAATCTGAGCCTTGACGAAAAAACCGATGCGCTTTACGATTTTACCTATGACTGTCTTACTCACATGAAAGATGCAGGTGTAAACGTTACCTACGTTCAGATAGGCAACGAAATAACCTCCGGCATGGCAGGGGAATACGGCGATAACAAATATATTCTCTGCAAGGCGGGCTGTGATGCGGTTGCCGCTGTTGACCCGTCTATTCAGAGGATAATACACTTTACGAATCCCGAAAAGAATAACTACGAAAGCTATGCAAAGGCTTTGCAGAACGCAGGGGTTGAATATGAGATTTTCGCCTCATCTTATTACGCGTATTGGCACGGAAGTCTTGAAAACCTGACATCAAAACTTAAAGCGGTTGCCGACAAATACGACAAAAAGGTTATGTGTACCGAAACCGCATGGGCATGGACCTGGGAGGACGGAGACGGTCAGACCAACGTTGCCTATGAGGGCAAGGAATGGCTTGACGCTTCCGCTTATGAAATCAGTCCACAGGGTCAGGCCGATGCACTTCACGATGTAATCGAAGCGATTTCAAATGTCGGTGATGCAGGCGCAGGCGTCTGCTGGTGGGAAATTGCGTGGATTCCCGTAAACGATGTAAGCACCCTTACAGGGGCGGAAAGAGATAATATGATTGAGCAAAACCGCATTGCGTGGGAAGAAAACGGTGCAGGCTGGGCAACAGCGGCCGCTCAGGAATTCGACGCTTCTACTGTAGGCAGCTACGGCGGAAGTGAGTGGGATAATCAGACCATGTTTGATTTCACCGGCAAAGCACTGCCCTCTCTGTATACATTCAAATATGTTTATACCGGCGCAAGCGCGTAATTTAATTCGGACAATCGAGCGGGAGGGATTCCCCCCTCATCTCACATCATCGTGCGTGCCGTTCGGTACAAAGCGATTCAATTCAAAATTTAATACGCGCTTTTTTGAAAGGAGAAACACGATGAAGATAGAATCCGAAAACATTACCCTTCGGGATTATGTACTTTCTGATGTGAATGACGAGGTACGCTGGACAAATGTGGAAACGGAGTGGTTTCGTTCGGATACTCCGTGGATGGATTTAGAGCCTGTGGATGCAGACGAATTGCGTGCCGATATGGCTGAAATCATCAAGGGTATGTCGGAAAATGCGATTAGATGGAGATTTGAAATAGAGGTTGATGGTCGTTATATAGGTTTGGTTTCTTCTTACTATTTGGACAGCAATTTCAAACATACTCCATGGGAGAACATTGATCAAAGCAAAAATGCGTCCCAAAATAACTCTATTAGAGGATTAGGTATTGAAATTTGTGAAATAGATTACTGGGGAAAGGGCATCGGTACAGAAGCACTTACTATGTTGATGGATTATTATCGCAGCTTTGGTGAAAACCGTTTTTTGATTGAAACATGAACCGGTAATCATAGAATGTTAGGATGCGCTCGCAAACTTGGCTTTTATGAAGTTAAAAGAAAAAAAGGTGCGCATATCGTGAACGGAACAGAGGTTGACGATCTCATTTTAGAAAAGATATTTGCTTAGTTGCGGTAAGGTTTGGTTGCTGCGCAAAGTCCTGCGCCGATTTATTTGGCATGACCGAATCCACGCAAAAGCCATGTACCGAATGGCGGTAAAAGGTTTTGGGGCGGATAATGTGATAAATCCGTTTTGTTTTTTGATTGGAGGAATATAAATGAACAAGGATATGTGTGTAGCCTGCGATGACGGTATATTGAATATCCGTGTAGGTGCCATTATCATGAAAGACGGAAAGATTCTGATGGTAGGCAACGAAAGAGCCGACTATCTCTACTCTGTCGGAGGAAGGATCAAATTTGGCGAAACGGCAGAAGAAGCCATCCGGCGTGAAGTATTTGAAGAAACAGGCGTAAAGATGGAAATAGACCGGCTTGGTTTCGTACACGAAAACTATTTCTACGGCGATGCGCTTTCCAACCTCGGCAAGTTGATTTATGAGATTTCGTTTTACTTTTATATGAAAGTGCCGGTTGGCTTCGCTCCGATCGGCGAGAGCTTCACGGAAGATAACAGCAAGGAGCATTTGAAGTGGGTTTCGCTTGGCGAGGACATCAAGGTTTACCCCGAATTTTTCAAAACGGAACTGAATAATCCAACGGATACGGTTAAGCATTTCATTAATGACGAAAGAGTACATCGACAGGATATGTGAGAGAAACATTATGCCATTTACCGCAAACGGTCGATACAGGTCAAATTCTTTGCAGATAAAAACAAGCTTGCCAAGTATGAAATCGCAGTGTGTTTGCCTGCCCGATTCACGCATTGAGGTTACGATTTACCTTTTGGACTTCGTTCCTTTAGCCAACTTATCCGCTTAATACGCCTTTTTATCGGGTTTCTGTCCGTCAGGCTACG
>CAZCQZ010000010.1:0-53556 GCA_964500965.1 uncultured Eubacteriales bacterium | reverse complement strand
GCGGTTGTAAAAACTCGCGTTTTTACAACCGCTTTTTAAATCAATCAAGTTTTAAAATCTCCTGCCGGAATGGCCGCCGAATGTGCGTCCGCCGGAGCCGGTATGTGATGAGCCGCCGGAACTGTTATTCTGAGGCTTCGGCGTTTTCGTAACTCTCCTGTAAAGGAAAACATCACTTGACGCGGTAAGCTTCATACTGCCCGACTTGGTATAGTCGGAAGCATTTGGCTTTGAACGTACCGATTTGAGCTGACCTTTCATAGAACTAACGGAAATAAGCGCTATTACAACTCCGATTCCGGGTGCCAGTAAGAACCATATGGAATTAAAGGAATAATAATTCGTTATTTCATCGCTGCAATCCGATACAAAGCTTAATGCGGCATTATAATAATCACGGTCACTGAGGTAAGTGTAATAATTATCCTCGATTTCATAGAGCAGGTCATCATCGAATATATCAATGCATTCGCCTGCTGTGGCAATACGCGAACCGCCTCTGCCGTCATTATCGAAAAATATCATCAGAAGTATCCCGTTATCGGCAAAACCGGCATAGTTATAATAATCCTCCGCATAACACAGCGCTTCGTAATCACTTACTGTTTCGCTGCCGAAATCAACGGTGTAAATGCCGATATCACAGCCGTATTTTTCTTTTGCCGCTGCGATTTTTTCCTCAAGATTGCGCTCCTCTGCAAAAGACAAAATCCCGGCGGTATCCAGTACGTAATCAACCTCTGTATCGGCGTAAACGGGAAATGCTGCCGCACACATAATTATTACAGCCGTTAATAATGCAAATATTTTTTTCATGTCCGCACCCTCCTAAAACAGCAGGAAAAACAGCCACGCAAGAAGCAGGATACCTGCTGTACAGGCAGCGGCAATCGTCCAAAAATATTTCCAATAGGCTTTTTTGTCGCAGGGCAAATCACCGACAAATTTACCGGTTTGACCATTCATCGCGAATATGTAGGAATTACCCTCCCATGTGGTATTAAGAATCCACACAGGATAAAGAGCATACTTACACTGACCGTTTGAAAGCTTGATATTTGTTTTTTCGGCAACAACACTGGCGTAGCCGTTAACCGTATCACGGAAAGCTTCCTCGGTGCTCACTTTTATGCGCTCATTTGCACGGGAAATGCTGTCCTCGGAAGTGACATCATATCTATCGGCAAGGTAACCTGCAAGGTATGCAGTCTGAAAATCCACAGCTTCCTTGAAATCATAAGGCTCAATGGATTCCATGATTTCGTCCTGAAACTTACTTGAACCGTCAACGGGAACTCTTTCAAATCCGATATTACCGGCTCTGTTAACGGCAAAAAAGCTTGTTGCAGTATAGTTAAACTGTGAATCCGACCATACGCTTGTACGTGTTGCCCTGTAGCGAATGTTTGCATCAACGTCGGTATCAAACAGCCAAACAGGAACATACATGCCTTTAATTTCGTCAATATGGTTTTCGTCCTTAAAAACTTTCGGGAGAAGCTTTTTGCCCTCAAAATGCCGTTTCAGACCTGCAATAGCTTCTTCTTTTGAAAGCTTAAAGGGAATGACATAATCCGGGCGTAAATCGCCCTTAAACTGTCCGCTCATAACGACATTATTACCGCAATACGGACACTGCGTTGCCGCAAGAGTTTCGTCACCGATAACCTCACCGCCGCAGGACTGACAGGCATAAACCCTCATGCCCTCAGCCTCACCGGGCTGCCATTCCGCAGAGGGAGTGGTTTCCCACTTCATTTCGGATTCATTATTTTCACTCAGAGCACTGTCGTTTTCCAGCAAAGCCGACACATCCAGCTCTGAATCGCAAAAGGGACACTGCATCTTCTGCGTGCCGCTGTTAAATTCAATAGCACCGCCGCAGGCAGGACATTTATATTGAAGTAGCTGGCTCAAATTTCATCCTCCTAAATTAACAAATTTAACCGATTCACAGATGACCACGCAAAAAACGAGGACATCTGTTATACGGTGCAGTCGCTCGCAGGCTGTGCTTGTGATAGCACAGCCTGTCAAACTAAAATTCAGAGGATTTATTTAACGTCCTTTTCGTCAAAGGGGTCTCCGCATTCGGGGCAGAACTTCGGGGGCTTTGAGGGGTCTTCAGGCTCCCAGCCGCATTTATCGCACTTGTAAAGCAGTGCATCGGCAGGCTTCGGTTTACCGCATTCCGAGCAGAACTTGCCTTTGTTTACAGCACCACATGCACACTGCCAACCGTCGGCAGGCTTCTGCTTGCCGCACTCAAGGCAGAACTTACCTGTATTGGTTGTTCCGCAGGTGCAAACCCAGCCGTTCTCCGGTGCGGAAGCTTTAGGCTGTACAGGCTGAGACTGCTGCTGTGCCGCGCCCATCTGATACAGACTCTGTGCGTTCATGCCGCCCTGCTGCTGTGCGAAGCCCATACCCATAAATCCGGTCATGGCTCCTGCTTCGTTTGAAGCCGCTGCTTTCATTGCGTCTGCCTGAGCACCCACAAGGGTTGCCGCCGCCATTGTGGGGTCTTTCATCATAGCGGTACGCTGTGCCTGCTTTATCATCTCCGCATCTTCTTCCGGCAGAGTGATAGGATTCATCGCAATTGATACAACAGCAATACCGCGAAGCTCTGTCCATTTCTTGGTAAGAGCCTCATTCATTGCCTGAGAAAGCTCCTCGGCATGTGCAGGCAGTGCGTTGGGACGAATTTCCATTTCGGAAATCTTCGCAAAAGCAGGCTGTAAAGCGCTGATGAACTCTGTTTTAAGCTGATTGTCAATTTCCGTTCTGGAATAATCCTGCTGAATGTTTCCGCAAACATTGGTATAGAACAGAATCGGGTCAACAATCTTATAGGAATAAACACCGTTGCAACGAACGGAAACATCAACATCAAGATTGATATTTCTGTCAACGACACGGAACGGTATCGGATTTGCAGTACCGAACTTATTGTCAATAAGCTCTTTGATGTTGAAATAATAAACTCTCTGGTCTACTGCGGTATCGCCGCCGTAAGTAAATCTCTTGCCGATTTCCTTGAATGTGTTAACAATGCCCTGACCGAGCTTACCGGCAAAAATACTGGGAGCAATGGTGTTGTCATAGGTAAACTGACCGGGCTCTGCACAGACCTCAACAACCTTACCCTGCTCAACGATAATCATACACTGACCGTCTGCAACGGCAATGCCCGAACCGTTGGTGATAACGTTATCATGACCCTTTGTGTTTGACGTTCTTGAATTTGACTGCTTTTTTCCGCGTACTACAAGAATATCCTTGGGGATAGCATCGCAGTAAAAAAATTCCTTCCACTGGTCGGCAAGAGTACCGCCCAATGCGCCTATTGCAGCTTTAATCAATCCCATAAATAATTCCCTCTCTTTAAAAAGTTAATTAAGCGTAACGCTACGCTTATTGTCGAAATTATAGCACATATTGTGCATGGTATCAATATTTTGCGAAAAATTTTTTCGGAATGTTATGCGACTGTTTAACGAAAATCTTAAATATTGAAAAAGAACACGCGCAATTCAAACAGGTTGAAAAAGATAGGAGCGGCTATAGCTTCCGCTTTTTGCCGCTCCCAATATTTATGCTTTATAAGCTCTGCCTATGTCGGTTCTGTAGTGTGCACCGTCAAAAGAAATCTTTTCAACCGCATTATATGCCTTATCAAGAGCTTCATCGAGAGTTGCGGCATTTGCCGTAACACCGAGAACACGCCCTCCATTCGTTGTAAAGCAATTATCCTTTATAGCAGTCCCGGCGTGGTAAACAGTGGCATTTTCCACTTGACCGTTATCATTAAGCCCTTTGATTTCAATTCCTTTCGGATATGATTTGGGATAACCTCCCGAAGCCATAACAACACAGGCACATGCACCGTTTTTCCACTTAATATCGACATCTGAAAGGCGTTCGTCAATAACCGCATCGACAATGTCAGCCAAATCGGTATCAAGCATCGGCAATACGACCTGAGTTTCCGGGTCGCCGAAACGGCAATTGTATTCGATAACCTTTGGTCCCTGCTCAGTCAGCATGAGTCCGAAATACAGACAGCCTTTGAAACGTCTGCCCTCTTTGCGCATACATTCAACTGTCGGAATGAAAATTTCATTCATGCATCGTTCGGCAATATCATCTGTATACCACGGATTGGGCGCAATTGTTCCCATGCCGCCTGTATTCAATCCCTTATTGCCGTCAAGAGCCCGTTTATGGTCCATTGATGAAATCATCGGACATACGGTTTCGCCGTCAGTAAATGCAAGAACCGAAACCTCAGGTCCTTTCAAAAACTCCTCAATAACAATGTTATTGCCGGAAGCGCCGAAAACCCTGTCTTCCATGATGGAACGAACGGCATCAATAGCTTGTTCCTCGTTTTCCGCGATAATTACGCCTTTTCCGAGTGCCAAGCCGTCCGCCTTTACAACCGTAGGATAGCAATTATGCGACTTAATATAGGCAATTGCACGTTCAAAATCGGAAAAAACTTCGTAATCGGCACTGGGAATGCCGTTTCGCTTCATAAACTCCTTTGAAAAAACCTTACTGCCCTCAATAATTGCAGCGTTTTTTGCAGGTCCGAAAGCACGGATTCCGTTTTCGTTCAGCACGTCCACCATCCCCATTACAAGAGGATCGTCCGGCGCAACGAATACGCAGTCAACGCAAAGCTTTTTCGCCAATGCAACCACCGAATCAATATCGGTTGCGGCAATATCAAAACATTCTGCATCTCTGCCGATACCGCCGTTTCCGGGAGTGCAGTAAATTTTATCAACACGTGGGCTTTCCTTGAGCTTGCGTATAATCGCGTGCTCTCTACCGCCACCGCCGACAACAAGTATTTTCATATGCCCACTCCTTTAATGCTTGAAATGGCGCATACCTGTAAATACCATTGCGATGCCGTATTTATCGCATGCATCAATGGATTCCTGGTCTTTAACAGAGCCGCCCGGCTGAATAATTGCCGTTATACCTGCCTTTGCAGCCGCTTCAACGCAGTCGGGGAACGGGAAAAACGCATCACTGCCCATAACCGAGCCGTTGGCTCTGTCGCCTGCGTACTTAATTGCAAGCTCCAAAGCGGTGATTCTGTTGGTCTGTCCGGGACCTACTCCGACAGTGCCGTTGTTCGCCACAAGGCAAATACCGTTGGACTTTACGTGCTTAACAACGCGCCACGCAAAGCGAAGCTGTTCCATTTCAGCATCGGTCGGCTGACGCTTTGTAACAACCTTGAGGTCTTCCTCGTTCATAAGCTCGGTATCAAGCTGCTGTACCAGCAAACCGCCTGCAACTTTCTTCATATCAAGCATAGTGCTGTCATTTGCCTTTGCGCAATCGGGCAATTCAAGAAGTCTGATATTCTTTTTTACAGTAAGAAGCTCAAGTGCCTTATCGGTAAATGAGGGAGCAATTATAATTTCAAGGAAAATCTTTGCAAGCTCTGTCGCTGTAGCCTCATCAACCTCACGGTTAAGCGCGACAATACCGCCGAAAATGGAAACCGGGTCACTGTTGTAGGCGTTCATATATGCTTCGTACAGTGTTTCGCCTGTGCCGACACCGCAGGGATTTGCGTGCTTTACAGCTACCGCACAGGGCTTCTCCGTACCAAACTCTTTAAGTACGTCAAGTGCACCGTTTGCATCGTTGATGTTGTTGTATGAAAGCTCCTTACCGTGAAGCTGACGTGCGGCATCAAGACAATTTGTGCGATTTCCTATCTCACGATAGAAAGCCGCAGCCTGATGAGGATTCTCGCCGTAACGCATCTCCTGCACCTTTTCGTATGTTCTTGTAAATGTCTGCGTAAACGGGGTTTCTCCTCTGGCTTCTCTGAGGTAATTGTTTATCAGAGCATCATACTGAGCTGTGTGCTCGAAAACCTTTCCCGCAAGGCGGAATTTGGTTTCTCTTGCAACTTCACCCTTTGCTTCAAGCTCTGCGGCAACGGTTTCATAATCGGCAGGGTCAACAACCACGGCAACGTCCTGCCAGTTTTTAGCGGCGGCACGTATCATGGTCGGTCCGCCAATATCAATATTTTCAATCGCTTCTTCAAGAGATACAGCAGGCTGCTTTAAAATCGTAGCCTTAAAGGGATAAAGATTTATAGCCACAACATCAATAGGTGTTACTCCAAGCTCCTCAATCTGCTTCATGTGTTCGGGATTAGAACGCATTGCAAGAACACCGGCATGAATCATGGGGTGAAGCGTTTTTACTCTACCGTCAAGACATTCGGGGAATCCTGTAATATCGGAAACCTCCGTTACGGGTATGCCCTCTGCCGCAATCGCTTTTGCAGTGCCGCCGGTTGAAACAACTTCATAACCGAGTGCATTAAGACGTCTTGCAAAATCGACACAGCCGGTCTTGTCGGAAACGCTGATTAAAGCTCTTTTCTTCATTTTATGTATCTCCTTTACATTATTGTGACTTTATTACCGTTAACTTTAATTTTCCCTTCGCAGAAAAGCCTTACTGCCTTTGGAAGCAATATCCATTCTGCCTGCTCCATTACCCTTTTTTGAAGTGTTTCCGGGGTGTCGTCGGGCATAATATCTACGGCTTTCTGAAAAATAATCGCGCCGCCGTCGGGAATTTCATTGACGAAATGCACTGTCGCGCCTGTGACCTTTACTCCGTATTCTAAAGCCGCCTCATGCACCTTTAAGCCGTAAAAGCCCTTTCCGCAAAAGGACGGAATCAATGCAGGGTGAACATTTATAATTCTGTTTGCATACTTATCGGTTATACTCCGGCTGAGAATACTCAGGAAGCCTGCCAGAACAATCAGGTCGGGCTTATAATTTTCAATGCTTTCGAGCAAAACGTCATCATAGCGATCCGCAAGCTCTTTTTTTGAAACCACAGCGGACGGAATGCCGTTAAGGGCGGCTCTTTCCAAAGCGTATACGCCCGGCTTGCTTGCAATAACGCCGACTATATTTCCGCCAAGCTCGCCGCGCTTTTGCGCGTCAATTAACGCCTGCAAATTTGTACCGCCGCCGGAAACAAGAACAACTATTCTCATAGCATCTCTACCCTGCGCTCACCCTCGGCAATTTCACCGATTACATAAGCGTTTTCGCCGTTTTCTTTAAGAACGGAAATTGTTTTGTCAACGTCCTCAGGTGCAACTGCGACAACAAGTCCGACGCCCATATTAAATGTGTTGTACATATCGTGGTCGTCGATTCTTCCTATGCTCTGAAGAATATTGAAGATAGGCAGAACATTAACATTGCTCTGCTGTACCTTTGCGCACTGCCCCTCAGACAGCATTCTGGGAATATTTTCATAGAAGCCGCCGCCGGTAATATTGGAAATACCGTGAACATTCACCTTTGAAATAAGATCAAGCACAGGCTTTACGTACATTTTTGTAGGCTCAAGAAGCTCCTCACCGAGAGGTCTGCCGATGTCGTCTATAACAAGGCGCAGCTTTTCTTCGTTGACACGGAGAATGTGCCGCACAAGAGAATATCCGTTGCTGTGCAGACCTGATGAGGCAACGCCTACAAGCACATCGCCGACCGTAATTCTTCCGGAATCAATAAGCTTGTCCTTATCACCGAGACCTACGCAGAAGCCTGCAAGGTCATATTCGTCAATCGGATAGAAGCCGGGCATTTCTGCGGTTTCACCGCCGATAAGAGCACAACCGGCTCTCACACAGCCCTCTGCTACGCCGCCGACAATTTCTGCCACACGTTCAGGATAATTTTTGCCGACTGCGAGATAGTCAAGAAAGAACAACGGCTGCGCACCACTGCACGCTACATCGTTGGCACACATCGCAACACAGTCAATTCCTATTGTGTCATGCTTATTCATAAGGAATGCAATTTTAAGCTTTGTGCCGACACCGTCAGTACCGGAAACCAGAACAGGCTCTTTGATACCGCTGAGATTCGGTGCAAAAAGTCCGCCGAAACCGCCGATTCCGGAAAGAACACCCGGTATGCGCGTTCTTTCAACGTGCCGCTTCATAAGCTCAACTGCTTTGTAGCCTGCGGTTACGTCAACACCGGCATCTTTGTAGCTGTTGCTGAAACTATCCATAGGTTTATACCTCCAAATAATATTTCTTATCCCTTAAAGCTCGGCAATTTTGCGCTGAAGCTGTTCATCTTTTCTTTCAACGCCGACAGCCATATCCGCTTTCATCTGTGCAAGCTTTTCTTCAAGTACCGTATCGGAAACGGCAAGAATCTGCACCGCAAGTATTGCCGCATTTGCCGCACCGTCTATGGCAACTGTCGCAACAGGTATTCCCTGTGGCATCTGCACTGTGGCAAGCAGTGCGTCAAGTCCGTCAAGAGTCGATGACTTGACCGGTATACCGATTACCGGAAGCGTAGTATTTGCCGCAAGCGCACCTGCAAGATGAGCCGCTTTTCCGGCTGCGGCAATGATTACTCCGAATCCGTTTTCTCTTGCCTTTGATGCAAACTCGGCTGCAAGCTCCGGAGTTCTGTGCGCGGACATTACACGTGCTTCGACCTCAATGCCGTACTGTCTGAGGGTCGTAATTGCCGGAGCTACGACAGGTAAATCACTGTCACTGCCCATTATAACGGCTACCTTGTACTGAGACATTTACACACTCTCCTAAAAAAGTTATGGTTATATTTTAAATGTATATGGCAATAATTGCAAGTGAATGGAGGAAATTCGTTTATATTTTGATAACATGATGAGACACGGCACAATATTTTGTATATATAGACAAATTAAGCGGAGGTCAAAATGACCTCCGCCATGCGGTTACTTTGAAACAACCTTTGCAATATTCACAAGCTCAAGGTCAAGAGACTTTTTCATTGCAAGTGCTTCTTCGATATCGTAGTCAACGATTTTGTTTTCCTTGACTGCTACAACTCTGCTCTTACAGCCGTTTGCGATAAGTTCTACAGCCTTGTAACCCAGCTCCGACGCAGTTACTCTGTCGCGTACTGTGGGAGAACCGCCGCGCTGAACGTGACCGAGAATGGTTGCACGGGATTCAATACCGGTTTTTGCCTGAATATACTTTGCAATGCCCTCAACACCTCCGAGGTCGGGGTGGTCGAAAGCTACGCCCTCGGCTACAATGATTATGAAGTGCTGTTTGCCTGTTGCCTGAGCTTCGCGAATCGGCCCGATAACGTCTTTCTCAAGGTCAATATCCTGTTCGGGAATCAGTATAGCGGTAGCTCCGCAGGCAATACCTGTATGAACGGCAATGTAGCCTGCATGTCTGCCCATAACCTCAACAACGCTGCATCTGTCGTGAGATTCGGCGGTATCTCTAAGGTTGTCTACCATTCGCATTGCAGTATTACAGGAGGTATCAAATCCGATTGTATATTCACTGCACGCAATATCATTGTCAATTGTGCCGGGGATTCCCACGCAGGAAATACCCTTTCTAGCAAGGTCAAGAGCACCTCTGAATGAGCCGTCACCGCCGATTACAACAAGCCCCTTGATACCGAGCTTATCACAGTTGGCAGCCGCTTTTTCAACACCCTCCGGAGTGTTATACTCCGGGCTTCTGGCTGTGCACAGCATTGTACCGCCGTGTTGAATAATATCGGAAACGCTTCTGAGATCCATAAGCTTATAGTCAACGTTTTCTTCGCAGTTCAAGAGACCGTTGTAGCCTCTGTAAAAACCGACAACTTCAAAACCTGCCTCGATTCCCGAACGGACTACGGCTCTTACCGCCGCATTCATGCCCGGTGCATCACCGCCGCTTGTTAATACTGCGATTCTGTCTTTCTTAACATTTTCCACCTTTTGCTCCTCCGTTTCTGAAATATGTTCTATCTGAGCCGCAGGCTCAGCTTTTTTCTTTTTGCCGAACAGCATAACGACTTTCCCTTCATTAAGTTTTTTCACAATATGATGTTATTATATTACTTTAAATCCGATTTTACAAGAATCTGTTGTTTTTTGATTCAAAAATACCGAATTTTCAATATTTTACCACAACATTTTCCTCTCCGAGAATATTTTTTAGTTCTTTTAACATAACGTCATTAAGCGAAATGAAAAGCTCACGAGGTGCAAGGCGGAGAGTTTTATCATCGGTGCAATACACATACACCGCAGTTGTGCCGTCAAATATTCTCAGCACCTTTTTCGCCCTGTCAAACTCGGCGCACTCAACCGATGAGACTTTTAAATATAATCCCGGATTTTTCGACGCGCTTTTCGGCTTATCGGCATGATTATCATGACTTTTATTTCTGTCGGCATATTGAAGCATTCGCTTCTCCGCCGCTTCCAGATTATAAACCGACCCGCAGATAATTTTCGGCTCATCGGCAACACCCGATTCGTCGTCATCGTCTCTGACACTCAGTCTGCCGCTAATCAAAACAACATTTCCCTCTGTAAGCAACGGCCTGTATTCAGTGAAAACTTTCGGAAAAACAAGCATTTCGATTCTGCCGGTCACATCTTCAAGCTGAACGAAAGCCATGGTATCGTTATTTTTTGTGATTTTTGTTTTTACCGAGCTTACAAGCGCAAGTATATTCACTTTCTTTCCGTCGGCACTGCCCGACAGCTTATCCTCGCACATTGAAATAATTTCACCGATTTTATCCGCCGACAGCTTTTCCGTAATTTCGGAATACTGCGTCATCGGGTGTCCGGACAGATAAAGCTCCGTAACTTCCTTTTCCATTGCAAGAAGCCGTTCAACTGGAAGCTCCTTTACCTTGGCAAGCTCAACAGTCGGTCTTTCACTCTCACTTGCAATAAGGTCGAATATACCCATTTGACCCTCAATAAACCCGTTGTTTTTTCTGTCAAGGTCAGCCATTACCATTTCAATGGACGAAAGCATCTGGTTGCGATTTTCGGCAAGCCCGTCCATTGCGCCGCATTTTATCAGACTTTCAATGGAACGACGGTTTGTATCCTTGCCGTACAGTCGTTCGCAAAAGCTGTAAAAGTCCTTATATTCGCCGTTTTCTTCGCGCTCTCTTATGAGGGTTTCCACGAAACCGGCACCGATGTTTTTTATTGCAAGCAGTCCGAATCTTATATCATTGCCCTGCACCGCAAATTTCTGTTCGGAATAGTTAACATGTGGCGGTAACACCCTGATATTAATTCGCTGACATTCCGCGATATATCTCGCAACCATGCCAAGCTCGTTGAGCACACTTGTAAGCAGAGCCGACATATATTCTCTGGGATAATGATATTTCAAATATGCCGTTTCGTACGAAACCAGCGCATATGCCGCCGCATGGCTCTTATTAAAGGCATACTCCGAGAAAACCTCGATTTCGGAAAAAATTTTCTCCGCCGCTTCTCTGGAAACGCCGCGCCTGAGTGCACCGTCAACAAGCACATTGCCGTTTTCGTCAACACTGCCCTCTATAAAAATTTTGCGTTCTTTTTCCATTTCGGCACGCTTTTTCTTTGCCATTGCACGTCGTACCAAATCGGCTCGACCCAGTGAATAGCCTGCCAGTTCACGGCATATCTGCATAACCTGCTCCTGGTAAACAATACAGCCGTTTGTGACGTCCAGTATGTTTTCAAGCAGCTTTGTTTCGTATGATATATTTTCGGGGTGATGCCGATTTTCAATATACTTCGGTATTGATGCCATAGGTCCCGGACGGTACAGGGAGATAACCGCTATCAAATCTTCAATGCTTTCCGGAATAAGCTGTGTGAGCACACGTCTCATTCCTGCCGATTCAAACTGGAACACGCCCTCGGTATGCCCCTGCGAAAGCATCGCAAATACATTTTCGTCCCGGTCATTGATTTTATCAAGGTCAAAATCCGGTTCGGTTTTACGAATCATTTTAACGGTATCATCAATTACGGTCAAGTTTCGCAAGCCCAGAAAATCCATTTTCAAAAGTCCCAGATTTTCAAGGGTTGTCATAGGGTACTGAGTTATGACCGCACCCTCGTTTTTGGCAAGAGGCACATAATAATTTACAGGATTGTCGGTAATAACAACGCCTGCGGCATGTTTTGATATATTGCCGGGCATACCCTCAACCTTACGTGCCATATCGTACAGCTCCTGTAACTGTGCATCTTCTTCGCACATGGCGCGTATTTCGGAAGAAATACTATATGCCTTGTCAAGGGTCATTTGAAGCTCCTGGGGAACAAGCTTTGCAAGCTTGTCACAGAGAACACGGGACACACCCAGTGCTCTGCCGACATCACGTATGGCACGGCGTGCTTTCATTGTACCGAATGTTACTATCTGAGCAACATGGTCTTCGCCGTATTTGTCGATAACATAATCAATTACCTTTTGCCGTTTTTCATCGGAGAAGTCAATATCAAAATCGGGCATACTCACCCTTTCGGGATTTAAAAAGCGTTCAAACAGCAGATTATACCTGAGAGGGTCAATTGACGTTATTCCGATACAATATGCGGCTATACTACCGGCACCGGAGCCTCTGCCGTGACCTGTAGGTACATCATGAGTTCGCGCATAGTGAACAAAATCATGAACTATGAGATAATAGTCCACATACCCCATCTTTTCAATGGTTGTAAGCTCGTATTCAAGCCTGTCGATAATTTCCCGCTTTGGCTCGTTTCCGTAAAGCCTGTACAAGCCCTCATAACAAAGATTTCTGAAATATTCATAGTGCGTCTGACCTTCGGGAACATCAAAATTCGGCAGCTTGGTAACGCCGAATTCAAATTCAACATTGCACATTTCGGCAATTTTTGCCGTGTTTTCTATCGCTTCGGGATAATCAGGCACAAGCACAGCCATTTCATCTTCGCTTTTTACATAAAATTCCTGTGTCGGAAATTTAAACGCCTGGGGATTTGTTATTACATCTTTTGTCTGTATGCAGAGAAGAACCTCGTGCATTTTCGCATCGTCTTTTGATATGTAATGGCAATCGTTAGTGACAACCAGCGGTATGCCTGTTTCTCTTGAAATGCGCACCAGACCGTCATTTACCCGTATCTGCTCGTCCATTCCGTGGTCCTGAAGCTCAAGATAATACTTTCCTCTGCCGAATACGCCGTCATACCAGAGGGCGGCATCTAATGCGCCTGAATAGTCACCGTCGTTTATTTTTCTTGACGGCTCACCTGCAAGACAGGCAGAAAGCGCAATAAGTCCTTCGTGATACTGCTCGATTATTTCACGGTCAACTCTCGGCTTGCTGTAAAAGCCCTCAGTCCATGCAAGAGAAACAAGTTTACATAAATTTTCGTAGCCCTTATAATTTTCGCACAAAAGCACAAGGTGGTACGGCTCGTTATCAAGACCGTGCACCTTATCATGCCGTGTTCTTCTGGCAACATAAACTTCACAACCGACAATCGGCTTTATTCCCTGCTTTTTACATTCCTTATAGAAATCAATAACGCCGTACATAACCCCATGGTCGGTAATGGCAAGAGCGGTTTGTCCCATTTCTTTAACCGCCGTCACCAGCTCCGGAATCCTACAGGCACCGTCAAGGAGGCTGTATTCGGTATGCACGTGCAAATGTACAAATTTTCCTATGATTTATTCCTCCCCACACCATTCAAGCAAACGTTTCAGCCTGTGATTAACGCCGCTTCTGCTCAGCGGCGGTTCCAGACATTCGCCAAGTTCGCGCAGCGACATTCCGGGATTGTTCAATCTAAGCTCCGCTATTTCCTTTAAGTCCTCCGGCAGGCTGTCAAGTCCTTTTACTTCACAGACCTTTCTGATAGCCACAAGCTGCTTTGCCGCCGCATCGGAGGTCTTTCGCATATTGGCACTGTCGCAGTTTGTCTGCCTCTGCACACGGTTTCTCATATCTCTGATTGAGCGTTCTTCAAAGATTTGAAAGGACGCTTTCTGCGCGCCCATTTCAAGTAAAAGCTGTTCAATAATTTCACTGTCTTTAAAGTAGACAAGGTAATTACCTTTACGCTCAGAAAGACCTGCATTGACAATTCCGTTGAAATTCAGAATCTTTATAAATGCCTCGGAAAGGGATTCGCTGCTGATTTCAAACTCAAGGTGATAATCCTTTTTGGGGTCGGTAACAGAACCGCAGGCTAAAAACGCACCGCGAATAAATGCGGAAAAGCAACATGCTTTTTCAAACATCGCCAGACGAATACTGTCATCATCTCCGAACATTTCGGCAAGTTCTTCCCTGTCCGCTCTGTACGGAATAGACACAATATAATATGCTCTGCCGTCATCACCCTTTGGTTTTGTTATGTCAACCGCAACATGACAAACCTCAGCCGCAAATACGGCAATTTCGTCTGCAATATATTTATATTTTGTTCTGTAAACCGTATCCGCATTGTCATTGAGCAAACCGGAAAAAAGCAGCAGAGCGTATGCTTCCGCTTTTTTGCAGCACTTATTGCCGGAGCCCTGACCGCAAAGTTTTATTTTAGTTTCCGATGAAAACGACATTAAAATCTCCGCCTGTTATGTTTTTATATCCTTGTCTCTGTGAGTTACCGCAGAAGCATAGCCTTTAGAGCGCAAATACTGCCGCAATGCTTCGGAAATGGCTACCGAACGGTGATTTCCGCCTGTACAGCCGATGCCGATGATTAGCTGGCTTCTACCCTCCGCAATGTACAGCGGAATCAGATAGCCCATCATGTCGCACAGCTTTGACAGAAAGCCCTTTGTCAGGTCACTTGCCAAAACATAATCGCGTACCGGCGCATCAATTCCCGTAAGAGGACGAAGCTCCGGAATATAATACGGATTCGGAAAGCATCTTACATCAAATATCATATCTGCACCGATAAGCGGACCTCGCTTAAAACCGAATGATACGATTTCAATTTTCATCGGGCAGTAGGCTTCACCTGCAAACATTTGAATGACTCTTTCCCGGAGCTGCTTTGTGGTTATGTTTGAAGTGTCGATTATCAAATCGGCCTGTTCCCTTGCCGGTGTCAGAAGTGCTTTTTCCTCGTGAATGGCTTCACTTATCGAATATCCGCATTTATCGTACATCGGGTGCGAACGGCGCGTTTCCTTAAAGCGGTTAATGAGTACCTCTGTCTTGCAATCGACATATACAAGCTTAAAAACACCGCCGCCTGAACGCAGTTTTTCAAGAGACTGATTGAAATTCGAGAAAAGTTCAAAACCTCTGCAATCTATGACAACTGCCGCTCTTTCAATGTTTTCCGCCTGTTCGCAAAGCTCATAGAAAATCGGCAGAAGCTGAGGAGGAATGTTATCCACACAGTAGTACCCGATGTCCTCAAGAGCATTATGCATAACGGTTTTACCTGCACCGGCAATTCCGGTAATCACCAGAAATTCCATTCTAATTACACGCCCTCACCTATAGCACGGATTTCGCTTTCAAGCTCAACTCCGGTTTCGTTTTTTACTGTCTCCTGTATATGTTTTACCAGGTCGAGCACATCCTTACAGGTTGCTTTTCCTATATTTACAATAAAGCCCGCGTGCTTTTCACTTACCTGCGCACCTCCGACAGTACAGCCTTTCAGACCGCATTGTTCAATAAGAGCACCGGCAAAATAACCGACAGGTCTTTTAAACGCACTGCCTGCACTGGGAAGTTCAAGCGGCTGCTTATCGCTTCTTTTGCCCATAAGCTCGCGCATTGTACTTTTAATTCGTTCTTTGTCGCCTTTTTCAAGGACAAAGGTTGCGGAAATAATAATATGATTTTTGTTTGTGAAGAAGCTTTTTCTGTAATCAAGCTCCATTTCTTCTGCTGTCAGCGAATGTATTGTACCGTTCATATCAATGTACTCACAGGCAACGGCAACGTTTTTCATCTCTCCGCCGTAAGCACCGGCATTCATATATATTGCGCCGCCGACAGTACCGGGAATTCCGTAAGCAAATTCAAGACCCGTAAGGCTGTTGCCATGAGCAAATTGGCAGAGATGCGACAGCATTGTACCTGCTCCTGCTATTATTTTATTTTCACCTGCATATTCAAGTGAGCAAAAGTCACCGTCAAGAGAAATGACAACACCGCGTATTCCTTTATCGGAAACAAGCAAATTCGTTCCGTTTCCGACAACCGTAAGAGGTATTTTTTCCTCGTTAACCATTGTAATTATGGTTTTCAGAGCTTCTCTTGTCTGAACACTTATGAAAATGTCTGCCGGTCCGCCGATTTTAAAAGATGTTTTTCCGCTCATCGGTTCGTCAAGTTTGACCTTTATAGCCTTCGCCGCAAGGCGTTCTGCAAATTCAAGATAGTTATTCATAAAATTACTCCAATCAGTTTGCTTTATAAAGATTCGCCGCACCGATAATTCCGGCATCATTTTCCAGCGTAGCCATTACAACTTCTGTCTGTTTTGCATTTTCCTTGGTAAATCTTTCTTTTTCAACCAGCTTTCTGAGTGCGGTTAAAATATAATCGCCCTCCTTGCTGATTGCTCCGCCTATGCATATGACGTCCGGCTGAAAAATATTAACCATATTAGTAACGCCACATGCAATATAACCGATAAATTTGTCAACAACAGCCGTGCCGACTTCATCTCCTGCTCTCATTGCATCAAAAGCGGTTTTTCCGTTAACATTCTCCGCATTTCCGTCTGCGATGCTCCAAAGAGCACTATCGGCATTTTCCTCCATAGCCGCCTTTGTCTGCTCGATAAGAGCGGTGACAGAAGCATATCTTTCCCAACAGCCGTTTCTGCCGCAATTGCAGTGCTTGCCGTCAAAGTTAATAACAGTATGTCCCAGCTCGCCGCCGGCAAAATTTGAACCGCTGTAAAGCTTTCCGTCTATAATTATTCCTCCGCCGACGCCGGTGCCCAGTGTCACACAAACGGCATTTTTTGCACCCTTTGCCGCCCCTGCGACATATTCTCCCAGTGCCGCAGCGTTGGCATCGTTTTCAATATATACTTTTCGGCTGATTTTCTCCTCAAGCTTTGCGGCAAGAGGGAAATTTTCAAATCTCATATTTTCGGCACGCTCAACAACTCCCGTACCGCTGTTTACCGCACCCGGTGTACCGATACCGATATTTTCCACCTCTGCAAGAGTAATTCCGGCTTCGTGAAGAACGATTGAACACGCTTTTACAATGTTTTCGACAACAGCTTCGTTTCCGTCGGCAACACCGGTAGGCACGGAGCTTTTAAAAATCACCGCATTATTTTCGTCAACGATACCGGCTTTAATGTTTGTTCCTCCGAGGTCAATTCCAAGATTATACATTTTTCTCTCTCCTGTTTAATTAAATGAATCCCATTCGGTTTTTATTTCGTTCGGCACGCTTTCAACCACCATGCCGAGATTGTGCAGCAGCTCGTGAGCGGCATTATAGCCCATTTTTTTCTGTCTGTTGTTCATTGCCGCAACTTCGATAATTATGGCAAGGTTACGTCCGGGTTTAACCGGTATTGTCAGAAGCGGAACTTTGTTACCCAATATTTCCGTATACTGGTCGTCCATTCCCATTCTGTCGTACACCTTGTTGCTGTCCCATATTTCCATATTGATTACAAGGTCTATTTTTTCGGTAATCTTAACGGCGCCCATACCGAATATTCTTCTCGCGTTAATAATTCCTATACCGCGAAGCTCAATAAAGTGCCTGATATTCGCAGGTGCAGAGCCGACGAGCGTTTTATTGGAAACACGTCTGATTTCAACCGCATCATCGGCAATCAAACGATGTCCGCGATTAACAAGCTCCATAGCAGTTTCCGACTTACCGACACCGCTGTCGCCGGTAAGCAGTATGCCCTCGCCGTAAACCTCGACAAGAACGCCGTGCCGTGTTACTCTAGGGGCAAGCTCTACACTGAGAAAAGCAACCAGTGCGGAAATAAAGCCGCTGGTAGGCTCGTTAGTGCAGAGTATCGGCATTGTGCATTTTCTTGCCGCTTCAAGCATTTCGGGAAGCGGTTCGATTCCGCGGCACATTATAAGTCCGGGAGCTTCGTAAGCAAAAAGCGTTTCAAGACATTTCATTCTTGTTTCACTGTCGAACTGTCTTAAAAACGATATTTCCGTTCTGCCACATACAAGAAGTCTGGTTTTATCATAAAATTCCATAAACCCGGTGAGTTCAACTCCGGGTCTGTTGACTTCGGCAGATTCCACCATGACCGTATCCGGATCCCGTGGCATCAATATTGTTTCAAGAGACATTTCCTTTATGATTTTTGACATGGGTACTGAAAAAGTTTGCGCCATATAAGCACCGCCTTGTATATCTGTAAATCTGAATAATCAGACTAATTTATTATACATGATTATATTCATTTTTTAAAGACTATTTGTTAAATTTACTTTCCGTTTGTATAATAATTTTTCCGAAGCCAACAATTACCAATAACAACTTCATGTTAAAGGCAGTGAAATTATGGGCTCGAAATTTATCAGATGGCTCACCGGCGCGGAAATTTCATCTGAAACAGATAACGAAAGCACGGTTTTCGACATTTCGCCCGACTACAACCAGGATTTATTTACCGGAAAGGACGGTTTTGAAAAAAACTGTGAATACATCAAAAAACTAATCGGCAAAAGCAGCGATATTCTTCTGCGCTTTTTTACCATTGCCCCCGGCAAACGTGCGGCAGTGCTGTCGGTTGACGGAATGAGCGACAAGAACCTGCTTGAAGCAAGCGTAATTCTGGCATCACGCAGATACGCGGATTTTTCGGACGAAAACAAGTTTTCGCCTATTGACGAAATAACTCAGCTTTTCGGCTCTGCGGAGATTTCCACACAAAAAAGCCTGTCAAAAGCCTACATCTCCGCACTTTCCGGAGATGCCGCCGTAATTATTGACGGTGAAGCCGAATGTTTCATAATCGGTGTTCGTTCAATCGAAACACGTGCTGTCGGAGAAAGCCCCTATGAGGGCGGCATACGCGGTCCGCACGAAGCGTTTACCGAGAATTTGAGAACAAATACTGCCCTGCTCCGCCGCAGACTTGCCGACCCGAATCTTGTGCTTGAGCCAATGAAGGCAGGTCAGCGTTCACACACCGATATTTGCCTTTGCTATATCCGGGGTCTTACAAATTCCGGGCTTGTTGATGAAATCCGAAAAAGAATCAACTGCATCAACACCGATATTCTGGGCGATTCCGGAAAGCTTGAGCAGCTGATTGAGGGAAACAGTCTCAGCGTTTTTCCTCAATCCGGCGGAACGGAACAAACCGACCTTGCGGTTTCGGCTCTTGCAAACGGTCAGGTTGCGGTGATGGTCAACGGAAGTCCGCATGTTCTTATTCTCCCGATAACCATAGCGGATTTAATGGCTGTCAGTGAAGATAATTACAGCAAATGGCTGTTTGCCGGCTGTATGCGTATACTCCGATGGGTGTGCGCAATCATCGCGGTCAGCGCACCTGCTTTCTATGTTGCGGTAATATCCTATCACCCCGAAATGCTTACGACAAAGCTGCTTCTTCTGACTGCGCTGAACAGAGTAAATGTCCCTTTTCCGGCAATTGTGGAAGTTTTGCTCATTGAGCTTGTTTTTGAGGTTATCCGCGAAGCAAGTATACGTATGCCGCAGAAAATCAGCGCGGCACTTTCTATTGTCGGCGGACTTATAATCGGTGATGCAACCATAAGCGCAGGTCTTCTCAGTCCGTTGATAATTATTATTGCCGGTATTTCAACTCTTTCTTCATTTGTCGTACCTTCTTATTCGCTTAAATCCACGCTGCGTTTTTATAAATATTTTCTTATATTCTGTGCGGCAGTACTGGGAATTTTCGGCACAACGGCAGGACTGCTCATAATGCTCTCACGATTTGTTTCACAGCAAAACCTCGGTGTTTCTCTCACAAGTCCTCTTGCTCCCATAAAGCTTCGTCAAATCATTCTGAATGTATTTCAAGCACCTGCACGCATGCGAAGAGTACGCAACGAGGCATACGGTGCAAAGGACATTATCTCAGGCGGAGGGTCGAAAAGCAATGATTAACCGTGATAAAATCACTCCGTTCCAGTTGTTTTCAATCACATTATTTTCCATGCTATTCGGTTTGAATTTCTACCCGTCTGTTATCGGTCACGACATCAGAGCGGAGTGGTTTATAGCGCAATTGATTTCAACTGTGTTGATGTTTCCGGTATTGTTTATACTTCTTGCCGTATTTGACATTGCAAACGACGAAGATTTCGGAAACACTATGCGCTCTCTCATCGGCACCGCTCCCTCAAGGGTACTCGGAGCGTTTCTGGCAGTTTATTTTATTCTCGGCACACTGAGCATAATACTGCTTGAAAGCAACAACATTCAGTTGTTTTTATTTGACAAAACTCCAGCCGTTGTAATTTCACTGACTATTGTACTTGTCGGCTTTGCGGTCTGTGCACCCGGCTTACGCTCCCTTGCAAAGCTATGCGAATTGCTTACAATTCCGATACTGCTGATTATCACAATAATCTTTGCCCTGTATTTTTCAAATCTGGAATCCGGAGAGATTAAAATCCTTTTTCAGGTGGATACGCGCAATATATTTTCACAGGTTATTAAAACCGTCAACTGCTTTTCATGTGTCGAAATGTTACTGCTTTTTATCTGCCATGTTGAAAATACTAAAAGGAGAAAAGCGGCACTCATTGCAGGCTATTCCGTCTGCGCTGTTATAATGCTGCTTCTCACTTTATGCGTTGTCGGCACATTCACTCTTAAAGCCGGCGCGGACTTAGTCTATCCCGTCACCGAGCTTGCACGAGCCGTGCAATTTAAATATCTCAGAGTTATCGAACGCTTTGACGCGGTAATGTTTTCGGTCAGCATTGCATATACCTGCATTTTTTCGGCATTAGGCTGCTACTGCGCTGCCGAATCATTATCAATAGTGTTTTATCCTTTGCATTTCAGATATTCCTTTTCGGTTGCTCTTATTCTTGCGGTACTTGTATTTTTCGGCAGTAACGAAACTTTTTCAAATACAATTTCAAAATTATCTTGGATTCTTGATGTCGCTTTTTTGCTGCTGATTATTCCGGGACTGTTTGTAATCGCCCGGCTCGGAAAGAGGGATAAGAAAAATGAGGTTTAAAAAAGCAGCGTTGATTCTAATGCTGATTCTGTCAATCCTTATACCTACAGGCTGTTGGGATTTAACGGATATTAACGACCATATTTTTGTTCTCGGTCTTGGCATTGACCTTGATGACGAACCGGGTCTGTACCGTTTTACATTTCACTACGCAAATCCACGCGGTGAAGCCTCCGACCAGTCTTCGGATAAAATGACCTACATTAACGCAACCATTCGTTCTGCATCATTGCCTCTGGCAGTCAGAGAACTTATCAGGAACTCCGACAGCGAAGCAAATTTCGACCATATGCAGGCACTTGTTCTCGGTACGGATTACCTGCGTGAACTCTCTTTTGACGACATTGACATGCTGTTCAGAATGGCATCGGTGAGAAGAAAGTGCGTTGTTGTCACCACCGATATTAAAGCTCAGGAGCTTCTTTCCATGAAGTTTTCAGGGAACTCAACAGCCGTGATGATAAATCGACTTTCAAACCATTACACTTCATCCGATGCCAATGTCCTTGAGGGCTTTTCATTGACTTCGCTTTATTCAAAAAAGAAAGATAATCTCAGCTTTTATCTTTTATCGGTCAGTGCAACGAAAAACAGCAATTATTCCGTATTGAGCACCTCGGATTTTTCAAGTGAAGATGACCTTTCTCTTTCAGTTACCGGACTGAGCGTATACAACAACTGTAAATATGTCGGGCAGCTCGGATATACCGAGCTTGAAACAATACGACTGCTTTCAAACCGTCAAAGCGAGGGCGTGATTAACATAGTCACGGACGACGGCACTAATATATGCTACCAGATAGTCACTTCAAAATGTACCGAAACCTGTCATGTCACCGATAATATACCGACATTCTCAATCGAACTGAATGTTGATTGCCTGCTCATCGACACCGGTAACAGACATATTGAAAACGGCGAAAAAATCGTTGAAGAAAATCTTAAAGGAAAAATCAATGAACTTGTATTTCTGAGCAGATATAAATACGGCGGTGAGATTCTCGGATTTGAAAGCGCGGCACGGCAGAATTGTAGAAAATGGTTTGAAGCTAACCGCGAATATTGGGAAACCGATTACAAAAACGCCGACATTGAAGTAACCGTGCACTGTAATATCACTTCATCGGGAATAATAGAATAAATGTATATATTTTGTGGCATTTCATTATTTTAATCTTGATTACCATAATATATTGTGGTATAATTACTGTAATACATCGTTGACTGGAGTGTTTTTATGAAATGCCCGTTTTGCTCATACCCCGAAAGCAAAGTTATTGATTCAAGACCCACCGATGAGGGCGAAAAAATCAGACGCAGACGTGAATGTTTAAGCTGTGCAAAGCGTTTTACCACCTATGAAATAATAGAAACCGTTCCGATTATTGTTGTTAAACGTGATAAAAGCCGCGAACCTTTTGACCGCAATAAGCTTTTAAACGGTATGCTTCGTGCCTGTGAAAAACGGCCTGTTTCAATTGATACCCTCGAAAAAGCCGTTTCGTCTATTGAATCAAATCTTCAAAACTCCCTGGATCGTGAGGTAACTTCGCTTACAGTCGGTGAGCTTGCAATGGATCAACTGCGCAACATCGACGAGGTTGCCTATATTCGTTTCGCCTCGGTATACCGTCAGTTTGCGGATATTAACACTTTTGTTGATGTCATAAGCAAGCTTATGTCGGATAAGTAATTATTCCGGCTATTTACAATCTGAAGTATTTATATGATTGGGCTGTAAAAAACAAAAGTTTTTTACAGCCCTGTTTCTGTTGATTATTTTCTTTCAAGCAACTTCTTTTGCTTGAGATAATTTTCACGTCTTTTGTCTGCGGTAATTTTCTCGTCTATCGAAAGCGTTCCGTCATCGGAAATTCTGAGACAAACGCCCTCTTTTGCTCCCTGCGGAAGCTCCTGCACGGGAATCGCAAACTTTGCTCCGTCTTTATCCTCGCAAATTGCGTAAGTACCCTCAAAGCGGTCAATTGATAAAAGCTTCATAAAACATACTTCCTTTAGTCTTCAATAAATGTTTTTCCGTCAGTGTAATATACGAACGAGCCTGCCAAATCCGTTCGGCGATATCTGATATTTAATTCTTTCAAAATATCAAGCACAATCTCTGTCGGATGTCCGTAGGAATTGTCTTCGCCGCAGCTGATAAACGCATAAGCAGGGTCTAGTTGCTTGACAAATGCTTTCAGATTTGATTCATCACTTCCGTGATGCGACACTTTAATCAGGTCTGCTTTAAGTTCGGGATATTGCTCCATAAGCTCTTTCTCGACTTTATGTGTAATATCACCGGCTGTGAAAAAGCCTACATCATTACAGGTAAACAGCAATGCAATCGAATAATCATTGAGATTTGTGTAATCCTCGTCAAAGGGCGAAAGCACCGACATTTTCACATTATCATTCAGATTGTAGCCGCTTCCTGCCACCGCCTTTTCAATCCGCATTCCGCCCTTTTGCTTTTCTGCGGCAATATCCATAAAGCTTGAATAGGTACTGCTTGTCGGCACCATGCTCTCACTTATTTCAGGTATAATCAGCGTTCCTACGTCAATGTTCTTCATCACGTCAAGCAAGCCGCCTATGTGGTCTGAGTGAGGGTGTGTAGCAACAACGTAATCAAGCTTTTTGATGTCCAGCCCGTCAATATATTCAAGGACATTATCGCCGTTTCCGCGCTCACCCGAATCAATAAGCACGGTAACAGTTCCTGCTCTTATAAGCGTACAGTCACCTTGTCCGACATCAATTGCATGGACTGACATCAAAATATCGCCGTTCAGTTTATCCGCATACTGACGCGGCTCGTCCTGCGGTTCATCGCCGAGCTGTGCAAACATTCCCGACCAGCTTGGAATTTCAAGCTCCGGTTTAATTTCACCTATCGTAAGAATGACAGCACATACAACAGCCAGAATAAAAAACAATGACTGCTTCAGCCGCTTATTAAACCTTTTTTGCTCTGCTACCATTGCCGCCTTTGTTTTTTCCTGCGGCCCGTTTTCCGTAATTATTTCGTTTTTCTGCATTATTTTTATCTCCATGTCCGCTTCCGGGTTTAATCAGACAATCCGCCGAATATCCGATTAAATCCGCTCTTCCGCACTTGCGCAAAGCGCGCTCAACAACAGCTCTGTTTTCGGGCTTGAAATACTGCAAAAGTGCACGCTGCTCCTTTTTCTGTTCGGGAGTTTTTGGTACATATACCTCTTTGAGCGTATATGGGTCGAGTCCGGTATAAAACATGCACGTGGAGATTGTTCCGGGTGTAGGGTAAAAATCCTGCACCTGTTCCGGGTGTATGCCCTCTTTTTTCAAAAACAGTGCAAGTTCAATCGCATCTTTTAATGTGCTTCCGGGGTGACTGCTCATGAGATACGGGACAAGATACTGCTTCTTCCCGACCTGACCTGTAAGCTCGTAAAACTTTTTTCTGAATTTTATGTATGTCTCAATATGCGGCTTGCCCATATTATCAAGCACTGCGTTACTGCAATGTTCCGGCGCAACTTTAAGCTGACCGCTGACATGATACTTGACAAGCTCTTTGAAAAATTCGTCGTTTTCGTCCTGCATCAGATAATCAAATCTGATACCCGAACGAATAAATATCTTTTTGACCTTTGGTATGGAACGAAGTCTGCGAAGTATTTTCAGGTATTCGCTATGGTCTGCAATGAGGTTTTTGCACGGTACGGGTGCAAGGCATCGTCTGCCTTTACAAAGACCGTTTTTACTCTGCTGCTCACAGGAATTGCGTCTGAAATTTGCGGTAGGACCTCCGACATCGTGTATGTAGCCCTTAAAATCCGGCATCTGAGTAAGCGCCGTAACCTCACGAACAAGTGACTCTTCGCTTCTTGTGGTAATTTGTCTCCCCTGATGAAAAGCAAGGGAGCAAAATGCGCACGCGCCGAAACAGCCACGGTTATGAACGACTGAAAATTTCACTTCCTCTATTGCAGGCACTCCTCCGAGTGATTTATAGGACGGGTGATAATCACGTTCATATGGCAGCTCATACACGCGGTCAAATTCCTCGGTCGAAATCGGCGGCTGCGGCGGATTCTGTACGAGTATCAAATCGCCGTGGCGTTGTATAACCGTTTTGCCGCGCACCGCATCGTGCTCGTCCTGCTGGATTCTGCACGACACCGCGTATTCCCTCTTGGATTCACACACAGCTTCAAAGCTCGGACACTGAGCAACAGAACGCGGCTTATACTCCGATGCAGGGATTGCAACACAGGTTCCGCGAACATCGTTTATAGCTTTTATCGGTTCATATGAATCAAGTCTGTGCGCGATTTCAAGGGTTTGGTATTCACCCATTCCGTAGCTGAGAAGGTCCGCACCCGATTCAATAAGTATTGACGGTTTAACCTCATCGTCCCAATAATCATAATGAGCAAATCGGCGCAAGGACGCCTCAAGTCCGCCGATAATTACCGGTACATCGGGATATGCCGTTTTTGCAAGCTTTGTGTAAACAATAGTCGGTCTGTCAGGTCTTTTACCCGCTTTGCCGCCGGGTGAATAATAATCATCACTGCGTTTCTTTTTGGCGGCAGTATAATGAGCAACCATCGAATCAATATTTCCGCCGTTTATCATGAAGCCCAAACGCGGCTCACCGAAACGCCTGAAATCACGTTCATTTTTCCAATAGGGCTGCGCCAGTATCGCTACTCTGAATCCGTCCGCTTCAAGTATTCTGCTTATTATCGCCGTGCCGAAGCTGGGGTGGTCAACGTAGGCATCTGCGGTGACTATGACAAAATCAACCTGCTCCCAGCCCAGCGAAGTAATTTCTTTTTTCGTAATAGGTAAAAAAGCCATATTATTCCTCTGTATCTTCAATATCAAAGGGCAATGTTTCTTCCTCGGAAGCAGAAAAGCCATCTGCTATCTGCGCTTCGGCACTTGACATATTCATCTCAAGCCACTGAGTCTTCGTCATCAGTACCTTTCTGGGCTTTGAGCCTTCATAAGGACCGACAATGCCCCGTTCCTCAAGCTGGTCTATCAGCTTGCCTGCCCTTGCATAACCGACACCCAGCTTTCTCTGAAGCAGTGATACAGATGCCTGTCCTGCCTGAATAACCGCCTCAATAGCCTTTGACATTGTGGGATCTTCATCATGAAAACCGCCGCCATCGTTGGAAGATGTATCGCCCTTGCCCTTTTCGTTTTCTGCCGCCTTACGGTCGATTTCGGCGGTGATGCTCTCATCATATTCCGCATCGCCGTTGCGTTTAAGGAAACCGATTACACCACCGACCTCCTCGTCACTGACAAAGCACCCCTGCACACGCTTCGGCGTGCTTGCGCCCATGGGATTGTAAAGCATATCACCGTAGCCGATTAGGGTTTCCGCGCCGCCTGTTCCCAGTATGGTTGTTGAGTCGATACGCGAAGAAACAGTAAGTGCGATTCGGCTCGGAATGTTATTCTTTATTGTTCCGGTGATAACATCAACGGAGGGTCTTTGGGTTGCAAGAATTATATGCATACCTGCCGCACGTGCCATTGCCGCCAGACGTGCAATGGAATCTTCGACCTCTTTTGGCGTTGTCTGCATCAAGTCAGCCATTTCATCAATAACAATGACTATCTTTGACATCTTCTCAAATTCGCCTGTTTTTTCGGCAAGAGCATTATAGGAATTAAGACTGCGCACGTTTTTGCTCTGAAGCATATCGTAACGCTTTTCCATTTCCACAACAGCCCATTGCAGTACTCCTGCCGCTTTTTTGGGATTACAAACAACAGGCACAAGCAAATGGGGTATGCCGTTGTACACTTCAAATTCAACCTTTTTCGGGTCAACCAGTACCATTCTAAGCTCCTCAGGCGTATACTTGTACATTAGGCTGATGAGCATTGAGTTTACGCAAACCGACTTACCGGAACCGGTTGAACCTGCTATAAGCAGGTGGGGCATTTTCGCAAGGTCGCATGTTATGATATTACCCTCAATATCCTTGCCGAGAACACAGGACAGTGAGCCTTTTGCATTTCTGAATGTATCGGAATCAATAAGCTCACGAATGGAAACGGTGTTTCTCTGTGCGTTAGGTATTTCGATACCCACCGCCGCCTTGCCCGGTATAGGCGCTTCAATACGCACGGATTTAGCGGCAAGGCGAAGCTTAATATCATTTGCCAGCGTTGTTATTTTGCTGATTTTTACGCCCGGTGCCGGAACGATTTCAAACCTTGTTACGGTAGGACCTCTGCTGATGTCGGAAACAGATGCTTTGACACCGTATTCTTCAAGGGTTGCTATCAGGCGTTTTGCGTTGTCACGAAGCACTGCTGTCATATCGACATTTTCATTTTTCGCAACCTTTAACAGGTCAATGGGAGGAAAGACGTACTTTTCACGCTCTTTGGTTTTTTCGGCGTCATTCTGCGCGATTTCATCTGCAACAACAGATGCCTGCTCCGCGATTTCATCAACTCTTGACTGTTTCTTTGAAACGGGCTTTTCACTGTTTTCCTCTGCCGTCGGAGCACCTGCACGCCTGACAAGCTCATCAAGTCTGATTTCGTCCGCTTTCTCCGAAATCTCGGCGGCATCATCTTTCGGCACGGCTTTCGACACAGATTTAGATGTTGCCTTAGTCGTTGCTTTATGTGCGGTTTTCGGGCCGGTTTCAAGAATATCCGGCGAAGACCCCATGCTCTGCACCTTGACCTTTTCGGTACCTACAATCTTAACATCGGGTTCTTCATCATTGCCGTCATCATACTGTAGCTTCAGCTTTTCATTCAAGCCGTCGTCAAAAATACTGTCATCAAACACATTGCTTTCGGAAGCGTTACGTCTGTTCTTTTTGCGCTGTGGCTTTTCCGGATAGACCTCATCATCGGGGATATCAAACATATACCCACTACTTCCGTCTTCTTCGATAATTTTATATCTGCGTTTCTTAACGTTTGTGTTCATTTCCTCGTCGGAATCACGATAAGGGCGTTCTTCCGTCTTCTCCTGATACACACGTTCCTTTTTATCCTCAATACTTGTCCTTGCTTTATCAAGCGGCACCGAAATCATTGCAATAAGCTGTGCAACCGAGGTCTTGGTTGTTATCATAATAAACACAAAAACAGACAGCAGCCATACAATCACCGCACCGGCTCTGCCTAAGTACTTCACGGCAACTCCGCCGGTTGCTCCTCCGAACGCACCTGCGCCGTGTCCGTTTTTTCCTGCCTTAAAGCATTCTTCTATAATTTCATCGACATTTAATACATCGGCGTTTTTAACGGTAAAAACAGTTACTCCGGCGGAAATAAGCAGCAGCAAAGCCAACATCCATACACAGCGAATTACAAGCGTCTTTGTCGGCTTTTCCTGTGCGAGCATTACGGTAAATGCAATGAGTGCCACAAACCATAATGCAGCCGGAAATCCGAACAAGCCGTAAATCGACCTGTGCAGCGACTGCCAGTACCCTGAACCCTCAATCACCGTTACAAGCAAAAACAGTACGCCCATGGTAAAAAAGACAATCATGGCAACCTGTCTGCTGAATGTGTTATCGGCAGTCTGTTTTGCGGCTGCGGCTTTTTTTGTCTGTCCTTTGCCCGATGAGCCTTTGCTTTTCATCTGTGACTTCGGTGTATTTTTTGCTCTTGTCGATGTTGTTCGCTTTTCAGCCATCTTTAAACCACCTTGTTTATCCTATTGAGGCGGCACTGATTATATCAGTAACCGAGAGAAAATCGGATTCGGAAATATCTGTTGCGGATACCTCGATTATGTCTTTTACATTTTTCATCGGCTCTCCGGTGAAAATGTTGTTTCCGGTTGCATATTCAACAACGGCAACAACTATAACCGCAAAGCCCATTGCAAGGCAATACCAGCCGAAATAGTTCAGCTTGTTGTTGCTGACAATCCATTTAAGACCGACAATTGCCAGTATACCTACAACTGCGGCTATGACAATGCCGACAAAAGCATCTAACAAGGTAAAATTGAGAGTTCTCTCAGCCGCCGGTGTATCAATAAATTCTTCCTTAATATCAAGCAATGTCGCTGCAAGTACAGCCGGTATACTCATTATAAACGACATATTAAGCGCGGTGTTTTTATCAAGACCGCTTATCATGCCGACCGTAGTGGTAGAGCCCGAACGGCTTATACCGGGCATTGATGCAAAGCACTGGGCAATACCCATTGCACTTGCGTTTTTGAGAGTGATTTTTTCACTGCCCTCTCTCGTTTTGGAAAGGTGCGTAGAGTAAAGTAACAGCACGCCGGTAACAAGCAGGAACAGTCCCTCGGCAAGGATTCCCCTGTCTTCGGAAAAATATGTAGAAAGGTCAGCCATATCTTTAACAGGCTCGCCGTCTGCCATTGTAAGATCCAAACCGCCGAATACCGGCAGAAACAGCAGTATTGCCCATGCCGACGCAACGATTACCATAACAACCATACGGCGCACCGTATTCATTTCGGGCATTTTAAATGCATCGTTTTTTGCCTTTTCGCAAGGCTTTTTACTGATTTTGAGCCATAAAATTTTTATACGGTCAACCGTCCAATGCCAGCCGTCACCGCACATTTTGAAAAATTCAACAATAAGGTCGGCAATAAGCTTGCGGTACGCCACGAAAACCGCAACAAGCGTTCCCAGATGCAATAACAGTGTAAATGTCTGCGAGCCGTCACCGCTGTTGCCTGAAATATGCTGGTACAATGATACATGACCACTGCTGGAAACAGGCAAAAACTCTGTCAATCCCTGAATTATCGCCTGAAAAATTACATCAAAAAAGCTCATATGTACTCTCCCTTGCATTTCAATAAATATAATAATATACCATGCTATGCGTTTTTTCAAGAAAATTATGTAAATTACCCTGTAAAGAGCCGCAAAGCAGCTCTTTACATCAGTATTCACCGTTCTTTTTATCCGCTACGGTCGAACGGCGATTTTCAAAACAGCCTCTCATATTTGTCAAAATAATTCCATTGGCATAAAGCTTGCCGTCACGAAAACAATATTCGTTACAATCGTCATCACGGGCTTTTACGAAATCCCCGTCAGCGTGTCTCTCTGCATCATAATCAAAATACCACAGTAATGTGCTAAACATTTCTGCTTTCCTCCCCACGCTCGATTTCCTTATATAGCCACTTTATAGCATCGGAAAGCGTTCCCAGCTCATCTATCAGCCCTTCTTCAACGGCCTGTTCACCGTCAAGAACTGTTCCAACGTCCATAACCATTTCACCGACTGTGCGTGAAAGCTCAAGAAAACGTTCGGGAGAAATATTTGAATTATTTGCGACAAATCGCGTTATACGTTCCTGCATTTTGTCAAAATACGAAAGAGTCTGCGGTACACCCAGCACAAGTCCGCTCATACGTACCGGGTGTATGGTCATCGTTGCGGACGGCACAATAAACGAGCGCTTTGCGGACACAGCCAGAGGAACGCCTATTGAATGACCGCCGCCTAAAACCAGCGACACCGTAGGCTTTTTCATTCCGGCAACAAGCTCGGCTATAGCCAGTCCTGCCTCCACATCACCGCCGACAGTATTGAGCAGCATTATCAGACCCTCGATTTCCTCGGCTTCTTCAATCGCCACAAGCTGAGGAAGTATATGCTCATACCTGGTTGTCTTATTCTGTGACGGCAAAACCTGATGACCCTCAATTTGCCCGATTATTGATATGCAATGAAGCACATGCCTGCCGTTTGTGGTCGATGCGCTTAAATCCTTTATCCGTTCAATATCATCGGGGCTCATTACTTCATCTTCATTGTCATGCCTTTCTCGCTCTTTATCCATGAGCTTCACCTCATGGAATAGCATTTCCGCAACAATTGCGTATATTCATAAACAATGGGATTTATTTTATTGTATCATAAATACTTGTGCAAAGCACCAAGCGGCAAAGCCGCAATTTAGATACCAATGTTCTCTCAGGCATCGAAAGGCTTGATTATCAAAACTTTCGCTAATGCCGTGAGGTTGTGAGGTTATTATATCACAAATTAACAATATTCGCAACCGATAAAGCACAATATTTAGTGTCAAACCTTTGCGTTAAAGGATTGACAATGTGGATTTTTTATAAGATAATATATAATAATCTAATACATCAGAGGTGGTAAAAATGGGATACACCATTGCGCAGAAAATTATCAAGTCTCATCTTCTCTCCGGCGAAATGAAAGTCGGTGAAGAAATCGGACTGCGTATCGACCAGACACTTACTCAGGACGCTACCGGAACTATGGCTTATCTTGAATTTGAAGCTATCGGAGTTCCCCGTGTAAAAACCGAGCGTTCTGTCGCCTACATCGACCACAACACTCTCCAGACCGGCTTTGAAAACGCCGATGACCACAGATACATTCAGAGCGTTGCCAAAAAACACGGTATATGGTACTCTCGCCCCGGCAACGGCATCTGCCATCAGGTACATCTTGAACGCTTCGGCGCTCCGGGAAAAACCCTTATCGGGTCCGATAGCCATACCCCCACAGGCGGCGGTATCGGTATGCTTGCAATGGGCGCAGGCGGTCTTGATGTTGCCGTATCAATGGGCGGCGGTGCTTATTACATTACAATGCCGAAAATGGTAAGAATCAATCTTACCGGAAAGCTTTCTCCCTGGGTCAGCGCAAAGGACGTTATCCTTGAGGTTTTAAAGCTTTTGTCCGTTAAGGGCGGCGTCGGCAAGATAATCGAATACGGCGGCGAAGGCGTTTCTACACTTACCGTTCCCGAAAGAGCCACTATCACCAATATGGGCGCGGAGCTTGGCGCAACCACCTCTATTTTCCCCTCCGATGAAGTAACGCGTTCTTTCCTGAAAGCTCAGGAAAGAGAGGACGTTTGGGTTGAGCTTAAATCGGACGATGATGCGATTTATGACGAAACCTACGATATTAACCTTTCGGATTTGCAGCCCCTTGCAGCCGCTCCTCACAGTCCCGATAACATCATTCCCATTGAGAAGCTTGAGGGTAAAAAGATTGACCAGGTTTTGATTGGTTCATGCACAAACTCAAGCTATCTTGACCTTATGAGAGTTGCGGCAATTCTCAAGGGTAAAACCGTACATCCCGATGTCAGCCTCGGCATTGCTCCCGGCTCTAAGCAGGTTTACAATATGCTGGCTCAGAACGGTGCGCTTGCCGATATTATCGCCTCCGGCGCAAGAATACTTGAATGTGCCTGCGGACCGTGTATAGGTATGGGTCAGTCTCCCAATTCAAAGGGCATTTCCCTCAGAACTTTTAACAGAAATTTTGAGGGCAGAAGCGGCACTGCCGACGGACAGATTTATCTTGTAAGCCCGGAAACCGCCGCCGTAAGTGCTATTGCAGGTGTTTTTACCGACCCGCGAAAACTCGGTGATGCAATTGCAATTGACCTGCCGAAAGCTTTCCTTATCAATGATAATATGATAACCGCGCCTGCTCCTGTTAAGGAAATGGACAATGTTGAAATACTTCGCGGTCCTAATATCAAGCCGTTCCCCACAACTGCGCCGATGCCGGAAACCATTGAAGCAAAGGCTGTGCTTAAAGTCGGTGACAATATTACCACAGACCACATTATGCCTGCCGGCTCGAAAATTCTTCCCTACCGTTCCAATATTCCCTATCTTTCACAGTATTGCTTCGGCGTATGCGACAGGGAATTTCCCGAAAGATGCAAAGCCGAGGGCAAGGGTATTGTTATCGGCGGAAGCAATTACGGTCAGGGGTCGTCACGTGAACATGCCGCACTTGTTCCTCTTTATCTCGGTGTCAAAGCCGTAATCGTTAAATCCTTTGCACGTATTCACATGGCAAACCTTGTAAACGCCGGGATTATTCCATTCACTTTTGATAATCCCGATGATTATGACGGAATCGACCAGATGGACGAGCTTGAAATTGCCAACCTCCGTGAGCTTGTGGGCGTCGGCAATGTGACCGTCAAAAACATTACAAAAGGCACGGAATTTACCGCATCCTGCAACATTTCTTCACGTCAGCGTGACATTCTGCTGGCAGGAGGATTGCTTGACTACACAAGAGAAAATGCCTAAGGAGTGCTGAAAATGGATAAGAGAATCGAAGCTGCCGTTGCGCAGTTTGAAAAGGTTATGCTCAAGCAGCTTGAGCGTGTTGACAGAATGAAAAACGGCGAGGATTTCGTCGATTTTGAAAAGCTTGACAAAATAATTATCGGCGTATGCGGCGGCGACGGCATCGGACCGATTATTACAAAGGAATCCGCACGTGTTCTTGAATTTCTTCTCAAGAACGAAATCGCATCGGGCAAAGTTGAGCTTCGCTATATTGACGGTCTTACCATTGAAAACCGTGTAGCCTGCATGAAGCCTATCCCCGATGATGTGCTTGCCGAGCTTAAAGCCTGCCACGTTATTCTTAAAGGACCCACCACAACACCCAGAGCCGGTGACCCGTGGCCTAATATCGAAAGCGCAAACGTTGCCATGCGTAAGGAGCTTGACCTGTTTGCGAATGTCCGTCCCGTAAAAGTGCCTGACCAGGGTATTGACTGGACATTTTTCCGCGAAAATACCGAGGGCGCATACACCCTCGGCTCCGACGGCACAAATGTTTCCGATGACCTTGCTGTTGACTTTACCGTTACCACCACTCAGGGCACAGAACGTATTGCAAGGCTTGCCTATGAATATGCCAAAAAGAACGGTAAGGAAAGAGTTTCCATTATTACCAAGGCAAATGTCGTAAAGACTACGGACGGAAAATTTCTGCGAATCTGCAAGGAAATCGGCAAGGAATATCCCGATATTATAACCGACGACTGGTATATTGACATTACGACCGCAAAGCTCATTGACGAAAAGAGACGCCGTGATTTCAAGGTGTTTATTTTGCCTAACCTTTACGGCGATATAATCACCGATGAAGCGGCAGAATTTCAGGGCGGAGTCGGCACTGCCGGCAGTGCTAACTACGGCAAAAGATACTCAATGTTTGAAGCTATCCACGGTTCTGCTCCCCGTATGATTACCGAGGGTCGCGGTCAATACGCCGACCCCTGTTCAATGCTCAGAGCCACAGTTATGCTTCTTTCTCACATCGGCTTCCAGCAGCAGGCGGACAAACTCGAAAAAGCTCTTGACTACTGCATGTACACCGAGAAAAAGCTTACTATAACCGGTCGTGACACCGGCTGTACCTGTAGCGAGTTCGGTGACTATATCATGGAAACCGTTGAAAAAATCAACTGACACTTATTCCGGTAAAAAACCGACAAGGAGCTGAAACGCCATGTCCGATGATAAAATTTCAATTTCCGTGATTCGCAGACTGCCGAGATATTACAGATTCCTCGGCAGGTTGATTGATTCCGGTATAAGCAGAATATCTTCCGGCGAGCTTGCTTCGCGTATGGGGCTTACGGCATCTCAGATTCGCCACGACCTTAATTGCTTCGGCGGCTTCGGACAGCAGGGCTACGGTTATGATATATGTAAGCTTCATTCTGAAATCGGGAAAATTCTCGGACTGAACAACAGCTTCAAAGCCGTGCTTATCGGCGTCGGAAATTTGGGCAAGGCTGTTGCAGGTCATATTTCATTCCCCGACAGAGGCTTTGTCCTTGACGCTGTTTTTGACAACAACCCTGCAATTTTCGGTATGCCTATCGGCGCAACAACTGTTCGCGATGTGGTTGAGTTGCCGGAATACTGCATTCAGGCAAAACCGGACTGTGCGTTTCTGTGTCTCCCCTATGAAAGTGCCGAACCCATTGCCGAAATACTTTACAATGCAGGTGTTCGTTCATTCTGGAATTTTTCCCATTTTGACCTGACATTAAAATATGACGATGTTATCATGGAAAATGTTCATCTCACCGACAGTCTTATGACTTTATGCTATCGAATGAACGAAAGTAAAAACGGATAATCCGCAATAATTAAAGGCTACAGACCAGACTTGCTTAAAAGTTCAGGTCTGTAGCCTTTTTGCAATCTACTTTTCAAGCTCGATAAACAGCTCCGGCAGTTTGCGGATAATATCAAAGGGCGTCATCGCATGAACGGATAATTCCGCCGCTGCTCTGTCACCGCACTCTCCGTGAATATACGCTCCGCACACAGCCGAATCTTTGCTGTTCATTTTCTGCGCTCTCAGCGAAGCGATAATGCCTGCAAGCACATCGCCTGTGCCGCCTTTTGACATTCCGGGATTACCTGTTGAATTGACACAGGTTTTCCCGTTTGGGGCTGAAATTATAGTACCTGCGCCTTTCAGCACAACCGTAACATCATAGTCGGCGGCAAAGCTTTCGGCTATGCTCAGCCTGTTGTTCTGTACATATTCTGCGGTTTTTCCGATAAGCCGCGCCATTTCGCCCGGATGCGGTGTTATTATTATATCGCTTTTCGCATATTTAAGCAACTCTTTGTCACACGCAATGCAGTTAAGAGCATCGGCGTCAATAATAAGCGGTATCCTCGCATTTTCCATAACCAGCTTGACAATCTGCCGCGTTCTGTCCGTAAGCCCCATGCCGCAACCGATTAGACATACATCTGCCCATTTCAGCTCATCGACAATTGCAGTTCTGTCGGTTTCATTGAGATGTTCCGGCTTTGAATTCATGCCCAGGTACGTACAGTCAGCAGTATGAGCGGCAACGGCTTGAATGCACTGCTCCGGAATCACGTTTTTTATAAGTCCTACGCCTGTGCGTGCGGCCGCCTTTACAGCAAAAGCTGCCGCGCCCGGCATGTACTCACTTCCGCAGATTGCAAGAAGTTTTCCGTAATCTCCCTTATTGGTGTTGTTTTTTCTCGGAGGAAAACAATGTTTGACATTATGAAAATCCGATTCAACTACAGCTACATCACTAATCGTTAGTGATTCACAATCTATTCCGATATTTTCAACATAAATTTTTCCACACTTTTCCGCTCCCGGATAAATAACATGACAGGGCTTTTTTGAAGTAAATGTAACCGTTGCATCTGCGCACACTGCGCCGTCTGAAGCATTTCCGCTGTCGGCATAAACTCCGCTCGGCAGGTCAATCGCCACAACCTTTGCACGTGAGCTGTTGACATGTGCGAAAATCCTTTTCAGTTCATTGTCAAGCTCTCCCCTGAAGCCTGTTCCGCACACACCGTCTATAATTATATCGGCAGTATCAAGTGCGTTAAGAAACTCGATTCTATCTTTATCGGAGGTGTAAAGCAGGCTTTTAATCCCCTCACGCTCCGCCTCATCGAAAAGATTAATATCATCATCGGCTGTGGGATAACCATGGGTAAGCAATATTTTGACCTTTGCACCGCCCTTGGCAAGCACCAAAGCCGCAACAAAACCGTCTCCGCCGTTATGACCTCTGCCGCACAATATTGCCGCATTTTTTCCGACTGCACCGAATTTTTCCAAAGCAAGCTTTGCTACCGCCGTACCGGCTCTTGTCATAAGCTCTATATGTTTCGTGCCGACGGCTACACACGCTTCTTCAATTTCTTTGGTCTTTTTACTGTCAAGTATCATATAAATCACCTGCACAAAAATCCGGGGCTGTAAAAAACTTTCGTTTTTTTACAGCCCCGTAGATTATGTTTACGCATCGGGAAAAGCCGCTTTAAAAACATGTCTCTTAATGTACGGCTTGAGTGCCTTTTCGAGTCTTTCGTCCGACTTTATCACAAGAACTGTTCTGCCGATTGAGGGATGACGAAAATCCATGTATATATCTCCCTCACCGGCGTAGGTATCGGAATAAACAAGAGTTGTAATATCTTTGTTGTCCGCGAATTTCTGAGGGTCATAAACACCCATATCTTCCACCAGCTTGACATCAAAGGAAATCATTCTTTTTCTCTTGTTTTTGGCAATTATTTTATCTATGGTCATATCGCCGTTTACAAACGTATACTCATATTCATATGAGGTGTTTTTCACAAGTCCGATTGCAATAATAATTGCGGCAACATAAAGCAGTATAATGTATCCGACCATCGACAGAAGAATATATATTCCGCCTTCTATGAAATTCGCAACTGCAAAAAGTACCACCGCAGGAATCACGATACACAGAAAAATAAACAGGAAGCACTTCGCATAATCCCTGCCTTCATATTTTTTCTTGATAATCCGTTCGTAAACAACATCGCTAATCATTTAAAATTCTCCTTATCACTTCATGAATAATTATATTGTTATTATAGCACATATTTATTTAAAAGACAATCTAAGTTAAATATTTTTCCGAAAATTCACGAAGTTTTCGGAAGTTTTTACCGACACGGTGATAATACACAGGTACGAGGCTGTAAAACACAAAAGTTTTCACAGCCTCGTATAAATTAAAAATACTTATTCGGTGAATGCATTCCATTCATCGCGCAGAGTTTTCGCACATTCGCAAACTCTGTCAACAAGGGCATTGTCCGCAGTTTTGTTTACAACGCCGGGTTTTATTCCCAATGCTTTTACGCGCTTAACAAGCTCTTTTGCGCAGGCGTTTTTATTCTGATAATAGCTTGATGCGCGAACGCGTATGAACTTCCAGCCCAAACGCTCCAACACCGATTGACGGCTCATAGCCACGCTGATTTCTTCATCGGTCATAGGCACTTCTCCGTCGCATTCTATTGCCACTCTCTTGCCGCTTCCGTTGCAAATCACGGGAACAATATATGTTCCGACACGTTCTCTGAAGCTTATATCATAGCCCTCGGCAGTGAGTGCTTCGGACAGCTCCCTTTCCATTGGCGACACTGCCGCAGGCGTTACATTTTGAAGTGCTTTTGCCGTTGCCTGCGGATCTGCGGCATGAGATATGAGCTTGAGCCTTATATCATCGCCCTTTAAATCGACATTGGGATCCATAGAATGTACAACCCAAAGCTGGTCTTTTGCACGGCTTGCGGCAACATTATAACGTTTGGCGTAAACATCATTGTAACCGTCTCTGCGCACTTGAAGCGTACTGCCGTCACCTTTACCTGCATCGACAAGAGAGATAAATATTACATCTCTTTCATCGCCCTGGAAGTATGCCGGATTTCCGCAAAGTATCTGCCGCTCGCGGTATTCGCTTTCGGTCATATGCTCACGAAGCATTCTGTCAATAAGTACGCCCTGCTCATCACCCAGCATTGTTATAACACCGAACGTAAGCCCCTTGTACTCCGGCTGCTTTATGCAGGCGCAAATAAGCGAAACAACCGCGTTCGCTTCATTGCGATTAGTCTTTTTACCGCTGGGTTTTCCGTCTGTTACGCGGTATTCCACCATTGCCGGCTTAACGGTTATACTTCCCGAATCGCGCAAAGGACAGATAAGCCCGTTGTAGGTATAGTAATTTGAAAAATTGATAATATCAGTCGCGCATCTGAAATGCTCTCGCAATGTTATCGGCTCATAATTCGCCTTGCCGAGGTCGTAAATCGAAACAAGCTCATCATACATGGCGGCATTTTTAACGCCTGTCAAAAACTCGGCGTGAAGCTTCTGAGATGTCTCCAAATCCATACCTACAGGCGTCGGACTTACCTGCTTATCATCTCCGACAACTATTACCTTTTTGGCAATATACAGTCCGATAAGTCCGCTCAAATCAGCCTGACTTGCTTCGTCGATTATAAGCACATCAAACTTTTCGTCTCCCGGCTCAAAATATTCCGCAACCGACGGAAGCGGCATTATCCACACCGGCACGCTTCTTCTGCACGCTTTCATTGCGCGCCTCAGCTCACCCGATGCCAATAACTGCTCTGCCCTCTTTCCCGTACCTTTGCCTATTCGTTTTACCAATGTTGCCCATGTTGCAAGCGCCGCCTTACGGTTCGGGTCGCGCATGGTACGCAGCTCCGCGCTCCATGCTCTGCGCGCTATAAGCTCCCGTGTAACCGTTGAATAGCTCTTTGTCAGTTCGGAAATTTCTTCCTGAACATCTTCAACACTCTTTCCGAGCCTTACGCCTAGTTCTCCGCGAAGCTGTGCGCGTATCCAGTGCATTTCATAATCGGCAGGAACATTTCCGCCGCCGTTTGTACCTCGTCTGCCTGCTATTTCCTGCGCCCACAGCGGACAAATTCCCGAAAGCTTCATTATAAGCTCACAGCGTGTTTTGTATGCACCGCGTTTTGCACATACACGTTCATAATCGTGCATGGCTTCCGTGTAACGCTCGGCATTTCTTTCTTCTATTGCGACGCGCATCTCCGTAAGCATCGGCGCAAAATCGCGCTCATACGGAACAAGCGCGTTTGCGGCACTTTTAAGCGTTTCCAGACAATCGGTTCTGTCGCCTCTTGTAAACTCGAGCTGTACATAACCGGGCAAATCGGAATTAAGAGCATAACGTATTGATTCGACTTCACCGGACATTCTTATATCCACGGGAATTGCTTCGCAATAGCGTGAAAAATCAAAGCCCAGTTCTTCAAGCTCTGTCTGTATTCCCTGCCATGAATCGGCATACCATTTAAGCCAGCCTGTGACACTTGACCAAATCTTCGCGGCAGTCTCCTCAGGACGTGCGGCTGTGGAAATATCCGGACCTCCAACGCTTTTCACCGTCTTTTCCCAACGGTTCAAAAGCTGTTTCTGTCCCAAAAGATATGCGTGATATTTACTCAGAATTTCAACCTCTGAACGTGTATCCGGCTTTTCGCCGTTAATTACACATTGTTCCAAAACAGGCTTCCATTTAGGATTGAGCATTATTTTCAGCCAGTTGATTTTTTCACCGTCAATATCCTGTAGCATGTCTTCAAAAACCGGAGTTATTTCCGGCTTTATAAGCTCCGACGGTATCTGCGGCTCGGTGTCAATAATATCTCCGCGAATCTCCGCATAGAGTTCGTTAAGCTTCGGAAGCTGTGTATCAATGGCGGCAAACACACCGGTAAGTCCTCCCTCGGAAATACCGTTCTGCGCCAGTGCCAGCTGCCAGCTTTCCGCTCGTGACAATCGCTGCGTCTCAATCATGAGCCGCTGATATACTTCTCCTACCCGTGAAGTATCGCGATTGGCGTTGTTTTTCCAGTATCCTGCACCCTCGGTCTTTATCGGCTCGGATGTTCCGCTCGCCACTTCGCAGTATGCCTTGAATCTCATCGGTTCAATAAGCTGTGATGCGTCCGGTGCGCCGATTGTCAGAATTTTTTCATCAAGCTCCGAAAGGGCGATATTTGAGCTGTAGAGTGTTCTAAGCTCATCGGCGGCTAGCGGCATCGGCGTTCCCAGTCCGACACTGTCCGGAATAAAGGATTCGTTTTCAAGCTCGCAAATCAACTCTGCCGCCTGCTTGGGCGTATAGCAATTGCCGTCAACCTCTATGTTTTCATATTCTTTTTTTACAATTCCGACAAGTCGCGAACGGGCATTTACAAGGTCTGCGATGATTCTTCTACGCTCCTGCTCAAAATGCTCCGCTTCTTCATCAAGACTTTCGGCATTGTATGATGACATATAATCGTTTATGGTATTCAGCGAATTTTCAAGCTGCTTTTGATTATCGTCCGAAATACTCACACACAGCGGTCTTATCGGCTCGCTGATTTTATCTCTTAAAACCGACAGTGCCTTTGACGTTTGACTGGTCACAAGGACGCTTTCACCGCGACTTAGCAAATCGCCTATTATATTTGAAATTGTATGTGTTTTACCCGTTCCCGGAGGGCCCTGCACAATAACCGCCGGATTTTCGCTTATCTTCCTTGCAATCAGCAATTGCTCCCGGTTTGCCTGCTTTTCGAGAAGAAAATCCGGGTCGATTCCGTTAACGGATATAAGCTTCTCCGCGATACTCTGTTCACGGTGTTCGGGCTCTGTATATGTGCCCTCGCCCAAAATACTCATCAATGACGGTGAAAATTCTTCCGCAACATCAATATCATCAAGTATTTTTTCCGTCATAGCTATGTAGCCGGAATTGCGTGAGCGTGTAAACAGCACAGCTTCTCTGACCACTTTGTAAACAGCATCTTCACGCCCGAATTCCATATCCGGTGAAACCGTATTGCAAAGTCTTGTGAGGTACTCGTCAAGTGCCTCGGCATCAAAAGCATGTATTCCGCTTTCTTCAAGCTCCCCTGCAAGTTTTGAAAGAGTATGGGTTTCAATATTCGGCAGCATTCTCAGCAATCGTGTATTGAGAGTTGCGGGTGTATCACAGTCACAAACCGTAAACATGGGCTTTTGAGCATCAAACTCCAGCGTCACACGCTCCAATACCAGAGGGTGATGAATCTTCCGTCCGTCTCCTGTTTCACATACTAACATTCCGTCACCGATGACCAACTCCGATTTATCTTTATCTCGGCTTAACTGCGACCATAAATCATAGAGCTTATCATATACCGCTCGTGCCTTTGCCGCCGGCTCTGCGGTGTATCTCCACGCATCACGGCTTTCAAGCCAGCTTGTCAGCATATCTCGCCTGTCGGTGTTATCGGAAAACAGCTCTGTTTTTATCTCGTCGCTTTCGGCACTGTCGCAAAATTCGCGTTTTTCTTTTACGACAACGTTCTTAAAAGGACTATCCCAGCCATCTTCAACCCAGCCGAAAAGCAATGCAGGCAGTGCCGGACACGGCTCAACTACAGCCTTTCCTACTGTGAGAATCGCCGTATTCTCTCCTAACGCTTCCTCACTTGCTTCCGCTGTACTTATAAGCGAATGCTTCGGCAAATTAAAAAGCTCAAGCTCAAAAGGATAATCCGTATAATTAAGGCTGATGTCACACTTGCGCTCGACAAGTGCCTTTACATAGCTGAAAATCTGTTTTAACTGCTTTTTTGCGTCCATTACGACATTCCTTTCAATTGTTTACCCGACACTCAGTGTTTAACGGTTATTCCCAGTTATTAAATTCTCCCTCGTCACCGAATTGAATATCTCCGAATGACGCCGGTTTGCCGTCGTCATTACGTGTGTTTCCGTTACGGTTAAATTCTTCGGCGGTTTCGTAATTTTCACGGCGCGATGAGGCTTCATAATAATATGCCATGTCCTCGGATTTGTTATCCGGCGCGCGCTTTATTATAAGTATTATTGCAACGGTAAGGGCAATCGCAAGCACCGCCACAATCGCAATCATGACATGGATAAGGTTTATACCCTCAGATACTCTTTCCTCCTCATCGGGAAGCTTATTTATATTAAGCTCACCCATCAGTGTAAGAATCTCCGAATAATATCTGTCGGCAGTTTCCTGGTCGGTGTCAGTTCTGACAAGCTGTTCAGCCTCGGCTACTTTGCTCATTAAAAGCTCGTATCTCTCCTGCGGATAAGGTGTTGGGTCAATACCCCTGACCGTTGAAATAATTCTGTCAAGCGATGTAAAATTCGCATTCAGTACAAGACCGGTCATGAAATTTTCAAGAGTTGCCTGCGCTTCGTCAATATCCTGCTGTGAGCTTTCACTGTTTTCCAGTACAGCGGAAAGTGTGCTCATCGCGTTTTCAACACGCTTGCGTGAAGTGTCCGTATAAGCTTCCTTATCAATGTTTGCCGCTCTTTCCAAAAGCTCTCTTGCATAAGTTCCGTCACCACGGCGCACAAGTGCTTCAAGAGCCGTTGTTAACTGCTCCGCCGCCGAATTTATAACGCTTTCGTCAGACTGCACGGAAATCAGATTGTCAAGCTCGGTCATATATTTCTGCATATTATTCCACGAAGTGGGGGTGTAGTCATTCTCGTCAAGCGATTTGGCAACTCTCAGTATATCAAAGGGTGTTGTCTGAATGTTGCTGATTACAACTGTTTCCGTTGTTTCGTTTCCTGCCTTATCTCTGGCAATTATTACATATTCGCCGTTTCTGAAAGCGGTAAAGACCGGTGCATAAATCCCGACATATTCACCGTTAACCGTAACATTCAGAATACTGATATTATCGGTAACTTCGAACGTCACAACTACACTTTCATCTGTTATTGCGGAGGTGGATTTTTTCACATTCTCAATAATCGGAGCTGTATTGTCGAGCACAATTCCTGCCGACGGTATGTATTTTGAAGCATTGCCCGCATTATCAACCGCTCGTGCATATACATTTCCTATAAAATCCCTGCTGAATACCGGCTTATTATCCGGGTCGTACACATGCCATGCCGCATCATTTACATATGCACCGCTTTCCACAAGCTGGTATTCATAGTAAGCTACGCCGCTTTGGGAATCCGCCGCGCCGTCAACAGAACAGGTCACACTACCGGTAAAAAAGCTCGAAAAGCTGGAGGTGCCGTAGATTGATACGCCGTGTTCACTGCCGAACGTCACCGAAAGCGTTGATATATCCGGCGGTGTGAAATCGAAATTCGCAATGGACATGGACACTTCATCGGAACAATTAGATGCGCGATCAACCGTTCTTGCATAAACAACACATTCGGTATTTACGGTAAATTCACCGTAATACTCAATCCACGTGCCCTCTGAGCCAATCCTGTATTCCGTCCTCAGATACCCCGACTGTGCATCAGTGCCCGATACCAGCGTTATTGATTGCGGCGCATTTGTCCACGCGGTGGTCTTCGGCACAATTGTAGGTGCAGTCGGCGCAATTTTATCAATACATGTTATTTCCGCAATCACAAGAGACGACTGCACTCCGTTTTCACTAACAGCCTTTGCGGAAATTTCGGTATTGTCGAAAACGGAAAACGCCTGAGTATATTCCGTCCATTCACCCTCTGCAATACAATAATATAGCTTGGTTTCCTCGTTCATCGAATCCTGTGTTGTTATCGTCACCGTAACAGTACCGTTGGTCGGTTCTGTCGGAAACTGTATTACAGGTGCGCTTAATTCATGTATTTCTTCCTCGACAGCCGTTGTGTTGACCGAAAATGAAAATACAATCAATATAAGCATCACAGTCAGTGCGAAAATTTTTCTTTTCATGTGAATCCCCCTTGTGCGCGGTATGTATTTTTTAAAGTCACACGCGGTTTTTCGCTATAATAATATCACAATAAATTCGTTCTGTACAGTTAATTTTTTAATTTGTTAAAATGCAGCTATATGCAAAATTGCATAAAATTTTTCCAACATATTTGTTCAGTTTATTCACCTATCTAATAAGGCGACAACTCGGCAAATCATCATTGAAAAATCTGCATATTTATGTTACAATTTGTCATGAGCTGAGAAGCGTTATTTTTTATAGCAGTATTTGTTAATTTTTTAACGAAGTGCGTTCTTTGCTCAAAATCGAATCAGAACAAACTCAGTTAGGAGAGAATTTGATGAACAAAATAACAGTCATCGGCAGCGGCAATGTAGGCTCAACAATCGCATATTCATTAACGGTTATGGGTATCGCTTCGGAAATAGTCATGATTGATATTAACCATGACAAGGTATTAGGCGAAGCACTGGACATCAGACAGGGACTTCCCTTTTGCAATCCCTGCTCCGTATATGCAGGCTCTTATTCCGACGCTGCAAATTCGGATATTGTCATTATTACTTCCGGTGCGGCAAGGCAGCCCGGTCAGTCACGTCTTGAGCTTGCTCAGACAAATATCAATGTCTTAAACGGCATCACCCCGGAAATAACCCGTTATGCACCCGATGCGGTTTATCTTATAGTCAGCAATCCCGTTGACATTCTCACCTATGCTTTCTGCAAAAAATCCGGCATTCCCGAAGAACGCATCATAGGTTCGGGAACAATTCTCGATACCGCACGTGTCCGTGCAAGACTTTCCGAGTTTTATTCCATAAGCCAGAGCAATGTTCACGCTTATGTTCTCGGCGAGCACGGCGATTCTTCGTTTATCCCCTGGTCGCTGGCGAACGTTTCAAATGTTCCCATTGACGAATGCCATAAGTCCTTTATGCACGAAAAGAATTTCATGCCGGTGCTTGACTACGGCGAAATCGAGGACTACGTACGTAAATCCGGCGGCAGAGTTATCAAGCGCAAAGGTGCAACTTTCTACGCTGTTTCCATTTCCGTCTGTCATATCGTAAAATGTCTGCTTTCCGGCATTGACACCACCATGACCGTTTCCACCATGATGCACGGCGAATACGGCATTGACGATGTTTGCCTCAGCACGCTTAATGTTGTCGGTCACAACGGCGTGAGAAGCAAGGTAAATCTTCCCCTCAATGACGATGAAATCGCAAAACTCCGTTACAGTGCCGACTGTCTCAAGGAAATTATTAAAAACACAAAGATTTAGGAGATGTACATAAATGGAATACCGCATTGAACACGATTCCATGGGCGAAATGAAAGTTCCCTCCGACCGCCTGTGGGCTGCACAAACTCAGAGAAGTCACGAAAATTTTGAAATCGGCGTCGGCATTGAAACCATGCCTGCCGAAATTATTCACGCTTTCGGAATACTCAAAAAGGCGGCGGCTCTTGCCAACCACGAGCTGAAGCCCGAAAAAATGACCGATGAAAAGGTTGACGCTATCCGCAAAGCCTGTGACGAGGTTATCGAGGGCAAGCTTTCCTCTCACTTCCCCCTTGTTGTATGGCAGACCGGTTCGGGCACTCAGTCAAACATGAATGCCAACGAGGTTATCAGAAACCGTGCAAATCAGATTGCCGGCAAGGAGCTGACACACCCCAACGATGATATTAACATGAGCCAGTCCTCTAATGACACTTTCCCCACCGCAATGCATATTTCCGCTGTCATCGCTCTTGAGGATAAGCTCATTCCCGCTGTTGAACAGCTTATTACCACATTTATCCGTCTTGAAAAAGAGAATGAGGGTATTGTAAAATCAGGTCGTACCCATTTACAGGATGCTACACCTATTAAATTCAGTCAGGAAATCAGCGGCTGGAGAGCTTCCCTTGAGCGTGACGTCGAGCTTTTGAAGCTCGCCGTTAAACCTCTTTACGAGCTTGCTCTCGGCGGCACTGCCGTTGGAACGGGTCTTAACGCACCCAAAGGCTTTGACAAGCTTGTTGCCGCAAAATGTGCAGAGCTTACCGGCAAACCCTTTGTGACTGCTTCAAACAAGTTCCACGCTCTCACCTCAAAGGACGAACTGGTATTTGCGCACGGCGCAATTAAAGCGACTGCCGCAGATATGATGAAGATTGCAAACGATGTACGCTGGCTGGCTTCCGGTCCTCGTGACGGTCTTGGCGAAATATTCATTCCCGAAAACGAGCCGGGTTCATCAATTATGCCCGGCAAGGTCAACCCCACTCAATGCGAAGCTGTTACAATGGTTGCAGTACAGATAATGGGCAACGATGTTGCTGTCGGAATGGCGGCTTCTCAGGGCAATTTTGAGCTTAACGTATTTATGCCCGTTGCGGCTTACAATTTCCTCCAGTCCGCAAGACTGCTTTCCGAAGCAATAGTTTCCTTTAACTTAAAATGCGCTTCCGGCATAACCGCAAACAAAGAAAAAATGCACCACAATCTTTACAATTCCCTTATGCTCGTCACCGCTCTCAACCCCTATATCGGCTATGAGAACGCCGCAAAAACCGCAAAGAAAGCGTATAAGGACAATATTTCTCTTAAAGAAGCCTGCGTTGAGCTTGGCTTCCTTACCGCAGAAAAATTTGACGAGGTGTTCCATCCCGAACAGATGGTTTAATAAAATCAGCTTGTAGAGGAGAACTGCAAATGAAAGTCACATATTTCCCCGGCTGTACATTGCGGACAAAGGCAAAAGACCTTGACCGCTATGCTCACCTTTCCGCACAGGCTTTGGGTATAGAGCTTTGCGAAATGAACAACTGGCAGTGCTGCGGCGGTGTTTTTTCCACCGCACGCGATGAAATCGCTTCAAAACTGCCGTCAATTCGTGCGCTTATTGCGGCAAGAGATAACGATGAGCCCCTTGTCACCGTATGCTCAGCCTGTCATAATGTTATCAAACAGACAAACCACGCCATGCAGAGCGACCCCGACTTTGCCTTACGAGCAAACAATTATCTTGCTCAGGACAAGGATTTTACCGCTCCTTATAATGGTGAAACAAGAGTTCTTCACTATCTTGAGCTACTTCGTGATGAAGTAGGCTTTGAGAAGATAAAAGAAAAAGTTGTAAATAACCTTGCAGGCAAGAAAATAGCCGCCTATTACGGCTGTCTGCTGCTTCGTCCGTCCTCTGTCATGGCTATGGACGACCCGGAAAATCCGCAGATAATGGAAAACCTCATTCGCGCACTCGGTGCAGAAGCCGTATCTTATCCTGCACGCAACGAGTGCTGTGGCGGATATGTGGCTCTTGAAGATTCGGCATCTGCCGAGCAAAAAAGCCGCAGAGTTTTTGAAAGTGCCGCAAATCACGGCGCGGATATGATAGTTACGGCATGTCCCCTGTGCCGCTACAACCTTATTAAAAACGGCTGTGATATTCCCGTTGTCTATTTCACCGAGCTTCTTGCCGAGGCTTTGGGGGTTAAGGAGGCTAACAATGCCGAATAAAAAAGAATTACAGCGTGAGCAGATTCTGAGAATCAGCGGTGTAAATGTAAGAAAATGCATGAGATGCGGCAAATGTACCGCCACCTGTCCCTCCTATGACGAAATGGAATACCACCCTCACCAGTTTGTTTACATGGTGGAATCCGGTGAAATTGAGCCGTTGCTCAACTCGGAATCCCTTTACAAATGCCTTTCCTGCTTTGCCTGCGTTGAGCGTTGTCCTCGCGGCGTTGAGCCTGCAAAGCTCGTGGAGGCTGTGCGCCTTTCCGCTATACGTCAAAAGGGCGCAAACCACATGAAAGCAGACGATATTCCATCTCTGCTTGATGACGAAATGCCGCAGCAGGCAATCATGTCGGCACTTAGAAAATACGGCAAATAATTCTCTTTAAAGGAGATAAAGTATGCAAAGAATCGGAGTTTTTGTATGTTGGTGCGGAAGCAACATCGCCGGCACTGTCGATGTTGCCGCAGTGTCCGAGGCTTTAAAGAACGAGCCGGGCGTTGTTTATTCCACCAATTATCAGTATATGTGCTCACAGGCAGGTCAGGATTTGATTAAAAATGCTGTAAAGGAACATAACCTTACAGGCATAGTTGTCTGCTCCTGCTCGCCCCGTATGCACGAGGCGACATTCAGCAAAACTGCGGCTGCTGCCGGTCTTAACCCCTATATGGTTGAGATTGCAAACATACGTGAGCAGTGCTCATGGGTACACAAAGATATACCCACCGGCACGGAAAAGGCTATTATTCTGGGAAAAGCGGCAGTTGCAAAGGTCAACCTTAACGCTCCCCTTACCCCCGGTCAGTCGCCTGTCGCCAAGCGCGCCCTTGTTATCGGCGGCGGTATTGCCGGTATTCAAACCGCTCTCGACATTGCCGACGCCGGTTTCCCGGTCGATATAGTCGAAACAAAGCCCACTATCGGCGGTAAAATGGCTCAGCTTGATAAAACTTTCCCCACTCTCGACTGTGCCGCCTGTATTCTCACCCCGAAAATGGTTGACGTTGCTCAGAATGAGAATATCCGTATATTCTCTTATTCCGAGGTCACAGATGTTAAAGGCTTTGTTGGTAATTTTGATGTCACAATTAAAAAGAAAGCCCGTTACGTCAAGGAGGACATCTGTACCGGCTGTGGTCTGTGTACTGAAAAATGTCCTCAGAAAAAAGTTCCCAACGAATTTAATTTGGGCATGGATAACCGCAGAGCTATTTATATCCCCTTTGCTCAGGCTGTTCCGAAGGTTGCAACCATTGACCCCGACTACTGCACCATGCTCAAAACCGGCAAGTGCGGCGTCTGTTCAAAGGTCTGCACCGCAGGAGCAATCGACTACAAGGCAAAGGACGAGTACATTCAGGAAAAGTACGGCGCAATTGTTGTAGCTACAGGCTTCAATCCCATATCAATGGATAAATTCGACGAGTACGCCTACAGCCAGTCAAAGGACGTTATCACTTCTCTTGAATTTGAACGCCTTACAAACGCCGCAGGTCCCACAGCAGGCAAGCTTCTCAGACCCTCCGACGGCGTACACCCTCATACCATTGTATTTGTTCAGTGTGTCGGCTCTCGCTGTGATTCCTGCGCTCAAAAAGGCAAGGAATACTGCTCCAAGATTTGCTGTATGTACACCGCAAAGCACGCTATGCTCACCCGTGACAAGTATCCCGACACCGATGTTTACGTATTTTACATAGATGTCCGTACCCCCGGTAAAAACTTCGATGAGTTTTACCGCCGTGCCGTTGAGGAATACGGCGTCCACTACATAAAAGGTATGGTAGGTAAAATCTCTCCTGAGGGCGATAAGCTTAAGGTTCAGGCTTCCGACCTGATTGCCGGAAAACAGCTTCATATTGATGCCGACCTTGTTGTTCTTGCCGCCGCCATAGAGCCTGATAAGTCTGCTCGTCCTCTTGCTACAATGCTTACCGCAAGCATGGATACAAACGATTTCTTCACCGAGGCTCACCCGAAGCTTCGTCCGGTGGAAAGTCCCACCGCAGGTGTGTTCCTTTCGGGCACCTGTCAAGGTCCTAAGGATATACCCGAAACCGTTTCTCAGGCAGGTGCCGCCGCTTCAAAGGTTATCGGTCTGCTTTGCAAGGATAAGCTGACCGGCAACCCATGTGTCGCCCATTCGGACGAATTGATGTGTAACGGCTGTTCCTCCTGTGAGCGTGTATGCCCCTACGGTGCTATCACCTATCAGGAAAAGGAATTTCGTATGCCGGACAGAAGCATTAAGCTTCGCCGTGTTGCTTCTGTAAATCCTGCTGTTTGTCAGGGCTGCGGTGCTTGTACCGTTGCCTGTCCGTCAGGTGCTATGGATTTGAACGGCTTTAAAAATACTCAGATTATGGCGGAGGTGGACGCAATATGCAAGTAAACGATTTTAAGCCCACTATTGTGGCGTTTTGCTGCAACTGGTGTTCATATGCAGGTGCAGACCTTGCCGGTAACAACAGGCTCGCTTACCCTGCCGATGTAAAAATTATTCGTGTTCCCTGCTCCTGCCGTGTTAATCCCATGTTTATTCTCAGAGCATTTCAGCGCGGCGCTGACGGTGTAATAATTTGCGGCTGTCACCCCGGTGACTGCCACTACACCTCCGGCAATTATTACGCACGCAGGCGTATGACACTGCTTTTCTCAATGCTTGATTATCTGGGTATTGAGCGTGAGCGTACACGCCTTGAGTGGGTTTCCGCCGCCGAGGGTGCAAAGTTTGCCGCAACGATGAATGACTTTGTCGAAAAAGTCACTGCCCTTGGAGAAAACAAGCGACTGGAGGATTTAAGATGCAAAAAATAACCCGTGATATTCTTCTTTCCAAAGCCTCCGAGCTTCTGTCAAACGGCACTGTAAGCCGTGTTTTCGGTTGGAAAAAGGGTGAGTTTGATTACGATGTAACTCCCGGTGTTTTCCACAGCGCAGATGAGCTTTCGGATTTTGTCTGGAACGATTTCTGCGGTGCTAACCTTTCAAAATATCTTGTTGCCGAAACCGCAAAAGATGAAAATAAGGTTTTGGTATTTTTGAAGCCCTGTGACACCTACAGCTTTAATCAGCTCCTCACCGAGCATCGCTTTGACCGCGAAAGGGTTTACGCCGTGGCTGTTCCCTGTGAGGGTATGCTCTCTGCTTCTGAAATCAGAAAGCACGCCGAGGGTATTACAGGTGTCTGCGATAGCGGTGATACCGTTACCGTAACCACCCTTTATGACGGTGAGCTTACATTCCCTCGCTCCGAGCTTCTTCCCGACCGTTGCAACAACTGCAAGTCAAAAAAGGCTGTCGCTTTTGACGAGCTTCTCGGAGAAAACGGAGATGTCTTAAACAGCAACCGCTTTGATGAGGTTGAAAAGCTTGAAAGCATGACCGCAGATGAGCGTTTTGCATTCTGGCAGGGTGAGCTTTCACGCTGTATCCGCTGTAACGCCTGCCGCGATGTCTGTCCTGCCTGCACCTGTGAAAAATGCGTATTTGACAATCCCGCTTCAGGTGTTGAGAACAAAGCTCCCTCAGACAGCTTTGAAGAAAAAATGTTCCATATTATACGTGCATTTCACGTTGCCGGTCGATGCACCGACTGCGGCGAATGTTCAAGAGTATGCCCCCAGAGCATACCGCTTCATCTGCTTAACAGAAAATTCATCAAGGATATTGACAGCTTCTACGGCGAATATCAGGCAGGCGCAGAGGTCGGAAGCCGTGCGCCCCTTGTCAGCTACACCGTTGATGATATTGAGCCCCACGAGAGGAGTGAGAGCAATGCGTAAAATCTCTCTTGATAATTTAAATCTGCTCTTTGCTTCTATTTCGGAAAAGATGAGCCTTTACCTCCCCGTTGACACGGACAACGGCGCAAAATACCTGCCCTGGCAGGAGGGTGTTAAGCTTTCAAATGCCCTTAACACCGTGAGAAGTCCCAAGGATTTCTTCTTTCCTCAGAGCGAGGATTTGATGAAATTCAAAACCTCCGGCAAAAAAGTTGAGATAACCGACATTCGTTCCGAGTTTGAGGACTTTGCCGTTTTCGGAGTTAAAGCCTGTGATGCCAAAGCCTTTGAGGTTTTGGACAATGTTTTTCTCTCCGAGCCGATAGACACCTACTATAAAAACCGCCGTGAGCATGGAATTATTATTTCCATGTCCTGTGCAAAGCCCCTTGAAACCTGTTTCTGCGGCACATTCGGCATTGATGCGGCTTCTCCGGCAGGAGATATTGTCTGCCACAAGACCGATGACACCCTTTATCTTGAAGCAAAAAGCGACAAGGGCGCAAAGCTTTTAGACAGCCTTTGCGACATAACCGAGGACTGCTCCGATGAAGCCGTCAACGCTCACAAGGAGCTTATTTACGAACGTTTGGGCAAGCTTCCTCTTGCTTCCCTTTCCGCAGATTCTTTCGGTGCAGGCACTACAAAGCAGTTTTTCGACGCACCTGAATGGAAAGAGCTTTCGGAAGCCTGTCTCGGTTGCGGCACTTGCACCTTTGTGTGCCCCACTTGCCAGTGCTACGATATTCGTGATTTTAATAACGGACGTGAAATCACACGCTATCGCTGCTGGGATTCATGTATGTATTCGGAGTTTACCAAAATGTCCGCAGGTCAGCCCAGACTTACTCAAACCGAAAGATTCCGCCAGAGATTTATGCACAAGCTGGTTTACTATCCTGAGCGTTATTCGGGACTTTTCGGCTGTGTCGGTTGCGGCAGATGCCTTGCAAGATGTCCTATCAGTATGAACATTGTCAAAGTAATGAAAAAGTTAGGAGGCAAAGCCAATGACTAATATTAAAGAGCCTCTTATTCCCACTATCGGTGAAGTTACCGACATACGCATAGACACACCGGACATCAAAACCTTTCGCGTTGTCACTCCCGACGGCGTAAAGCCCTTTATCCACAAGCCCGGACAGTGTGCAATGCTCTCCGTTCCCGGTATCGGTGAGGGTATGTTTTCAATAACATCCTCTCCTACCAACGAAGAATTTATGGAGTTCTCCATTAAAAAATGCGGCTGTGTTACCGAATGGCTTCACACAATGGATATAGGTCAGCAGATAACCATTCGCGGTCCTTACGGAAATGCTTTTCCCGTTGACACCGAGTTTGCCGGCAAAGATTTGCTGTTTATCGCAGGCGGTATCGGTCTTGCGCCTCTGCGCTCCGTTATTAACTACTGTCGCCATTACCGTGACCGCTACGGAAAAATCGACATCGTTTACGGCGCACGCACTAAGGACGATTTAGTTGATTACAACGAAATTATCACCGAGTGGGCAACAGACGTCGGCGTTGATGTTCATTTGACCATTGACAATCCCCAGGAGGGCTGGGACGGTCATGTCGGCTTTGTTCCCAATTACGTCAAAGAGCTTGGCTTCGATACAAACAAGGTCGCCATTCTCTGCGGTCCTCCCATTATGATAAAGTTTACCCTTTCCGGACTTATCGAGCTTGGCTTTGAAAAGTCGCAGATATATACCACCCTTGAAATGCGCATGAAATGCGGTATCGGCAAATGCGGTCGCTGTAACGTGGGCAGTAAATATATCTGCAAGGACGGTCCTGTTTTCAGCTTCGACCAGCTTGACGAGCTGCCCGATGAATATTGATGCACAGAAAGGAATATTGTTTATGGAAAAAACAGTCAACATTTATCTGTTCGGCAAACAATACACCGTTCCGGACAATCTTACAATAATGTGCGCCATGGAATATGCGGGCTATCAGCTCGTTCGCGGCTGTGGTTGCCGTAACGGCTTCTGCGGTGCCTGTGCCACAATATACCGCATTAAGGGTGAGCGTGAACTGAAAACCTGCCTTGCCTGTCAGACTAAGGTTGAGGATAATATGTACATCGCAACCCTGCCTTTCTTTCCTCTTGTCAAGCAGGTTTACGATATTGAGAAAGTCCCCGTAACCGAGCAGGTCATGATGCAGCTTTACCCCGAAATATACGCCTGCATCGGTTGCAACGCCTGCACAAAGAGCTGTACTCAAAGTCTTAATGTTATGCAGTACATCGCTTATGCTCAGCGCGGCGAATTTGAAAAGTGCGCCGAGGAATCCTTTGACTGCGTAATG
>CAZCQZ010000009.1:0-57021 GCA_964500965.1 uncultured Eubacteriales bacterium | reverse complement strand
ACAAATCAACGCAGAAGTGAACTTTACATCTTGTATCGCGGCTTCATCTGTGCTAAAATATCATGGTATTTGAGGTGAAGCGAAGTGTTTTGCGCTTTCCGGCACTTAATTTTGAACACGGAGGGTTATTATGTCAGGACATAATAAATGGAGTACAATCAAGAGAAAAAAAGAAAAAACCGATGGTCAGCGTGCAAAGGTTTTCACGAAAATAGGCAGAGAAATCGCCGTTGCCGTTAAGAGCGGCGGAGCTGACCCTGCCTCAAACCCCAAGCTCAAGGACTGCATTGCAAAGGCAAAGTCTCTCAACGTTCCCAATGATAATATTGAAAGAGTTATCAAAAAGGCTTCCGGCGACAATGACGGCAAAGAGTACGAAGCTCTTACATATGAGGGCTACGGTCCTTGCGGAGTTGCGGTAATAGTTGAAACTCTCACCGACAACAGGAACCGCACAGCAGGTGATTTGCGCCATTATTTCGATAAAAACGGCGGCAACCTCGGCACTACCGGCTGTGTTTCGTTTATGTTTTCGACAAAGGGCGTTATCGCTATCGAAGCGGAGGATATCGACGAGGAGCAGCTTATGGAGGAGGCTCTGGAGCTGGGCGCGTCCGACTTCAAGACCGATGAAGATGTTTACGTCATTTACACCGAGGAGGACGACTTTTCCGCTGTTCGCGACGGACTTGAGGCAAAGGGCTATGAATTTGTAAACGCCGATGTTGAGAAGATTCCCGATACATATACAACAATCGAAGACCCTGAAATGGTTACCAAAATGCAGAAGCTTCTCGATATGCTCGAAGATAATGACGATGTTCAGGACGTATGGCACTCCTGGGACGCACCCGATTTTGAATAATTGATAAAACGCCGAACGTCTGTGATTATGCGGACTTTCGGCGTTTGAACCTGTAAAATCATACTTATTACAGTCAGTTGTCCTAAGCGGTAATTTCAATATCACAATCGCGGTTGTTACTTTCGGCATCAAAATCCCACGCGAATTACTCATTAAAATATTTTCTCAAAAACTATTGCATATTTTAACTTGTTCTGCTAAAATAATTTTGTTGCTTAGTTTTACTCAAAGGAGGTGCAGATCCATGGCAAAATGTGATTTCTGCGGTAAGGAAGTTTCTTTCGGCATCAGACAGTCTCACTCTCACAGACGTTCTAACAGAACCTGGAAGCCCAACGTAAAGCGTGTTAAGGCTATCGTAGCCGGTTCTCCTAAAAGAGTTCATGCTTGCACTCGCTGCCTGCGTTCCGGTAAGGTGACCCGTGCTATCTAAGCGCGTTGCTGAAAATCATATACCCTGCTCTTTCGGAGCAGGGTATTTTGCTTTTTCGGAAAAGCCGGCAACACTTCGACATAATATGTCATTTCCCTTGACACCGCTTAATTTGCGATAGTATACTGATAATATAGAGAATATGGATAAGACGCAGTGTCAGAGGTGTATCGGCAATGAGAAAAGGACTTTATGTAATCATGGGAATCATCGGCTTTTTAATAGTGCTGTTAATCGTATTGGGTTTAATTGACGGAACGTTATTACTTAAAGTAATATAATTCAACCTATTACAGAGCATTATGAAGAACCTCTCCGATTGAGCCGGAGATGCAAAGGTCGGCGGCATTGTCGAAATCGGTTGCGGAACGATTGATGATTACAATTTTGCCATGGCAGTAGCCTACAAGCCCGGCGGCAGGATAAACTGTCAGAGATGTGCCGCCGACTATCAGCAAATCACAATTTGCAATGCACTGCCGTGCGGAAAGAAGCACGTTACTGTTGAGAGCCTCGCCGTAAAGCACAACATCGGGTTTTATTATTCCTCCGCAATCACAGCGCGGAATGCCGCTGCTTTCCGTTATGGATTCCGGTCCGTAGGCTTTGTTGCATTTCATACAGTAGTTTCTGTGTACCGAGCCGTGAAGTTCAAGAACGTTTTTGGAGCCTGCCGCCTGGTGCAGACCGTCAATGTTCTGGGTGATAACCGCGGTCAGCTTGCCACGCTTTTCAAGCTCGGACAGTGCAAGGTGTGCCTTGTTTGGCTGAGCCTGCGGAAAAATCATTTTATTTCTGTAAAAATCGTAAAATTCCTCTGTGTGTTCAATGAAAAAATCGTGGCTGAGAATATATTCCGGCGGATATTGATGTTTTTGCTTATATATTCCGTTGTCGCTTCTGAAATCGGGGATATTGCTCTCGGTGGAAACCCCGGCACCGCCGAAAAATACGATGCGGCTGCTTGCTTTGATTAACTCGGAAAGCCTTTCTTCAAACATGATAAGTCACCTGTAATGGTTTATTTGTACAAATTATAATTGCTAATGGTGGAAATTTCAAGTTAAATTCAACAATTTAAAACTTTTTTAAAAAAATGCTTGCATTTTGTGAAATGCTGTGGTAATATCTATAACGTTCTCAGGAACACCTGAGACAAGTCGGTGTCGATAGCGGTGAGGGTCCACCCGTTCCCATTCCGAACACGGAAGTTAAGCTCACTTGCGCCGAAAATACTTGGCTGGAAGCGGCCCGGAAAGATAGGAAGTTGCCGACATAAAAGCAATCATCAGTTTTGATGATTGCTTTTTCTTTTTCGGAAATTTTACAGCTCCTGACAGTATTATCTGCTTCTTGCCTGCTTTATCGAAAAGCGAACAGGTGAAAAGAGAAAATCATCGTCTCTTTGAACGCCCGACAGATTAGCGGTCATCATGTCCGACGCCAGCATGGAATACAGCGCGGCACTGTTTCCGGTGCAACATGCAAAGAAACATTTTGCATGATTATCGTCAGTGCCGATAATAGGCAGCATATCCTGAGTAACGGCTGCTCTTACCGGACGGTTAATTTCAAAATTATCCACATCAATTGCCGGGAAGTGACATCGTACAGCATTTTCAAGCTCCTCGTAGCGTTTGGCACTCAGCGCAGTGGCATTCAAAACGCCGTACAGCTTTCCGTTTTCGTTTATTGCCGAGGTTTCAAGACCGCCGCAATAAATTCTGTTGTCGGGAGTGGGCGAAATCGTAAAGCCGGGCTGTGCCCATGTACGCACAACGCATTTTCCCGTCCACCCGGCAAAGCTTTTCACAGGGGTACTCACGGAATAAAAGCCGGTGAGATATTGAATCGGAACGTTTAATATCTCCGCAAAGGCACTGCCGATTGCAAGCACGCAGTTGTCGGCAAAAACAGTTTGCCTTGTATCGGTGTTTATAACTACATATTTCCCCTGGGAATCAAGCTGCTCGACCTTTGTGTTTTCAAACACTCTTGCGCCGAGCCGCACCGCTTTTTCCAGGCACAAATGGGTCAGGGCATACGGGTCAAAACGTGCGGCAAGCCCTTTTGAAAAAATGCCGCCCTGAACAGGGAAAGAAAAAATATCTCGTGCGGCGGTCTTATTCATAAAAGAACAGTCAAAGCCGTTGTGCTTTCGGATAAGATATTCGCGATTGAACAGTTCAAGCTCACGTTCGTCATTTGTGTACAGAAGCGAATCACAGCGTCTGAAGCCGAAATCGCCGTCAAGCTCCGCAGTGAGAGATTCCATAATATCAATCGCACGTTCACCTGCACGTAGAAGACTTACGGCGTTGTCTGCGCCTATGCGCCGTTTAAGCTCCACGATTCTGTGTCCGAAATCAAAGCTGACGCACGGAGAAGAATCGGCAGTTGCGGCATAGCCGATTTGTCCTGAGGTGAGCAAAATTACGTTTTCGCCCTCCTGTGCAAGTCTGAGCGCACACAACGCGCCGGTAAGCCCTCCTCCGATAACGCACACGGAGCACTCCGCATCTTCCGCAAGCCACGGATATTGCCGATAAACTCTGTCAACCGATGTCCACAGCGGTCCCGATTCTCTGTTCATATAAACACCCTTTCGCTGAATATTGTCACCGAAAGGATTGACAGAGATAAAATTTATATTCATGTTACGAAAATACTTTATCTGTTCACAATTATGTGTTAAAATATCTAAAGCACCTGAAACAAAAAGTCCCGAAAGATTGAAAATGAGGTGGAATTTAAATGGAAACAGGGAAAATACTTATAGTTGATGATGACCAGAATATATGTGAACTTCTCCGTCTTTATACGGAAAAAGAGGGTTATACTACTGTCATAGCGAACGACGGCAAGCGCGCTCTCGAATGCTTTGAAGCGGAAAATCCGGATTTGATTCTTCTGGACATAATGCTCCCGGAATTTGACGGCTGGCATGTGTGCAGGGAAATAAGGAAAAAGAGCCAGTGCCCTATAATAATGCTCACCGCAAAGGGCGAAACCTTTGATAAAATACTGGGTCTTGAGCTTGGTGCCGATGATTATGTCGTAAAGCCCTTTGAGGCTAAGGAGGTAATCGCACGTATCAAGGCGGTACTTCGCAGAAGCGGAAAGAGTGACCCCAACGAGCGCAAGGTTGTAAGCTTTGACAAGCTTTCAATAAACCTTAATAATTATGAACTTCGTGTGGACGGCAAGCAGGTGGATACACCCCCTAAAGAAATGGAGCTTATTTATCACCTCGCAAGCAATCCCAACCGCGTTTTTTCACGCGACCAGCTTCTTGACGAGGTGTGGGGCTTTAACTATTACGGCGATTCGCGTACCGTTGACGTGCACGTAAAGCGTCTGCGCGAGAAGCTTGAGGGTGTGAGCGACCAGTGGAGCTTAAAAACCGTCTGGGGCGTCGGATATAAGTTTGAGGTCAAGCAGTGAGAGTAACCGAAAGCATAATAAATTTTTTCAGAAAAATCAAAAAAGAGCTTTCCCGGACTATTTTCACAAAGTACCTTGCCGTCACGTCGCTTACGCTAATAATCGGCTTTATTATTCTCGGTGTGCTGGTAACGAATTTCGTCAGCCGCCGCTGGGAATCCGAACAGCAGGAGCTTTTGGCTGAGAACGCGCGCAGCGTTTCGGCTACCGCGTCAAGGTATTTTGAGCGTACCGCAGTGCCGTCGGAAGACCCCGATGAATTGCCCCGGGTCACATACAGTATCAGCGAAAACTATATTGATAATCTTCGCACGGCAATAATAGTAATCGGTGAATCAATACAGTCGGACGTATTTATCGTAAGCGCACAGGGAGAGGTTTTGATTTGCTCGGAGGATATGCAGGTGCCCATAACGGAGGACACCGATAGCACAGATGAACAGCAGCCCGACGCCGACGGTAACGATTCCGTTGACGAGGTTGAAGTCACCTGCCGCCACAGAGGCCAGCTCCCGGCAGGACTTGTGGAACAGGCTGCCAGAACTGCCGAATATCGCACCACCGGTACGCTTTCGGATATTTATTCCGATGACCACTTTATAGTCGGCATACCGATAATGGCGAAAAACGAGTTTAATGAGGACGAAATAGTTGCCTTTGTTTTCGCCGCATCATCTGCGCAGAGCGTAAAGGCTTTCCGCAGTGACGTAGTAAGAGTCGTAGCGATTGTTATTATTGCGGCGGCGGCTGTTTCTCTGATAGCCGTTTATATGATAACCTATCAGCAGGTACGTCCTCTGCGGCAGATGGCTCATACCGTGGCGCGTTTTGCAACCGGCGATTACGGAGCAAGGGTGCGGTACAAGAGCAATAACGAGGTAGGTCAGCTTGCCCAGGCGTTTAACGAAATGGCGGAAGCAATTGCCGCCAGCGAAAAGATGCACCGAAGCTTTATCGCAAACGTTTCCCATGAGCTGAAAACTCCCATGCAGACTATTTCCGGCTTTATCGACGGCATTTTGGACGGAACAATTCCGCCCGATAAGCAGTCGCAGTATTTGCGCATCGTTTCCACCGAAACCAAAAGACTGGCACGTCTTGTGCGTTCAATGCTGTCGCTGAGCCGTATTGACAGCGGAGAAATGAAGCTGAACGTTTCAAAATTCAATATTACGGACACGGTGTTCACAACGCTTCTTTCTTTTGAACAGAAGATTGACGAAAAGAGAATCGAAATTCTCGGCATGGAAGATTTGCACCAGATGTATGTCCGGGGTGACCAGGATCTTATTCATCAGGTTGTATATAATCTTGTTGAAAATGCCGTTAAGTTCACAAACGAGGGCGGCTATATCAAAATTCGTATTCGGCAACGTGCAAACGATATATATGTGACAATTCGTAACAGTGGAATGGGAATACCGTCAACTGATTTGGCACATATATTTGACCGGTTTTATAAAACTGACAAGAGCAGAAGTCAGGATAAAACAGGCGTAGGGCTCGGACTTTACATTGTAAAAACCATTATAACCCTGCACGGCGGTAAAATTGAAGCCAGAAGCGAAGAAGGAAGCCATTGCGAATTTGAGTTTTATCTGCCTGTATCGGGGCCGCCTGCACAGGTTTAGCATAAGTTTTTTTACAATTTTTGCGGCTTTGCCGCACGGGTAATTATAAAGGAGGTCGTTTTCCTATTATGAACAACGGGTACAATGAGGGTCAAAACGGACAGCCGGTCAACTATTATCAGATTGCGCCGACTGAAACGAAGAAAAAAAGCGGCAGTAAAATTTGGCTCGGAATATTCATAGGCGTACTGGTCACTGCGATAATGGCCGGGGCTGTGGGATTTGCCGCATATGGATTAGGCGTCAGAGCCGGTATAGCCCACGGAAATTCGTCATCGACTGCGACAGCGAACAACAACAATGCAAACGACATTGAAAGCGATGTCGGAGACATAATCGACAATCTCAAAGACAGTCCCGTGACCGATACGACTGTCCCTGCCGACCCCAACGCGCGTCTTTCCTATGCGCAGGTGGCAGAGAAACTCCAACCGTCGGTGTGTACGGTTCTTTCGTATTATTACAGATCGTCCTATGGCGGCGGTTCGGGCATAATTCTCAGCGATGACGGTTATATAGTTACAAACGCTCACGTTATTTACGATGAGGATTATCCGGATTTGAGAATAACCGTTAAGGTTTACGGTCATGAGGGTGAATATCCCGCGGAAGTAATCGGATATGACGAAAAAAGCGATGTTGCGCTTTTGAAAATCGAAGTTACCGGTCTTATTGCCGCCGAAATCGGCAATTCAAATGCTCTGGTAGTAGGCGATGAGGTTGTCGCCATCGGTACGCCTCTGGACGAAGCCTATGCCGGAACAGTCACCAACGGTATTGTTTCGGGACTTGACAGAGTTATTGACGATACCGAAACAGCGACAAAGTACATTCAGACTAACGCCGCAATTAACCCCGGTAATTCCGGTGGGCCGCTGGTAAATATGTACGGTCAGGTAATAGGCATCAATACCGCCAAAATCGTAATGGACGGCTATGAGGGCATGGGCTTTGCCATACCCATGGATTCCATACTCGATATTATCGAACAGCTTCGGAATAAGGGCTATATCGAAAGACCCGCGTTGGGCATGAAATGTCAGACGGTAGACGAAGACGAATCGACATATTACGGTATACCGCAGGGTGTTCGCATAGTGTCTCTTGCCGGAAACTCCGACCTTGTGGGCAAGGTGGAAATTTATGATATTATAACGGAAATTGACGGCGTGACAATCACAAGCATCGGAGATTTGACGCTTATTCTCAATGAACACAAGGTTGACGATGTGATAGAGCTTACGCTGTACCGCAAGAAAAAGAGCGAAACAGAGGAAGCGATGACCTATAAGGTTCAGGTACAGTTGCTTGGCGATAGCGTAATTTCCTACGAAACCGAAATAACGGAATAACCGAAGTGTGCCGCAGGATTGTCAAAAGGTCCTGCGGCACAAATATTTCTTTTTGAAATTGTTGACAACGGCGTTGCTTTATGGTATTATATTTCAGCCGCATGCTCCGGGTTAAAGTAGCTAAGGCTCACCTAGGTAAGGCAGCGAGACTGATAATAAGGCAGGTGCAAAACTCATGTACGCTATCATCGTAACCGGCGGTAAGCAGTATAAGGTTGAGCAGGGCGACGAGATTTATGTAGAGCTTCTCGATGCTCAGGCAGAGGAAGAGGTTTCCTTTAAGGTAATGGCTCTCGGCTCCGAGGACGGTATCACCGTCGGCGCTCCCTATGTTGATTCCGCAAGCGTAACCGCAAAGGTTCTCAAGAACGGCAAGGGCAAGAAGGTCAACATCTTCACTTACAAGCCCAAGAAAGGTTATGCTAAGAGAAAGGGTCACAGACAGCCCTACACCAAGGTACAGATTACCGCTATCAACGCATAATGACTGAAATCAATTTTCTTTACAGCGGAAAGCTGCTGGCAGGCTTTGAAATGAGCGGTCATGCAGACGATTCGCAAATTGAGGGTGAGGCTGTTCTTTGTGCCGCCCTCTCCTCCGCAGCCTATCTCGTCGCAAATACCATTACCGACATTCTTCATGTCGATGCGGATATTGAGGTTGACGAGGGCTACATGATGCTCGTGATTCCCGAAGAGGACCTTGAGCACTGCGCCGATATTCTTAACGGCTTGAGACTTCATTTTACTTCTCTTGCCGAGGATTACGGCGATAACATATCTTTAAACGACATGGAGGTGCAGTATAATGCTGAAGATTAATATACAGCTGTTCGCTCATAAAAAGGGAATGGGCTCGACCAAAAACGGTCGTGAATCCGAATCCAAGCGACTGGGTGCAAAAAGAGCTGACGGTCAGTTTGTTCTGGCAGGAAACGTTCTTTACAGACAGAGAGGTACCCACATTCATCCGGGTGAGAACGTAGGCATCGGCTCCGATGATACCCTCTATGCAAAGGTTGACGGCGTTCTCAGATTTGAGAGGCTCGGCAAAGACCGCAAGAAGGCAAGCGTTTATCCTGTTGAGCAGTAATGAATTTAAACCGGGGCTTGAGCCTCGGTTTTTTTCTTGAGTTTTAGTATATTACATCGGAAAAGAGCACTTGAAAAAGCGAAGCCTATCGGTCGGGCGAGCTGATAATGCCACGAAAAGCGAGAATAATTTCGACAGAGAAAAGCTGTCGCGCTTTGCCGGAAGTCTTTTGGCAAAGCCGATACAGCGCATTGGATTTTTCACAATTGAGGTGAATTTATGTTTATTGATACCGCGAAAATCAGCATAAAAGCCGGTAAAGGCGGCGACGGTGCCGTTTCCTTTCATCGTGAAAAATATATAGCTTCCGGCGGTCCTGACGGCGGTGACGGCGGAAAGGGCGGAAATATTGTTTTTCAGGTGGATACCAACCTTTCCACGCTCTCCGATTTTCGGTATAAAAGAAAATATGCCGCCGAAAACGGCGAAAGCGGAAAAGGCGGTCGTTGCTTCGGCAAAAACGGAAAAGACCTTATCATCAGAGTTCCCCAGGGCACTCTCGTGCTTGATGATGAATCCGGCAGAATAATTGCGGATATGTCCGATGCAGAGCCGAAAATCATAGCAAGAGGCGGTCGTGGCGGCTGGGGCAACACTCATTTTGCCACACCCACAAGACAAGCTCCCCGTTTTTCAAAGCCCGGCACACCGGGAGAGGAAATGGTCATTCGTCTAGAGCTTAAACTTCTTGCCGATGTCGGTCTGGTAGGATTTCCGAATGTGGGAAAATCCTCTCTTATTGCCGCCGTCAGCGAAGCAAAGCCGGAGATTAAAAACTACCACTTCACAACTATTACCCCGAATTTGGGAGTTGTTCGCCGTGGCGAGGGCGTAAGCTTTGTTATGGCGGATATTCCGGGACTTATTGAGGGCGCAAGTGAGGGTCTGGGGCTTGGACATCAGTTTTTACGTCACGTTGACCGTTGCCGTCTGCTTGTACACGTGGTGGACGTTGCCGGCAGTGAGGGACGTGACCCAATAAGCGATTTTGAGCTTATCAACAAAGAGCTTCGCAATTACAGCGAAGATTTGGCGGAACGCCCCATGATTGTTGCGGCAAATAAATCCGACCTTGCAACCGACGAGCAGATTGCGGATTTTGAAAAATACTGTGCGGACAACGGCTATCAGTGCTTTACTATTATGGCACCTATCAACGTTGGTACGGACGAGCTTTTAAACAAAATAACCGAGATGCTTTCTACGCTTCCGCCTGTTACAAGATACGAGCCTGAGCCTATGCCCGAACCTGACATCAATGAAATTACCGACCGCTCGGTAAGCATCTCCGTTCATGACGGTGTTTACTTCGTTGAGGGCGAATGGCTGCTTGATGTAATGCGCCGAATAGATTTTGACGATTACGAATCTCTTTCCTATTTTGAAAGAGTTCTCACTCAGACCGGCGTTATTGATGCTCTTGTAAAAGCCGGAATTAAAGAAAAAGATACTGTTTCCATTTACAATCTTGAATTTGATTTCATATTCTGATAAGGGGGCATTGATTTGAGCAGACTGCTTGATATTCCCTGCAATCCCAAAAGCTACAGTCCGTCTGCGCTTGCATTTATCGGTGACGCCGTTTATTCCCTGCTTTCACGGGAAAGCCTGCTTTGTCAGGGCAACTGCCCGTCAAGCAAGCTCCACTCCCAAAGTGTACGCCAGGTACGATGCGAAGCTCAATCCGATGCGCTTGAGCTGATATTCCCCCTGCTTACCGAAAGCGAACAGGACATATGCCGCCGCGGTCGTAATCTTCACACGACTCACACGCCGAAAAATTCAAGCAATGCCGATTATCACAATGCCACTGCTTTGGAAGCACTGTTCGGCTGGCTTTACATAAACGGCTGTTCCGAGCGCATTCGGGAGCTGTTTAATGTGATTACACAAAACAACGAATAAGAGAGGCTTTTTATATGGAAAGACCGTTGAAGTTAAAGATAAAGGGTATTATTTCCGATATTGTCTGCTTCGTTTTGGGCAGTTTCATTTTTGCGCTTTCCGTCAGCACCTTTACCGCACCTAATGACATTGCGCCCGGCGGTGTTACCGGTATTGCCACGGTTCTCAACTACCTGTTTGATACGCACATAGGCATGATGATTCTTATGATAAACACTCCGCTGATTATTGCCGGTTTTTTTGTGATAGGCTGGCGTTTTTCCATGCGGTCTGTCATCTGCCTGCTCATATCTTCTTTTATGATAGATGGCATCGACATTTATCTTCCCCATCTTAAATATACCTCCAATCCGCTTCTGGCGGCGGTTGTCGGCGGAGTTCTCGCCGGCGCGGGGCTTTCACTGATTTATCTGCGCGGCGGCTCTACCGGCGGTACCGATGTCGCCGCAAAAATACTGAATAAGTATAAACCACAGCTAAAGCTCGGCACGGCTATTATGATATTCGACCTTTCCGTTGTCGCCGGTGCGACTTTCGTTTACAAGGACATTGAGCTTGCGTTGCTGGCGGTCATTACCATATTCCTTACCGGTCAGGTTATCGACAAGGTAATGGACGGTCTTGATATGGGCAAGCTTATGTTTATTGTCACCAAAGAGCCTAAGGAGGTCGGCTCTGCCATAATCACGAAAATGGACAGAGGTGCAACGATTCTCAAGGGTGAGGGAGCATATTCCGGTGAGGAGAAAAACATTCTCATGTGTGCGGTCAGAAGAAGCGAAGCTTTTACATTAAAGCAAATCGTTTACGAAATCGACCCCACCGCTTTCATTATGGTCGGTGACGCTTCACAGATTTACGGTGAGGGCTTCAGACCAATGAAAGAAGAAGAAAAATAAAGCATTCGGTAAAAAATCGGCTGTAAAAAACTTGCGTTTTTTACAGCCGATTTTTACTTATTCATTCTCGGCATAATACTGCGCCTGTGCGTTCCAAAGCTGATGATACTTGCCTTTTTCATCTGCCACAAGCTCATCGTGAGTGCCGTACTGCACCACCGAGCCATCACAGAACACTGCTATTTCATCGCAGAATTTGCAGCTTGACAAGCGGTGGCTTATATATATCGCAGTCTTATCTCCTGTTATTTCATTGAATTTGGAATATATTTCCGCTTCCGCCATAGGGTCAAGGGCGGCTGTAGGCTCATCGAGAATTATAAAGGGAGCGTCCTTGTACAAAGCTCTTGCAATGGCAATCTTCTGGGCTTCCCCTCCGGACACCTCTACCCCGTCCTCCGAAAGGTCCCTGTAGAGCATGGTATCAAGCCCCTTTTCCATAGATGAAAGTCTTTCTCCGAAGCCTGCGTCTGTCAGAGCCTTTTCTGCCTTATCGCGGTCGTATTCCCTTGCGCCTGCCACATTCGCGCCCAGCGGCTGACAGACAAGCTGAAAATCCTGAAAAACAACGGAAAAAATATCCATGTAATCACGATAATTGTATTTTTTAATATCAATTCCGTTGAGCAGAATTTCACCCTCCTGTGGGTCATAAAGGCGACACAACAGCTTGATAAATGTGGTCTTTCCGCTGCCGTTTTCTCCGACTATGGCAAGCTTGTTTCCAACCTTAAATTTAACGTTAACGTGGCGCAGTGCCCATGTAGCGGAGCTTGGGTATTTAAAGGAAACATTTTTAAATTCAATATCGTATTTTCTGTCGGAACGCTTTTCCGTTGTCAGGCTTCCCTGATACATGCTGTTCGGAATGTCGAGATATTCATAGACTGTACGCATAAAGGGCACGTTATTTTTAAACTCTCCGACTGCTCTGATAAGAACAGCAAAATTTGCGGACAACGCCGTTACCGCACCGACATACTGCGTTATGCTGCCTACTCCGAAAGCACCGCCCCATGCTTTCAGGCATACGAACACATATACCGCACCGGTCAGCACCGCGCTTATTGCCGATGCCGCTGCCGCCCACAAGCCCATAGGTCCCTTTGCGGTCTTTGCCAAAATACCGTCCGCTCCGAATGTATTTCCCTTTATGAAATAACTTTCGCAAATATCCTGCTGATTATACATTCTTATGTCCATATGTCTACGCAATTCCGTATGCACCTGATAGCCGAAATAACCGAACAATCTGTTGCCGAATGTGCAGGTTTCCGCAGCCTTTGCCCAGCACAGGCTTGACCTGTTGCCGCACATGGCACTTATGCAGGTTGCAATCAGCAACAGTGCCGCAATGCCCACTGCAAATCCGGGGTGATTGAGCGAGGTAAGCTTTCCTGCCGAAGTCGGCACAGGCTTTAAGAACAGGGTTACGGTAAGCGAAATCGCACCGATTATGCCGAATATACCGTATGTAATGCTTTGAAAATTTCGGTACAAAGCCTCTATCCCATAGCCCGACCAGTTTTCATTTGCGGTGATTTGTGAGCGCAGGTCGCACACCTCGGATTTATCCGCATCGGCAAAATCCAGGCTCAGTGTTTTATTCATCATTAAATGCACTTTTCTGTAGACGTATTTTCCGTAAAGCGCGGTTTTCCAATGCTCCAAAATTCCCGTGAGCAGGGTCATAAGCGCAGAACATACAAGTGCTATAATTACCCACCGCCACAACACATCTTCCCGGCGTAAGCCGGCAATCTCATTGATTATCTGTGCCGAAAGCCATACGGTAACATAAGGACTTACCGCTTTCGCGGCGTTGTAAAGAACAGAGGAAGCAAACACCCCCGGACAATAATCTCGCAAATCACGATAGGCGCGAAAATGCAGCTTCCACGTTTCACCCAGAGTGATTTTATCGGATTTCTTCACCATTGAACTCTCTCCTTTCCTGATAATATCTTGCCTGAATGTCAAACAGAGCCGCGTAGCCGCCGTTCATTGCAAGCAGCTCCTCATGCGTCCCCTCCTCGGCAATCGCTCCGTCACTGAGAAACAGGACACGGTCGCAAAAACGCGTGGAAGCCAGTCGGTGTGATATGAATACCGACGTTTTACCGGAGGTCATATTATTGTATTTCATATAAATATCGTTTTCGGCAACGGGGTCAAGGGCGGCAGTCGGCTCGTCCAGCATCAGAATCGGTCCGTCCTTATACAGCGCCCTCGCAAGCATCAAACGCTGTGTTTCACCGCCCGAAAACTCTACTCCGTCCAAATAAACATGCCGTCCTACGTGGGTGTTAAGTCCGTCGGGAAGTGAAGCAATCTTTTCCGAAAGCCCGGCTTTTTCAAGACAGCTCATCACTTTTTCGGTGTCAATTTTATCTACACTCTGTGCCACTTCTTCGGCAACGGTAACATCGAGTACAGACATATCCTGAAACACCGCGGAAAATTTACCGTAATAATCTCTGCGATTAAACTCACGAATATCGGTGCCGTTGAGCAGTACCCGACCCTCATTCGGGTCATAAAAGCCGCAGAGCAGCTTTACAAGGGTTGTCTTTCCCGCTCCGTTAAGTCCGACTATCGCAAGCTTTTCGCCGGAATGCACTGTCAGATTCATGCCGCTGATTGTATCCTTTTCCGCGCCGGGATAGCGGAACGATACATTTTCAAGCTTCAGCTCCCATGAATCGGAATCGGGAACGGGCTTGCCGTCGTCAAACCTGAACCGCTCCGGCATATCCAGATACTCCATAACGGTTGATATGCCCAGACACTCCTTATGAAGCTCCGAAAACCGGGCAAGTATTCCCGTCACCCATTCGGAAAATCCGCTGAATGCGGTAAAGTACAAGAGAAATTCAGCGGCGAACAAGTCCTGCGACAGTGTAAGCGAAATGAGATAAACATACGCTATCCCATTGCGTGCAAGCTGAAGAATAACATCTGCAACACTTGTCCATACATATATTTTTTCGCGGCGGCAAATAAATGCTTCCGCTGTTTTTCTTATGCTGTCGTAAACATCGTTCAGCCATGATGCGATTCCGAAAATACGAATATCCTTTGCAAGCTCTATTGATTCCGCTTCACAGCATATGTAATTAAGCTCCTTTTCGTACTGCGCCTTTTCTTCTCTGTGGCGATATTCCCAACCGTTTATACGTTTATTCACAAAAAATCCTGCGACGGTGGTTGCGACAACAACGGCTATCAGCTTTAAATCCAGCCCGGACAACAGGTAAAGATATATCACAAAGCACGCAAAATCTGTTGCAAACAGGGTAATGGTTTCCCATATATGCTCCGTTGCCTCACTGTTCGACGTTGTATGATTTTCCGCTTCGCTTAGCAGCTTTACTGCGTTCGGGTCATATACGTTCGGATATGACGTAACGCTTGCCTTGTGCCCGATGTCACGGATAATTTCCGTGCGAACACTGATTCGTCCGAATAATGTGTTTTTGCCGACATATGCCGATAATCCTTTAAGCAGCAGAAGTGCTCCGGAAAATATTCCGATAGTAACAAGCAGCTCGGACAGCGGTGCGGTTTTTTCGACCTTTCGGAGCACCGTCGGCGTAACAAAAAGCTCCGCAAGATTTAAGCACACGGCAATCGCCACGTCTGCAAAGCAAAGCCAAAGCACGCTTACGCAATGCTTTCGCGCCTTGCCTAGCATAAAGTCCACGCATTTTATCATACCGTATTTCGGCTTTTTTGCCGTTTTCCGCTTCTGTTTTGTTTTCATGTGTTTCTCACCTCGTGAATATAACTTAACACAAAAATTCGTCCTCGTGGCATTTTGAGGACGAATCGTTATTTTTCGGGGACGAATTGCAAAATGCCTGCCCCGGATTTCGGCAAAAAGCTATCACACCTGCGGTATCAGTATTTCCGTGGTAAACGCGCCGTCCTCGCTGTTTCGGCTGAGGTAACCGTCAAGCCGCTCGATTATGTTATCTATTCGCACCAATCCGAAGCCGTGCCCCTCTCCCTTTGAGGTTTTAAATATATTTCCCGTCTTTTCAAGCTTTTTGCCGGCAGTGAAGTTCGTAAATGATATGTATAACTGAGTTCCTTTCATATCCATATACACTCTTATAAGCCTTTTTTCCTCCGGCAAATTCAGGCTGGCTTCCATTGCATTATCAAAAAGGTTTCCTATAATACAGCACAGGTCAAGCTCCGACATTTTCAGCTTTACGGGTATGCTTGCTTCGCACTTAACCGGTATGCCCTTTGAACGGGCAAGGGACAGCTTACTGTTGAATATGGCATCTGCCATGGCGTTTCCGGTTTTTACCACGGTATCCACAGTGTTCAAATCGGTGTCAAGCTCGTCAAGGTATGCCTTTATCGCTTCCATATCCCCGTTTGCCGCAAGCACTTTCATCGTCTGTATATGATTTCGGTAATCATGCCTCCAACCGCGCATTTGACGGTACATATTCTCAACTTCTATATAATGAGTTTCTATAAGCTCGTGCTGATAAGCCGCTATCTGCCTGTCTATTCTTTTTGAAAAAAGAGACATAATATATCACTCCAATGAATGCTACATTCTTTCTATAATCGCTCTGTTCACGCCGTCATAAGCTCCCCGTGGCAGTTGAATAACAGAGCCGTCATTTAACACAATGTCCGTTTTCGTAACCCTTGCAATAAAGCCGAGGTTTACTATCGCGGAGCGTCCCACACGATAAAAGTTTTCGTCAAGCTTACCGAAAATCTCACCGAGGGTCATTTTCACAACATATTTTTCTTTGGCGTAAACGGTGACATAATTTCCGTGCACATCAACATACCGTATTCGGGAAATCGGAACACGTACTGTTTCTCCGCCGATGCCCAGAACAAGCATACGCTCGTTTTTACGAAGCTTTTCCGCCGCCCGGTCAAGAACCGCAAACAGCTTTTCTGCGCTTACCGGCTTCATCAGATAATGAAGTGCGGAAACCTCGTAGCCCTCGGAAATGTACTCCGAATAGCCTGTGATAAATACAATCTGCACCGCATCGTTACTCCTGCGAAGCTCCTTTGCCATAGTCACGCCGTCCATTTTGCCCATTTCAATATCCAGCAACAGAATATCGAAATCGCCGCTGTCCGCATATTGGAACAGGAAGCTTTCCGCTGAGGGGAAAGCGGAAATATATACCGTATGCCCTGCTTTTGCCGCCCACTGCTCTGCCAAAGTCTGCACGTACTTTCTGTCGGTATCCGAATCGTCACACACCGCGATTTTATAATTCATATTTCCACCGTCCTTTACTGAATTTATTTAAATCGGAGCATCAGCGACATCGGTATAACAACATCGGGCATATCATTCGGGTAAATTACTTTTCCGTTATCTCCAGCAGTCTTTGTGAAAAAAGAGCACCGGCAGAAAACTTCTTTGTTTCGCCACAGCTAAAGGAAACGGTTATTATATCGCCGTTTTCCGAAATAACAGTGCCGTCGCCGAAGATTCTGTGTCTTACGAGGCAGCCGGTTTTTAATGCTTTCCGAAAAGCACCAAGCCCGTCTGCTGAGGCTGAGCCGACAGAATCAAACAGCTCGTCGCAAAATGAGGATTCCTCATCGCCGTACGACAGCACACACAGCGTATTTTTAGCACGTGTTACCCCGACGTAAAAGAGCCTGCGTTCCTCCTGATAATTTTGCACCGTCTTATCATCGTAGTATTTCGGATTTCTCACAACGGTTTCCGGGAGCATACCGTCAAAAACATCTATAAGATAAACCGTATCATATTCAAGCCCCTTGCTCGAATGGACAGTGGAAAGAGTGATTTTGTATTCATCGGGAACATAGGCGGAGCGAATCAGACTTTCAAGCTCATCAAGTCGGCGCAAAAGTCCCGATGCTGTCGGCTCGTTTGTACCGATTGCCGACAGAATTGAGATTTTGTCATACTTCATACCCATTCTGTCAAGATAATCGCAATATCCCATGGAATTGAAAATCCGCGAAATCGCTTTATCTCCGCGTTCTTTCGTCAGTAAACCCATGTGTTCTTTTATACTCAAACAGCTTTTCTGTGTGCCGGGCGGCAGAGAATCCACCGTGTTCAGCGCGTCCCATACCGAAATTCCCTTTCTGCCGCAAATGTCGTATACATACTGAGCATTTGCCTTGTTTAAATACGTGGAGACTTTATAGTATATCTTTATAAAAGCATCGGCATTACAGGGGTCATATGCAAAACGGATTATGTTGCGAATGTCCGTAACGATTTTATGAGTAAAAAATGCCATATCTCCGGAACGTATGCGATACGGAATGCCGTTACGTTCAAAAAGGTCGATAAGCGGCAATGCGCTTTCGTTGTCTCGATAAAGCACTGCCGTGTCCGCAGAACAGTTTGCGGCAATATTCAGAAGATATTTATACTGTGAAAGTCTGGTTTCAACGGGAATCCTTTTAATAATATCCCGTTCGGTGCGAGATGTGCGCATTGACTTTCGGTGTCTGTCGGTATTGCGGCTGATAAAGCGGTCTGCCGCACCGACAATTGCCGCTCCGGAACGGAAGTTTTCCTCCATGAGCAATGTTTTCGCGTTCCCGTAGCTCTGCTCGAAATCAGTCAGTGCTTTTGGGTACGCGGCACGAAATCCGTAAATGCTCTGGTCTTCGTCTCCCACCATGAATATATTGCCGCTGCCACCGGCTATAAGCGAAATAATTTCGTGCTGGATTTTTGAGGTGTCCTGCGCCTCGTCAACGCATATGTAGCTATATCGCTCATGAATCCTTTTAAGTATCTGCGGATATTTTCGCAAAATACGGTAGGCGTACACAAGCTGGTCGTCATAATCCATAAGTCTGCGTTCACGCAGTGCGGCACAGTATTTTGTGTAAACATCATAGAAGTAATCAATATCACTGCCGAAAGACCTTGCTTCCTCATCGGTCAGCATCATGTTTTTTACATAGGTCATGGCGGTGCGTAGGTTATTAATATCGCTTTCGGCAGGAAGTGTTCCGGTCGTTTCCCTGTAAACCGATGACAGCAACGCAGCGGCATCACGTTCACTGCTTAAAACGTCAAACGCTCTGCTGCCGCTAAGCTGTTCATAGGTGCGGATAATCTTTGAACACACGCCGTTTATCGTCCGAAATTCCGGCGTGACTTCATTTCCGAACAGCTCTTGAAACCGCTTCTGCATGTCCCGCGTTGCCGCAACGGTGTAAGTCATGGTGAGTATTGAGCGTGGGTCAATACCCTTGCAGAATATCATGTATCCGAGCCTGGCAACAAGGACCGTAGTTTTTCCGCTTCCGGGCACGGCAAGCAGAAGCACCGCTCCCTCAGTCTCCCTGACTGCACTGCTCTGCTGCTGTGTCAGCGTAATATTGAATTTTTCCGTAAATTCAAGGTCCGTCACAGAAAAAACTCCCACTTATGTTAATGAACAGAAAAGCGCATCGGATACCGCTGTGCAGCAAAGTAACCGATGCGCGGAAATTTTAAGCTTATTGCTTAACAAACTTTATGCCGCTGATAAAGGGCAGTTCTCTGCAACGACCATTTACAACGTTGACAATACCTATGATTGAATAAATGAGGCTCAGAATACCTACGACTGTCGAAACTATCCAGCCTATAAAGGGAATAAAGTTTAATACTCCGCACAGAATGCCCAAAATAAATTCGATAATAAACAGGTTGATTCCTCTTATTGCATGGTAACGTGCAAAACGGGATTCTTTCGCACAGAAATAGGGAATAAACGCCAGAAATCCGATGTAAGAAAGCACAGATACCGCTTTGTTTTCGGCTATATCCGATGCGCTTACACTGCCGGTTGTGTCCTCAGTGTCAAATGCCATGTTGTACAAATCTTCCTTGTTGAAATTTGAATTGCTCATAATAAGCTTCCTTTCGTTATGATTCTCTCAGGTCTTGCGCGGATTTCACGCAAAGACTTTTCTTTCGCTATTATATTCCCAAAAATCCTTTTTGTCGAGTGTCATCATAAAATTCACTCATTGTTCTTTTTAAAAATGACCAGCTTGCTTGCAAAATAATTGAAAATGACAACAACAACGGCGCACACCAGCTTGGTGACGACGCTTCCGACCTTTCCGTCAAAGCCGATAACTTTCATTATGAGCAAAACTATCAGCTCGGAAATACCCAGGGAAATCAGACGTGCTCCCACAAAAAGCCCTATTTCGCGAAGTATGCCCACGCTTTCCTTTTCCCTGCTTTCAAAAACGAAAAGCCGATTTGTGACATAAGCAAACACAACAGCAGCACACCATGCAATTGCAGTTGCAAGCATTTCGTCAATATGCAGGAAATTATATGCACAATAAAACACAATAAAATCAATGACCGTTGTAAGAACACCGAATATCAGATACAGAATAACTTCACGGGTTAACAGCTTTTTTATAAACTCCTTAATCTTTTCTTTCAAGCTTTTCACACCTTTCCCTATTATGATAACATCATTTGGTTTTCCGGTCAACGGATAAATTTGTTGACCGTCTGCGGCTTATGGGCAGTGCATATTTTTTGTATTGACAAAAATTTGAGTTTATTGTATTATTATTAAGCTTTAATGCTGTTGTGGCTCAGTTGGTAGAGCAGCTGATTCGTAATCAGCAGGCCGTCGGTTCGAGTCCGACCAGCAGCACCACGAAAAATCCCATGTTTGCAAGAAAAACGCAAACATGGGATTTGATTTTTCAAAAACTTGTAACGCAAAATATCAAAAAGGCTGTAAAACGAAAATGTTTTACAGCCTTTTGTTGATTATTTTATTCAACCTGCGTTGTAGGTTTTCCAACCCATTGCGTTTATCTGTTCTTCAACCGCAAGAAATGCCTGCTTATTCTTTTCCATGCTGTGGAAAAGACCATGCTTCTGCTCAATATAAAATCTTACATGAACATCATAGAAGAAATCATAGTACGGTACATCGGCGGTATAATTGTGACGACCGACAACATTTTCATTGCCCGGCTCTGTAGGCGGTACGGGATAGCCGTCCCATGTGAGAAAGCCATCGGGATTTTCGGTTGCCTGTCGCACCCAATACTGGTGACAACTGTTAAAGAGCAGCTTTCTGCGCTGTCCTTCCTCGTTAACATAAGTGATTCCGTCATTGTCAATTGCGGTAATGCTGGAAACGGTAAGTGCCAATTCAATCTTCCTCCTAGTTGTTTGTGACAAATTCATTTTAACATATTTTGCGTAAACTTCAAGTACCGAAGTGCTCTTTAGTGCATTTTGATAAAATTAAATTTTTTGTGAAATTTCAGTGGCATAAATCTTAACATTGTGCTATAATTTTTACTTGTACGGACAACTGCTGTCCGCAATCAAAGAACAAGAGAGGTGAATGATATGGACGCAGGAAGTAGTTGCTCTGGGAAGCCCGGCGGTATAAGCGCGGAACCTGAGCCACCCCGAATACAGCCCGTTTTCCGCGTGCTGTATCGTTCGCCCGGATTTACCGCTTAAACCGCGGCTTCCTGTCACCGCTTCCTACCTGTAGCAAACCCGAAAGCCAAGGAGGAAATAGACATGGAAGATACAAAATTGCTTGCGCTGACTCAAAAGCTTCTTGAAGAAAAGAAGTATGTCACGCTCAGAAAGATTCTCGAAGAAGAAGAACCCGTTGACATAGGTGAGCTTTTAGAGGAGCTTTCACTTTCCCAGCTTCTCATCGTTTTCAGGCTTCTCCCCAAAGAGCCTGCCGCAGAGGTATTCGTTTACCTCGACGGTGAAGTGCAGGAACAGCTTATCCGTTCTTTCAGCGACGCCGAGCTGAAAGAAGTTTTGGACGAGCTTTACATGGACGATGCTGTGGATATGATAGAGGAAATGCCGGCTAATGTGGTAAAGCGAATACTTCGCCACGCTTCTCCGGAAATGCGCGCTTCTATCAACGACCTGCTGAAATACCCCAAGGACAGTGCAGGCAGCATTATGACCACGGAATATGTGGACTTAAAAAAAGACCTTACTATTCGTGATGCAATTCGCAGAATACGCAGAACAGGTGTTGACAAGGAGACTATTTACACCTGCTATGTTACCGACAGTGACCGTGTTTTGCAGGGTACTGTATCTGCAAAGGATTTGCTTCTCAATGAGTCCGACACTCTCATTGAGGATATTATGGAAACCAGCGTTATCTCCGTCAGCACCCTTGACGACAAGGAGGAGGTCGCAAATCAGCTCAGCCGATACGACTTTATCGCCATGCCTGTCGTTGACGGCGGCGGCAGACTTGTGGGTATTGTTACCGTTGACGATGCTATCGACGTTATCACCGAGGAAGCTACGGAGGATATTGAGAAAATGGCGGCAATCTCCCCCTCGGACAAGCCCTATATGCGCACAGGCGTATTTGAAACATGGAAAAACAGAATCCCATGGCTTTTGATTCTGCTTATTTCCGCAACATTTACGGGACTTATTATTAACGCAAACGCCGCTATGCTCAGCACTGCAATTTTTCTTGCGGCGTTTATTCCCGTGCTTATGGACACTGCCGGTAACACAGGCAGTCAGGCGGCTGTTTCCATTATCAGAAGTCTTTCCCTTGACGAAATTGATTTTTCCGATATTTTTATGATTCTCTGGAAAGAGATTCGCGTAGGCGCATTGTGCGGCGTCACTCTTGCCGTTGCGAATTTTGCGAAAATTCTGCTGTTTGACCGTCTGATTTGCGGCAATGAAAGCATTACCGTTATGGTTGCTTTCATGGTTTCTCTGACACTTTTTATCACTGTCGTTTTTGCGAAAATTATCGGCTGTGCCTTACCTATAATTACAAAACGCCTAGGCTTCGACCCTGCCATAATGTCAAGTCCCTTTGTCACTACCATAACCGACACCTTTTCTCTGCTGATTTATTTCGCTGTTGCCGGCGCACTATTGTAAAAACGCAGAGGATACTCACGGAGGTATGATATGAAAAAGCAGAAAATCAACATTCGACCTTACAAAAAGCAGTTTTACAAAGGTAACAGGGCACGTCTTATAACAGGTTTGCTGCTGACACTGCTGGAGGCTGTTACAACGCTTCTAATCGCCTGGCTAATACAGCAAATCTTAGATGTAATGAGCGGCTGTGACACCGGCTTTTCTCTGCTACAGCTTATCGTTATTTCTTTTTCGGTTGTTGCCGTCTTTGCTTTAGTCAGTATTATTAACTGCCACAACAAGCCGCATTTTGTAACCAAAGGAATTTCCCAATACAGGGAATACGTTTTCGACAAGCTGACAAAGAAAAACATTTCCGCTTTTTCCGGTGAAAATACCTCTGCCTACATATCTGCCCTGACTAATGATATTCCCTCCATTGAACAGGGATATTTGTTAAATATTTTCACGGTTTTTGAAAGTTTGCTTACTTTTATCGGAGCAATGACAATGATGCTGTGGTACAGTCCGTTGCTCACGGCAATCGCAGTGGGATTTTCGTTTTTACCTCTCGCCGCTTCCATATTAACAGGGAACAGAGTTGCTACAGAGGAAAAGAATGTTTCCGACAGAAACGAGACATACACCGCCACAATCAAGGATAGTCTGGGCGGTTTTTCGGTCATCAAGTCCTTTAAGGCTGAGGCTCAGATAATCCGCATTTTCAAAAATAATGTCAGGGAACTTGCCGCAGCTCAGTGCAAAAAGCTAAAAATCCGCATTATTGTTCAGATGCTCGGTAATATTGCCGGATTAACGGCACAGCTCGGCGTATTTATCTTCGGCGCGTATCTTGCAATGTCCGGAAAAACCATTACCGCAGGTACTGTAATGGTTTTCGTACAGCTTATGAACTATGTTCTCAGCCCGATAGGTACAATCCCCGTATGTATAGCCGAAAGGAAAGCGGCAAAGGCGTTAATCGAAAAAGTCGCAAATGCAGTGGATACCAACGTTCGCGACGAGGTAACAGACGAGCGTAAATCCATTGAACACGGCATTACCGTAAAAAATCTCACATTCGGCTACGAAGCCGACAAGCGGATTTTGAATGATATTAACTATTCCTTTGAGCTTGGCAAGAAATATGCAATTGTCGGCGCATCGGGCAGTGGCAAGTCCACCCTGCTGAATCTTCTTATGGCATCGTATCACGATTATGACGGCTCGATTTGCTATGACGAAACCGAGCTGCGCGAAATCAACAGCGGTAATCTCTATGAGATTATGAGTATTATTCAGCAGAATGTCTTTGTTTTCAACGCAACCATACGAGAAAATATTACAATGTTCCGCGAATTTCCCGAAGAACAGGTTAACGAGGCAATACGTCTTTCGGGCTTGTCTGCTTTAATCGAAGAAAAGGGTGCGGATTATCTCTGCGGCGAAAACGGCAGTGGTTTGTCCGGCGGTGAAAAACAGCGAATTTCCATTGCCAGAAGCCTGCTGAAAAAATCACAGGTACTTCTTGTTGATGAAGCTACCGCCGCCCTTGACGCCGAAACCGCCTATCAGGTTTCAAGTGCAATTCTCGCTCTTGAAAACGTCATGAGCATTGTGGTAACTCACTCTCTCGACGAAAACCTGCTAAGGAAATATGACGGTATTATCACTTTGAAAAACGGCTCGATTGTCGAATCCGGCACTTTTGACGACCTGATTTCCGAAAAGGGATATTTCTATTCACTGTTCACCATTTCGCAGTAATGCAGACACAAAACAACAGGGCAGTAAAAACTTGCGTTTTTACTGCCCGTTTATTATTTGATATTTTTTACTTTCTTCTATCCTTGCCGAGAATTATAACCGCCATTGCTTTGGGTCCGACGTTTATACCCACAGCCGCACCGAGCTTATAGATGCCCAATGACTTCATCTTCGTTGCCTTGGCAACTTCCTTTTCAAGCAGCTTTGCTTCTTCCTCCGGTCTGCCTCTTACAACGAGAAATTCGTCAAATTTCGGGTCCATATTCTCCTGAACAGCCTTTACCAGTGCAGGAACAACTTTACTGTCACCGCGAAGCTTTTCAAGAGTTGCCGTCTCGCCGTGAATCATGCTCATAATCGGTCTTATGCCCAGCGCACCGCCCACAATGGCAGACGCGGCACTGATTCTTCCCGACATTCTGGCAAATTTCAGGTCATAGACAACCATATATATCTCCGCTCTGTGGACAACCTCCTCCATAAGCTCGACAATTTCATCAACCGTGCCGCCGTTATTGCGAAGTCTTGCTCCGTAAATAACAGGCAGTGCGTAAGCCAGTGTAAAGGTATGAGAATCCACAGGCTCTATTCTGAATTTGCCCTCGGCTTCCGGGTGCTCCTCGAAGAAAAATTTCTTTGCGATGTTTGCGGTGTTAAACATACCGCTGTTCTTGCTGTTATTTGTGACGTGGATAACAGCCTCACAGCCGTCCTCATAGGCTTTGAGATATGCCTTTGAAGTAGTATCCAGCGAAATATGAGATGTGGTTGGCATTACTTTCGTCGTGTCAAGCAAATTCCAAAATTCCTCATATGTATAATCAACGCCGTCCTGTAAGCTTTTATCTCCCCAGGTTACGGGAATGGGGAACATTTCTATATCCAGTTCTTCTGCAAGCTCTTTTGAAATATCCGAAGATGTATCACAGAATATTCTTATCTTCTGCATTTATCTGCCTCTTTTCTTAATTTTCTTTAATTATTATAACACATGAAATTCAATATATAAAGATACAACATTGTAATTTTGTATAATAACCAAATATCATGTCAATTTATGTTAATAGTGCACAAATGACAGAATTAGAGAGCAGAAAGCCGTTGTTTATCAGTCTGATACCTTTTTTGTCAGATACAACAAGTCCTTTGAGTTGCGGATTCATTGCGTTTTTTCGAAGCCGCGGCGGAATACTTTTTCCGAATCGCGCTTGCCAGCCTGCTTCCGTTATCCCCTCCGAGAGCCGCAAGCGCAACATTGCGTATTCATCTTCATCACCGCCCCCTCCGTCATCTATAGGCGATATTCCCTTTATGAAGCTTTCGGTACTGCGCGGATAATAAAATCTTCTGCCGCCGAAAAAGCTGTGTGCCGCCGCGCCTATACCTATATACTCCTCATCGTTCCAATATTTCAAATTATGTCGGCTTTCTCTGCCGGGCTTTGAAAAATTTGAAATTTCATAACGTGCGTAGCCCTTTGCGGCAAGTTCGGAAACACACTGCTCATAAAGCTCCGCGCTCATATCGTCATCGGGGATTTCGGGAGTGTTAAGCGCAAAAGGCGTACCCTCCTCAATTTTCAACATATATGCGGATATGTGCGCCGGCGAAAGCCCGGAAATATAATTGATACTTTCGGTAAGGCTTTGAGGGGTCTGCTTTGGGATTCCGAGCATCAGGTCAAGAGAAATATTGGAAATTCCGGCTCGTCTTGCATCGGCAACCGCTTTTGCACAATCCGACACGCTGTGCCGTCTGCCAAGCAAGCGAAGCTCATTTTCGTTTGCCGACTGCAAGCCCATTGAAATGCGGTTTACACCTAAGGCTTTCATAGCCGAAAAAAAGTCGTAAAGGGAATCTGCCGGATTTGCTTCCACCGTTATTTCCGCACTGTCGGAAATATTAAAGGTGCTGTGCAGTGCTTCAAGAACACGCTGTAAATTTTCCGTTCCGAGCAATGGCGGCGTGCCGCCGCCGAAATATACGGTGTCGGCACAAATGCCCTTTTCGTTATATTGATATATATTGCGTATCAACGCATCGGTGTATGCGGATACCGTTTCCGCGTCCACTTTACCGGAATGGAAATCACAATATGGGCATTTTGATACGCAGAATGGAATGTGAATATATATTCCTATGGGCTTCATTTCTTTTCACCTTGCTAAAAACAAATGCGTGCAAAGCGCACGCATTTGTGATAATTATTCTTCATCAAGCTTGAGGACTGCCATAAATGCTTCAAAGGGCACTGAAACAGAGCCGAGCTGACGCATTTTCTTTTTGCCCTCTTTCTGCTTTTCAAGCAGTTTTTTCTTTCTGGTTATATCGCCGCCGTAGCACTTTGCAAGCACGTCCTTGCGCATTGCCTTTACGGTTTCTCTTGCTATAACCTTGCCGCCGATAGCCGCCTGAATAGGCACTTCAAACATCTGACGGGGGATATTGTCTTTAAGCCTTGAAGCAAGCGTTCTGGCTCTGGGATATGCCTTATCCGCATGAACGATAAAGCTCAGTGCATCGACAATATCGCCGTTTAACAGTATGTCAAGCTTAACAAGATTTGAGCGCACATAGCCTTTCAGCTCATAATCAAAGGAAGCATAGCCCTTTGAACGGCTTTTGATTGCATCGAAAAAGTCATAAACTATTTCGTTCAGCGGCAGTTCGTAATGCATATCCACGCGGTCGGGGGTTATATAGGTCATGCCCTTGAAAACGCCGCGTCTGTCCTGAGCAAGCTCCATAATATTGCCCACAAACTCGGCAGGAGTATAGATGTGAGCATCGGTTACAGGTTCTTCCGAATAGTCGATAAGTGCAGGGTCGGGGTAGTTTGTGGGGTTGTCAATCTCCACACATTCGCCGTCCGTTTTGTATATCTTGTATATAACACTGGGTGCGGTGGTTATAAGCTCAAGGTCAAATTCGCGGTCAAGCCGCTCCTGGATTATTTCCATGTGAAGCAGTCCCAAAAATCCGCAACGGAAGCCGAAGCCCAGTGCAATTGAGGTTTCAGGCTCAAAGGTCAGCGCCGCATCATTAAGCTGTAGTTTGCTCAACGCATCACGGAGATTTTCGTATTTTGCTCCGTCAGCAGGGTAAATTCCGCAGTAAACCATGGGGTTTACCTTTCTGTAGCCGGGAAGCGGCTCTGTTGCCGGATTATCCGCCTTTGTAATTGTATCACCGACTCTGGCATCGGCAACGCTCTTGATTGATGCGGCAATATAGCCGACCTCACCGGCGGCTATTTCACCTATGGGGTCAAGGGCGGTTGCACGCAGAAAACCGCATTCGACCACCTGAAACTCCGCGCCGGTACTCATCATTCGTATTGTGTCACCGACCTTGACAGTTCCGCTTTTTACACGGACATAGGCAATTACTCCCCTGTAGGAATCGTAGTAGCTGTCGAAAATCATCGCCTGTAAGGGAGCTTCTCTGTCAGCCTCAGGCGGTGGGATTACCTCAACGATTTTTTCCAGAACGTCCTCTATGTTTATTCCGCACTTTGCGGAAATTCTCGGAGCGTCCTCGGCAGGTATTCCGATAACGTCCTCAATCTCCTGAACGCACCTGTCGGGGTCGGCTGAAACCAGGTCGATTTTATTGATAACAGGCAGTATTTCAAGCCCTGCGTCTACCGCAAGATAGGTGTTTGCAAGGGTCTGAGCTTCTATACCCTGAGAAGCGTCAACTATGAGAATTGCACCTTCACAGGCAGCAAGAGAACGGCTGACCTCGTAATTGAAGTCAACGTGACCCGGAGTGTCGATAAGATTGAAAGTGTAGGTCTTTCCGTCCTTTGCGGTGTAATTGAGCGCAACCGCACGGGCTTTTATGGTTATGCCGCGTTCACGCTCAAGGTCCATATTATCAAGTATCTGATTTTCCATTTCACGGGCGGAAACAGAGCTTGTTTTTTCGAGAATACGGTCGGCAAGAGTGCTCTTGCCATGGTCAATATGCGCAACTATGCAGAAATTGCGCAGTAATTCGGGAGGCGTTGCCAAATTATATCACCTCAGTATTTATCGTTACTTCTGTAGTAATGGTCGGGCAGCAGACGTTTTCTGCGTTTGCCTCCCGATGCGCCGTTTGTATTAAACCGGCGGCGTGAGCCGGGATAAAGATTAAGTTTCGGTGTGCGGTTTCTGAATATTACCGAAAGCACTACACCGAAGCCGCCGAAAATCGCCGCAAAGCCGATTATACCCAGCAGCATATCGCCGGCACTGGTCTGCTGTGCATCTTCGATATATTCCGCAAGCTGGTCGTTTTCCGGTGTTGAAAACAGGTCAAGCTCATGTTCGTCACCGGGAATGTCACCGGTGATTTCTTCACCGGTCGTCGACTCAAAATTATCCGAAACCGTCGTAGAGGCTGTTGCCTGTGTTGCCGCAGCATCGCCCACGACAAGGGTGTACTGAGCAGTTCTGCCGTCAATATACGCGGTTATGACAACCGAGCCTTCCCTGATTCCGGTAACCTTTACACTCTGGTTATTTATCTTTTCCAGCGAAACAATGCTTGTGTCGTCAACACTGAACACCGTGGAATAGCTTCCGCTTATATCCGATATTGTCAAATACAGCGTTGTGGATTTCCCCACGGGCACACGCTTACTGTTTGAAGCCTTGAAGGTCACCGAGCCGCCTGCAACCTGACCTGAAACCACCTGCGCTGTGGTTGTAGCGGTTGTTCCGGTGGTTGTGGTTGTAGAGCCTTTGGTTGTAGAGGTTTTTTTGGTTGAGCTTTTCGTGGTTGTGGTCGTTGGTTTTGCCGTTGTTGTAGTCGTTGTGGCTGTCGTGGTTGTGGTGGTTGTTGTCGTTGTTGTGGTAGTCGTTGTTGTTGTAGTAGTGGTAGTCGTGGTGGTTTCGGTATCTTCCTCTGCCGACACGGTGAGCACTGACGCGCAAATCAGAAGTACCGCGATAAACAACGCCGTTATTCGCTTGATAGGCAACGAAATCTTCCTTTCGTTGATTTATTTTCAGATTACGGTTTATAAGTATAGCACAAATTTTCGCGTTATGCAACCGTTTAAATACGCGCTTTTACATCGCCGGTTTACATCATATTTTCATCATATACTGCCCTTGCGCCGCCTATGAATTTGGGTCTTGTCCTCGCTCCCACAACAATTGCTTCACCTATTCTGTTGTGCTCAAGTCTCACAGGCACCGCAACCTTTTTCAGATGCATACCTATCATTGTAAGTCCGATGTCCAGACCTGCATCGGCTTTTATTTTCTCTATTGCCACAGGCTCTTTAAAATGGGCATATGCCTGAGTTGCCATAGAGCCGCCTGCTTTCGGCTGCGGAACGACATTTACCGTCTCGGCAAAGGGCACTGCGGCTTTTTCGACAATGATTGCACGGTTCAGGTGCTCACAGCACTGCACCGCAAGATACAAACCGTTTTCCGATGCGTATTCATACAGTGCCTCGAAAACCGTTTTTGCCGTTTCCGGGCTTGAATTTGTTCCTATTTCGGAGCCGATTATCTCGCTTGTGGAACAGCCTATTACAACAACGGCTCCCTTTTTTAATCCTGCTTTTTGCGCAAGCTCCGCAATAGCCCCTTTCGCCTGCAATGCAAGCTCGTTTTTCACAGAAATCCCTCCGCTTTCGTTTTTTGCTATTATACCGCGTGTTTGACAATATTAAAATAGTCAAAGCAAAAGAAAAATTTATAATCAGGTGTGATTTTTTGCGCTCTTTGCAAAAAGCATTCCGGTATTGCATATAAATCAACAGGAGATGAGTACATGTTAAATGCCGCCGTAAAAATCGTCATCATGGGTGCAATGTGGTGCGTGCCGCGCCTGATACCCGAAAAGGAGGAGCATCTCAAACGCTTCTGCGCCGGATTTTGTATAGCGGAAGCACTGTCGGTGCTTTGCGGAAGATGTGCGTGGACGTATTCGGTGGTTTTCGGAGAATGCATCGGCTTTTTCATGCTGACAGTCACCGTTTTGGGGGCAGTCTGCCTTTTTGAGCTTCTTTCGGGCTGTCACAGCAAGCTTCTTCTCACCGCTCTTTACGTCTTTTTTTCCTCTGCGGAAAACGAATACATATCCGCCGATGCGTCAATAATCAGTTCATCGGCGGAGGGGTTATCCCTGGGCTTTGTGGGAATGAATGATTCTCACGGTAAGAAAAAAGCCGTTTTAATCGCGTTTGCGACGATCGGTAATCTTATTAGTCTGTTCGGCTCCCCTATGCCCTCCGCTTTTGCGGCAATTTCCTGCTGCGCTTTGCTGTGCAGAGGTATGAAAGATATTGCCGCCGACAAATACTGCTGCTTAGGTACGACTGCCGCATGTCTGCTGTCGTATCTGTAAAATTCACCGCTATTGACTTTATCCTCCGACTTTAGTAAAATAAATATAGTGGATAAATATCGTGTAATGCGCAAAACCCGTGAAACAGCGATATAACCGCCCTAAATCGAGCTTTTGTCCGATGCTGTGTGATAATGCTTCGGACTTAAAATAAAACATCAAATAATTAAGAAATCTGGAGGTCATCTGGTGGCTCAAGCACAAAAAAATAAGAACACCGCAAATCAGGCAGAAACCAAAACACGCCGTAGCACAAATAATACGGCAGCAGGCTCCGCGCCGAAAAAACCGCGTGCAACAAAGCCGAAGTCAACTGCGGCGGAGGTAAAAAGCACCGCCGCAAAGAAAACCGCTTCAAAATCCGCCGTACAGAAGCCGAAATCCACAGCGACACGAAGCAATACCGCGCAAAAAAGCAAGCCTTCCTCCGGCAGGACAGCCTCATCAAAAGCGTCAAAATCCGGTAAAAGCAGGGCAGCATCTCAGAAGCCGGTTAAAATCACATTTATCGGCGGTCTTAACGAAATCGGCAAAAACATCACCATGTATGAATACGGCGACGATGCACTGCTTGTTGACTGCGGAATGGCGTTTCCCGATGATGAAATGCTGGGCGTTGATATTGTCATACCCGATTTTTCCTATGTTCTGCAAAACAAAGCAAAAATCCGCGGCGTTGTTTTAACCCACGCTCACGAGGATCATATCGGCGCTCTGCCCTATCTTCTCAAGGAGCTTAATATCCCGGTTTACGGTACAAAGCTGACTATCGGTCTTGTTGATTGCAAGCTCAAAGAACACGGCATATTCGGTCAGACAAAACGAAACATCGTTAAGCCCGGTGAAACCGTAGCTATCGGCAGCTTTAAAGTCGAATTTATAAATGTTAATCATTCTATTCCCGATGCGGTTGCCGTTGCACTGCATACCGACAGCGGCGTTATCGTTCACACGGGAGATTTTAAAATAGATTCTACTCCCGTCTACGGCGAAATGATTGACCTGGGTCGTTTTGCGCAGCTCGGCAAGGAGGGCGTGCTGTGCCTGCTTTCCGATTCTACCAATGCGGAACGTCCCGGCTTCACAATGAGCGAAAAAAACGTGGGCAACTCCTTTGAAACCCTCTTTAATTCCGCCGCCGCAATGTCAAGACGTATAATCATAGCAACCTTTTCCTCGAATTTGCAGAGGATTCAGCAGATAATCGACTGTGCCGCAAAACACGGCAGAAAGGTCGCCATCAGCGGCAGAAGCATGATAAATGCCGTTGCAATCGCTCAGGAGCTTGGCTATCTCAAAGTTCCCGACGCTACTATGATTGACCTTTCCATGATAAATAAATATCCCAAAGAACAGATTGTTCTCGTCACCACCGGCAGTCAGGGTGAGCCTATGAGCGCAATGACCAGAATGGCATTCGGTGAACACAGGCAAATCGCTGTCGGTCAGGACGATTTCATAATCATATCGGCTACGCCGATTCCCGGCAACGAAAAAATGGTGGGCAATGTGGTCAACGAGCTTTTGAAGCACGGCTGTGAGGTCGTTTACGAGAAAATGTATGAGGTTCACGTTTCAGGTCACGCCTGTCAGGAGGAGCTTAAAATGCTTCTCGGTCTTGTAAAGCCTCAGTATTTTATTCCCGTACACGGCGAACAGAAGCACCTGAAAAAGCACGCCGGTCTTGCTCATGCAGTGGGTATTCCCGACGAAAATGTGCTCATCTGTGACCTTGGTGACAGCGTTGAGCTTTCACGCGGCGGCATTAAAAAGGTTGACAGAGTTCAGGCAGGCAGGATTCTCGTTGACGGTTACGGTGTGGGCGATGTCGGAAGCGTTGTCCTTCGTGACAGAAAGCATCTCGGAGAAGACGGACTTATTATCGTTGCCGCAACTGTTGACACTGCCGCAGGAGAGGTTTTAAACGGTCCTGAGGTCGTATCAAGAGGCTTTGTGTATGTGCGCGATGCCGAACCGCTTATTGACGAAATTCGCGAGCTTGCCACCGATGTTCTGTATTCATGTCTCGACAAGCATATCAAAGACTGGAATACCATTAAGGGCAGACTTCGTGATGAGCTGTCAAAATATCTTTACGAAAGAACAAAGCGCAGTCCTATGATTTTGCCTATAATCATGGACATCTGAAAACAATCAGCCGTGCTTTGCGGAGGTTACTGTTATGAATAACAAAGGAAATCTTGTCAAACCGCTTTTTTTCGCTTTATCGGCGGTAAGCATAACAATTTTCGTTTTGGTGCTGTTTTCATCGGCAGACACGGCTGTTAAGCTGACTGCCGGAATTCTTGCCGCAGCCGCTTCGGTTTCCGTACTGCTGTTTTTCAAATCGCTCAGCGACGGCGTTGACGGCTATCTGTCGCACATGGCAATAAAGCTGGGCAGTACCAAAGCCGAGAACCAGAACGTCATGCCCGTGCCTGTTGTCACGGTGGGTGTTGAGGGCAAGATTATCTGGTATAACAAGGATTTTCTGGCAGAGCTTCTCGACGGCTGTGAATCTCATAATGTGGAAATTTCCAGAATATTCAAAAGCATTACAACCGACAGGTTAAAGCACGGCGAGGTTTTCACAATCAAGCACGACAAACGGTATTACGAAATTTCGGTCGTTTCCGATGTCAGTGCGGCGGTTTCGCAGTTTGTGCTGTTCTTCAACAACGTCACCGAAAAGGAACGGCTTGAAATCGAATACGAAAACAGCAGACCTGCTGTTATCCTTATAGTTTTCGACAATGAGGATGAGCTTCTTAAAGTTCGCGAAAGTGAACGCACTGCGGTGCTTTCCGCCGTTGACTCCCTCATACGCGGCTGGGTTGAGGGCACTACCGCACTTTGCCGAAGCGACGCACGAGGCACCAGCCTCATAGTGCTAGATGAACAGCAGCTTCGTGAATTTGCCGGCGAGCGTTTCGGCATTCTCAACGATGCCCGAAAAATACCGGTCAGCGGCGACCATCAGGTTACACTGTCAATCGGCGTGGGACGTGGCGGAAAGAATCTCAGTGAATGTGAAAACTGGGCACAGGAAGCTCTTGACATGGCATTAGGACGCGGCGGTGACCAGGCGGTTATTAAAAACGGCTCCGAATATTCTTTCTTCGGCGGCGTTTCAAAATCCTCCGAAAAGCAGAGCAAGGTCAAAACCCGAATGATTGCAAAGGATATTGAAAACATAATCCGTTCCTCGGACAAATGCATAGTTATGGGTCATCGCTTTACCGACCTTGATTCGGTGGGTGCTTCAATCGGTGTCATGAGCATCGCAAAATCTCTCGGCATTGAAAGCTATGTGGTAAATCACCCCGATGAAACCCTTGCCCAGCCTCTTGTTGACCATTATATTGAACATACCGAGGGTGCGGAGCGGCTATTTATTAACTCCGACAAAGCACTGTCTCTTATGACGGAAAACACCGTTGTTGTCGTTGTGGATACGCATTCAAGGAATTTTCTCGACAGCGTTCAGGTCTTTGAAAATGCCAAAAAGGTTATTGTCATAGACCACCACCGCATGATGGTCAGCAGAATCGACAATGCGGAAGTGTTTTTCCATGAGCCTTTCGCTTCTTCCGCCAGCGAAATGGTTGCCGAAATTGCGCAGTACATAGACGAAAAATCCATTTCCAAGCCCGAAGCGGAAGCACTGCTGTCCGGCATAATGCTCGACACCAAGAGCTTTGTCATAAAAACCGGTGTGCGCACCTTTGAAGCGGCAACATTTCTTCGCAGGCGCGGTGCCGACACCGTTGACGTTAAAATGCTGTTTGCAGGCTCTATTGACGACTATGCGGAAAAATCGCAAATTGTCGCATCTGCTTCCGTATACAGAGAATGCGCCATTGCAAGCACCGACAAGCAAAGTGACAGTATGCGCGTAATATGTGCGCAGGCTGCCGACGAAATGCTCACCTTACAGGGCATAAACGCTTCCTTTGTCCTCTTTGAAACAGAGGGAATAATCAATATTTCCGCCCGTTCTCTCGGCAAGCTCAATGTACAGCTTGTAATGGAACGACTGGGCGGCGGCGGACATCTTACCATGGCAGGAGCACAGCTTACAGGCTCATCTATGGAGCACGCGCTCTCATCTCTTTACGAAGCCATTGACGCAGTGTTTGAACGCCCCGATGACGAGGAGGACAACTGACATTGTTTTAAAACAGTCAACAGACTTTTCCAACCAGCATAAGAAAGGATGATATAAATGAAGGTAATTCTTCAGCAGGACGTTAAAGGAACAGGCAAAAAAGGGGAAATCGTCAACGTTTCCGACGGATATGCACGTAATTTCCTCTTTCCCAAAAAAATTGCCATAGAAGCTTCGGCACAGGCTCTCAACGATGTTGCGACAAGAGAACGTGCCGAAAAGCATCGCATTGATATGGAGAAAAAAGCGGCGCAGGAGCTTGCCGACAAGCTCAAGGGCAGCACCGTCAAGCTGACCGCAAAGGCAGGTCAGAACGGCAAGCTGTTCGGCTCTGTGACTGCCAAGGAGGTTGCCGATGCAATAAACAAAAAATTCGGCACAAGCATCGACAAGCGCAAGGTGACTGTTTCCGACATTAAGCAGTTCGGCACTTACGAATGTGAGGTAAAGCTGTACACCGGCATTTCGGCAAAGCTTTATGTTAATGTAGGAGAGCAGGTGTAGCTTATGGCATCGCTGGACAGTGCCACACTGCCTTTCAGCGCAGAAGCGGAGCAGGCTGTTTTAGGTGCGATACTCATGGACAGTAGAAACTTAAACACCCTGCTGGAACAGCTTCGCCCCGAATATTTCTACAACGAACAGCACAAGCAGATATTTGAAGCGGTGCTTCGTCTTTTCAGAACGGGACAGAATGTTGACGTTGTAACGGTTCTCAACGAGCTTGTAGGACTTGACGTATTCTCCGAGGAAGCCGGCAAAAGCTATCTTTTCACTCTCGCTCAGAACACTCCCTCTGTCAGCAACTGCGAAGCATACGCAAAAATTATCCGTGAAAAATATGAAATGCGCTCACTTATCCTTGCGGCGCAGGAGATAATCGGTGATGCAAGAGATGAAACCAACGACCCCCGTGTGGTTATTGACCGGGCGGAACAGCGCATTTATGAAATATCGGACAACCGTGCCACTCAGGGACTTGTTCCTATCGGAAGCGTTCTTATGGGTGCTTTCGACCGTCTTATGGCTCTCAGTGAGGGCACAGGTGATGAGTTTGTCGGTGTTCCCACCGGCATTGAGCCGCTTGACGAAACTCTGACGGGTCTTAACAAGGGAAACCTTATTCTTCTTGCCGCTCGACCCGGTGTCGGTAAGACAAGCTTTGCAATGAATATTGCGCGAAATGTTGCGGTGAATGCGGAAAAGCCGGTTGCTTTTTTCTCTCTGGAAATGTCCAGAGAAGAATTGGCATTAAGACTTCTTTCGGGAGAATCCGGTGTCGCAAGCACAAAGCTCAAAGAGGGCAAGCTTTCCGCCGAAGAATGGGCAAGCCTTACCAACGGCGCAGGCAAGCTTTACAACGCAAAGCTCTATCTTGACGAAACCGCAAACATCACCGTTACCGAAATGAAAGCAAAGCTGCGGCGAATCAGCAATATCGGACTTGTTGTTATCGACTATCTTCAGCTTATTGAGGGCAGTGGCGGCAGTAATGTCAGCCGTACTCAGATAGTTACCGAAATAACCCGTTCTCTTAAAATAATGGCTAAGGAGCTTAATGTTCCCGTTCTTTGCCTTTCACAGCTCAACCGAGGGCCCGAGGCAAGAGCAGGTCACAAGCCCATGCTTTCAGACCTGCGTGAATCCGGCTCTATTGAGCAGGACGCCGACGTTGTAATGTTTCTTTACAGGGAAGCCTATTACGACGACAACGGCAAGGAGCTTGAGGGCGGTGCTGACCAGACAAAGGCAAAATGCATGATTGCGAAAAACAGACACGGTGAGCTTAAAGAGATAGATTTGCACTGGGACGGTGCAACTACCTCCTTTACCGCCGCAAAAACGAGGTAAGCAAATGCTTGACAAGGTGCGCAAAGCAATTGAAAAATACAATATGCTCGATAAAACGGAATCCGTTACCGTTGCTCTTTCCGGCGGTGCGGATTCCGTCGCACTGCTTTATGCCCTGAAAACCCTCGGCTATAAGGTTTGCGCTCTGCACGTCAACCATTGTCTCCGTGGCGATGAATCCGACCGCGATGAAGCCTTTGTGCGCGATTTTTGCCTGAAAAACAATGTTGAGCTTGAAGTTTACCGTGCCGATGTGGCAGGTGAGGCGGCAAAACGTTCAATGGGGCTTGAGGAATGCGGCAGGGAAATACGCTATGAGCTGCTTGGCAAATCCGCCCGGCGGCACGGCGGAAAAATCGCAACTGCCCACACCCTTTCCGACAATGCGGAAACGGTTCTTATGAACATGGCTCGCGGCTGTGCCCTTTCCGGGCTTACCGGCATACCTCCGGTGCGTGATAATATTATCCGTCCGCTGATTTTGGCAACACGAAAAGAGGTTGAAGATTTTTGCGGCAAAAACGGACTTGCTTATGTTACCGATTCAAGCAATCTTTCCGATGATTATTCAAGAAACCGCGTCCGGCACATAACCGTCCCCTCTCTTGAAACCGTAAACTCCGCCTTTGTTCAATCGGTGGGAAGAATGACCGACCTGCTTTCCGATGATGAAGATTTCATTGAAGCGGCAGTCAACAGCGCAAAACAGCTCAAAGTCGGCAACGGCTATCCCGTGTCAAAGCTTGGGGAGCTTCACCGTGCCATTGCATCACGGCTTCTTATAGACGAATACCGTCTTTTAACCGGAAATACCTGTTCGTATATTCATGTTCAGCGTATGCTTGCGCTTCTTAAAAAAGGACATGGCAAAGAGGAGCTTCCCGATAACACCGTTGCGGTAATCAGAAAGGGGATTTTTTCGATTGAACGGAAAATTTCCCATAAAGAAGATTTTTCTCTTGAAATTTCAATTCCATGTTGTATTGAAATCGGAGACAGAATACTGACGCTTGAAAAAATCGACATGCTCACATATGAGGAATTAAAGAAAAATGACAAATTCCTATTTAAAAATACTTTTGACTGTGATATAATGTTTTCTAATCCTGCTGTTAGAAACCGCAGGGCAGGCGACAGACTGAGGCAACCCGGTCGCGGAGTTACAAAGGAGCTTCGCCGTCTGATGAATGAAAAAGGAATACCGGAGCAGCAGCGCAGTGAGCTTTTGGTGCTTGCGGACGAAAAAGGCGTTATATGGGCTGAGGGCTTCGGAATTGACGAAAGCAGAAAAATCAACGAAAAAACTGAAAATATTGTGGTGATTAAGATTGAAAGTCGAAATTGATATGAACAAAAAAGCACTCAGCACTACTTCCATGGACAAAGATATGGAATGCATTCTTCTTAATGAAACCGAGCTTCGGGACATTGTTGCAAAGCTGGGTGCGGAAATAAGCCGCGATTACGAGGGCAAAAATCTTCTCATGGTATGCATTCTCAAAGGCTCGGTAATCACCATGGCGGACGTAATGAGAAGCGTTACAGTCCCCTGTAGTATTGATTTTATGATAGTTTCAAGCTACGGCAGTGAAACAAAGTCCTCCGGCGTTGTTAAAATCATCAAGGACCTTGATTACGTTCTTGAAAAGTACGATGTTCTTCTCATAGAGGATATTCTGGATTCCGGAAGAACTCTCTCATACCTCAAAGATTTCCTTTCACAGCGTAATCCCCGAAGCCTTAAAATTTGCACTCTGCTCGACAAACCGGCTCACCGTGCCGAGGGCATTGAGCTTGTGCCCGATTACGTCGGTTGTGAGATTCCCGACGGCTTTGTTGTGGGCTACGGTCTTGATTTCGATGAAAAATACAGGAATCTCCCCTACATAGGTATTCTAAAAGAATCTGTCTACAGTAAATAATTTTGGAGATAATATAATTTGTCTGTCCAACCTTAAGGAGTGGTAATATTGGATAACAAAAAGGGTGTACGCAATTTAATACTCGCACTGCTTGTGCCTGTCGCCATAATAATTGTGGTGCTTACAATGACAAGCAATGTTAACAACGATGAGACAAAGTATTCGGAAATACTCAAGTATTTTGATTATACTCAGGCTGAATCCGAAACCGTCGAAAGCTGGAATTTCTCTCTTGAAACAGGCAAGCTTACCATAAAGCTGCTGCCTGAAAAAGGCAAGGACAAGGGTGAAGAAATCACCTACAAAGTTCCCAACATCAGTCTTTTTAATTCCGACATCACCGCACTTCGCGATGAGTGCAGAGAAAACGACCCGGATAACGCAATGCTTGATATTCCCTATGACATTGAACCTCAAAAGGAGGATAGCTGGCTTGTAACCTGGCTTCCCACCATTCTGCTCATAGGCACTATGGTGCTTTTCTGGGTCATCTTCATGCGCCGTATGAACGGAGCTATGAACGAAAACAACAAAACTATGTCCTTTGGTAAAGCAAAATACAGAAAGGTGGACGATGAAAAGAAAAAGACCACCTTTAACGACGTTGCCGGTGCGGACGAGGAAAAGGAAGAACTTACCGAAATCGTCGATTACCTTAAAAATCCGAAAAAGTATACGGAAATAGGCGCACACATTCCCAAGGGCGTTCTTCTCGTAGGCCCTCCGGGTACAGGTAAAACACTGCTTGCAAAAGCTGTTGCAGGTGAAGCCGGTGTCCCTTTCTTCTCAATTTCCGGTTCGGATTTCGTTGAAATGTTTGTCGGTGTCGGCGCTTCACGTGTTCGTGACCTGTTCGACCAGGCAATAAAAAATGCCCCTGCTATCGTATTTATTGATGAGATAGATGCTGTCGGTCGTCACAGAGGCTCAGGTTTGGGCGGCGGTCACGATGAGCGTGAGCAAACTCTTAACCAGTTGCTTGTTGAGATGGACGGCTTCGGAGCAAACGAGGGCGTTATCGTTATTGCGGCAACCAACCGTCCCGACATTCTCGACCCGGCACTTACCCGTCCCGGTCGTTTCGACCGTCAGGTTATGGTAGGCTATCCCGACATCAAGGGGCGTGAGGAAGTCCTCAAGGTACACGCAAAAGGCAAAAATATTGCTCCCGATGTTGACCTTTCCGAGGTTGCCAAGGGCACTGCCGGTTTCACCGGTGCAGACCTTGAAAATCTGCTCAACGAAGCTGCTCTCCTTGCTGTCAGAAAGGGTCTTAAAGCTATCACTCAGGAACAGCTCGACGAGGCTACAATTAAGGTTATCGCCGGTACAGAGAAAAAGTCAAAGGTCATCACTCCCAAGGAAAAGAAGCTCACCGCTTATCACGAGGCAGGTCATGCGGTTGCCGCTTATTTCTGCAAGAGCGACCCTGTTCATCAGATTTCGATTATTCCCAGAGGTATGGCAGGCGGCTATACTATTCAGCTCCCTCAGGAGGATCGTTCCTACCGCATTCGCAGTGAAATGATTGATGACATCGTTGTTCTTCTGGGCGGACGTGTTGCCGAAGCTCTTGTTCTGGACGATATTTCAACCGGTGCTTCCAACGATATTGAACGCGCCACCAAAATGGCTCGTGAAATGGTCACAAAGTACGGCATGAGCGAAAAGCTCGGTCCTATTACTTTCGGCTCGTCGGAAGGCTCTGAAATCTTCCTCGGCAGAGATATGGGGCATGTAAAGAATTTCTCCGAAAGCGTTGCACAGCAGATTGACGAGGAGATTAAATCTATAATCGTAAGCTGCTACAACAAAACCGCCGACATTCTTAAAAACAATATGCAAAAGCTCACCGAGGTTGCCGAGCATCTTATCAAATCCGAAAAGATGGACGGCGATGAGTTCAAGAAGATAATGGAAAAAGTTTCTTTTGACTTTTAAGAAAAATCCCCTCTCCCGTTAATCGGAGAGGGGATTTTTTATGCCGCGTTTTCAAGATTCGGCTGGACAATGCTTATTCCCGATGCGGGAATTGATGTCTGTGCCATTACAATATCCGTTATCATAGAAACCTCCGACGATGTCAGCTCAACGCTGTCTGACACGATAATACTGACCTGGGATTCGTTTACAATCGCAATACAATCCTCAAATCCCTTTGCTTTAATAAGCGTCTCAATGTCGTTTTCCGTCTGTATACGAGCCGCGATTTCGGTGCTTTTGTTCACTGCCTCCGTTTTGTCCGCTCCGCTTTTCTCCGCACTGCTTATAATCTCGTCAAGCACAGCCAGTGTTTCGTTTCTTGTGCTTTCACGCTGGCTGTATGCCATGGTAAAATAGTTCTCGTTTGCAGACACCTCAACCGCATTGTCTCTCTCTGTGTCCGTATCCTGTGCCGATACCAACAGGGCTTCTCCCAGCATCGTCTCATCGGATACCGGCTGTCCCGACTGAACGTAATCCTCACTGGGTGCAAACTGCCAGTTCAGATAAACCGCCGTGCCCAACGCCAGCACCAACCCTGCAATAAGTAAGCCTCTCTTTTTGTTTGCCATAATCTCTGTTTCCTCCTGTCAATTTGTTAATGTAGTTACATACACTCGCCTTGATGATATACTCAGGGCGGTGGTCACTGCTTCGGTTATTCTTTCACGTACCTGCTCGCTGTCTGCTCCCTCGCAGACTATTACTACGCCGCCGACAGTCGGCATACGCATGGTGCGCACAAGTGCCACTCTGCCGTTTTCTCCGTCAACCAGTATCACCGATTCTTCGCTGTCGCTTCGGGTGTCGGTACTGGTTTTGCCGTTTGTATCACAGCTTTCGGAAGCATCGCTGTTAAGCTTTGAATCACTTGCGTATATGTATTCCTCGCTGTTTTGCAGTGTAACGAGCACCTTAACTCTGCCTGCACCCTCAATCGAGCCGACTATCTCGCAAAGCTGTTCCTCAATGGAATCGGCATACGCCTGACAGTCAAAAGAAGCGGTTTGCACTGCGGTGCTCCCGGCACACGAATCTGTCAGCTCGGAAAGCAATATAAGCGCAAGTATTACTATTCCGACAACGGTTATCAGCTTTGCACGATTTTCTTTTTTTATCAGCTCCATAAGCTTTTCTTTTATTGTGCTCATTCCTTTTCCTCCGTTACAATACCGACATTTACACCCGTTCGCAAATACACCGTCTGTGCAAGTGCTTCACGTTTTTCATAGTCTCCTGCGGACAAAGTGATTACCGCCTGAGATATAGATATGCTGCCGTCCTCCAGTATATCCATGAAAATCTTAATATCTTTCGCTTCGACATTTTCCGCAAGCAGTGCGTTTTCTATATGTCCGCTCACCATTCGGTCGAGCATTCCTACAGTAAAGGTTGTCACAGCCTCCTCCAGCCTTTCGTTTTCTTCTATTACCGCAGTCGCTATTTCCGGCGATTTCAGTTGCTTTATCGCCTTTCCCACAGGTGTAACAAGCGAACAAACCAGAAACGCACCCACCGCAAGACGTATTAGCTTCTCATAAGAGGTTGACGGCGCAAGCATTTTCAATCCGCCGCACAGTATACAGCAGACGCATATACACGTTGCCGCTTCCTTGATCGCTCCCATTTAACCGCCTGCCTTTCCGACTACCAATATTGCCGCCGCCGATACCGTAAGCACCAGCACGAGCAATATGCACACCGACAGCAGCATACCTACCGATGCCGACAGTGCTCTCAGCAGCTTCGACACGCTCCCTGTGCCGAACAAATCCGCTGTTCCGGCGCACATTTCAAGGGTCAGCCTCCACATCACACCTCTTATTATTACCGGCAGAAATATGTAGCCACATGCAATTATTCCGAATGAGCCTACCGATGTTTTCAGCAACGCTATACAGCTTTTAACCGATGAAAGTGCTTCACCTACTGCGCCGCCTATTATGGGCACCGAGCCCGACACTACGAATTTTACCGTTTTTCCGGCAACTGTGTCGGCGGCGGCTGTTACCATGCCCGAAATCGTCAACGCCGCCACCACAACGGTTGCCAATATGCCCAGAAGCCATTTTATGCATTTTTCCGCAAAGGATATTATTGAATCCAGGTTCAGCTCCGGTGCGGCGGCGGTAACTGCGGACACGCCTGTAAGCACTCTCACAAAGGGCACTACGGTTTTGCAAAGTATACTTGATGCCGTCTCCGAAACCGTCAGCATAGCCGCCGCGCTCCCTGTGGCTGTAATTGTTTGTCCAGAAGCTGCCAGCACCGCAGCAAATACCGGTATAAACGCTTTTTCAAATGTGTTCGCTCCCTCTATTGCTCTTATGACATCGGTAAAATATGTCAAAAGCGGCGAAAGCACAGTCAGCGCGGCAAACGCCGACACAGCAGTATATGCCGCCTGTGCCGTTTTAATGTCTGCCAGTGAATCCTTTAATCCGCCGAGCAACGCTGTCAGAAGTATTGCGGCAATCACTGCTGCGCCGGCTTTAATGGGACTGCGGCTTTCCTCGGAAGCCATGGACATTACCGATTCAATAAGCTTTGAAATTTCAATGCTTGCCATGCTTTCCTCAGAAGGTGACGTGATTCCTGCCTCTTTGAGCCTTTCCTTTGTGTCATCGGGCAGATAATTTGCAAGCTCCGATGCGCCGCTTTCATCAAGCAATTCATCGTAGCCGTCATATTCAGCGGCATAAGCCGTCATCGGCAGACAAACCGTCATTGCGACAATCAATAAAATCAGCAATAAAATTCTTTTCATATTCAGCCTATTATTTCCACCGCTGTTTCCAGCAGTGATTTGAAAAGCGGAAACACCACTGCCAGCACAGCTATTTTTCCTGCGGCTTCGACTTTCACTGCAAGTGACGTACAGGCGGCATCACGACAGGTATCGGCGGCTATCTGAGCTATAAAGCATATTCCCACCGCTTTCAGGACAAGTGTAAAGCCTTCGCTTAACGAGTATTTTGCCGACAGCTCGTTAAGCTCCTTTACTGTCGGGGCGATAAACGCCAGGCATACTGCCGCCACGGCACAGCCGCCCAGAATCAGTATCCCCACGGAAAATTCGGGCTTTATCTGCCGTACCGTTACCGCCAGCAGGCATATTACAACCGCCACTCCCGCAACCGACACTATATTCATAGCCCAAACACCGATTTCACCGTGTCAAACAGGGTGCTTATCTCCTGCACGATTATGGTAAGTACAACAATAATTCCGGCTATGGTCGTCATTGTCGCCTGTTCCTCACGCCCTGCACGTATAAGCACCTGATTGAGCACCGCAACCACTATTCCCACTGCCGCTATTTTAAAAATAAGGTCTATGTTCATAAAAGCACGTCCTTTAAATTATCAGAATCACAATGGCAAGTCCTGCTAACATCGAACAGGAAAACAGCATTTTTCCTCTCGTTGCAAGCTCTTTGCCAACATTTTTGTTCTGCTCCGCCAGCCTTTCGCACACTCTTTCCAGCAGCCGCCTTTCTCCCTCTACATCACTGCCGCCCAGTGCATCGAGCATCAGCACAGTGTCGGTTTCCTCCTGCGTCAGTCCATAGTGCGCCGACCATTTTTGCGCGCTTTTTCTCCACGCCGCGCAAAAGCCCTGTGAAATATCTGCCGCCGTTTCCCTGAGCATCGGCGCACATACGCCGTCTGTACCGTATTTTTCCAGAAGCTCCGCTACAGGCGGCGCTCGAAAGGATATTTCGCTGTTTATTTTTCCGCACAATATCAAAAGCCCCTCAAGCCACTCGCCACGACGTTTTATGTCCCCTCGAAGCCCCGTGCCTATCGCCGCAGAAAGCAGTACAATCAGAATACATACAACCGTTTTCATTCAGTAATTCCTCCACTTTAACCGTTTTTTCTATTTCCAAAGGCTCTTTTTTCAGCAGTATTACATGCTCGAATGCGCCGGTATACAACAGGCTTCTCACGACCGGTCTTTTGAGCAGCTCCGCCTCACTGCCTGCGTGAACGCTTGCAATGACAGACACCCCCGTATTAAGGCTTTCCGCTATCGCCTGCGCTTCTTTTCTGTCGCCTATTTCATCACATACTATAATTTCCGGCGACATACTGCGCAGAGCAAGACATATTGCCGCTCCTTTGGGATAGCCGCTGAGAATGTCGCAGCCACGCACGCTCTCATACTGTGCACTGCCGCCGTTTACCGCCGCCAGCTCTCCCCTCTCGTCAATCAGCGACACCGCATATCGTCTGCCCGATACCCCTCTTGACAATGCGGCGGCAATATCCCGAAGCAATGTTGTTTTTCCGCTCATGGGAACACCGGCGATAAGTATGCCTTTCGGCTTTTTATAATCAATATCCGAAAACAGCATTTTACTGCACCCTGAAAACTCCCGTGCTATGCGCAGATTTATTGCGGTTATATCTCTCAGCATTGTAACCTGTCCGTTTGTTACAACCGCCGTGCCGCATATTCCGGCTCTATGACCGCCCTGTACCGTTACAAAGCCGTTTGCTATATTGCTCTGATACGCATAAACGGAATAACCGCATATGCTTTCAAAGGCTTCTCTAACTGCCTGTCCGGTAATCTTCGGCAAATGTTCAAGATTTTTAAGCTCCCCGTTCACCCTCAGACATATTTTCGCATCGACTCGCAGGCGTATTTCCTGCGTACCTGCCTTTGTAGGGCTGTCCAGTTCGGACAGCATTTCATACATTCTGCCTCCCAGCGAACGCGCCGCCTGCTCAAAAGGCAATACTTCCGTCATCATGCTTCCCCCTTTGCCTAATTTATATGGACGAGCAAAGACTTATATGCATAAATATGTGGCAATAAAAAGCGCAGACCGCATAAAACAAAATACTAAGCGGATAATTAAATACCTTATTTTATAATACCTGAAAAATCGTTGAGCGCGCGAATCGGGAAAATTTTATGTTTTATGCTACAAACAAACCGAACCTCTCGACGTACCCTTGTACGCCTTCGGGTTCGGTTTGTTTGTTCTGCATCTTTTTCCTATCCACCAAAAAACGGGCAGTAAAAAACTTGCGTTTTTTACTGCCCGTTTTAAAAATTATCTGACTTTTTCTTTATCTTCAAGCTGTCGCTTGACTGCCGCCATTTGCTCCTTGTGGTAATCCATTTGCTTCTGCAACGCTTCGATTCGCGATTTATACGCTTTACATGTTCGCTCGTATTCGCCGTTATCCTGCACTCTGCGCATTGCGATTTTCTTTTTAAAGGACAGCTCCGATAACAGATTGAAAAGGGTGAACGCCGAAAATATGCCGCAGATAATTATAAGCGGCCACATAAGCCATGCAGGTTTATGCAAAATCAACAGCACCAGAAACATTAGTGTTAAAAACGCAAATACGCCAAACCATATCAATTCGGACACCGGCGGTGTCTGCTTTACCTGATATGATACAAAGCCCTTGCGCTTTTCTTTATATTCCTCAAATTCCGACATCTGCTCCCCAAGCTCGTTGGCGGCGGATTTGCAGGCTTCACTGTGCTGATTTAACCGCTGATTCAACTGCTCCCTCAGCAAAAAGTCAACATTCGGGTCAACCGCAGGCTTTTCAGGCTCTTTAGGCTTCTCCGGCTCAACAACCGCAGGAGAAACCTCCTTTTGGGCGGACACCTCGTAAAGGTCAATCTGTTGGGATTCCGGCACGGCAATTGCATTCTTCGGCTCGTCATGTACCTCCGGCTCGAAGACGGCGATTTTTCCGCCTACCTTGCGTTCATATTCGGACTTTCTGCGTTCTTCCAGATATTTTGAGTAGTTTTCTTTCATGGAGCGCAACGGTATTTCCCCGGCATTGCGAATGGCATTGGCATAATCCACCGCATAATCACTGCCGTTGTAATCGGTAAAATTTTTTGTGCCGCTTCGCACTATGCCCCAGTGACATCTGTAATCCTCCGGAAACAACACGGCAATATTGCGAAATGCCTTTTCCGCCCGGTCATAGCATTCGGCGGTAAGCAACCCCTCCGCATATGCCAGCTTGGATTCAAGCTCGGCACCCCCTGCCATTACCGGCGGCTGTACCGGCTGTGTAACATTCACCGTCGCTTTTATCGCAATTTCCGTTCCGCATTTCGGGCAAAGCATTGTACTGCGGCTGTCGTCTGTCATTATCCAAATACCGCAGCCGGAACATACCACCTTTACTTTCGCCATAAATCCACCTCATTTGCCTGTATTTATACTGTTTTCAATAAAGAATTATAACAGTACAGGCTGAAATATTCAAGAAGAAACCACCTGCGTTTGCAACTATATACTTGATTTGTTCACATTATTGTTCTATAATAGCAAAAAAATGATAAATAATGATAAATCCGGAGGTTAACATCATGACTGAATCAAACGCAAAAATCATGAAAATCGCTCTTTCTCTGCTTGCCGTTGTCTCAATCGTTCTTATCATCGTTTTTGCCGCCAATGTCGGAAAAACCGAAAAAGAGGATAATTACGATGATTACTATGTCGATGGCGGCGAAGACGATTTGGGCAATCAGGACATTGACGATGATATTTATTTTGACGACGGCACTCTTGACGATTACGACACTCTGTCCGACAGCGATATTATGAGCGATTCGGATTTCTGATTTGCCGACTTTCAATTTAATAAACCGCGGAACACATGAAAGTATTCATGTGTTCCTTTTTTATGCAAATATTGTTATTGCTATTGACTTATCAACAAACTAATGCTATATTAGTATTGTTCTTAAAACACTAGTTTTTGTCGAAAACTAGTGTTACAGCTTGATATGTCAGGAGGGAAGCAATTTGTCGATTCAATTCAAAAAAGGACTGCTGGAGCTGTGCGTGCTGTCAATGCTCAGCCGCAACGACCACTACGGCTATGATATTGCATTCAGGCTGTCACAGTCCATTGACATGGCCGACGGCTCGGTCTACCCTATTCTGCGCCGTCTCAAGCAGGACGGCTATGTTACTTCATATCTTGAGGAGGCTTCCGGCGGTCCGCCGAGAAAATATTACGCCATAACCCGTGACGGTGAAGAAATGCTCGGTTCGCTGACTTCCGAATGGAAGCTTCTGGTTGAAAAGGTCAATTGCATTATTGAAAAGGGAGGTACGGAATAATGGACAAAAAAGAATTTTTAAAACAGCTTGAGGAAGCTTTGCTGAGATTGAACAAGTCCGACAGAGACGATATTATGCTCGATTACGAAGAACATTTCAGGGTCGGGCTTGAGAAAGGCATGACCGAAGCAGAGGTTGCCGAAAGTCTCGGTTCTCCTGTAGACATTGCGGCGCAATATCTCGAAAGCCTGCCCGAAAACGCAAAGGGACAGCGTGCAGAGCAGGACAGTTCAGGCGGCAGTGCGGCTGTCAGTCCCGAAGTTAATACCGATGCCGACGCCGGTTTCGGCAGAAAAGCGGCAAATGTTCTGTTCTGGATTGCCGCAATCGCACTGATTGTATTTCTCATATACCTGCTGATACTCGTTTCCGGCACTGTCATAGGCTGTTTTGCAGGCGCGGCGGTTCTTTCCTGTATTTCGGTTTTTACCGCAGGGTACACTTCGATTTTTCTCGGTCTGCTTCTGCTCAGTCTCGGTTTCATCTGCCTTGCGGCACTGCTTATTATCGGTATCATTTACTCGATAAAGGGAATCAAACTGCTTATTAAGCTGCTGAAAAACACCAGCAGTAAAATATTGGGGAGGTCATAAAATGAAAAAGAAAAAAGGTCTTATAATATCCGTAATTGTGCTCACAATAGTAATGCTGTGCAGCTTCATCGGCGGCGGCGTGCTCGTTGCAAGAGGTGCAGTTGATGTTGTAAGGGATATAAATCTCCCCGAAAAGCTTTCGCAGTTCGGCATAAACAACGGTCTGAATACTGCGGTTAATTATTTGAAATATATTTCCGGCAGTGTCACCATAGACTATAACGATGAATATTTATCAAGCCCCTTTGTCATTGACGGTGTTTCCGCAGATAATATCCACACTCTTGTTATCGAAAACATCGGCTACGATATTACCGTAATCGGCTCTCAACGTGAGGATATTTCCCTTTCATTTACCGGCAAATATCCCGATGGTATTAACGGAGAAAAGCTTTTCTCCTGCAATACGGACGCTGTTTCCTCAACACTGACAATCAGCGCCGCCGACATGCCCTGTTATTTTGATTCCTCCGTCGGCTCTGTTACGATTTGTGTACCGGATAAAAGCGATTGGGATATAATCGTCAAAGACTGCACCGGCGATTCTGAAATTTCAAACGTCACCGTCTCCTCATTAAGTATCGAAAATTATGCCGGTGAGCTTGCCGCAACGGAAATCACAGCCGAATATCTCAGCATTTTTTCAGCCGCCGGTGACTTCGATTTTTACGGCAATTTCGCAGGCTGTACGGTGGATAATCTTCTTGGCTCTGCCGTGTTTGAATCCCGCGTTGTTCCCACGGAAAGCTGCAATGTCAAAAACTGCATGGGGGAAATTGATATTATGCTTCCTGCCGACACCGTGTTACACCTTACAAAAAGCAACAGCTATGCGGATATACGTTGCAATCTCACCGAAAGCGAAAGCGGCGTTAAATTCGCCATAAGCAACTTTTTCGGTCAAATCGCCTTTGGTGCTGTCTGATTTTTAAATCTTTCATATTATAATACCGAAAGGAGTTTTACTATGCATAAGGAAATATCGGTTTACTCACTTAACCAAAACGTCTTTCATGCCATAAACAAACAATGGATGCTTATTACCGCAGGAAGTGAAAAGGTCAACACCATGACCGCAAGCTGGGGCGGTCTGGGCATTATGTGGAACAGTGAGGTTGCAACCTGCTATATCCGTCCTCAAAGATACACCTTTGAATTTGTCGAAAATGAGGAGTATTTCTCACTTTGCTTTTTCGGTGAAGAATACAGGCAGGCTCTGAAGCTTTGCGGAACGGTAAGCGGCAGAGACTGCGACAAAATCGCAGATGCCGGTTTGACCGTTGTATCAACAGACCTTGCACCTTATTTTGAAGAATCGGAAACGGTGCTCATCTGCCGCAAGATTTACAGGGACAGGATTAAGCCCGAATGTTTTCTCGATTCTTCAATCGAAAAAAATTATTCCGGCGGTGACTATCACTACATTTATATGGGTGAAATTGTCAAATGTCTTAAAAAAGATTAGCCTTTTTTGGGATAGAAAAAAGATGCAGAACGGACAAACCGAACTCAAAGGCGTACAAGGGTACGTCGAGAGGTGAGGTTTGTCCGTTTGGCATAAAGCATGAAAACCTTTACAGTTTTGCATACTTAATAACTTTTTATATAGACTACCGCAAAACTGTATATTAAACTATCCGGTTAATATCCTGTTTTATGCGGTCTGCGTTTTTCAGCACCTTTATATATTCCACTGCATAACGGTCTTATAAGGATTTGAATAATCGCGGTTGAAAACATTGGTCATATCCTCAATAGTGCTGACCTGCACGGTTTCGTGAATAATTCTGCGCAGTCTGCGCTGCATATCCGGATGACTTTCAAGCAAATCACGCGTGTATTCAAAATCCTTTGTTGTCGAACGACTTCTGCCGATAAGAGTAAGCCCTCTCTCAAGCACCATACGGGTATTTATCGGCACCGGCTGTTCCGAAACGCCCATGAGCATAATCGTGCCCTGGGGGTTTATTATGTCAATTATCGTGTTGATAATCGAACCCGACACCTGACCGCCGACACATTCAAAAGCATGGTCAACGCGCAGGTCACCCGGCAGTCTGTCGGAATGATGTATCTCATCGGCAAATGAAAACAACGCAAGCTTTTCTTCAACTACGCCCATTACGTGAAGCTTTGTTTCCGGCATTAACGTTTTGATGAGAAGCGCGGTTATATATCCCAGATTTCCGTCTCCGAAAACCGCAACACTGTCACGTATGCTATGCGCTGTCTGCATAAAAGAGGTTACCGAATGCACCGCAACGCTGATAAGCTCACATATTGACGCGATAGAATCGTCAATATTTTCATACGGCACAAGGCACTCGCGGACTATTGACACATATTCCTGCATGAATCCGTCATAACCGCTGGCACGAAATTTTGAAGTCGCGGCATAATTATCCCTGATTATACCCTGCGGCGCAAAGGGCTGATTCGGAACAAGCAACACCTTTTGCCCTGCTTTATATTCGCCCTTTGCATCATGGACGACAACGCCTGCACATTCGTGAATAAGCGCCATGGGCAGCTTCTTTTTCAGTGCCTCCGGCGAACGCAATCCCTGAAAATACCTCTGGTCTGCCGCGCATATGGACAAAAATCTCGGTCTTACTATAACATCTGAGGTATTAAGGTCGATGTTTGAAAAATTCACCTGTATCTGCTTCGGTGCTACGAGCCGATAAAGTCTGTTAATCATGGCTAAGCTCCTCCGCGACTATCGCCTCGGCAAGGCGCAGGTCAAAGGGAGTTGTGATTTTCATGTTGTATGCGTCTCCCTTTACCATACGCACGGTTCTTCCCGATAATACGAATATCTTGCAGGCATCGGTCAGTATCTTTTTCTGCTCATCGCTCAGTGCGTAAAAATCTTCTTCAAACAGGCTTATGCGGAAAGACTGCGGCGTCTGACCGTTGTAAAGCTCGTCACGTACCGGGATTTCCGTGAGCTTTAAGCCGTCCGAAGAACGAATGATAGTATCCGTTGCGGGAATGACGGTATCCGTCGCTCCGTATTCGATTGCCGCATCAATGTTTTCCTCGATAATCCTTGCGGAGACAAAGGGTCGTACCGCATCATGCGTTACAAGAATACTGTCCGGAGATGAATCGTTTTTGCGTATTGCGTTAATTACGTTAACAATGCTTCCGTTTCTGTCCGCACCGCCCTCAATAACCGTCACTTTGTCGGTCTTTCCGATTGCCTTTTCAAGTATATCGGTCATGTGTGAAACATAGTCGCTGACCACAGCCACGTAAATACGGTCAAAGCGTCCGCACATAAGGAATTTTTCTATTGTGTGAATGATAATCGGCTTTCCTCCGACGGAGAGAAACTGTTTGGGCATACCTGTTACACCCATTCTGCTGCCGATTCCTCCTGCAAGTATTCCCGCATAAATCATTTTTCTTCCTCCAACAAAAGGATTTATCGTTTTTCGATAAATCAATTATACCGTCCGCCGCTTTTCATGTCAAGGCGACAACGACTTCGTTAACAAAAAATATGCATTTTATCAATGGTCATTTCCGTGACCTTGCACATAATTTTCTGACATTTTTTGAGCAATACATGGATTTTTTATTCAATCGTTGAAAATAGTTTTCTGCCGGTGTATAATATATGCTAAACCTTGATATATTTGAAATATTTTTGTCACAGGCACAATGCAAATTCCTTTTGCCAAAACAACGGTTTGTTTTCATTGTGTCCGGCTGTCTGTATGCAGACTTTTATTCAACCTACAGGGAAGTGATTTGTCAGTGAATAACGAACAGAAAAACGTACTTCTTTTAAACGTTTCCCGTTCAGATGCAGAGCAATTTTCAAAATTATTTGCGGAAAATACACGTTATATCTCGGTTTATGACACGGCATCTGCACTTGAACTTCTCAGAACAAAGCCTATCGACCTGATAATCACCGATTCCGTCAGCAAGTCCTCGCTTTTACACGGCAGCACCCTTTCCGGCGTTGCCGTTCTTACCGTTGATCGCAGCTTTGATTCTCCTCAATCCGATTCCGTCACCACGCTCAAGGCATCTGACCAGCTTGAAATGTCACGATATTATGAGCGATTTGTCTATGAAGCTCTCCCTGCCGCCATTATTATGTATTATCTTGACTGGCGACCCATGCCTTATCTCAACGGCAACCTCTTTCTGCTGTACGGCTACAGCAAGGAGGATATTGATGAAATCCACGAAAACGGTTTGCGCGGCATGGTTGACGAAAATGACCTTTCCGCCGCCACGGAGGTATTGCGCAGGGCTTCCGATGAGGGCATTGACCGAATTACTCTTGAATACAGAATGTACAAGAAGAACGGAGAGCCTGTAAGAGTGCAGGAGGTTGCTTCGCGTTTTGTGGACGAGGACGGCAGTGTAGGCTTTATAAGTGTTTTTACCGATGTGACCGACCGTTACAATATGTTGGAAAAGCTTCGTCACGATGAAAAAATAATGAGCATTGTCGGTGAACATTCCGAACGCGTCGTTTACTATTTTGATGTCCGCAAAAACGAGCTTCGCTCTATAAATGTCGAATTTGCAGTGCGCTGCGGTCTTCCCGATTACTGCGTTGACCCGGTCAGCACACTTACCGACCTCTCCCTTATTCAGGAAACATACGCTCAACAGCTTGATGAATTTTTGAACAGAATCAGAAACGGTGAACGCGAAGGCTCTTTCAAGCTGTTTTTAACCTGTATTGACGGCGTTGACCGCTGGTTTGACGTGCGTTCCACTTCCATGTCGGACGAATGCGGCTCTGTTATCGGTGCTGTCATTACCCTGCTCGATGTGACCGAACAGCACGACCGTGAAATATCTCACGCCAGATACCAGCAGACTATTGACAGCGCACTTTCCAACGAATCCGTCTTCTTTGAATTTGATATTACCGCCGACCTCGTTGAAAAACAAATCGGCATAATTGAACCGTTTACGGAATCGTTTATTGATAAAACCTTTACCGAAACCGCAAATTATCTTTCCGAAAATATCAGCAAGAAAAAACAGCAGCGCAGAGTTAACACATATCTCACAAGAGAAAATCTGCTTGAAGCCTACAAGCAGGAGCAGCGACGCATTTCCGACGACTGGCCGATACAGCTTGAGGACGGCAGAAAGCTCTGGATTCACTGTTCTGTACAGCTTGTCACCGACCCCTACACCGAGCACATAAAGCTGCTTATGACGCTTACCGATGTTACCGACGCCAAGCTGAAGCAGCTCAACATAATTTATCAGGCGGAAAATGACGGTCTGACCGGGCTTTACAACCGCGCAACCATTGAAAGCAAAATCACCGAATCTCTCGAAGCCGATTACAGGAACAGTATATTTATTCTCATCGACCTCGATGACCTTAAATATATAAACGACGTCCTCGGTCACGCTCAGGGCGACCGTGCAATTTGTGCCATTTCCGACGAGCTTATCGCCACGTTTAAACGCATCGGCATGGAGGGGCGACTGGGCGGTGACGAATTTCTGGTATTTCTTCCCAATTTTCCGGAGCCGGAAAATCTCGATGAACTGCTGACCGCTTTGCTCCGCAGGCTTTCAAACGCTACCGTCGGTGAAAATAACGACAATTCGTTCCATTGCAGTATGGGTATTGCACTGGCTGACGAAAATGTTCACGACTTTGCCGCGCTTTACAAGCGTGCCGATATTGCGCTTTATCACGTAAAAAGCAATGGCGGTAACGATTTCACCTATTTCACAGATGACATGTTCGGAAACGATTTCAGATATAAGCCTTATGAATTTGTTGCAATGAAAAACAGCGCGCTGTTTAATAACCTCGAATTCAGATGCATGATGTCTTCACTGACAAATTTCTATCCGCAGATACTTCTGTCGAATCTTTCAAAAAACACTATCAGCGTGCTTGCTTCCGCGGAGGGCTTCGGCAGCTTTTTGCCCACCGAAAGCAGTATTGACAACTTTATTAACGTTGCTGCCGAACATCTTCACCCGGAGTTTACCGAAAGTATTTCCGCCGCCGTTTCAAGGGAGGCACTGCTCAGCTCGTACGAAAACGGCAAAAGCTATCTGTATTTTCATTGCCGCCTGAAAGATTCGGATAATCTCAGACGCTGGATTGGCGTGATTATTGTCTTTTATAAAAACGCCGACGGCGATATTTGCGGTCTGACTCTCATTCGCCGTGCGGAAGAAAAATCAGTACAGCGCGATGTGCTCAGATTACAGGCAGCTTTGAAAGTTTCACTTGAGCACGGTGTCAAAACGGTTTGGGCAATCGAACCGACTGCCCAAACATACGAAACAGTAGCCGGGGCTTTCCCCGATATACCTCTTGCCGGAAGATTTGATGACACGCTCTCGCCTCTCTGCGGTCTTTCCCTTTCACGGATTAAAAACAATCTCGATACTCACAGCACCTTTTCAACCACAGCCGGCAACGGTTTTCGTGCTGATTTCACCTGTTCCGCCGGTGATGACGGTGAAATTATTATGGTTGTATATTCCGAATAGCCTGCTTCGCAATTTCATTTTTCTTGACATAAGCACTTTGAATGCTTATAATATACAGATGTTAAATGAAATTCGTTATTGAAAGGAAGTTAGTCATGGCAAGCAAGGAAATTCTTGTTACCGCCGAAGGCCTCCGCGAACTGGAGGAGGAACTTTCAATTCTCAAATCCCAGAAGCGTGCGGATATTGCCGAGCAGATTAAGGAAGCCCGTTCTCACGGCGACCTCAGCGAAAACAGCGAGTACGATGAGGCAATGAACGAACAGGCTCAGCTTGAGGCTCGTATCAGCGAAATCGAAGCAACATTGAAGCACGTGCGTGTTATCGACCAGAGCGAAATCACCACGGACACCGCTCAGGTCGGCACAAAGGTCAAGGTTTTTGATGTTGAATACGATGAGGAGGAAGTATATCACATAGTCGGCTCAACGGAAGCTGACCCTCTTAAAGGTCTTATTTCCGATGAATCGCCTGTGGGTAAAGGTCTTATCGGTCACAGTGTCGGCGAGCTCGTCGAAATCGAAACTCCCGGCGGAATCCAGAAGTATAAGATACTGGAAATTTCCAAGTAATCTATTCGCTGTGGGGCTGTAAAAAAACGAAAGTTTTTTACTGCCCCATTTTTACGAAACGAAAGGAATGGTATAAATGGCAGAAGAACTGCTTAACGCTCAGGCGGAAAACGCCGAACAGACTGAGCAGGAGCTTAATGAACTTTTGCAAATAAGGCGCGGTAAGCTTGCACATCTTCAAAATTCCGGGGCTGACCCCTTTAAAATCACCACCTGTGATAAAAATATTTCCGCTGCGGAGATTATCGAGCGTTTTGACGAGCTTGAAAATACCGACGTTTGCATTGCCGGTCGTATCATGACCTGGCGTGATATGGGCAAGGCAAACTTCATTGATGTCCGCGACAGAAGCGGCAAAATTCAGGTCTATCTGCGTATAAACGACCTCGGCGAGGAGGTTTTCAACGACTTCAAAGCTAACTGGGATACCGGTGACCTCTGCGAGGTAAAGGGCTTTGTTTTTCGCACCAGACGCGGCGAAATAAGCGTACATGCTAAGGAAATCAGGCTTCTTGCAAAGAGCCTGCGCCCCATGCCCGATAAATTCCACGGCTTAAAGGACACCGACACCAGATACCGTCAGAGATACATGGATCTTATCGTTAATCCGGAGGTTCAGGATACTTTCATAAAGAGAGCAAAGATTATAACCACAATCCGCTCATATCTTGATAACATCGGCTTTATTGAGGTTGAAACTCCTGTTCTCGACCTCATTGCAGGCGGCGCTGCCGCAAGACCGTTCATCACCCATCACAACACCCTTGATATGGATATGTATCTGCGTATTGCTACCGAGCTGTACCTCAAGCGTCTCATCGTCGGCGGTATGGAGCGTGTTTATGAAATCGGCAGGCTTTTCCGTAACGAAGGCATGGACGTTAAGCACAACCCCGAATTTACAACCATTGAATTTTACGAAGCTTATACAGATTATCACGGCATGATGAGCCGTTGTGAGGATATTTTTGAAGCCTGTTGCCTTGCTGTCAACGATTCAACCGACATCAAGTGGAACGGCAACGACATCAGCCTTAAAAAGCCCTTTGCAAGAATGACTATGGTTGAGGCTGTCAAGAAGTATTCCGGCGTTGATTTCGATTCTTTCCGCTGCGATACAGAACGTGCCGTTGCAGAAGCAAAGAAAGCCAATGTTGAAATCAAGAAAGGCGCAACCTGGGGCGATATTCTTGCTGCGTTTTTCGATGAATTTGCAGAAAAGAATCTCATTCAGCCTACATTCATAACAGACCACCCCATTGAGATTTCTCCTCTTACAAAGAAAAAGCCCGACCGTCCGGAGCTTACCGAGCGTTTCGAGCTGTTTGTCGGCGGCTGTGAGTTTGCGAATGCATATTCCGAGCTTAACGACCCCATTGACCAGCGCGAGCGTTTTGTACGCCAGATGGAGCTTCGCGCTTCCGGCGACGAAGAAGCAAACCTCATTGACGAGGACTTCCTCACCGCTCTTGAGTACGGTATGCCTCCTACAGGCGGCATAGGCATCGGTATCGACCGTTTGGTTATGCTCCTCACCGACAGCTACTCCATAAGAGATGTCCTGCTGTTCCCCACGATGAAACCCCTCTCGGAGTAAAAATCCACAAAAATCAGGTTTTGACAGGGTTTGAGGCGTTTTGTTAATCCAAAAATGAA
>CAZCQZ010000008.1:0-59215 GCA_964500965.1 uncultured Eubacteriales bacterium | reverse complement strand
CCAAGTGCGGCGGTCCGGCAAAGAGAGAGACTGATACAATGCCTCAGTGGGCAGGCTCATCATGGTATTTCCTGCGTTATTGTGACCCCCACAATGACAAAGAGCTTGCATCTATGGACGCACTTAAATACTGGGGACCTGTTGACTGGTACAACGGCGGAATGGAGCATACAACGCTGCACTTGCTGTACAGTCGTTTCTGGCATAAATTCCTTTATGACATCGGCGTAGTACCTACCGCAGAGCCTTATAAAAAGAGAACGAGCCACGGTATGATTCTTGCCGCAGACGGCGGTAAGATGAGCAAGTCCAGAGGAAACGTCATAAATCCCGATGATGTTGTTGCACAGTACGGTGCAGATACCATGCGTCTTTACGAAATGTTCATAGGTGATTTTGAAAAGGCGGCACCCTGGCAGGAAAATTCCGTTAAGGGCTGTAAGAGATTCCTTGACAGAACATGGAATTTGCAGGACCATATCGAAAAAGTGCGTATGCGCCCGGAAGTAGCGGCTTCAATTCACAAAACAATTAAAAAGGTTACAGAGGACATCGAAAACCTCAAATTCAATACCGCAATAGCCGCGCTCATGGCTCTGCTCAATGAGTTTGAAGCGCTTAAAACCATAACAAAGGACGAATATAAGGTATTCCTCCAGCTTCTCAATCCATTTGCACCTCACATTACTGAGGAAATCTGGCAGAATATGGGCTATAACGGCATGCTCAACGAACAGAAATGGCCGAAGTACGATGCTTCCAAGTGCGTTGAAGCTACAATTGAGCTTCCCGTACAGGTCAACGGCAAGCTGAGAGCTACGGTCAAGGTTGCCGCAGATGCCGATTCCGCGGTTGTGCTGTCGGTGGCAAAGGAAGATGAAGCGGTTAAGAGCTTCATTGACGGAAAGAATATTGTCAAGGAAATTTATGTTCCCGGTAAAATTGTGAACATTGTAGTAAAATAATAATGTTCACACAAATAACTATTGACATTCCGATAGAATATAGATTATAATAGTCAGCAGTCAGCGTCCTAAGTTTAACACCCCGTGTTGAAAAGGCGGAGGGGAGGGAAAGTCAATCATGTCATCGGAAATCAAGGTAAGAGACAACGAGTCTTTGGAGAGCGCACTGCGCCGCTTCAAGAGATCCTGCGCACGTGGCGGTATCATTCAGGAAGTGCGCAAGAGAGAAGCTTACGAGAAGCCCTCTGTCAAGCGTAAAAAGAAGTCCGAAGCCGCTCGCAAGCGTAAGTATAAATAATTGACTTCTACAACAATGAAAAAAGCGGGCAGATGTTTTCTGTCCGTTTTTTTGTTTAATACTGCTATTTAATTAAAAGGAGACGGAAAAATGCCTCTTTTGAAACCACGTCTGATGGTTGACAAAATGATTGAGCTTGATATTGACTTCTTCCGTTCCGTAGGCTGCAAGGCTATACTGCTTGATGTTGACAATACTATGACGACTCACGATAATCCGATTCCGGCAACGGGCGTTACGGAATGGATTGATACAATGAAATCTCACGGATTGAAGCTGATAATTGTATCGAATAACAGCGCGGAAAGGGTTGCACCCTTTGCCGATAAAATCGGTGTTGATTTTGTGGCAAAAGGAGCAAAGCCTCTTGCAAAGGGATTCAGGGAAGCCTGCAAAAGGATTGATGTTTCACCGAAAGAGGCAGTTGCCGTCGGTGATCAGATATTTACCGATATAATCGGCGGCAATCTGCTTGGAGCATACACTGTGCTTACAGTGCCGTATGAGCTTGAAAACAAGGCGTTTTTCAAGTTCAAGCGTGCCATGGAAAAGCCTGTCATTGCTTCTTATAAAAGAAAGGCGAAGAAAAATGTCAATTAAAATCGGCCCTGCCGGAATGTGCGAAGCTGCCGCCGCCGAGAAAATTAAAAGCACCGAAAAGCTTATGAGCTGGCTTGCCGAAAAGGGCTTAAATGCATTTGAATACCAGTGCGGCAGAGGTGTCAGGCTGAGCGAGGGAAAAGCGGAAGCAATTAAAAATGCGGCAAACAGTGCCGGAATTTCGGTTTCACTTCATGCACCGTATTTTATTTCCCTTGCTTCTGTAGACATTGAAAAAAGAAATAATTCGGTGAAATATATCGAGCAGAGTGCGGAAGCTGTGAAAATGCTGGGTGGCAACAGGATAGTTGTTCATCCCGGAGGACTTGCCAAAATGACAAGGGAGGAAGCGCGGAGCATTGCCTGCGAAACTCTTGTCAAGGCGCAAAACGTCCTTGACAGTGACGGTTTTTCCGATATTCACATTTGTCCTGAGGTCATGGGCAAGATAAATCAGCTTGGCGATTTGGAGGACGTAATTGCCTTTTGCAAGCTTGATGAGCGATTTATTCCATGCGTGGATTTCGGACATCTGAACAGCCGCACAGGAGGCTCTTTGCAAAGCTTTGAGGATTACGCAAGGGTGTTTTCCGCAGTTTCCGATGAGCTTGGAGAATACCGTGCGAAAAATATGCACATTCATTTTTCAAAAATCGAATATTCAAAGGGCGGTGAGGTCAGACATCTCACCTTTGAGGACAGAAATTTCGGACCGAATCCGGAGTTATTTATTCAAAGCGTTTCAAGGCTTGAAATGACCCCGACAATAATATGCGAATCGGCAGGGACACAGACATATGACAGCGTGACCATGCTTGAAATATATAAACAAAACATATAAGGAGCGAACATCATGAGCAAAACATTTACCGAAGAATATGCAGATAGAATCAGTAAGCTTCAGAGCCGTTTGCCGGAGGACGTTGACGGAGCTATTATATCCTCTGAAATTTCCAGGAGATATATGACAGGTTTTCCCGCTTCCGACGGATTTCTGGTTGTAAGCAGAGAAAAGAGCATTTTCATCACCGATTCACGCTATACCGAAGCCGCCGCAAATCAGATTACAAACAGCGAAGTGCGCGGCTTTAAGAAGCTCGGTGAAACAATGAAAGAAATCGCAGAGGAGCTTGGCATTAAGAAAGCTCTTATTGAAAGCGAAAGAGTTACCCTGTCCGAAGCTGCCAGATACGAAAAGCTTTTTGATACAATTGAGCTTGTGAAAACAAGTCAGCTTGACGATATTCTCAATGAAATGAGAGTGTCGAAATCCGAGTACGAAATCGAGAAAATCAGGGAAGCACAGAAGATTACCGAGGATTCACTTGAATATGTGCTGAAGAACGTTCTCCGCGAGGGAGTAACCGAAAAAGAGCTTGCTCTTGAAATCGAATTTTATATGAGAAAGAACGGAGCAGAGCGCGTCGCATTTGACCTTATCGTTGCGGCAGGTGCAAACAGCTCAATGCCTCATGCAGTTCCCTCCGATTACAAGGTACAAAAGGGCGATTTTATCACCTTTGACATCGGTGCTGTTGTTGACGGTTACCATTCCGACATGACAAGAACCGTTGTTTTCGGCAAGGCAACTGACGAACAGAAGTTGATTTATAACACCGTACTTCGCGCACAGCAGGCAGGCATAGATTATGTTATGAACGGCGGCAAGGTGCTGTCCGAATGTGACGGCGTCACGAGAAAGGTTATAACCGATGCAGGCTACGGTCAGTATTTCGGTCATTCCACAGGTCACGGAGTAGGCGTTGAAATACATGAAACTCCCTCTGTAGCACCGTCGTCTCAGGGAGAAATTCCGGTCGGCGCGGTAATTACCGTTGAACCCGGCATTTATCTTGAGGGTAAAGGCGGCGTAAGAATTGAAAATATGGTATACAAAACCGCAGATTCCGGCGTGAATCTCACCAACTTGCCCCGTGAGCTGCTTGAAATAGGTTAATTTTTAATGAATTTCAAATAATTTTGCATAATATACTTGCAAAGTTCTCACAAATAAGTTACAATTAACTATGGCAACTGACAACTTGGAGGTTTTATAATATGGTAGTAGCAGGCGATTTCAGAAACGGCGTAACTTTTGAGATGGACGGCAACGTTTATTCCATCGTAGAGTTTCAGCACGTTAAGCCCGGCAAAGGCGCGGCTTTTGTTCGCGCAAAGATTAAGAACGTAATAACCGGTTCTATCGTTGAGCGTTCATTCAACCCGTCCGATAAGTTCCCCACCGCTTTCATTGAGCGTAAGGATATGGAGTATTCCTATACCGACGGCGAGCTTTATTACTTCATGGATCCGGAATCCTTTGAGCTGGTTCCCATTAACGAATCCACTCTCGGCGACAGCTTTAAATTCGTTACCGAAAACATGACCTGTAGGATTTCCTCCTACAAGGGAAGCATTTTTGCGGTTGATCCCCCCAACTTTGTTGAGCTTACCGTAACTCACACCGAGCCGGGCGTAGCAGGAAACACCGCAACTAACACCACGAAGCCCGCAACTCTCGAAACCGGTGCTGAGGTTTTCGTTCCTCTCTTTATCAACGAGGGCGATAAAATTCAGATTGACACCAGAGTCGGTGAGTACATCGGTCGTGCAAAATAATAAACTGGCGATAAACTCTTGAGGAGGTATTATCATGAATACAATCGAAAAGCTTGCTTATGTCAAGGGTCTTGTTGAGGGACTTGGGCTTGATGAATCAAAAAAGGATACAAAGGTTATAAAAAGCCTGCTTGACCTTATTGAGGATATTGTTGACAATGTAGCAAATCTTGAGGACGGTTTTACCGAGCTTCAGGAGCAAATTGATGCTGTCGACGAAGATCTGGGTGAGGTTGAAAAGGATCTTTACGGTGATGACGATTGCTGTGATTGTGATTGCTGCAGCGGTCACTATGACGATGCACCCGAAAAGAAAGATGCCGATGAGCTTTTTTATGAAGTCACCTGTCCCACCTGCGGCGAAACTATCTGCCTCGATGAGGATATGATTAACGCAGGCGAAATGGAGTGCCCCAACTGCGGTGAAAAGCTTGAGTTTGACCTTGAGGGTTAATTGATTATTAAGCTTAATATTAACAGGGAGCGGCTTTGCCGTATCCCTGTTTAGCTGTGTCTAAAATGGGCTGTAAAACCTTTGTTTACAGCCCATTTTTTACTCATTAGGTTGTAATAGTTGTGGTATAAAATCGGCACAATATAATGTGTTGATATTGACATAAACACACAAATTATGTAAAATATATAGGCAAAAGAATTAGAAAAGGAAAGAAATCATTAGCATGGAAAACAACAAAAAAACCGTAAAAAGTGAATACACTAATGACAGTATGTCCTTGCTCAAGGGTGCGGAGCGTGTACGTAAACGTCCGGAGGTAATTTTCGGCTCAAACAGCATTGAGGGCTGCCAGCACGCTGTATTTGAAATACTTTCAAACGCAATAGACGAAGCGAGAGAGGGCTATGGCAATAAAATCACCGTAACACGTTATCAGGACGGTGCTATTGAAATTGCCGATATGGGCAGAGGTATTCCCGTGGAATACAACGAGCGCGAGCAGAGGTATAACTGGGAAATCGCATTTTGTGAAATGTACGGCGGCGGTAAGTATAACAACGATACAAACGAAACCTATGAGTTTTCTCTCGGCTTAAACGGTCTTGGACTGTGCGCAACCCAGTACGCATCGGTTTACATGGACGCAGAGGTAATACGCGACGGCTATGTTTACAGGCTGCATTTTGAAAAAGGCGAAAACATTGGCGGCTTGCAGAAAGAGCCTTTTACCGGCAAACGCACCGGTACAAAAATCAAGTGGCTTCCCGACCTTGAAGTTTTCACCGAAATTGATATTCCTGCCGAATATTTTATGGACACGCTGAAGCGACAGGCAGTGGTCAACGCAGGTGTGACATTTATATTTGACGATAAAAAAGCCGGTCAGAAGCACGAATTTCTATATAAAGAGGGAATAGCCGACCACGTTCGTGAGATAGTGGGAGATGAGGGAATGACCTCGGTGCAGTTCTGGAAATGTGAACGCCGAGGCAGAGACAGAGATGATAAACCGGATTACAATGTGCGCATAAATGCTGCATTGGCATTTTCAAACAAAGTAAGCCTTACGGAATATTACCACAATTCAAGCTGGCTTGAATACGGCGGTGCACCGGATAAAGCGGTGCAGAGTGCTTTTACGTCCATGATAGACCACAGACTAAAGGCAACGGGAAAATACAATAAAAACGAAAGCAGCATAAAATATCAGGACGTTGCGGATTGCCTTGTTATTGTCGTATCTTCCTTTTCAAATCAGACCAGCTATGAAAACCAGACCAAAAAGGCGATAAACAATAAATTTATCCGTGAAGCTATGACGGAGTTTTTTAAGCACCAACTTGAGGTGTGGTTTCTTGAGAATCCGATAGAAGCGGATAAGGTGTGCGCACAGTGCCTTATCAATAAGCAAAGCCGCGAACAGGCAGATAAGCAAAGACTGCAAATTAAGAAAAATCTGACAAGCAACATGGACATGACCACCAGAGTGGCTAAATTCATAGATTGCCGAAGCAGAGATGTAAACGAAAGAGAGCTTTACATCGTGGAGGGCGATTCTGCGGCAGGGTCGTGTAAAGTGGCTAGAGATCCGAATTTTCAGGGAATCATGCCTGTCAGAGGAAAAATACTCAACTGCTTAAAGGTCGATTATGCCAGAATTTTTAAAAGCGAAATTATCACAGACCTTATTAAGGTGCTTGGCTGTGGAGTGGACGTTCAGGGCAGCAAGGCGGCAAAAAAGCTTTCAAATTTTGATATAAACCAGCTCCGCTGGAATAAGGTCATAATATGTACCGATGCGGACGTTGACGGGTTTCAGATAAGAACACTTATTCTTGCCATGTTTTACCGTCTTACTCCGAAGCTCATAGAGGAGGGAAAGGTGTTTATCGCAGAATCTCCTCTGTATGAAATAATAACCTCGGACGAAACCTATTTTGCCTATACCGAGCAGGAAAAGTCTGAAATAATGGAGCAGATAGGCAAGAAAAAGTGCAAGATAAACCGTTCAAAGGGACTTGGCGAAAACAACCCGGATATGATGAATTTGACCACAATGAATCCGAAAACGAGAAGACTCATTAAGGTAATGCCCTCAGATGTCGAAAGAACAGCGCAGATGTTTGACGTTCTTTTGGGAAATAATCTGACAGGCAGAAAGGAATACATCACCGAACACGGAAGCGAATTTATAGATTTGGCTGATGTACAATAAAATCCGAAAGGAAAAGTCTGATGGCAAGAAAAAAGAAAAGCTCGGAGTCAAGCTCTCCGGAAACAAAAGGATATATTAAGGGCGCTGGTGAAATAGTAGAACAGGAAATTGACGATACCATTGAAGTCAATTTTATGCCCTATGCAATGAGCGTTATTATGAGCCGTGCTTTGCCTGAAATTGACGGCTTTAAACCCTCACACAGAAAGCTTCTTTATACGATGTACAAAATGGGTCTGCTTAACGGAGACATTCAAAAATGTGCGAAAATCGCAGGTGCTACAATGTCGCTTAATCCCCACGGTGATGCGGCGATATATGATACCCTTGTGCGAATGACCGTTGCGCACGAAGCACTGCTTCACCCGTACATTGAATCCAAAGGCTCGTTCGGAAAGGCGTATTCCCGTGACACCGCACCGGCGGCATCGCGATATACAGAAGCAAAACTTGCTAAAATATCTGCGGAGCTGTTCAGGGACATTGACAGCGATGCGGTTGATATGGTGGACAATTTTGACGGTACGATGAAAGAACCGTCACTGCTGCCTGTAACATTTCCCTCGGTGCTGTGCAACAGCAATCTGGGTATAGCGGTCGGTATGGCGTGCAATATTTGTTCCTTTAATCTTTCCGAGGTTATCGAAACAACTATAGCGCTGATAAATGACCCGGAGCATGATATTGAAACCACACTGCTTGCGCCGGATTTCCCCGGCGGCGGATTTATTCTGCAAAACCAGAGCGATTTAAAGAGCATATACGACACCGGCAGAGGTAATGTCAGAGTGCGCTCCCGTTATACCTATGACAAAAGTGCAAATTGTATTGACATTACGCAGATACCGCCCACAACGTCGATTGAGGCGATAGTAGAAAAGGTCATAGAGCTTGTAAAGCTGGGAAAGATTAAGGAAATAAGCGATATACGCGATGAGCAGGGTAAGGACGGCTTGAGAATTACCATTGACTTAAAGCGCGGCGTTGACCCGGATAAGCTTATGGCGAGGCTGTTTAAGCTCACTCCCCTAGAGGACAGCTTTTCCTGCAACTTTAACGTGCTTATTGCCGGCACCCCGAAAGTAATGGGCGTCCGTGAGCTTTTGCAGGAATGGATTGCGTTCAGGACAGAATGTGTCAGGCGCAGAACATATTTTGAGCTGGGTAAGCTGAAAGATAAGCTTCATCTGCTTTCCGGTCTTTCAAAAATTTTGCTTGATATTGATAGGGCAATACAGATTATCAGAGAAACCGAGGAGGAATCCGAGGTAGTTCCCAACCTGATGATTGGCTTCGGAATTGACGAAATTCAGGCAGAATATGTTGCGGAAATAAAGCTCAGACATATCAACAGGGAATATATTCTCAAAAGAATTGCCGATGTTGATAAGCTGAAAGAGGACATAGCGGGACTTGAAGAAATACTTTCCTCCAATAAAAAGGTGCAGAGAATAATCATCAATGAAATGAAAGAGGTTGCCGAAAAGTACGGACAGCCGCGCCGTTCCATGATACTCTGTGAGGAAACCGTTGAAGAAACCGACGAGGTGGAGGAAATACCGGATTATGCCGTTAATCTGTTCCTGACAGCCGAGGGCTACTTTAAAAAGATAACACCGCAGTCCCTGCGCATGAGCGGAGAACATAAGCTCAAGGAGGGTGACACCTTAGTCCGCCATGTGGAAAGCAGAAACAATATTGAGCTGCTGTTTTTCACCAGCAAATGTCAGGTGTACAAGACAAAGGCATCGAATTTTTCGGACACAAAGGCAAGCGTACTGGGCGAATATGTGCCTGCTGTTCTCGGCATGGACGAAGGCGAAAAGGTAGTGTATATGGCAGTTGTCGAAAAATACGAGGGCTATATGGTGTTTGCCTTTGATAACGGTAAGCTTGCCAAGGTCGAAATGTCCGCATATCAGACGAAAACCAACCGTAAAAAGCTGATAAATGCGTATTGCGGTAAGTTTGAGCTTGTAAAAGCAGAATACATTACAGAAGATACACAGCTCCTGCTGACATCGAGTACGGGACACAGGCTTATTGCTCATACCGGCGCGATTACGGCAAAGACTACAAAAGATACTCAGGGCGTTCAGGTTATGACGCTTCGTAAAAACGCGCATCTTATTGATATGTGCGCTTATGCCGACGGAATGGTAAGCGACCCGGACCGTTGCAGAGCCAAAGCACTGCCGGCGGCAGGAGCAAAGGAAAAGAGCGAGCAGTTGAGTATTATTTAATAAATTTTATCAAAATATTCAGATATAAATGTTCTGATTTGTCCATGACTTTGTACGCTTTGTTTTTTACTTTAAAGCTTTTTGCCAAACAGTACGTATAAATGTGAAAATCCGACCTGTGATTGTAATCACAGGTCGGATTTTCTGTTTTACACTCACCGATTTTGTGCAAGTGAGTGTTTTGTCGCGAACAGTGCAAACGCCGTTTATCGTGAAATATCCGATAACACCTGTTCTGACGATAGTATTATTGCCGATTGGAAGCGGCATTATTCATAAAAATCATATCGGCTCAACGTCCGTAAGTTGCATGAGAACAAGGCGGTAAAGACTTTCGGGGTCGTTTAAAAACCTTTCCCGGACGAGATTTACATATTCCTCACCGGGTACATACAATGAAGTGCTCATCATTACGGTTTCGCCGTCAAGAACCGAGCACTTAACAAGATAGCCGTTGCCGTTGGGAATGACCTCAACGCTGTTCTCGCGCTCGTGCTTTTTTCTTGAAACTATCTGCAAGCCTACAGCCAAAGCCTTTTCACGCACTGTAAAGGGAAGTGATTTGTAAAGAGAACAGGCGATTTCACGACCGGTATCGGTAACTGTCAGTGTACCGGTTTCGGGGTCTTCGTTAAGATTATCCTTGTTGACGAGTGATTCTATCGCATCACAGGTTTCAAAGTAATTCGCCAGGTCTTCACGCTGTATAATATTGACAAGGTCTTTTCGGCTCAAAGGCTCATCAAAGCTGTTGACGATGTAGCAGATAAGTATTTTGATTTCGCGTCTGCTGCGAAGCCCGTCATGGGAAATACCGGCGGTAAGTGCTCTGTCATCCATATTAGAGCAAGCTCCTTTACTGAGTTTATAACATAATTTTATAGCAGAGAGCAGAGCAAATCAAGACAAAAATGCAAAAACTCAGAATAAAACAGGCTGAAGCTGAACTTCAAGCAGTGCAGATGCAAGAGCTTCGGGAATTTTCGAGAAATCAGCCACAAGAGAACGGGGCTTGCCGAGGGGGTCATCTTCGCGCATGGGAACAAAATAGATGTTTTTGGTGTTCATCAGCAGACCGATGTTTTTGGCGGAAGCACCGAGCGCATCGTTTGTTGCAGGGGCAATAACAATAGGTCTGCCGTTTCTCAGATGTGCCTTTGCCGCAAGAGTTACGGGAGAATCGCTGATACCCAGTGCAAGCTTGGTCATTGTATTGCCGGTGCAGGGCGCAATGAGAAGAATATCAAGCAGCTTTTTAGGACCTATCGGCTCAGCCGCAGCAATGGTATGAATGACCTTACTGCCACAGACGTCCTCAATGTGTGCGACGAAATCGGCAGCCTTGCCGAAACGTGTATCGGTGCTGTAGGCAATCTGAGACATGATTGGTGTTACCGTTGCGCCGTTTTTTACCAGAGATTCAAGTTGCGGAATTACCTGCGAAAAGGTGCAGAACGAGCCGCAGAGAGCGAATCCTACTTTAGTATTTATCAATTTCCTCTACCTCCCTAAGGATTGAGTATATCGTATTTTTAATATCCAGTGCAGCGCCGTGGGGAGAAAACCTGCCCGGCAGTGACAGCGCGTGAATGGCGTTTATGTGCCTGCCTGATGCAGACTTGAAATCAACACCTCCATCACCCGATGCGAGGTCGATTATAACTGCATCGTCTTTCATGCCACTGATAAAATCAGCCCCGATAATCGGGTGAGGAACAGTGTTGATGATAAAATCATAATCCGCCGAATATCGGCAGATGTCCGAAATCCTTACTGCGTCTGCACCGTGGCACTGTGCCAGTGCAAGCTGAGCGGAATTTCGTGCAGCAACCGAAACCTTAGCACCGCAGGAAAGAAGCAGTTTTGTTGCAGCAGAGCCTATGCGCCCAAAGCCGGTGACAAGACCTTTCATTGTGAATACAGAGTAGGGGGACAGCTCAATAAGCATAGCCAAAGAACCCTCGGCGGTGGACTGCGCGTTAAGAAGCAGAAAATCCTCCCTTTTTCCGTAATCAAACACATTGAAGCTTCTGCTTTTCGCAATATCAAGTCTTGCAAACATACCTGCGAAAATCGGCTTTTCACCGATTGCCTCGGCGAGAGCATCGTCAAAAGGCAGAGGAGCCTTTGCAAGAGGAGCATTGATGTTTTTGCCGTCAACGGAGCAGGGCAGAGGGAGGATAATCGCGTTGGCTGCACGAGCACCCTCAACGGCGGAAAATTCTTCGCCGTGACCTGCTGGAAAAACCGCATGACCGTCGGCGGAAAGAAGCTTGGTAAGAGTAATAAACCGGGCGTCACCGCCCAAAATAGCAAAAGAGGTACGTTTCATTGTAATTTCCCCAATCAGATTTGTTAACACAGCGAAAATATTCGCCTTGCTATATATTATGATATTTGCCGTAAACGGTGTGAAATCCGAGGCGGAGAAAATTTAATATGGCAGTATTTAATTTGTTTTGAAAAAATACACCCTGACCGGATTTTTTCCAATCAGAGTGTGTTTCTTGTTTTTATTCAATTTTAGTGCTGCTCTCCGCCGTCAGTTTTGGACAAAACGGAGTGGACAACGCGGAGGGGATAATTACACGAAAACTACTGTTCTTAACGGAAAAGCAGGCAGCAGGCTGTAGTATTTTATACAAAGCTCTGCGGTCAAAGTCCGAGGACTCCGCGTATCTTATCTGTTTTTCAATGCGCGGACAGTGCTTTTTATGACCTCGGACAGATTGCCAAATACGACACAGAGGAAGATGACCGTGCCGATGTTTTCAAAAATCGGCACTATAACCTCGTGGCTGTCGGCAGGTAATGAACGTGCCATTTCGGTAAGACCCTCCGTATTAAACACGCCACTGCTCAGCAGGAACATCGCCGAGCTTATGAGAATAACCACACTTGCGGCAATCGTTGTAATCATCACCGCGAGATTATATCTGCCTGCCACAAGCTTTACCGTTTCGCGGACAACGGTTGCCAGCGCCCACAGCACCGGCAGTGCCCATACCCCACGCACCGCTTCCGTATTAAACAGCGCAATTACTTCGGAATAGGTGGTGTCGCCGATGTACCCTACTATAATATGCCCACCAAACCAAAGCACAAGGACAGTGCAAAACACAGTCAGAATTATCTCAACAACGCAGTCAGCCGTGCTGATTTTGTCTTTCTTTTCGGGAACTTTGGGCAGAGCGTCAACAGATGTGCCGCTCAACGATACTTTTTTGCGCTCCAGTATCGCAAATACAATGGTGACAACCGCAAAAGCACACAGTACGCTGCCGAAAATCCTGCCGAGCCACGCTCCTATTCCCTCAAAAATACTTTTGCCGCCGTTTTCAAAGGCGATACCCACTGCGGCGGCAAGAGCCATGCCGATTGCTGTAGCCAAGAGCGCGTATTTCATTACTTTTTTGTATTTCATGTAGTAAATGCCGCCGATGAGATGTCCGACAGAATCGGTATCGTACTTTTGTGCAAGCTCCTCCGGCGTGCCAAGCTCAGCCAGAACAACGCGCACGTTCTGTTCTGTGGGGGTTATTTCACCGCATCGGGCTTCAAGCATTTCGTCAATATTTGCCGTAAGCTCCTTTTCAACGTCCTCACGGCACTTTTTCGGGAGAAGCTCGGTAACTGCATACACATATCTCTTTATCAGCTCGTTATTACTCATTTTCATTGCCCTCCAATATGTTGGTCACACTTGCACTGAAAGCTTTCCAGTGCTTTTTCATTCTCTCCGATACTTCTTTTCCCTCATCGGTAAGGACATAATACTTTCTGGGCTTACTGCCGCCGGTTTCCCATTCGCTTTTCAAAAGTCCCTGACTTTCAAGCCGCCGCATAAGGGGATAAAGAGTGTTTGCCTCCACAGGCACGCCCCCTTTTTCAAGCTCACTGACAAGACTGTAGCCGTATGCCGGGTGCTCCAAACGGCTTAAAACCAGCAAAATCAGCGTACCTCTGCGCAGTTCAAGTATCAGTCCCGATACTATTTCGTCCGTGTTCACGATATACCTCCTTTAATGTTATCGTCATATGCATTATACTGTATACCACACAGTATGTCAATACAGAAATTTCACTTTTTGACAAATTCACAATCAGTTTGTAGTGCAAAGGGCAAATATGTGGTAAAATATCAGAAATGTGACAGAGAAAAGTGGAATTGTCAAGAAAAGTGCAGTTGAAAATCCCCTAAATAATGATAAGCGACGGTAAACGCATCTGAATTTCCGAAGTGAAGCATAGCGAAAGGGAGGAAATTCAGATGCGGCGCGGCGCCGCCGTCAGGCGGCAACCGGCGCGTGCGCTTTCGCCCATTCGCGATATGTGACCGGTGGCATTCCTCCGGGGTTAACAAGAGAAATGCGTATTCGATTGTAATAAACAAATATGTATCTGAAAATGATGCTTTTTACCTGTTCTCGCGTTAGTTTGTGTGCCGAAATTCGATAAATCTTTTCCTTTTTCAAGGTGGCAAAAAACTTTCTAATATAGAAAAAACACACTCCGGCTGGGTTCATTCCAATCAGAGTGTGTTTCTTGTCTTTGTTCAATTTTATTGCTGCTCTCCGCTGTCAGTTTTGGACAAAACGGAACGGACAACAGTGGACAACGCGGAGGGGATAATTACAAAAAATGTTACAATCCGCCCCATTTTGTCCAAAATCGCCCCAAAAAATCCGTTTCGCAACGTCCATTTTTCATCAATTTTCATACCGCAGACACCATTCAAACCCGACTCCCTCTTCTTATATAATTGAGCCAAATCAGGTTTTCACCGGTGAATAAGTCCTGTTTGAATGGAATTTCCAATTTGGAAACAACGCTTCATCTCCGTTGGCTGAATTGTGCTACTAAAAAAGAATATTCGGATAAGTACACTGTCCTTACCCTCGCAGGCGGGGATTTTTCTTTTGCCAAAGAGTTGAAAAATTGAGGGCTAAAATTATATATAAGGTGAGGCGGATTTTAAAACGCAATAAATATCCGGAGGAGTGCACATATCATGAATCACCGAATAGATGGTCAGCCTATTTTTGAGATTTTAGTTTCTGAGTTAAAAAAACACATACTTAATAAGAAAAAATCACTATTTTGTTTATCTGAAAGATTTAATTACATTAAGTCCATTCTTAAAATTCACATCTTACTCGACCGGCTGTATCGAATTTCGGAAGCCACCACATCATTGCACATTGTCAATCAAAATTGGTATGATTCTCATTGCGATGTCGTAGCCCCTTGTAGCTGGTATTCTAAAAACAGCAATTCGGAAGCCGCAAGTAACATTGTTCATGAAATATGCAATTGCATCCACTTCATTGCTGAAACTACACACCATGAATCATCATACAACTTTTGTATCATATCAAACCTTTTTGATATTGCCAACCGTGTTTTACAATATTATAATAACGGTATCTTAGGCGGTTCAGAACGAACCATAAAGGAACTGTGTAAAACAATGAGTTTATTTGACAATATCTTAAAGTGCCCACAAAAGAACGAAAATATTTCACCTAAATTTTCTCACCACAATGACGAATGCGTGAGATTCCTTTGGAATAACATTCACAATTTAAAATTAGATACTTCTGATAAAGCAGCTTATCTTACTTATGTAATAAAGGCTCTGCTTACAGACTTACAAAGTGAGGCTTTTACAAGAATAATTTTTGCGCCGGAAAATGAACAGCAACCTGAATTTCTTTCAAGTGCGTTCATCCCATCTTCTTGTACTGATATCCACGGAAACACCTATAATTTTAACGCTTCGTATGAGTTTGCCCATGAAGTTGATTTGGCAAAGACGATTGTTATTTCAAGACCATGCGAGGAAAAGAAAATTCGCGATAGTGTGAAAGCAATTACCCAAAGAGGCTTCGTATATCAAAGCAACAACCACGAAATGACTTACTATGCCGATTTAGATTTTGCTGTTGTTACAAATGGGTATCACTCACAATGCATAGGAGCTCTTAAAAGAGAAGGAACCGTCATTGCACATACGGTATTCGATACTGAAAAATGTTATCTAAACCTTGCGGTATTAAAACACAAACAAGATAATTACACAAAATATGTTTGGGGTAACCCAAACACCAATGAACCATACGTACTGTTCAATGACTGTTATGAAGTTCCCGACGTTCGTATAGCACTTCTTTACGAAGCCGGCAGATTACGTTGGCTCGCTAAAAACGAACAAAATTAGCCTTTCTTTTTCGCTTGCAGAATGTACTGCTGTAGCGGTTTTATCACTCACCTGAGCCGTTCTTTCTGATAATTATAAGCTACGCGGAGTTGAAAAATCACTCACGAAAATTGTATATAGAATATGGTGATTATTTTCATTAAGAACGGAGGATTCTATTACTTATTGCTTTGCGTAAGCTCCCGCATCCATCGCCTCAGTCCGAATTATGCTATTCTCTGCCCATTCAAACTCGACTTTTCCTAATTCTTGTCCCCAAGTTTTCAAATATAGAAAAACACACTCCGGCTGGGTTCATTCCAATCAGAGTGTGTTTCTGGTTTTTATTCAATTTTAGTGCTGCTCTCCGCCGCCAGTTTTGGACAAAACGGAGTGGACAACAGCGGACAATGCGGAGGGGATAATTACAAAAAAACGGCTATGACAGCTTTTTCATGCCTGCAAAATTTGCCATGAGTTTTTTTGTGCCGACCTTGTCGAAATTTACTTCAAGCAGAGTGTCCGAGCCGAGAGGAGAAACTTTGACTATTTCACCCTCACCAAATACCTTGTGCCAAACCTTGTCACCCATTGCAAAGCTTTCCGAGGCAACGGCGGTTGAGCCGGAAACGCCTGAAATTTTCGTTGCGTTGTCGTAATTCGGCTTGTGATAGCTGCCGGAAGTTTGGAAGCTGTCTCTTTTGACAGGCACAGGTGATTTTTTGTCAAGCAGCTCGCCGGGAATTTCCGTAACAAAGCGCGAAACGGGATTGCGCGTTGTCTGACCGTACAGCATTCTGGACTGAGCGTGGATTAAATGAAGCTTGTTCTGTGCACGGGTTATGCCGACGTAAGCAAGGCGGCGTTCTTCTTCGATTTCCGCAGGGTCAAGAGAGGACTGTCTGCCGGGGAAAATGTTTTCCTCAAGACCGGGAATGAAAACAACCGGAAATTCCAGACCCTTTGCGGAATGGAGGGTCATAAGTACAACCGCGTCGGCATTTGTATCGTAATTGTCGATGTCGGCAACAAGCGCGACTTCTTCGAGAAATTCCCCAAGGTCGGCTTCCTCACCGCGTTCCTCCTGGAATTTCACAAGGTTTGATTTAAGCTCGCGGATATTTTCCATGCGTTCTTCTCTTTTTTCATCTCCGGCAAGGGAGACTTCATAGCCTGTTTTTTCAAGAATCAGGTCTAAAAGGTCGCCTAAACCGACAGTAACGTCACCCGCTGCATTTGCAAGGTCGGTAATCATCTGTGCAAACTGCATCATCTTTGCCGCACTACGGCTTAGTGCCTGATAGTTGTCGGCGGTAGCCATTATTTCAAAAAGCGAAACCGAAAGCTGTGCGGCAATTTCCGAAGCGTTTTCCACTGATTTTTCACCGATTCCGCGTTTAGGCTCGTTTATGATTCTGCGAAGCCTTATTTCATCGGCAGGATTTGTAATTACGCAAAGATATGCAAGCATATCCTTGATTTCCTTGCGTTCGTAGAAACGATGTCCGCCTATGATGCGGTAAGGAATACCGGCTCTTGAAAGATAGCCTTCAAGGGAGTTTGACTGTGCGTTTACGCGGTACAGTACCGCATGGTCGGAGTATTTACCGCCTGAAGCAACAGCGTTATTTATTTCGTCTGCAATATATTTTGCTTCTTCGCGGTCGGTGGAAGCGGTGTAGAGTGTAACAAGCTCACCTGCACCCTTGTCGCACCAAAGTCGCTTGCTCTTGCGCTCTGTGTTATTGGAAATCACCGCATTTGCCGCTTTCAGAATGTTTTCCATTGAGCGGTAATTCTGCTCCAGTCGAATAACAGTCGCATCCTCGTACTGCTTTTCAAAGGAAAGAATATTTTCGATTGTAGCACCGCGGAATTTATATATGCTCTGGTCATCATCACCGACCACACAGAGGTTTCTGTGACCGTCCGCAAGCAGACGCACAAACAGATATTGTGCGTGGTTAGTATCCTGATATTCGTCAATCATTATGTAGCGGAAACGTCGGCGGTAGTATTCGAGAATATCTTCGTTATCGTTAAGGAGAGTTACGGTGTTGAAAAGCAGGTCGTCAAAATCCATTGCGTCCGCCTCAATAAGCCGCTTTTGATATTGAGTATAAACATCGGCTATCTTGCGCAGACGTATATCCGAACCGGCAAGGTTTGAATACTGTTCGGGGGTTAGAAGTTTTTCCTTAGCACGACTGATTTCATTGCCGATTGTCTTGTGCGACAAAAATTTTTCGTCAATGTACAGCGTGCTCATAATGTCCTTAATGAGTCTGCGCTGGTCGTCTGTGTCATAAATTGTAAAGCGATTGGTGTAGCCGAGCCGTTCCGCATCACGGCGCAGCATTCTTGCACATGATGCATGAAAGGTTGAAGCCCAAACATCGTTACCCTCATCACCGAGCTTTGCAACCAGACGGTTTTTCAGTTCACCGGCGGCTTTGTTGGTAAAGGTGATAGCCATTACCTGCCACGGCTTTGCGGGATACACCGCAAGAAGCTTTTGAACACGCTCACTGTCGGTAATATGCTCAGTCTGAGTTTCGAGAAAGCTTACATCATCTTCTGTCAAGCCGTAGGGGAGTGTATCGGAATTATAGGCATTGCCGTATTTTATAAGGTTTTCCGCACGGCTGACAAGCACGGTGGTTTTACCGCTGCCTGCACCGGCAAGAATCAGTACAGGACCCTCGGTTTGGAAAACCGCCTGTTGTTGCATGGAATTTAGACGGGAATACTCCCTTTGGAGAATTGCCCTTTTTGCTTTAACAAATCGCTCTTTGAGTTCTGCCATTAGTTACCATCCTTTAGAAAAATTATGCGCTCTCCGTTTTGAGAGAGCGCATATGCATTGTAATAATCAGCCGAAGATAGAAATGAGTACGCCTGCCGCAACCGCAGAGCCGATAACGCCTGCAACGTTGGGTCCCATTGCGTGCATGAGCAGGAAGTTGCTGGGATTTTCCTTTTGTCCGACTTTCTGGGCTACACGAGCAGCCATGGGAACTGCCGAAACGCCTGCCGCACCGATAAGGGGGTTGACCTTTCCACCGGAAAGGAGATACATCAGCTTTCCGAGAAGAACGCCGCCTGCTGTACCGACTGCAAAAGCCACAACACCGAGCAGAATGATTTCAATGGTTTCAAGGCTCAGGAATACCTCGCCGTTTGCGGTAGCACCAACAGTAAGTCCGAGGAAAATAACGACTATATTCATAAGCTCGTTCTGGGCGGTATTTGAAAGCCTTGTGACAACTCCGCTTTCACGGAAAAGGTTACCGAGCATAAGCATACCAACCAGAGGAGCGGCAGAGGGAAGAAGCAGAGAAACGATTATTGTAACGATAATCGGGAACAGAATCTTTTCGGTTTTAGAAACCGGACGAAGCTGTGTCATTACAACACTGCGCTCTTTCTTTGTGGTAAGAGCCTTCATAATAGGAGGCTGAATTATAGGTACAAGAGCCATATAAAGGTAAGCAGCAACGGCAATAGGTCCGAGATATTCGGGGGCAAGCTTGCTGGTTACGTAAATAGCGGTAGGACCGTCTGCACCGCCGATGATACCGATTGAAGCGGCAACTGCACCGGGGAAGCCTAAAAGCATTGCGCCGATAAAGGTGAAGAAAATTCCGAGCTGAGCCGCAGCACCGAGCAGGAAGCTCTTGGGATTGGCGATAAGGGGACCGAAGTCGGTCATAGCACCGACGCCGAGGAAGATAAGGGGAGGATAGATACCGAGCTTTACACCCTGATAAAGATAATAAAGCAATCCGCCGGATTCGGTGACATTTACAAATTCTTCACCGTTGACAATCATCGTGGGATATTTCGCAAGCTCGGTATCTGTAGCCGAAGCTATGGGAATAAGCTCGGAGCTTGCAGGGGTCATAAGACCGGCAAGAGGAAGGTTGGCTAAAATAACGCCGAAAGCGATGGGGAGCAGGAGCAACGGCTCGTACTCTTTTTTTATAGCAAGGTAAATAAGTAAGCAACCAACGGCAATCATAACCGCATTTTTCCACTGACCGTCGGCAAAGAAACCGGCAATACCCGATTCTTTCGCGAGGTCAATAAGAGTTTGCCAAATTTGATTCAGTAAATTCATGGTATGTCAAATTCCTTTCTGCTTTTTTAAAAAGAGCGGACGTTTTCGGCAATGCCGGCAGCAGCCCACGGGCTTCTTCCGCCGGAATTAGCGGCACGCTTGACCGAGCGGATTGTATAACGCTTGCCCTCGTTTTCACCGTAAACGGCAACTGCCGCGGCGATTACCGCAATGATGTCGTCATTTGACTGAGACGTTGCCGTGCTTGCAACCGACACGGGAGCAGCCTTAGCAGGTGTCGGGGTTTTAACACCTTTTTCGTTTTTAGGTGCTCCGGAAAAGAACTTACCAAACACCCAAATTATGAAAATGAGCAGAATAAGAGCGGCAAAAACGATAAGCATACCCGTAAGAGTTGTGACGAGTATGGTATCACCGAGACTGCGCTCCGCGGTCAGAACTGAATTTAGCATATTTTCTACCTCTCTTTTTATGATATAAAAGTGCATATGCACCGCTTAATCCCATTATAAGTATACACTCTTTTTTGTCGGTTTTCAATAACTATCTGAAAATTTCCTCTTTGCGGTGTTAAATTTGAAAAAATAGATATATTCGGAGATTTTGGACATGATATTTTCAAAGGAGTGGTTTTGTGATAAAGAATAATTCCGATGACAGTAATGTGCTGACCCTGATTCACGATAGTTGTAAAATGGGTCTTGTGTCAATTGATTCTCTGCTGAAAAAATCCACAGAATCAGCATTTGAGGGGCTTTTGCAGGATTTCAGGAAAAAGTACAACGACCTTGCAATGGAAATAGGCTCTGCATTGGCGGAAAGCGGAATAGTTGCAGGAGACGTTAAAACCATGGCGAAAATGGGCGTTAAAACCTCGGTTAACATGAAAACCATGATGGACGATTCACCGTCACACATGGCGGAAATGCTTATTCAAGGCTCGAATATGGCACTTGTCGAGGTGCAGAAGGCGGTAAACGGCGGCTCACTCAGCGATTATTCCCGTGACGTGGCGCAGAGATATATGGATTGTGAAAAAGCCCATATAGAAAGATTGAAGAAATGGCTTTAAACAGAAAAGAGTTATGAAACGCAATGGACTTTCTTGCTTGAATCGCCGCACATATTATTGTATAATTGTCAACAAGGCTGTCACGGCACAGCCTGTATACTTATTTAGGCGGGATTTTATGACAGTACTCAGTGCCAATGATTTGGGGCTGTATTACGGCGCAAACATGATATTTGAAAATATAAGCTTTTCTGTAGACGAAAAGGACAGAATAGCTTTAGTGGGTATAAACGGCTGTGGAAAAACCAGCCTTTTTAAGCTTATAACCGGTGAAAATCAGCCTGATTCCGGAAATATTTCCCTCAATAAGCTTGCTACATTAGGCTATATGGAGCAGTTTACTCTTTTCGGAGGTCGCAGTGTTTATGATGAGGCTCTCACGGTTTTCAAGCCGCTTATGGAGCTTGATGCCGAGCTATCCGCTGTTACAGCGCGGATAGCGGCAGGAGAAGCCTCTGCCGAGCTGATAGAGCGACAGCATTTTCTCACAGAAGAATACGAAAAACGCGGCGGACTTACCTTTGAAAGCCGCACAAGAGCCGCACTTATAGGTCTGGGCTTTGAAGAAAGTGATTTGAAACGGGATGTGGGAGAGCTTTCTGGAGGACAGCGTTCAAAAATTCAGCTTTGCAAAATGCTTCTTTCCGGTGCGAATCTTCTGCTTCTCGATGAGCCGACAAACCACCTTGACATAAACGCGGTTGAGTGGCTTGAAAGCTTTTTACAGAGCTACAACGGCGCGTACATAATCATTTCCCACGACCGATATTTTCTTGAAAAGGTCACCAACCGTACCTTTGAGCTTGAAAATCATCATTTGACCGTATATAAGGGCGCATATGCAAGCTATCTCAAGCAAAAAGAGGAAAATCGCGAAATTGCACAGCGACACTATGAAAATACCCAGCGCGAAATACACCGCATAGAGGGTATTATAGAACAGCAGAAGCGTTGGAATCAGGAACGCAACTACGTCACCATAGCCAGCAAGCAGAAACAGCTGGATCGCATTGCGGAAACGCTTGTAGAGGTGGAAAATCTGCCAAGCAAGCTGAGGTTTAATTTTAAAACCAAACTGACCATAACAGATAATATTCTTATCTGTGACAGATTGACGGCAGGCTATGGCGAAAAGACTATATTTTCAGAGCTTAACCTTTCGGTACATAAAGGGGAACGTGTTTTTCTATTAGGACCCAACGGCTGTGGAAAATCGACACTTTTCAAGGTGCTTGTGGGTCAGCTTGCAGGCAAATACGGCAGTGTGACATTCGGACCGAATGTGGAGTACGGTTACTATGAGCAGACACAGGCATCACTTCACGACAATAAAACCGTTTTAAACGAGGTTTGGGACGTCTATCCCAGAATGACGGAAACCGAGGTGCGTACCGCGTTAGGCTCGTTTCTGTTCAGAGGTGATGATGTTTTCAAGCTTATTTCTACGCTGAGCGGCGGCGAAAAAGCGAGAATATCAATATTGAAGCTGATGCTTTCACAGGCTAATTTTCTGCTGTTGGACGAGCCTACGAATCACCTTGATATAACCTCCCGTGAGGCTCTTGAAAACGCCATTGCCGATTATGAGGGAACTGTTTTCATAATCTCCCATGACCGCTATTTTATAAACAAGCTTGCGGACAGGCTTTATTACATGGATAACGGCAAAATCACCGAATATAAAGGAAATTACGATTATTTTGAACAGCACCGACCGGATAAAATGCCCACTGCTTCGACTGTAAAGGTCGAAAGCGCATCTGCCGCAGATTACCGCAGACGTAAGGAAGAAGCATCTGCCGCCAGAAAGAGAAAGACAGGTATTTCCAGAACAGAAGCGGCTCTTGAAGAACTGTCTGTTAAAATATCCGAGCTTGAAGAACGGCTGTCTTTGCCGGAGGTTGCCGCAGATTATCAGCAGGTACTTGAAATAACAAATGAGCTTAGCACACTGCGCGAAAATGAGGAAGAGCTTTTTTCAAAGCTTGAGGAGCTTTATGCTCAGGAGGAGGGTGCGCAATGAGATTTAAAATACTGACACTGGGCTGTAAGGTCAATCAATATGATTCTCAGGCTATGAGCGAAATGCTTTGCTCGTGCGGCTTTTTGCAGTGCGATAAGAACGAAAGCGCGGATATATACATAATAAATACCTGCACCGTTACAGCGGAAAGCGACAAGAAAAACCGACAGCTTATCCATAAGGTACGCCGTGAAAATCCCGATGCGGTAATAGTTGTGTCAGGCTGTATGACACAGGCGTTACCGGAAAGTGCCGACAGAATACCCGAAGCGGATATTGTTATCGGCAATTCAAACAGAGCCGCCATACCGACACTGCTTTCCGATTATCTGCAAAAGCGCGAAAGAATCGTCTGCATTGAGCCACATACCGAAAAATACCGTGAAGCGTTCAGTGTTGCGAATTTCGGGGAACGGACAAGAGCGATGATAAAGATTGAAGACGGCTGTGATAATTACTGTGCCTACTGTATGATACCTTATGCACGCGGCGGAGTAAGAAGCAGACCCCTTGAGAGCATTACAGATGAGATTGCCGCATTGCCGCCCGAATACTGCGAGGTTGTGTTGGTAGGTATAAATCTGTCCGCATACGGAAAGGACATCGGATTGACATTGTTCGATGCCGTAAGTGCCGCGGCTTCTGACCCTAAAATCAAAAGGGTACGCCTGGGCTCTGTAGAGCCTGATTTGCTGTCGGACGAAACCCTTGACAAACTTGCCGCCATACCTGAATTTTGCCCTCATTTTCATCTGTCACTGCAAAGCGGCTGTGATGAAACTCTTGCGAGAATGAACAGAAAATATGACACGGAATTTTACAGAGGTATAGTGCGAAGAATATGTGAAAAATTCGATAACCCCTCCATAACCACCGATATTATGGTAGGCTTTGCCGGTGAAACGGAGGAAGAATTTGAGAAATCTCTGAGCTTTGCACAGGAAATAGGCTTTGCCAAGGCTCATGTTTTTGCCTACTCACGCAGACCCGGAACGGCGGCGGACAGCTTCCCGAATCAGGTTACCAATGCGGTCAAATCGGAACGAAGTGCGCGCATGATAGCGGTGACGAATGAAAGCGCGGCAAAATTCAGATTGTCACAGGTGGGCAGAATTTGCGCTTTTCTGCCGGAAACCGAGGTGGAAAACGGCATATATGACGGCTACACCGAAAACTATACACAGGTACGAGTGGCAATGCCCGAAAAGTGCAGTCAACCGGTAAACATAATAATTACCGAAGCGGCAGACGGATACTGTATGGGAAAGCTTGTTTGATGGGCATAAAAGGTGATGACAGATGAATTTTGAGGATTATGTATTAAAGGAAATAGAAAACCACCCGTCCGTACAGCCTGCGGATATTGTCAAGCTTTGCTATCAGGCGGCGTTCGGCGCAGAACATTTGCTTTCGGACATTAATGCGGCAAAAAGATACTTCGATAAGGAATTTACCGACACAAAGCCCGAAAATGTGCCGATATGCGAATACATTTCCGATGATGTGTGCCGAATAAACATAAGCGGCTGGAAAGCGGCGAGGTTGCCTGCGAACAGGCTTTTTGAAATGTTTGCGTCTTCTGCGAAAATAAACGGAAGCGGAGAGGTTTTATTCGCTGAATATCTCAGGGCGGCTGAAAAAGCGATTGCCGAAAGCGGAGCGTTTTCATTGACCCTTTGGAAAGATTTTCTTCATGAGTACATAAAAACAGGCGGCGCAGTGCATCACAGTGATGAATACAGGGAAAGAGAAAAACCTGCTTACCGAATTGTAAGCAGTCGGCTTGTCGAAAAACTTATGCAGGAAAATGCAAACATAACAATTATATGAGATACGAAAATATAGTAAAGGCGCAATTCATTTCACGTCCGAATCGGTTTGTTGCCGAGGTATTGCTTGACGGAGAAAAGGTCGCCGTGCATGTCAAAAATACAGGCAGATGCCGTGAGCTGCTGACTGAAAACGCGACTGTTTATCTTGAAGATTTCACCAATCGCCGTGGCAGGCGCAAGCTGCTTTATGACCTGGTTGCGGTTGAAAAAGGCAAGCTCCTTATAAATATGGATTCTCAAGCACCGAACAAAGTCGTTTACGAAGCTTTAAAAAACAGCATAATCAAATTGCCGGATATGCCACAGCTTACCCTTATCCGACCGGAATTTACGTGGGGAGACTCCAGATTCGATTTTTATGTCGTGGATTCAAAGGGCAGAGAGGGCTTTGTGGAAGTTAAGGGAGTAACCCTTGAAAACAACGGCATTGCTTCTTTCCCCGATGCGCCGACGGAACGCGGCATAAAGCACATTAAAGAACTTGTAAAGGCACATGACTGCGGATATTTTACCTGCGTTCTGTTTGTCGTTCAAATGGAGGGTATGAAATATATGACCCCAAATGACGAGCGGCACCCTGAGTTTGGCGAAGCTCTGCGAAATGCCGCCGATAACGGTGTCGATATTATGGCATTTGAATGTTCGGTAACGCCGGATAGTCTAACCGCTAAAAATCAAATTGAAGTGCGCCTGTGACATTATGAATCAGTAAAACATAAAAAAGCCTCCGTTGAAAACACTTCTTCAACGGAGGTCTTTTTAATGTATACTAATACTGTCTAAGACTGTTTACGAAATTGTGCATTTCCGCAGATGATGAAACGTGCCGAGCCTGCTCAAGAATCGCGTGCTGGCGGTTTCTCGGCAGTGCGGCAAAATATTCCATGGCACAGGTGTTTTGGGATAACGCCATTCCGAAGCCCACAGGTAGCTCGTTGAAATTGTTTTGAACCATTGTAAGCACCTCCGCAAATATTTTTCGCAGAGGTCGGAGTAATATACCTAAAGAGTTGAACGGCGCAAAATTATTTCATAGGGAACATAGCTGTGCAGAGGCGCGTCCGAATTGTCGATAAGTCTGAGCAAAACGCGACATGCCTTATCTCCGAGACTTTGAGGATTGACGTTTACCGCAGTGATTGCCGGCTGGTGGGTGGACAGCACAGAGCTGTCGTTAAAGCTGGCGATTTTAACATCATTGGGAATGGAAATATTAAGCACGTCCAGATTCATGAGTGTCCAGTAGCAGAGAGTGTCATCGGCAGTAATTATCGCGTCCGGAGGATTTGTATTCATAAGCTTGAGCAGTGCGTTAATAACAAGCTGCTCATTTTTCAGATTCATATGTATCAAAGAGGGGTCAACCTCAATATCATGCGCACGGTAGGCTTCAACATAGCCTTTCATGCGGTGATTGAACGCTATGGAATTTATATCCGGTCCTAAAAACGCTATGCGTTTGCAGCCCATATCCAATAAGTGTTCGGTCAGCTCACGGCTGGCGGCTATGTTATCATTATCCACATGATGAATGTCGGGTCTGGGTGGTGCACCTATCATTACAAAGGGCATGTTGCACTCGGTCAACAGTTTTTCGTAATTGTCGAGCACGGTAGAACGCAGGAAAATAAGACCGTCAATCTTTCCGCTTTTGACAAGCCGCTCAACGGAATCGACATCGTTAAAAGAATCGCTGGTAATTATAACATCATAGGATGCGTTGTTAGCGGTGCTGAAAACCGAAAAGAGACATTCGAGAAAAAAGGTTGAGCTGGTATTGGCGAAATCCGACGGCATAACGGCGGCAATAGTACCGCTGTGCTTGCAGTCAGGCTCTTTCTGAACGGAAGCAGGCTGATAATTCTGCTCTGCCATAACGCGCATGACTTCCTTACGTGTAGCTTCGCTGACACGTCCCTTTCCGGAAATCGCCCGTGAGACAGTAGCTTTTGAAATGCCCAGTATTTGAGCAATATCCTCTATTGTAACTTTGTTGCCCATTTTGAGGACTCCTTTTCGCACATCAATTGCTTATTTGCACTTATTATACACGGTTTGCGAAAAAAAGCAACTCTTTGCGCAAAAATGATGCACAACTTTTTGAAAAATTACATTTATTGCACATCGGATTCGGAAACGCTGTCAGTAGTAATATCGGAATCGGATACTTCAATACTTTCCGCACAACAATCGTCGCAATTCTCCGAGGTTTCATCGCGAGAAATACCGAATTTCATTGCCTCGTTTTGCTCGGAAGCTGTGTAAGCATCGTCGAAATCACCGTTTATCCCATCGTATTCGGCTGTGGCAGCGGAAAATTCGGGAGCTGTCTCTGATTCGTTTTTGCCGGAGTTAGCGGCAATCATTACCGATGATATACCGCAAACCAGCACCAGACAGGCAGCGGCGGCAATCGAAAACGCGATTTTCATTTTGCTCTGTTTGAAAGGTGCAGAGGGAATAACGGCATTGTTTTCCTGCTCGGAGAGCTTTGCAATACGGTTCTTAACATCTTCAAAATTCGGCTTAATCTTGTCGTCAAAGCTTTCGGACAAAAGCTCGTAAATATCATTGTCGTTCATAAATGCACCTTCCTTTCTATATTTTATCGGATAAAAGCGAACGGAGCTTTTTCAATGCCTGAGCGTGCCGCCACTTAATCGTACCAATGGGAACGGAAAGCAGTGAAGCAATTTCGTAAAGAGTGAATCCGCTTATGGAGTGAAGAATTATAACTTCCCGTTCCTTGCTTGAAAGAGCGGCAATAGCGCGGTCGATTGCATGACTGTTAACAGCGGTGTCCTCGGCAGAAGTGTCATCGGCAAGCCTGTCGCCGTTTTTCTCGGTAAGAGCATCAAGACTGTCGGCACGGTTTCTTGTGACCGCGTTGATTGAAAGATTTCGCGCAATGCGGTAAATCCACGCTTTGCCGCTCCCAACAGAATTAAAATCGGCAGCGGAGGACCACACACGTACAAAGGTATCCTGCATGATGTCCTCGGCAACGGCGTGATTCTTCACAAAGGAGTAAGCAAGCGCATAAACGCCCTTTGCACAGGCATTATATAACTGCTCAAGGCTGTCGGTATCTCCCGTTGCAACACGCGTTATCAATATATCAAATTCGTGAGATTCCACATTAAGAACCCCCTCATAATTATTAACACTCAGATAAACAAAATGGTTGGCTTTTTTATTATAGCTTATATAATTATTTTTTTCTACATAAAATCAAAAAAATGTTGAGTGTAAGTATAGTTTTATGCTATACTTGAAAACAACGGCGAATAAAAACGGAAAGGGTGAAATACCGTGAAATATTGTGTAAATCTCGGCTGCTGGAATTCGGTGTTTGCCGTTCCGTCAAGCGTTGTGGACGAGCATATAAAGCTTGCAGGCGCGGCATCATTAAAGGTGCTCCTGTATATTCTGCGCCATTCGGGAAAAGAAATTGACGATGACGAGCTTTCAAAACTGCTCTCTCTTTCAAAGGAAGATGTTTCCGATGCGCTGGGCTACTGGATAACCTGCGGTGTTCTTTGCCGCAAAGGTGAGTTTTTAGCCCCGGCGGAGATTGTTCGGGAAGAAAAAGAACCGCAAGCGGAAAGCGTGCCGGAGATAAAAACACCGCCTGTGCCTAAAAAGCAGAAAAAGGAACGTATCAGTTATAATTTTGACGAATGCGCAGAAATAATGGCAAAGGATAAGTCAATTGAAGAAATGCTTCTGGCAGTAGAAGCAATACTTAACAAGCAACTGACGCACAGAGAAATTTCATTGTATGTAACTTTAACTCACTGGTACGGGTTCAATGCGAAACTTGTACCAATGTTATTGCATTACTGTAAAACGGCAGGCTCTTTGTCGTCCTCATATATAGAAACCACGGGATTGGGCTGGATTGACGAGGGTATAGACACAATGGAAAAAGCGGAAGCCAAGGTGCGCGGCAAGGCGGATTCGCGAGCGGCGTGGAGAAAGGTGTCATCGCTTTTGGAAATTGACCGCGCAAAGCCGTCGGCAAAAGAGGAAGCTTTCAGCAGTCAATGGGTAAATGAGTGGAAAATGCCCGACGGACTTATAAACGAAGCTTACGAGCGTTGCATAAACCAAAAGGGCAAGCTAAGCTTTTCATATATGAACGGAATAATGAAAAAATGGCATGAAAACGACATTGTTACGTTGGAAACGCTCAGAAAGTATGAGGAAAAGAACGCAGAGGAAAAAAGTTCAGGCGGAAGATTTGAGCCTACATACGATAAGAGCGAAATCGAACAGATTTTATGGAATGAAATGCTTGATGAGCTGGACGAGTGAAAACTGAAAAAAGGACTGAAATCCAAATGAGTATAGATGCGGCTTCCTATAAGGAAGCGTTAAACATAATAAAAAAACGGCGTGAAAGCGCGAAAGAAAAAGCACAGGAAAAACGGGACGCATTTGTAAAGGCTGTGCCGGAATATGCGGAGCACGAAAAAGCCATTGCAAAGACCTCGGTAATGGTTGCGAAAGCACTGCTGACAGAGGGCGTGGATATAGATGCGGCGATGTCCGAGCTTGCAGACAATAACCTTGCCCATCAGAAAAGAATGAGGGAGCTGCTTGACGAAAACGGAATAGATTCTCTTGAGCCTGTTTACGCGTGTGGAAAGTGCTTCGATACCGGATTTGTTGACGGCAAAATGTGCGACTGCATGAATGAGCTTATTAAAAAAATCAGATACGAAAAGCTCAACAGCATTACCCCATTGTCCTTGTGTACTTTTGATACCTTTGATATTAACCACTACCCGGAAGAAGCCGGCGCAAACGGAATATCACCGCGCAGGCTAATGTCGGGAATTTACCGCCGATGCGTTGAATATGCGGATAATTTTTCTCTGAAATCGGACAATTTACTTTTTCAGGGCGGAGTAGGTCTGGGCAAAACCCATCTCTCTCTTGCCATAGCAAAAGCGGCAATTGACAAGGGCTACGGTGTTTTGTACGGAACAGCTCAGAGCTTTCTTGCAAGAATAGAAGCGGAGCATTTCGGCAGAGCCGCAACGGACGGCGATACACTTGAGCTTTGCAAGTCCTGCGATTTGCTGATATTGGACGATTTAGGTGTTGAGTTTTCAACGGCGTTTACCGTTGCTGTGCTTCACGACCTGATTGATACACGGCTTTGTACCGGCAAACCTACAATAATCAGCACAAATCTGAAATTTGATGATTTGGAAAAACGCTACACCGAAAGAATAACATCGCGAATATACGGAAGCTACAGACGTTACCAGTTTATTGGCGGTGATGTAAGAATCAAGCTGAGAATAGCAAAAAAAGACGGATAAAACAGTCCCTCCGAGGTAAACTACTGTAAAAGCTTACCTTGGAGGGATTATTATTTTAAAAATCAACGTGCGCGATTTCATAGCGGAAAACTACACACCGTATGACGGAGACGAAAGCTTTTTACAGCCTGCGACGGAGAGAACAAAGCGGCTGTGGAATAAGGTCAGCGAGCTTATGAAAAAAGAGCGTGAAAACGGCGGTGTGCTGAGCATTGACAGCGCAACAATATCCGATATTGATGCATACGCTCCGGGATATATTGAAAAAGAGGATGAGCAGATAGTCGGATTGCAAACCGATGCACCGTTGCGCCGGGCAATTTTGCCTTTCGGAGGTATACGAACGGTGCGGAAAAGCCTTACGGCTTACGGCGAGAAGCTTCCCGAACGGGTGGAGGATATATTCGGCTACAGAAAGACCCACAATGACGGCGTTTTTGATGCTTATACGGAGGAAATACGCAAGGCACGCCATTCGGGAATAATCACCGGTTTGCCGGATTCCTACGGCAGGGGCAGAATAATCGGTGATTACAGGCGAGTACCGCTGTACGGAGTTAATGCGCTTATCGAAGAAAAAAAGCAGGAATTGAAAAATGACGAAAAACCTCTTGATGAAAGAAATATAAGGCACAGAGAGGAAATAAGGGAGCAGATACGGGCACTGGAAAAGCTTAAAAGGCTGGCGGAAAGCTACGGTTTTGATATAACGCGTCCGGCGGAAAACACAAAAGAGGCGTTTCAATGGCTGTATTTTGCATATCTTGCCGCCACAAAGCAGCAAAACGGCGCGGCAATGAGCCTTGGCAGAGTATCTACCTTTCTCGATATTTACGCCGAGCGGGATTTGCAAAGCGGCAAAATGAATGAAGCGCAGATACAGGAGCTTACCGACCATTTCGTAATGAAGCTGAGAATGATACGCTTTTTGCGTACTCCCGAATACGATGAGCTTTTTTCGGGAGACCCCACATGGGTCACGGAGGCAATAGGCGGAATGTGCAATGACGGCAGGCACATGGTAACGAAGATGAGCTACCGTTTTCTGCATACTCTCAGTAACCTGGGCGCAGCTCCCGAACCGAATATGACGGTGCTGTGGGATAATGCACTGCCGCAAAACTTTAAGCTGTATTGCTGTAAGATGAGCATAGAAACATCGTCAATACAGTATGAATCAGACATGCTAATGCGTAAGAAATTCGGTGATGATTACGCCATAGCCTGCTGTGTTTCCGCAATGAAAGTAGGGAAACAGATGCAGTTTTTCGGAGCAAGGGCAAATCTTGCAAAGGCGTTGCTTTATGCGATAAACGGCGGCAGAGATGAAATATCGGGAGATTTAATAATAGAGGGAATAGAGCCCTGCAAGGGTGAAAAGCTGTGCTTTGATGAGGTCGTGGGAAATTTTGACAGAGTTTGCTCGTGGCTTGCGAGGGTGTATGTAGGCGCATTAAATTGCGTGCATTATATGCACGATAAATATTGCTACGAAAGTCTGCAAATGGCGTTGCACGACAGTGATATAGTGCGCACCTTTGCCTGTGGAATTGCAGGACTTTCCGTGACTGCGGATTCGCTGGCGGCGATTAAATATGCCGAAGTACGTCCAAGGCGCAGTGAAAACGGGCTGTGCGTGGATTTTGAGGTAACAGGCACACCACCGACATTCGGAAATAACGACAGGAGAGCGGACGATATAGCAAATCAGCTTGTTAAGCGGTTTATGCAGCATATAAGAGAGCAAAAGACCTACAGAAACGCAAAGCCCACGTTATCGGTGCTGACAATAACCTCAAATGTGGTTTACGGCAAGAAAACGGGTGCAACACCGGACGGACGAAAAAAAGGAGAGCCTTTTGCACCGGGCGCAAATCCAATGCACGGCAGAGACAGACAGGGCAGTATAGCGTCTATGATGAGCGTTGCACAGTTGCCTTATGATTTTGCCGAGGACGGAATCAGCTATACGTTTTCAATTGTGCCGCAGGCGTTGGGCACAGAGGAAGAAATGCGCAAGGATAATTTGAAGACCCTGCTGGACGGCTACTTTAAAGAAAAAGGACACCATATCAACGTAAATGTTATACGAAAGGAAGTATTGGAGGATGCTATGGAGCACCCGGAAAAATATCCTCAGCTTACAATTCGCGTTTCGGGATATGCGGTGAATTTTATCAGGCTTACAAGAGAACAGCAGCAGGACGTTATCAGCCGTACCTTTCACACTCGCTTTTGATGAGCATAACCGGAAGAATACACTCGGAGGAAAGCTTCAGCACCCTTGACGGTCCGGGTGTAAGGTACGTGGTTTTTTTACAGGGGTGTCTGCTGAAATGCAAGTACTGTCACAACGTAGATTCGTGGAGTGCAGGGGGCGGCACGGAATGTTCTGCAAATGAATTGACCGAGCGGATATTGAGATGCAAAAGCTTTATAAACGGCGTAACGCTGTCAGGCGGAGAGCCGTTGATGCAACCTGAATTTTGCACTGAGGTTATTAAAAGGTGTAAGGCCGAAAGACTTCACATGGTCATTGACACCTCCGGAGCAGTTCCGCTGTCAAAATGTTCGGCGGCAGTTGACAAAGCAGACTTGATTCTCCTTGACATTAAATCTTCCGATTCCGAAATTTGCGAAAAACTAACCGGAATTGGCAACCGAAACGCCATAGAGCTTTTGGATTATTGTGAGGTACAGAGCAAAAAAGTGTGGATACGCCATGTTGTTTTAAAGGGCTACACGTTAAATGAAAAGCAGCTTTCCGATTTGGGAAAGCTGCTGTGCAAATATAGCTGTATCGAGCAGATAAACCTGCTGCCGTTTCATAAAATGGGAGAGTATAAGTGGAAACAAAGCTGTGAAGTATACGAGCTTTACAACACTCCGAGCCCAACCGAATCCGAAATGAAGTGGGCAAAGGGCATAGTCGGCAAATACGACCAACGGGTTATTTAGCGTGCATTGCTAAAATCATTTTTTTGTTACTTCGCAGAGGTGTTTATAAACGCCTTTTCTGCATTGAATATTGCAAAGGCGCGTGTGGGTAAGACCCAGAAGCTTATCGGCTTCCTTTGCGGCATTTTCGTATTTGCCACCTGTGTGATGTACAAGAATGTAGTCAACCTCTTTGATTTTTCCTGCCGCCGCTTTGCAAAAGCCGCGAATGGGAGCGGCAAGGGAAAACACCCAGATAGGAGAGCACACGGTAATATGTTCAAAGGAAGAAAGGTCAATGCTTATCGGCTCAATAGGCATTGGCCATTTGTGCATACCGTAGCGACCGCACCACCAGAAGCCCAACGTACCGGCGGTGTTTTCCGTTGAGCGTATTTCGTAAATACAGGCACCTGTGCGGTTTGCTTCGATATAAGCCTGCTTTTTCACATAGCCCATGCGTGAGAAATACACCACAAGCTGTTTTTGATTCGTGCCGATATTCGGGTAGTCGGCAGGCTCGACGGTGAAAGATTCCTGCCTTTGAAACACATATGCGGCATAGCCTGTAACTGCCTGGCAAAATCCGAAAATAAAATATGCGGTTGACATAAAATTTAATGGGAACATATAGAACTGAATGCATATCCACAGCATGAGAGTAATGCCGAATATACAGCCTAAGACAGAGCCGGACTTTTTCCTTGCGAAAAGAAAAACCGATGCTGTCAAATTGGTCAAGCCGTTAACGATGAGCAGTGCCCAGCCTGAAAACGTAAAATCGCAAAACAAAATATCCGCAAAGGGGAGAGCTTTAAAATAAGGAAGCATTGCGTCCATGCCCACGGTTTTGCCGGTAGGATCCGAAAGCATACAAACAGCACCGCCCACAGCGCCGATGCCGATAAAGAGCGTCCAGAACAGCAAAACACGCCGAGTGACATTATATCTCGATTTTACCTGTTTATTCATATCTAGTGCCCTCCGAGGGTTTTACAGCGATTTCGGAAGCAGTGCCGCACCGATTATGCCTGCATCGTTTGCGAGCTTTGCGCAAACCAGCTTCGGCTGAGGAACATTTCCGCGGCAGAAGCGACGCTCGGCAATAAGCTTTTCCAGAGGGACGAGCAGACCGTCACCCTCCTTACTTATACCTCCGCCGAGACAAACGACCTCCGGCTGTAAAATGTTGATTATATCGGTAATTCCGTCAGCGAGATAGTCAAAATACTGTTCGACAACGGCAGCGGCGGTCTTGTCACCCATGCGCATAGCTTCAAAGGGAGTGCGACCGCTGACCTTTTCGGGAGCATCAACAAGTGTCCACATAAGGGAATCGGGATTATCGCGCATTGCCTGAGCGGTCTGACGTTTCAAGGCTATTGCGGAAGCATAGGTTTCAAAGCAGCCGCGTCTGCCGCAGGTACACAGATTACCGTTTTTAATAAGCAGAGTGTGTCCGACTTCACCGGCAACGCCGTTACAGCCGGAATAAATTTTATTATCAACGATAATGCCTGCGCCGATACCGGTACCGATTGTGACAACAAGGGCGCTGGACGCGCCTTTGGCGGCACCGGCAAGGACTTCACCGAGAGCGGCGGCATTTGCATCATTGTCTATGTAAGCTTTCAAGCCGGAAAGTCTTTGTGAAATCATGTCGGAAAGAGGAATGTTTGAATAATGGAGATTGTTTGAGTATTCAACCGTTCCGTTTTTTGAATTTATAACGCCGGGACAGCCGATGCCGCAGCTTTCAAAATCGGACAGAGCAAGCCCTGCGGCAGATATTGCATCAAGAGCCGCCGCCGCAATGTCATCGCAGAAATCTTCAATCGGACGGGGAACATGGGAACGCCGCGAGCCTCGACCGATGATTTTATAGTTTTCGTCAACAACGCCGACTGAAAGATTAGTGCCGCCTACATCAATTCCGAGATAATACACATCAAACACTTCCTTAACGCTTTTTCTTATTTTACCACTCGGAAAAAGACATGACAATTGTGCGTAGTGACATATTATTCCGTGTTTGTTTGTATAATTTCACGCATTATTATTTTTATTGTGGAAATATGTCTGCATACAGTGTATAATACTGCTGTTTAATATAAATATTCAGTTACAAACTGTCTGATTTGTCTATGACTTCGCTTTAAATCTTTTATCAAATAACAGTAAAAAAACAGCATTCCCGATGCACGAACGCATCGGGAATGCCGAAAAAGCAGGGTTAGTTGTTTTTCTTGTTTTCGCTCTGATTCTTATTCTGCTCGTTCTTGTTCTGATTGTTGTTCTGCTGATTGTACTGCTGGTTATTGGACTGGTTGTTCTTCTGATTAGCCATGAAGGACACCTCCTTTCATGGCTATTATTACACATTGAAAATCGAAATATACAGAGAGGTGCGAAAAAATGATGCTTCCGATTGAATTTCTTGATAGAATGAAAACACTTTTGGGCAGTGAATACGAGTGCTTTCTGGCACAGTATGAAATGCCATGTACACGCGGTGTGCGTATAAATACATTGAAGCTGAAAAAAGAAAACGCAGATGCGCTGGGCTTTGAGCTTGAGCAGATACCCTTTGCCGCCGAGGGTTTCAGAATGTTATCGGAGAGAAAAATCGGAGCATCGCCATATCATCACGCCGGTGCGTTTTATTCACAGGAACCGAGTGCCATGAGCGCGGTGACGGCTCTTGACCCACAGCCGGGTGAATTTATTCTGGATATGTGTGCCGCACCGGGCGGAAAATCCACACAGATAGCCGCAAGGCTTGCGGGAAAGGGCTGTATCTGGTCAAATGAATATGTCCGTTCAAGGGCAAATGTTCTGATTTCAAATATAGAAAGATGCGGCATAAAAAATGCAGTCGTTACTTCCATGCGCCCCGATGCGCTGGCTGAAAAGACCGGTGCGGTTTTTGACAGAGTGCTGGTAGACGCCCCGTGTTCGGGGGAGGGAATGTTCCGCAGAGAGGAAAACGCAGTGCGTGACTGGTCACCCGAAAATGTTGCCGCCTGTGCGGTGCGGCAGGCTGAAATACTTGATTCTGCCGCAAAATGCCTTAAAGATGGCGGCGTTTTGGTATATTCGACCTGTACCTTTGCGCCGGAAGAAAACGAGAAAAATATAATTGCGTTTCTGGACCGTCACCCCGAATTTTACATTGAAGAAATACCTGCCGCTTTTGGAAGATGCGGACTTAATTTCAGTGAAAAATATGATTTGACCTTGACAAGGCGAATATATCCGCAGGACGGCGGTGAGGGGCATTATGCCGCGCGGCTGAGAAAGCGCGGTAAGATTGCCGAAAGCAAATGCTATGCTATGAGAGTAAAGGAAAACGCACAGACGAAAATGCTGAGAGAGCTTTACGAAAGCTGCTTTTCTTCAAAACCGGTCGGACACATTGCCGTTTACGGAAATACAGGCTACATGCTCCCGGAATGTATGCCGGACGTGCCTCTTGACGGCGTGATACGTGCCGGTGTGCCGCTGGGTGAGTTGAAAAGTAATCGCGTTGAACCGGCACACGGAGTATTTATGGCGGCAAACATAAACGAGTGCCGCAAATATATCGACCTTGCCGCAGACAGTGCGGAGCTGGCGGCATTCTTACACGGAGAGGAAATATTCTGCACAGGGGAAAACGGATTTACGGCGGTGTGCTGTAACGGTATAGTAACCGGATTCGGAAAGGTTTCGGGAGGAAAACTGAAAAACAGGTATCCGAAGGGACTGCGCACTTTAAAGTGATCGGTTCTGCTGACGGTCGAGAAAGCCTGCGGTAAAGCTGATATTTCGTTCAATACCGGAGATGAAGCGCACAATATAGCAGGAATTTGAAGCATTGACGGCAATTATTTTACCGTTTCCGAGGGTCGGGTGTGCAATTTCCGTTCCTACAGGCAGAAGCTTAATATCAAGCTTGCGTTCATCAACGGTTATGCGGCTTTTGGCGGCCTCCACCAGCTCCGCACTCAGCTCAACTGTGTATTGGAGCAGCTCAGGCTCAATGTCAAAGATAAATCTTGACGGATATTTCATATTTGAATTAAGTCCCATGCCCTCCGAGTCGGTGAGGTAAAGCACACTTTCGGCTCTGGTCATGGCAACGTAGGCAAGTCTGCGTTCCTCCTCCATTTTATCACGTGTGTCGGTTTTGCCTGTTGGGAAAACGCCCTCCGAAAGACCGCACACGAATACTACGGGAAACTCAAGCCCCTTAGCGGCGTGAATTGTCATAAGCCGCACCGCTTCGGTAGTGTCCGGGTCGTCATCGACGGTCATAAGCGAAACATGGGAAAGGTAGTCGTAAAGGCTCATACGCTCACCCTCGTCACGCTCATAGCGCGCAACGGACTGTTTAAGCTCGGCAAGATTGTCAAGGCGTTCGCTGTCACCGTCACAGCGAAGCATCTGCTCATAGCCGCTGAGTGCAAGTGTTTCTTCCAATACAGATGAAATCGAGCGTTCCTCATATCCTACGCGAAGCGTTTCGATGAGCTTAATAAAATCAGCCGCCTTTGTTCTTGAAACAATCGGTGATTTTTCATCGACACAGCGACAGAGAGCAGCATACAGCGTTATTCCGTGCTCCGCGGCATATTCCCGAAGCTGTCCGAGCCGTGTCTTTGAAATGCCGCGTCTGGGAGTGTTTATAACTCTTGCAAATGAAAGGTCATCGCCGGTGCATATCATGCGGAGATAGGCGAGGACATCTTTAATTTCCATGCGCTCATAGAAGCCTACACCGCCGTAAACTCTGTAGCTGATGCTCCTTTTGATTAGCTGTTCTTCGATTTCTCTGGAAAGATAATGTGCGCGGTATAACACGGCAATACTGTGCGGCGGCACACCGTTTTCGATGTGCTTTGAAATTTCATCGGCAATAAATATTGCCTCGTCCTTTTCACTGCCGGTGTGGTTGAAAAACGCAATAGCACCGGTCGGGCGTACTGCCGTAAGCTCCTTATCCATACGGTAGCGATTTTTGGATATCAGAGAATTTGAAGCCGCTACTATTTGAGGAGAGGAGCGGTAATTCACGGTAAGCATAATGCTTTTGGTGTTCGGAAAGACCTTGTCAAAGTCAAGAATATTTGAAACATTCGCACCGCGCCAGGTGTAAATCGTCTGGTCGGGGTCACCTACCGTAAAAAGATTTTTGTGATAAGCGGACAGCCTTTTGACAAGAGCATATTCCGCATTGTCAACGTCCTGAAATTCGTCAACCATAATGTACTGCAAACGCTTTTGCCATTTAGTGCACACGTCACGGGAAATGCCGAGAATATATAATGAAAAGTAAATAAGGTCGTCAAAATCCAGAGCAAAGCATTTTCGCTGCTCAAGCAGATAACGGCAGAAAATCTCGTCCTTTTCGCTGCCTGCGTCGGCAATAGCTCTTTGCAGAGCGGTGCTGTCGGTGTTGGCAAGCAGTGCGACATAGTCAAGGGATGCACCCTTTTTAGGACCTATAATTTCATTTATAATTTTGCTGATTTTATGCTCCTGCAAAGAAAGCCCCATATCATCCATGACCTGACGAAGCATAAGTTTCTGGTCTTCACGATCCATTACGGTGAAGCTTGAGGGATAACCTACGGTGTGAATATCCTCAAACAGCATTCGGCGGCAGAAGCTGTGAAAGGTACAGATAAGACCGGTATCGCTGTCACCGATGAGCTGACGTATTCTCTTTTTCATTTCGGCGGCAGCTTTGTTTGTAAAAGTCAGGCACAGAATGTTAGCCGTGGAAATTCCAAGCTCGTCGGCGATGTAAGCGTATCGGCGCGTGAGCGTTCTTGTTTTGCCAGAACCGGCACCGGCAATAACGCGCACGAAACCCTCTGTTGTAGTGACAGCCTCAAGCTGCTGACTGTTCAGTCCGTCAAGAATCCGTGACATGAATATCCCTCCGCAAGAGTATTACATATGCATTATAACGCACATTTGTTTGCGAATCAAGGGCTTTTATAAATAATAACAATGAGAATTGCACCGTTAAACGGATATTAGAGTGTGAGGCAGAGGAAAGTTACCTCAATGTTAATAGTTGATAAAAGTGTTGAATGTCCGCAGAATACGTGATATACTGTCATTAAGGCGGTTTTGGCGTAGCTGTTAACTGCAATAAAGGAGCTGTATGCAATGGGAGAAAAAATACTTGTAACTCAATCTTCAATTCCGAGCTTTGAAGAATATACAAATGAAATAAGGGATATATGGGACAGCCGGTGGCTTACGAATATGGGACCGAAGCACGAAAAACTTCGGTCGGAGCTGAAAAGCTATATGGGTGTTTCCAACGTGGAGCTTGTTACAAACGGGCATATGGCATTGGAAATCGCATTTCAGGCATTGGGATTGAAAGGTGAAGTAATAACGACTCCCTTTACTTTTGCTTCCACTACGCAGGCGATGGTGAGAAGCGGATTGGAACCGGTGTTTTGCGATGTTGACCCGGTTACGTTTACGATTGATACGACCGCGATTGAACGCCTGATAACCGAAAAAACCTGCGCAATAGCTCCTGTTCATGTATACGGAAATGTATGTGATGTTGAAGAAATCGAACGCATTGCAAAAAAATACGGCTTAAAAGTCATCTACGATGCCGCTCATACATTCGGAGTAAAGGTTAACGGAAAGGGAATAGGCTCTTTCGGAGATGTTTCCTGCTTCAGCTTTCATGCGACAAAGGTGTTTAATTCCGTTGAGGGCGGCGCGATTTGCTTTGGCGATAACGGGCTGGACGAAAAAATCATACATTTGAAAAATTTCGGAATCAGCAGCCCGGATACGGTTGAAAGTGTCGGAACAAATGCAAAAATGAATGAGTTTTGTGCGGCTATGGGACTTTGCAACTTACGCCATGTTGACGATGAGATTGCAAAGAGAAAGGTCGTTGTCGAGAGATATTCGGAACATCTGCAAAACGTTACAGGGTTGCAAATGAATCCGGTGCAAAAGGGAGTGACCCCGAATTATGCGTATTTTCCGGTGATTTTCGATCCGGGTATATTCGGTGAAAGCCGTGACGAAGTATGTGAAAAGCTCAGCCGTAATGATATATATGCAAGAAAGTATTTTTATCCGTTAACAAGCGGATTTGAATGTTACGGTGGGAAATATTCACCTGATGCAACTCCGACGGCAAAAAGGCTTAGCGAGCAGGTATTGTGCCTGCCGTTGTATGCGGATTTGGACGTGGCTGACGTTGACAGAATCTGTAACGTGATTTTAAATAAGTAATCGGGAGGTTTAAGATGAAAGGCATAATTTTGGCAGGCGGTTCGGGAACGCGTCTTTATCCGTTGACAAGAGTAACATCGAAGCAGCTTTTGCCGGTTTACGACAAGCCGATGATATATTACCCGTTGTCAACGCTCATGCTTGCAGGCATTAAGGATATTCTTATAATATCGACCGTTGAAGATACGCCGAGATTCAAGCAGCTTTTAGGAGACGGAAGTCAGTTCGGAATAAGCCTTTCCTATGAAGTCCAGCCGTCACCGGACGGGCTTGCGCAGGCGTTTATCATCGGTGAAAAATTCATCGGAAACGACACATGCGCCATGATTTTGGGCGACAATATATTTTACGGCGGCTGGTTTACCAGAAACCTGAGACAGGCGGTTAGAAATGCCGAGCGCGGAATAGCTACCATATTCGGGTATTATGTTAAAGATCCCGAAAGATTCGGAATTGTTGAATTTGATAATGACGGTAAAGTTCTGTCGGTTGAAGAAAAGCCGAAAGAGCCGAAGTCCAATTATTGCATAACCGGTCTGTATTTTTACGACAATCGTGTGGTTGAAATGGCGAAACAGGTAAAACCGTCGGCAAGAAACGAGCTTGAAATAACCGATTTGAATCGGCTTTATCTTGAAGCGGATAGCCTGAGCGTACAGATTTTGGGACGCGGCTTCGCATGGCTTGATACAGGAACAATGGACAGTCTTATGGAAGCGGCGGACTTTGTGCGGACGGTACAAAGCAGGCAGGGGCTTGTAATTTCCGCGCCTGAAGAAATCGCGTATTACGCAAAATGGATAACGAAAGAAAAACTGCTGGAATCGGCGCAGATGTACGGAAAATCGCCTTACGGCGAATACCTGAAGCTGGTTGCCGAAGACAGGTTTAGACATTAAATAAAAATCCGGGAGTGAGAATATGACTGTAATAGTAACAGGCGGAGCCGGCTTTATCGGCTCAAACTTTATATTTCATATGCTTGAAAAATACCCTGAATACCGTATTGTCTGTATCGACAAGCTTACTTATGCCGGGAATCTTTCCACGCTTGCAGACGTAATGGACAATCCGAATTTCCGTTTTGTTAAGGCGGATATTTGCGACAGAGAGGCTGTTTACAGACTGTTCGAGGAAGAAAAGCCGGATATTCTCGTTAATTTTGCCGCGGAAAGCCATGTTGACCGTTCGATTGAAAATCCGGGAGTGTTCCTTGAAACAAATATAATGGGAACCGCAACCCTTATGGATGCCTGTCGCAAATATGGAATAACCCGTTATCATCAGGTATCCACCGATGAAGTGTACGGCGATTTGCCGCTGGACAGACCCGACCTTTTCTTCACCGAGGAAATGCCGATTCATACAAGCTCACCCTATAGCTCATCAAAGGCGGCCGCCGATTTGCTTGTTCAGGCGTACCACCGTACATACGGATTGCCTGTGACGATTTCACGTTGTTCAAATAACTACGGACCGTACCATTTTCCGGAAAAGCTCATACCTTTAATGATAGCAAATGCGCTGGCGGATAAGCCGTTACCTGTTTACGGAGAGGGTCTGAACGTCCGCGACTGGCTGTATGTCAAGGATCACTGCAAAGCCATCGACCTGATTATTCACAACGGCAGGGTAGGAGAGGTATATAACATCGGCGGACATAACGAGATGAAGAATATAGACATAGTAAGGATAATATGCAAAGAACTCGGAAAGAGCGAGGAGCTTATCACCTATGTTGCAGACCGAAAAGGGCATGATATGCGCTATGCCATAGACCCGACAAAGATTCACAATGAACTGGGCTGGCTGCCGGAGACCACCTTCGCGGAGGGAATAAAGAAAACCATAAGCTGGTATCTCGAAAACCGTGAATGGTGGGAAACTATAATTTCCGGTGAGTATCGAAATTATTATCACAGAATGTACGATGAGCGCGAAAAGGCGTAAATTATTTTTGAACAGCTTGAAAGGGTAGCGTTGTTGTGCTAGAATCATTAACGAATTAAGGCAATCGGAGGAATGTCCAATGAAAAAAATAATTGCCGTTGTAATGGTACTGATTACGGCACTGATAATACCTTTTTCGGTTTTTGCCGAAGACGGAAGCTTTAACGGTGATTCCTTTACGGCGTTCAGTAATCTGAGCGCGGCATGGGCAGAAGCAGGCTATGCTATGTACCCGGAATATGTCGGAGGTGTTTACTTTGCCGACAACGGAAATCTGGTTATTGCCCTTTGCGATGATTCTCAATCTGTGCGAAACGAGATTTCCGCGCTGTCCGGTGCACCCGATGTAATTGAATTTACAACGGTCAAGTACAGCTATGATGAGCTGTACGCGATTCAGGAAGAAATCATGTATAACTGCGATAACGGAAAATATGATTTTCTTGTAAACTTCGCAAGCATAGCAGAGGATAAAAACGTTATTGAGGTGTCCGTGGGAAATTCGGACGTTGATACGGCAAAGAGCTACTTCACATCGCTTTACGGCGACAGGGTGTATGTTTACGGCGGCTATGAAACCGTAGACGATATTGATTACGACAGCGAAACGGGAACAAAAACACAGGCGGAAAAGCTTGAAACTACAAAAAGTCTGAGAACGTATATCAACATAGGTATAGTAGCGGTGGCACTGATAATCGTAATTACCGTAACATATATGTCAAAAGGAAAAGCAACATCGGCAAAGAGAAGATACAGGAAATAAAAAATTTACATTTTGGAATCTGCGGCGGTGCAAAAACACTGCCGCAGATTTTCAACATTATCTTTCATAATTTGCGACAAATATTTACCGATAAACGGCAATGTTGTTCACACGGTTTTCACACAATGGCTTTTATCGGTGATTTGAGCACGGCGTTTTACGCAATGTTTCCATAAGATAAAACAATTTTCGTAACAATTATGTAACAAATGGAAAGTGATTATGTATTATAATCTTTGCATAGCGCAAAGCGAAGCGAGAATAATCGTCAAAGCCGAAAAGCGCATATTTAAAGGTAAAGAGGAGTGTTAACCTTTAATGATAGAATTTCGTAATGTCTATAAAACCTACGATAACGGAACAAAGGCTCTTAAAGATTTTAATCTTTATGTAAACGAGGGCGAGTTCGTATTCATCGTCGGTTCATCGGGTTCCGGCAAGTCAACGCTTTTGAAACTTGTCATGCGTGAGGAGCTGCCGTCATCGGGAGAGATAATTGTTGCAGGGCATAAGCTTTCCACATTGCGCCATAAGGATTTACCTTATTACAGACGCACAATGGGAATTGTGTTCCAGGATTTCCGCCTTATTCCGAACATGACTGTGTTTGATAATGTTGCATTTGCAATGCGCGTTACCGGCATGAGCACCAAAGCGGTGCGTAAGAAAGTACCGTATGTTCTGGGACTGGTTGGATTAAGCGATAAGGCAAAGTGTTATCCGAAAGAGCTGTCCGGCGGTGAGCAGCAGCGTGTCGGTCTTGCACGAGCTCTTATAAATAACCCGGCGCTTATAATCGCAGACGAGCCTACGGGTAACGTTGACCCGCGTATGAGCTTTGAAATTGTCGATATGCTCAACGAGATAAATCGCAGAGGAACAACTATACTGATGGTTACTCACGAGCATTCGCTTGTAAAGAGATTCCACAGACGAATCATCGAAATTCAGGAAGGCGAGCTTGTTGCCGACAGCGGTCCGGAGGTGGAATTCTATGCTTAGCAGTTTCAAATATCTTGTCAAAGAGGGCTTTCGCAATCTCTGGACAAACCGATTGATGAGTCTTGCTTCAATGGGCGTTCTCATATGCTGCCTGTTACTTATGGGCTGTGCCGCGCTTGTTTCGGTCAATATTTCCAATATGATGGGCTATCTGACCGATAAAAACGCCGTCATGGTTTTTCTTAATGACAATATAAGCGGTACCGATATTCAGATTGCAGAAGAACAGCTGAAAGAAATAAACAATATTAAAGAGCTTGAGTTTATTTCCAGTGACGATGCTTTTCTGAGCATAATGAACGGCATGAGCGATACTCAGGAAATACTCGATACCGATGTTCTCGGTGAAACCTCTGAGTTTCTTCCCCATGCATTTAAGGTGACATTTAAGGATATTTCCCAATTTGATACGACCATTGAGCTTATCAAGCAAAAGACATTTGTGCAGCACGTCAGTGATAAGAGAGAATTTGTCACAAGGCTTAACAATATCAATAAAGTGGTATCCGTTGTCGGCTTTTGGATTGTCGGATTGCTCTTTGTGGTATCGCTGTTTATAATCACCAATACAATTAAGCTGACAATGTATGTGAGAAAGCTTGAAATCGGCATAATGAAATCTGTTGGTGCAACCGACTGGTTTATACGCTTGCCGTTCCTTGTTGAAGGTATGATAATCGGTATCATATCAGGCTTGACCTCTTTCGGACTTATCTGGTATGTTTATCAGACTGCAACAAAGGCGATTAAAGCGACCTTTTCGACGATGGGCGTTTTGAGCTTCGGCAACCTCTGGTGGATTGTTCTGCTTGCGTTTATCGGAGCGGGTATTCTTGCCGGTGCAGGAGGAAGCCTTATTTCAATCAGTAAGTATCTTAAAAGAGACGGAGGCTTAAACAATGATTAAGAAAATAGCAATAGTTATGACCATTGTTCTTTCGCTTATGTCGTTCTGTATATTTCTTGCTCCGAATCAGTCAAATACAGGTACGGTTACAGTTGAAGCCGCAACTCAGGCGGAGCTTGAAAAAAAGCAGGCACAGCTTGAAAAAGAGCAGGCAAATATAAAAAGCCAACTGTCCACAATTCGCGAAAAAGCGGCATCGGCACAGGAGGAGCTTGATACAATAAACGAGCTTGTTGACAATCTCCAGTCGCAGGTTGATACGCTCAACGCAAGTATAGAGGCAACCGAAGCGGAGATTGCGGAGCTGGAAGCCGAGATTGAAGCGCGTGAGAGCGAAATTGACGCAAATTATGACAGCTTCAAGCAGAGACTGCGTGCAATATACATGTCCGGTGATCTTACCGGAGGGCTTGAGGTTCTGCTCAGTACAGACAGCTATGATGACCTGCTTGTGAGAATGTATTACATCGAAAAAACCTCCGAATATACGCAGGAGATTATAGATGCGATAACCGTAGATAAAGCAACCTACGAAGATAAAATGGTTTCGGTTGAAGCGAAAAGAACCGCTCTGGACGAACAGAGGGTAACGCTGAACGCCAAAAAGACCGAGCTTGACGAAGAAAAAGCTGCGGCTGAAAAGCTTCTCAAGGAGATTCAGGACGAACAGACCGCCCTTGAGGAAGAACAGAAAAAGATTGATGAGCAGATGGTTGTCGCAAAGGCACAGCTTGACGCTCTTATAGCGGCGGAAACAAAAAAAGATGTCGGCTCAACTTATGTAGGCGGCGGATTCAAATGGCCTACTCCCGGCTACGGAACAATAACTTCTCCTTACGGTATGCGTTGGGGCAAGCTTCATAAGGGTATTGACATCGGCGCACCTACAGGCGCAAAGATTATCGCATCAAACGAAGGTAAAATTACAACCAGTGCGTTCAATTCAAGCTATGGAAATTATGTAATAGTAAACCACGGTGGCGGCTACATGACTGTTTATGCTCATATGTCAAAGAGACTGGTCAGCGTCGGTCAGTACGTTGCAAAGGGTCAGACAATCGGTCTTGTCGGTTCTACCGGACATTCTACCGGACCTCATTTGCATTTTGAGATTCGTGTTAACGGTACGGCAGTCAATCCCAAAAAGTACGTCTGATTTCCGAAAAGCTCAGTGCGACCGGCAGAGGACTTGACCTCTGCCGGTCTTTGTTGTAAAATAAGCAGGCGGAAATGAAATTTTGTTCCGCAAATCATCATTTATCAGGTAGGTATTTATGAATAAAAAAATTTCTCTGGGTCTGGCGTTGTCAATTGCCATGATTATAGCGGCAATTGCTGTGTCTGCAACCTATACATTTGCGATGAATTCATTCAACGACCGAATGTCATCGGTTATCGAAAGGCAAAAGCTTTACGACGAACTCAGTGAGCTGGATGCTCAGGCACGTTTGAGTCTGCTTTACGATATTGACGAAAACGGGCTGAATGAAGCTGTTATGAACGGCTATGTAAGCGGCTTGGGAGATGAATATGCCGAGTATCTTACAAAAGAGGAATATTCCGACTACCTTTCTCATTCGGCAGGAACGGATTACGGACTGGGAATCGAAATATCGCGCAATTCGGACGGAAATATTATAATAAACCGTGTGCACAGCGATTCCCCTGCCGATGAAAAAGGCGTGCGCAAGGGCGATGTAATAACAAGCGTAGGCGGAAAAAAGGTGCTTGAAATCGGCTACAGTGCCGCTGTTGAAATGCTTTCGGATAAAAGCACGTCCACGGTAAAATTCGTTGTAAACAGGAACGGCAGCAGCTATCAATTCTCGGTGCTGAAGGATTATTATACAGTATCGTCAATCGAATATCGCATGGTTTCCGAGGAGGTCGGGTGCATTAGGATAACCGAGTTTCTTGAAAACACCCCGGCACAGTTTGCATCTGCTCTCGGCAGTCTTAAAGACCAGAAAGTTTCCGGCTTGATGATTGATTTAAGAGACAATCCGGGCGGCTCTTACGAAAGTGCCTGTAAGATTCTTGATACACTGCTTCCGGCAGGAAATATAATGCTCGGTGTCGGTGCGGACGGACAGTCAACGATTTTGTACAGCTCGGACAATTCAAGTGAAAGCTCAATTGCGATTGTTGTTCTGATAAATGAAAATACCGCTGGAGCGGCGGAGCTGTTTGCAAGTACCATTGCGGACTTCAGCCGTGGCGAGACTATCGGGGTGAGCACAGCCGGACTGCTTACCGTACAGGAGGTATTCCCGCTGTCATCGGGCGCGGCGGTAAAGCTTACTACCTGCCAATGGAAGACCCAGACAGGTTCTATTGTTGTTGAGGGACACGTTGTTCCCGTTTACGAAGTTAAGCTCACGGATTATCAGAGCGAAAACCGATTCCACCTGAGCGATGCCGAAGACCCGCAGATACAGACTGCTCTTGAACGTGTAATGGAGCTGTTTGAGGAAATGGACGGGTTTGATTACTCATACGAAAATGTGGAAAGCGATGTGTCCGATACGGACGTATCGGCTTCACAATCGGACGCATCGTCATCGGATTCACAGTAAAGCCTGTTGCGCACCGCAGAGGGAGTGTTCTTCTGCGGTGCTTTTCTTTTTCTCCCTATGAACAGCAGGAAAAGATATGCCAGAATGCACAGTGAAAATCCCGAAGGCGATGCAATATCGGTAATAAGTCTGCCACAGTGCGGAATGGAGAAAACAGCACGGTCAATACCCCTTTCGGTTCGGTTGGTATACAGAACCCAGTCACCGTTTTCGCTGCATTCGCCTTTTATGCCGCTTATTCGATAAACAGACGGAAAGTTTGCGGATATGCTGCACAAAACAGCGGTGATAATTATTACCAGAAGTAAAAATGAAGAAAGCCCTGCAAGTATTCTTTTCATGTTCACACCCCAAAATTCTGTTCTTGATAATTAGTATTTGAGATGCTCGGCAAAAAGAACATTTGCAGGGCTTTGATATTATGTGAATTTTAAAAGAATGGAGCTGACAAGCTGTGGGTCAAGTTCTCCTATAGCTTTTGGAGGCTGTAGAGAGGGTACAGGTGACTTGATTTTTCTGAAAAACCATTCCACTCCATGCCATTCGCCCAGCTTAAACCCGGCGTTGGGGAAAACACCTGTAAGCTCAAAGCCGAATTTTTCGTGAAAACGGCGACTTTGCGGATTGGGAACGGTGATAGCGGAATATGCATTGAAAAGCCCCTGCTGTTCCATTATGGCAAACAACGCGCCGTAAAGCTTTTGGGCAATTCCGGTGGAATGAAAGTCTTCGGATACATATATTGAAACCTCGGCACTATAGCAGTATGCGGCACGCTCGGCAAAGCGGTGAGCGTAGGCATAGCCTGCGATTTTACCGTCGGATTCGTAAACAATATAAGGATAAAATTCCGAAATTTCCCGTATGCGTTGTGAAAATTCGTCAACAGACGGCACTGTGAGTTCAAAGGAAACAGCGGTATTCTTGACATACGGAGAGTAGACGCAAAGCAACTGCCCGGCGTCTTCGGGTGTTGCCAATCTTAATCTGTTCATGTTGTAATTCCTTTTCTATTTTGAAAATGCAGCCTGAAATTCATCAATAAAGTTATCGGTTTGCGGTATACCGTCAACTGTCATTGCGACAAGGGAAAATGAACGCAGGTCATCACTCATCATAAATTGCAGGGCAATTTCAACATCATCGCCGTCAATGTCACTGATACCGGTACAGTTAACATAGCAGGTGCCGTCCTTTGATTGAAACGCAATCCAGTCGGGGGTCATCTGGTCAAAAAACTCCGTCATACAATCGTCAATGGTATCTCCGTTCTCATTGCCTAAAAAGAAGCTGTCACGAACGGAGTCAATAACGTCCCAAAGCTCCTCGTCTGTAAGAGCGCCGCGCCTGTTCGGATTCATGCGATTTTCAATATCCGCAAATAAAGTTACACCCATTTTTTCACTCTCCTTGAAATACAGGAAAATTATAGTACCGTAAAAACCGCGTTTTGTTAACATACAGTTAATTTTACAAATGCAATGTATGCGGCATTAAAAAATATCGGGTTTTTTGTTGATGACCGACATTATTACTTGAATAGCGAAGAAAATCTATGTATAATATTAAGTAACATGATGACAGGAGGATGAATATGCAGTACACAAAATTCGGAAAAAGCGGAGCAATGGTATCAAAGCTGGGCTTTGGCTGTATGAGATTTCCCACAATAGCATCAGGTGATAAAAAAGAATACGATTCAGAGGCTGTTAACGATATGATACACCGCGCCATAGAGCTGGGAGTAAACTATTTTGACAGTGCACCTTTTTATTGCGATGCAAAAAGTGAGCAGCTCATGGGCAAAGCACTTAAAGGCTACCGTGACAGGGTTTATATTTCCACAAAATATCCAATAGGAAAAACCGGTGATGACCTTGAACGCAGGGTAGAGGAATCCCTTAAAAATCTGGATACCGATTACATAGATTTCTATCATTTTTGGAGTATGTACAGAAAGAATTGGGACGAAGACGTAAAAGGCACAGGCGGACCGTGGGAACGTGCACTGAAGCTTCGTGAACAGGGTATTATCCGCAATATTTCATTTTCATGTCATGATACCCCCGAAAATATGATAGAAATAATTAAGGAGGGCGAGGGAAATTTTGCGTCCCTTCTCTGCCAGTACAATCTGCTTGACAGAGCAAACGAAGAAGCGATAGCCTTTGCCCATGAGCAGGATATGGGAGTAGTCATAATGGGACCTGTCGGCGGCGGAAGACTTGGCGCACCGTCACCGGCAATATCATCGCTGCTTCCCGGCAAGGTGAAATCCTCTCCGGAGATTGCACTGCGTTTCGTAATGTCCAATCCCAACGTAAATATTGCGCTCTCCGGAATGGGCAATATCGAAATGGTCGAGGAAAACTGCGCAACCGCATCAAACAGCGAAAAACTCAGTGAAGACGAGCTTTCGAGAATCTCGGCTGCACTGGAAGAAAACCGTAGACTTATGGAGCTGTATTGTACCGGCTGTAATTATTGTATGCCGTGTCCGGCAGGGCTTGATATTCCGCATATATTCAGGCTTATGAACTATGCACGGGTTTACGACCTTAACGATTATGCCCGCGAGCAGTATGCGCGGATAGGTATTGACAATCCGGAACGTAAAAACGCCGCCGCTTGTGTCGGGTGCGGACTTTGCGAAACCAAGTGTCCTCAAAAGCTGTCAATCAGAGAGCAGTTAAAGGAAACACATGCGAAATTGTCAAATTAACGAAAAACGAAGAAACTGAAAGAAAACAGAAGAAAACTGAAGAAAAATAAAGTGTAATGCGGCAAGGAATCAAAAGATGGCTGTTGACGGTCATATGACCATTTGATATAATCACATCAACACAAGAAAGGTCGTTTTACACTGTAAGCGAGGTGGATTGATGCCGGAAAGAAATATAAATTTCGCAGAGCTTTGCCCGGCTTTTGCCGTAACAGGCGGTTTGCTGCTGTCACAGGTATGCGATGTGACCGGCGTTGAAAGCTCGACAATTCAAAACTGGGTAAAGCGCGGCTGGGTGCCGGCACCGGTTGATAAGCGATACGGCGAAGTGCAGATTGCGAGAATACTTATTATTGACACGCTCAGACCTGTTATGAGCCTTGATAAAATAGTAGCTCTCATGGGCTATATAAACGGCGAGGTTGAGGACAGGTCAGATGATATAATTGACGACAGCTTGCTGTATACTCTTATGGAAAAAGGGGTACAGCAGCTTGAAGCAAGAGGAAATCTGCTTTCGGAGGAAAATGTTAAAGCGATAGTCGATGACATTATCGGGAATTACAAAGGTCCCCGGAACGATTCAAGAGAAAAGCTGATAAGAGCCTTGAGAGTAATGCTCTACGGCTATCTTTCCGCAAAGCTCAAAGCAAGAGCGGAAAAGGAATATTGCAGACTTTTTACATAAACAACGGCATGGCTGTGCGGTTTAAAGCAATTTGCCATGTTTGATAAGAGTATATTTACAATTAAAAATTTTTGCACAGTCGTGCCGTTGTTCATATAACCCGGTCGAAAGCCGTTTGATATTACAGAGAAAGGATTGATAAAATGTGCGCCTGGTTTAATTCAAATCCCGTATATGCAGTGCTGTGGATTCTTGCCGTGCCGTCATCGGTGATACTGATACTGCAAACAATTCTGTTGCTTTTCGGAATCGGTGCTCACGGAGACGGAGATTTGGACAGTGACACATCGGGAATCGGTGATATGGATATGTCCGATGATTTTGATACGGACACTGACATTGATACCGATGCTGATGCAGATGACTTTGACGGTGAAATGCATGATTCGGGACTGCGGGTGTTTACCGTCCGTGGAATGGTTGCGTTCTTTGCAGTCGGGTCGTGGTCGGGCATAACCGCACTCTACCTCAATGCACCTCCGTTTGTTGCGATACTTGTAGCCCTTGTAATGGGTATGCTTGCGCTGGTTTTTGTTGCCATGTTCATGAAGTGGGCGTTAAAGCTCCAGCATGACGGCACAATGAAGCCCGATGAAGCTGTCGGCAAAGAGGGCGAGGTTTACATGACGGTAGGTGCTAACCGCTCGTCAAGAGGAAAAGTTAACATAATCATAGGACAGCAGCTTGTTGAGCTTGATGCGGTGACTGACAGTGATATGCCGCTGAAGTTCGGAGAAAGAGTGACCGTTCTGCAAGTCCTGGGAGATAATACTTTAGTTGTAAAACCAAACAGATAAAGGAGATAGAAAAATGAATCCATTAACAGTAACACTCGTAATAATCGCGATACTCGTGTTCAGTATGATTCTTGTTGTACTGTCACGGTACAGAAAGTGTCCGTCCGACAAAATCATGGTTATTTACGGTAAAGTCGGTAATAACAACGACGGCTCAAGTGCATCGTCAAAATGTATCCACGGCGGTGCGGCGTTTATCTGGCCTGTTGTTCAGGACTTCCAGTATCTTGACTTAACGCCCATATCCATTAACGTGGATTTGACAAACGCACTTTCCAGACAGAATATCCGTATTGACGTACCCTCAAGATTTACCGTAGGTATTTCCACCGAGCCGGGCGTTATGCAGAACGCGGCGGAAAGACTGCTGGGACTTAAAATGACTGAGATTCAGGAGCTTGCAAAGGATATTATTTTCGGTCAGCTTCGTCTTGTAATCGCTACCATGGAAATCGAGGAAATCAATACCGACCGTGATAAGTTCCTTGAAGCCGTAAGCCACAACGTTGAAAGTGAGCTTAAAAAGATTGGTCTTAGACTTATCAACGTTAACGTAACCGATATTACCGATGAATCCGGATATATTGAAGCACTGGGTAAGGAAGCGGCGGCAAGAGCTATCAACGATGCGAAAAAGAGCGTTGCAGAGCAGAACAGAGACGGTTCAATCGGTGCGGCGAACGCACAGAGGGACGAGAGAGTTAATGTTTCGGCTGCAAACGCATCCGCAGTAGACGGCGAAAACGAAGCAAAGGCAAAGATTGCACAGTCCGATGCAACAAGACGTGAGCGTGAAGCAGAGGCGCAGAGACGTGCTACCGCGGCGGAAAACGTCGCACGCGCAAAGGCATTGGAAGAATCCTACATTGCCGAACAGCAGGCGGAAAATTCCCGTGCCGCAAGAGAAGCCGCAACACAGAAAGCGGACATAATCGTTAAGGCGGAGATTGAAAAGCAGAGAATTGAGATTGAAGCGGAGGCGGAAGCAGAAAAGCTTCGCCGTCAGGCACAGGGTGAAGCCGATGCGATTTACGCAAGAATGCAGGCACAGGCGAAAGGTATGGAAGAAATACTGACCAAGCAGGCGGCAGGTTTTGCGGAAATAGTCAGAGCGGCAGGCGGCAAGTCCGAAGATGCAGTACAGCTTATCATTGCCGATAAGATTGAGGAGCTTGTAAAGACTCAGGTTGAAGCAATCAAGAATGTTAAGATTGATAAGGTGACGGTCTGGGACAGCGGCAAGGGAGAAAACGGAAAAACATCGACCGCCAACTTCCTGTCCGGACTTATGGGTGCAGTTCCTCCGTTAAACGAAACATTTAAAATGGCAGGCATGAAGCTTCCGGCAATTCTCGGTGAAGATACGGAAAACGCTCAGAACGACAGCGTTGAAGAATAATTAAACACAGCGGCAGAGGTGTAAAAAGCTCACCTCTGCCGCATTTTATTTTTTTGACGTTGCCAGAAAAACACAGGAATTAACACGAAGCAAACAGCAAAGAATATTCACAGATTTATTGCAGGAGGACATTTGCAGATGAATGTGAATATTAAAAAGCGAAGCTTTGTAAAAATATTATCTTATCTTGTCGCTGTATTGGCAGTGGCGGTTATTTATGCGCTGACAGGCTGGAACGGTTACATGAAAGAACGGCAAAAAAACGAATACGGTTATCAGCGCGCCTTGCTCAGTCTGTCCGAAACTATCGACAGCATTGACGTAACTTTACAAAAAACGCTGTGCGCAGGCTCGGCAGAGCAGTTTGCGTCACTTGCGGCAAAGCTGTGCACACAGTCGGCAACGGCAAAATCCGAGCTGGGACAGATGCCGTCATCATTGGGTGAGCTTGATAATGTCAATCGTTTCATATCACAGGTCGGTGAGTATGCTTTGTCGCTGGCAAACAAACGTTATCTTGATGAGGACTTGACGGAAGATGAGCTGAAACAGCTCAAAGAGCTTGAAAAATACACGGCAAAGCTCAGACTGACAATGGACGAGCTTATCGCAAGAGGCGCGGATAGTGGCGTCTGGCTTGAAAGTGAAGCGAAGCAGACTGCCGGAAATACACAGGGAAGTAATTCAATCGGCACAATGGCGGAGGATTTTACGGAGTACCCCACACTTATTTACGACGGACCTTTTTCAGACCATATATATGATAAGAAACCGTCGCTTGTGAAGAATATGGAAAAGGTTACAAGAGAAAAAGCACTGGAGACGGCGAAAAAATATTCGGTAAACGATGAAATTGAGTATTCCCGTTCCGTTGACGGAAATCTTCCGCTTTATGTTTTTTCAAAGGACAATATTGAAATAGGCGTAACAGTGCAGGGCGGAATTATTGCGTATATGGTTAACGGCAGACAGATAAACAGCTCAAAGCTTGATGCGAAAGAAGCGGAAAAGCTTGCGGAAAAATATCTGAACGAGCACGGATTTTCGGGGGTAACGGGAAATTATTACGAAATATACTCAAACTGCTGTGTGTATAATTTTACCTGCGTTGAAGATGATGTTGTCATATATCCCGACCTGATAAAAGTGACGGTTGCGCTGGATAACGGCGAAATAGTGGAGCTTGATGCCAGAGATTACGTCATGAACCACCGTGAGCGCGGAAAGCTGACGGCAAAAAAGTCGGAGCAGGAAGCAAAGGAAATCGTCAGCCGACAGCTTAAAATCGAAAAATCACAGCTTGCGGTAATCCCGACCGACGGCAAAAACGAAAAGCTGTGCTGGGAATTTCTGTGCAGCAGAGATGATATGGCGGTGCTTGTGTATGTGAATGCCGAAAATCTTACAGAAGAAAAAATTCTTCTTATTGTTGACGGCGAAAACGGAAAGCTGACGATTTAAAGGGAAATTTTAAGAAGCTGTGCAGAAAATCCGCTTTTACACAGCTTCTTTTTCGCTTTTTTACATAATTGATATGGAAATTACACCGCATATCTGTTATAATAATATTTCAGATGTGAGAAAACATGTTGCAAGGGAGCAAAGCAGAAATGAATTTTGTTTTTATTTCACCAAATTATCCGGCAGGTCACTGGAAATTTGTTTCGGCTCTGAGAAATATCGGCGCGAATGTACTGTGTATAGGCGATGCCGGTGATGAGACTTTTCCGGCAATACTCAGAGGCAGTATGACGGAGTATTACAGAGTAGGAGATTTGCACGACTATGATGCGGTGTATCGTGCCTGCGCATATTATATCCACAGATACGGTCGAATTGACTGCATTGAGTCGCTCAATCCTTACTGGCGTGACCTTGAAGCACAGTTGCGATATGACTATCACATAAACGGGCTTAACAGCGAAAAGCTTGAGGTTTTGCTGAATAACGAAAAAGCCCTTGAATGTGCGGAAAACGCGCTGATTAAAACCGTTCCTCACGAAAAGCTGTCATCGCTTGCCGCCGCAAAACGTTTTGCGGTTCAATACGGTTATCCGATAGTGGCGACACCTGTTAAAAACAAGCGTTTGCCGACCTTTTATATTACCGGTAATGCACAGCTTGAACTGATGCTGAAAGGCAAAGCAAAGGACGGATATATGCTTTCCGCAGTGCCGGAGGGCGAGTACATAAGCTGTGACGGCATAGCCAATGATAATAACGAAGCGGTGCTTTGCGCTGTTACGGAATTTGTCGAACCGCCGGAAAAGATTGTTTCGGAAAACGGTTTGCTTGCATTCTGGTCGATACTCAATGATGAAAAGCTTGCGGTTCTTAACAATGCTTTGCTGAAAGCCTTTGATATGGGAAACGGATTTTTCCATTTCAGCTTTGTAAGGCTGGAACACGCGGTTGAAGGTATCGGAAAGAAGGGGGAATGTGTCTTTACGGGTGCACAGTTCAATCCTCCTGCCGAATATGTAACCGACGCAATCTGTTGCGGAACAGGCACGGATATTTATGCAATGTGGGCGGAGCTGAAGAACGGAACACAGCCGGAAATACGTACAACCGCAGAGGGCGTTGTGGGGTGTGCGGCGAGGCGTTTTGACCGCTCGTATAAAAATCCGCACGAAAAGATTCTGCGCAGACTGGGCGCGAAGCTTTATTCTCATGTTCGTACCTCCGGTGTCGGCAGTGAGATAACCGGCGATTATATTTACATTTTCAAAGGCGAAAGTAAGGCCGAGATTAAGAGATACATCAGATTTATTCAAGAGGACTTTGCATCTCCGAAAATACCGCCGAAAGCCGCGCCGGGCAGGGCTGTTAAAAAGTCGGATGCGGCACTGCACAAGGCTTCGGGAATTACCGAATAAATCACAGATAGGGAAATAGAAATGGCAGTAATAGAAACGAAAAATCTTACGTTGACTTACGGCGCCGGAACGCCCTTTGAAAGAACGGCGTTAAAAAACTGTTCGCTGAAAATCGAGCAGGGCGAATATGTAGCCGTAATCGGACATACCGGGTCGGGAAAGTCCACGCTTGTACAGCTTTTAAACGGCCTGTTAAAGCCCGATTCGGGCAAAATACTGCTTGAGGGCAGGGATATTTGGGCAAAGCCAAAGGAAATAAAAAAAGTGCGCTTTAAAGTGGGCATGGTGTTTCAGTTCCCGGAATACCAGCTTTTCGCGGAAACCGTTCGCGAGGATATTGCTTACGGCCCGACAAACCAGGGATATAACGATAATGAAATCAACGCTATAGTTGAGGATACGGCGCGACTGGTTGGGATAACACAGCTTCTTGATAAATCGCCTTTTGATTTGTCGGGAGGAGAAAAACGCAGAGCCGCAATTGCGGGAGTAATGGCAATGGCACCGAAGGTGCTTATTCTCGATGAGCCTACCGCCGGACTTGACCCGAAAGGCAGGGAGATGATTCTTGACCTTGTGGACAGGTACCGCGCGGAAACAGGCGCGTCAATTATTCTTGTATCGCATTCCATGGAAGATGTGGCGGCAAGAGCAGAGAGGGTAATTGTTCTCAATGACGGTAAGCTTGAGATGCAGGGAACGGTTAAAGAGGTGTTTTCTCGTGCCGGAGAGCTGTCGAAAATGGGATTGAAAATACCTCAAATAACCCAGGTGTTTATGGAGCTTTACAGGTTGGGCTTTGATGCGGACTGTTCTGTTTTTAACATCGAAAACGGGGTTAAGGAAGCCATGCGGCTTATCGGAAAGAGGGGTGTTGAGGATGACTGATATAACATTAGGTCAGTATTTTCCGGGCAACTCGTTCTTTCACAGGCTTGATGCCAGAACAAAGCTTTTGTGGCTGATTCTCATGATTGTGCTGATATTTGTTGCCGGTAATTTACTGGCGGTGGGAATAATGCTGCTCGTAACTGTGGCTTCGGTTTTGCTGACACGTGTGCCGGTAAAAATGTATTTCAAGGGATTAAAAGCTATTTATATAATTTTGCTGTTTTCGGCCGCACTGAATCTTTTTTACGTTAAAGGCGAGGGAGAACCGATTCTTTCGTGGTGGAAAATTGAAATTTACTCCGAGGGCATAAGCCAGTGCATATTGATTGCGATTCGTCTTGTTTCGTTGATTTTATGCAGCAGTGTGCTTTCATTCACAACTTCACCGACTGTGTTGACCGGTGCGATAGAATGGATATTGTCGCCGCTGAAAATTTTCAGAATTAAGGTACATGAGCTTTCAATGATGATGACCATTGCATTGCGATTTGTGCCGACGTTACTTGAAGAAACCGAAAAGATAATGAGTGCGCAAAAGGCGAGAGGAGCGGATTTAGACAGCGGCGGACCGATAAAGAAAGTTAAGGCTCTCATTCCCATACTTGTGCCGCTTATGGTGTCATCATATCGCCGCGCTTTTGACCTGGCGACGGCAATGGAGTGCCGATGCTATACCGGCGACGGCAACAGAACAAAAATGAACGTTCCGAAATTTCGTGGAGCGGATTTATTTATGTTGATTTTCGCACTTGTGCTGATTGCATCAATTGTTTTCATGAATATTAATCCTATGGGATTGTCATATGACTTTTACGGAATAAAGGTGATATAAATGCTCAAATCGAATTTTCATACGCATACTTACCGCTGTATGCATGCAGAGGGCACAGAGGAGGACTTTGTGAAAGAGGCAATTGACTGCGGATTGCTTCGATTGGGAATGTCCGACCATGGACCCGACCCGGATAACTCAAATCAATACAAGATGACATGGAATGAGCTTGACGATTATCTTGATACGCTTTCCGGTCTGAAAGAAAAGTATAAAGGAAAAATCGAGATATTTTCAGGCTTTGAATACGAGTACCTTGATGAATTTCTGCCGTTTATAAAAGAAATCAAAATGCGCAACGATGTCGATTATCTTGGATTGGGACTTCATGCATTCCGCGATGACAGCGGAGAAATCTACAATTCGTTTTATCTGCAAAGCCCGAAAGACTATTTGAAATACGCGAAAAGTGCGGTTAAGGCAATGGAGTCCGGGCTGTATTCTTTCTTTGCACACCCCGATATATTTGTGATGAGCATGAAAACCCATTGCAAAGAAGCGGACGAAGCCGCGCTGATAATAGCGAAATCGGCTCTTGATACGGGAATGCCCCTTGAAATCAACGCAAACGGAATGAGAAAGGGCTTATATATGTGTGACGGAGTAATGCGTTATCCCTATCCCTACTGGCGTTTCTGGGATACCGTTGCCGAAGTGGGCGCAACAGTCATTATAGGCTCAGATGCTCATTCACCCAAAAGTCTGTGTGACGAGTGCTTTGTAAACGCCGAAGCCTTTGCATCGGAGCGCGGCATAACACCTGTCGAGCTGACCGGAGATATGTTATGAGAAACTTTGACTGTGTGATATGGGACTGGAACGGGACGCTTATTGACGATGTGGAAATTGCGCTGGGAGCAGTGAACGACACATTAAGCAAGCTTGGAAGACCTCATATCGACCTTGCGGACTATTACAAATGCATGCGTGACGGAATGAGCAGGTACTATGAATATCTGCTCTATCCGGACAGCTTGCCGTATGACGAGCTTACAAAGCTGTTTTCGGAGTTTTACGACAGACGTGTGGAAAATGCCCATTTGCATAAAAACGCCGAAAGCGTGCTGCGAAAAATAAAGCGGGAAAATATCTCTCAGGTCATAGTGTCTTCAAGTCACAACTATAAGGTAAAAAGAGATGTTGAACGCTTTGGCATCGGTGAATATTTTGATGAGCTGCTGGGCGCGGACGATTTACTGGTGGGCAGTAAGGTCGAGAGGGCAAAAAACTATCTTGAACGGCACGGCTTCGAGCGTTCACGCACACTGGTCGTAGGGGATATGGTGCATGACGTGGAAATGGCAAATGAGCTGGGCGTTCCGTATGTGATTGTGCCGAAAGGTCATCAGAACGAGCAAAGGCTAAAAGAACTGAAAGCCGTAATGATTGCGGATATTTCCGAGGTTGCCGAAATGTTAAATTGCGCAAACAGCGATTTTATCTGATTTGACACTTAAAATTCTTTGTTGAGTTTTCAGAGGCGTTTTTTACTTTTCACATATTCACAGCAATTATTTTTTCAAAGCAAATGCGGAAGCTATATTGAAGTTATATTATAGTTGCATTTGCTTTGAAAATTTACTTTAATATAAATTTTCGCGAAAATACGGAAATATGTATGTGCTAAAATGATGTGACCCAATAAAAAAAGAGAAGCAACCTCAAAATA
>CAZCQZ010000007.1:0-66246 GCA_964500965.1 uncultured Eubacteriales bacterium | reverse complement strand
TGCCAGTAGTCCGCCTGTGAGGGCTGAATGCCGCCCAAACCGGGACCGCCGCGCTGAACGTTGATAATCAGACAGGGCAAATCGGCACCGGCAAGGTACGAAATACCCTCACTTTTAAGGCTTATACCCGGAGATGACGAAGATGTCATCGCACGAACGCCTGCGGAGGCCGCACCGTAAACCATGTTAATAGCCGCAACCTCGGATTCCGCCTGCAAATATGTACCGCCGATTTTGGGCATACGCTTAGCCATGTAAGCGGCAAGCTCAGTCTGCGGAGTAATGGGATAACCGAAGAAATGCTTACAGCCTGCCTGAATAGCAGCCTCGGCAAGAGCTTCGTTACCCTTCATCAGAACTTTGTCTGCCATTGTAATTCTTCCTTTCATGTTATCTCTCTACTGTAATCGCCACATCGGGGCACATCATAGCGCACATGGCGCAGCCGATGCACTGCTCCGGAGCGGTCATTTTTGCCGGGTGATAACCCTTTGCGTTAATGACTTCCTTATCCAGTGCTATAATCTTTTTGGGACAAGCATAGACGCAAAGCTCGCAGCCCTTGCAAACTGCCTGATTGACTGTAATTCCGGGCATTAACCTAACCTCCCTTTATCATTCCTCGGTTTCCCAAGGCTTTGTTACAATTATATCTATCGGATATACATTGTCTGTTTTTTGAGACACCTGGGGTACAAGCCTTTTTTCACAGGTAGTCATTATCATCGGCAGATTTAAAATTCCCGCCGTCTTTACAGCGTATTCCGCCCCCGAAATAACATTTTCAGCCGTTGTCTCACCGCACAGATGAGCGTTGCTGATAACAGCCGTTGCCTTAAGACGTGATGTATATTCAATCTCACGAAGCAGCTCAGCCGAATTTTGAGGGTCGTTTTGCAAATCGCGGTATCGGTTTACAATATAAAGCATTTGATACGGTATTTCCGAAAGCTGTCGGTTAAACCTGCCCAACGCAGTTGAGCCGTCATCATCACCGCCCACATCAATTATGACCGTATCCCTGCTTTCAAAAACGGAATACATTCTCGCCGGAAGTGAGGGCAAATCCACATTTGAATGAGCAAAGTTGGGAGCGATAAGCTCAATACCGCGTGCTTTCAGAAATTCGGGATAATCGCTTGAACGGAAATAGGGATTAACAATATCCATATCCACCAGCGTAACCCTCTCACCTGCCGCCGCACGTTCAGCGGCGACATTTAATGCAAAATTAGTCTTTCCGCAGCCGTAATGACCGCAGATAATTATAAATTTTCCGAGATTAGCCGTATTCATATATCAACCGCCATAGATTTAATGTCATATATTATAACACTCTATTTCGTACATTTCAACAAAATTCCTTATCAATTTAAATCACAAAAGCGTATTTGTTTTATGCGCTTTTGCCATAAATGGCATTCAAACGCTCGGCAAGAAATTTAAAGCACGGTCCGGCACTCACCGTTCCCGATACCGCGTCTTCCTCCAAAACCACACAGACAAACTGCGGCTCATCGGCAGGGAAAAAGCCTGCAAACCAGCCCCGTGTAAGGCTTTTGCCGTCCTTTATGACTCCCGTTTCGGCACTTCCGGTCTTTGCCGCTATGGTGACATTTTGCGAGGCTACGGTTTTGCCTGTGCCGTAAACCATTGTCGCTTTCATATATTCCGTGATTTTTCGGGCAGTATCGGTTTCCATTGCTCTGTATGGAGCGGAACCGTTCCATTTTCCCACCGTATTCAGGCTTGAATTTACCGTTTCCTTTACAACACGGGGATAAACATATTCTCCGTCATTGGCAATACAGGCAACCATTGCGGCTATTTGTACGGTATTTGCCATAAGAGAGCCCTGTCCGAATGAAAAGTTCGCAAGACCTGCCGGCAACGATAGCTCCGCTTCATCGGGAAGATTTCCGCTGCCGGTGAAGTAATTCGTTCCAAGCTCAATTGCACTGCCGAAGCCCAACAGCTTTGCTTTTTCCAGGATTTTTTTATAGCCCAGTTTTTCCGAAAGGGCAATGAAATAGGTGTTGCACGAACGCGCCGTTGCCTGTTCCATATTAAGCTCTCCGTGACCGGTTTTACTGCTGCATTTGAAAGTCGTTTCTCCCACCTGCACCTCTCCCGTGCATTCACAGGTAAAATCCCCGTAACCGTTTTCGATTGCCGCGGCTGCTACTACCAGCTTAAACACAGAGCCGACATCATAGGAAGAAAAGGCTCTGTTGACAAGAGGCGAGCTTTCATCGTTCAAATAGTCGGCAATGCTGTCTTGCCTGTAACCGGGCGTTGATACGCAGGCAAGAATTTCTCCGGTAGTCGGATTCATTATCACTATAACGCCGCTGTTTAAATACTCCTCTGCCGCCCGTTGTGCGATTATCTGAATTGCGCTGTCAATTGTCAGTACAACGCCGCCGACGGAATTATCCGTTGTGTCTCTGACCGTTATTTCATTACCGAGGCTTTCACCGATTGCATCGACACGGTAGGTTATCGTATACGCTCCGCCGAAGCTGTCAAGGTAATCATTGTAGGCTTTTTCAATGCCGCTTGCTCCGTTGCCGCCGCCGTCGAGATAGCCCGTAATATGTGCCGCCACAGGCTCGCTGCCATAGCGTTTTACACATTTGATAATTTGAATATTATCCGCACAAAGAGAATCGTCATCGACATTTACAATAAACGGTCTGCCGATTCTGAGCTTTTCCGCAAGGACGGAAGCGGAATCGCCGCCTGAATATTCAGCCAGTGCCCGAATTGATTCCGATGTGGGATTGACCACAGCTTTATACTCCGTTGCACCGCCTGCAAGCAGATTCATATTTCTGTCGTAAATACTCCCACGTGTTGAATACACGGTCAATGAGTACAGGCTCTGTCTGTTTCCGGCTTCCACATAGCTTTCGGAAAATGTCACATTCATAAGCCAACCGGTTAAAAGCAACGACAGCAGTACATACATGCAGAAAAACGCCACTATTCTTCTTCCCATACAGCACCTCCGCAGTAATTATAGGCACTGCCGAAAAAAAATAAACAGGCCTGCCGATTTTGGCAAGCTTGTTTATCAGTCAGTAATTATAAATATTGTCCTCGTCGTTTTCGTCATTTCCGGAAAGCTCCCAGGGCATCGCGTCCTCCGGCGTTGAAGCATTACTGCGGACTTCCTGCCTGTAAACATACTGTCCGCTGTTTTCGTCAAGATAATAATATTTGCCGGTAGCCGCGTCATAGTAGTAGAAAATCCCTGTCGCTTCATCCAGATAATCGCCGTATTCATTGGTTTTGTATTCAATCGGCTGATTTTTTACGGCATCTTCCCTGTTTTCCGCGCGGTCAAGACTGCCGATTCCGTAATAGGACTGGTTTCTGATATTTTCGGTTGCGCGTTTTTTCGATATGCTTCTGAAATCCTCACCGTCAAAGGCGGAAAAATCTCCGACCTCCTGAGCAAATCCGAGGTTTCTCTTTTTGCCGTTTATGTAAGGTGCGGTTTTCAATGCGGCAACAGTGACAACAAGCACCGTAAACAGATATGCAATCCGTTCGATGAACCTTGAAAAGAACACGGTTTTTACAGAGCTGACCGCAATGTCCGAGCCGATGAAATACCATTTAATCTGCGTTGAAGCACTGTCAACATCTTCCGCCAGAAAGCCCCAGTTGTAAGAGGACGCAAAGCACGGACGAAGAACAGAACCGACAGAAACAAGGGAAACCGCCGCAAAGACCAGTACCGCAAGTCCGGAGAAGCCGAGAATATAACAGCCTGCCGTATTTGCGCTGTTGCCCTTTGCCGCCGACAGCAGTGAAAATGCCGTTACAACAGCACCAATCAGGAAGATTACCTGACAAACCGTTTCAATATCGGCTTTCAGAAATATCAGTTCAAGTATTCCCGTGCAAAGCAAAATCACCGTCCCGAAAGCGGAAGCCGTCAGCGATGCTGTGAGACGTGAGCCGCCGTCACGCGAAAAGAGCAGTGAACATACAGAGCCTGCCGAAAAAAGCACAAGCCCTGTTATAGACATGGCGGCAATCGGAATGTTTCCGCCGCTGACGATAACGGCAACCGACAGCACAATACGTATCAGGGAGAATATGCAAATAATCAGTGTGCAGAAATGAATGCCGACATTTTTAAGGGTAAGCCTTGCCAGATACATTTCGGCATTATACTGCGGTACTTCACCCACGTTTCTGCTCTGTGCCAATTTATATCAACCTCACATTATTACTTTTTTCTCTGATTCTGCCGTGTGGGTCTTTGAGGATTCTGACGTTGACCCGAACGCTGAGGATTCTGCCGTCCCTGATTATTGGGACGGGGCTGAACTCTTTGGGCTTGTCCGGGGTGATTTCCCTGAGCGGTACGGCTTTGCGCCTTATTTGCCGGTGCATACGGGTCAAATTCCATAACGGGCATTTGCTGAGGATTCTGTGCTGTATTCACGTTGTTCTCAGCCTTTTTCTCGTCCTCTTTGATTGCCTTTTCCACCGCTTCCGACACGGCTTTTCTGAGCTTTTCGTCTTTTATCCTGCTTTCACGGGTTTTAACGGTGTTTTCCGTTATAACCCTCTGGGGATATATTGCTTCGGCATTTTCCGCTTTTTCCGGCTTTTTCTCAGTTACAGCCTGCTTTACCTCCGTATCTTCGGGCTTTACGGCTTCTGGAAGTGCCGCCTGAGGTATCGTCTGCTGTGCGACCTCGGCTTCAATCGCCGCTGCCGTAGCCGCTGCCGCAGCAGCTTTTGCCTTGCTGTTTTTTAGCTTGCGGCTTTCGGGCTTTTCGTCGTTATCCTTAGTGTTGTCGGTGTAGGTTATCTGATAACGCCTGTCTCTGATAGCGGCATCAACCTCACCGAAAACTTCGGCGGTAACGGTACGCGCTTTCAACATGGCAATCCAGAGACAAAGATAAAGCAGCGGCGCAATGCAGAGCCTCAGCAGGTCACAGAATGAGCCGGTGAAAAACTCGTCTCCGATTTCGCCTATCCAGAATCTTGCGATAATGTACATAACTGGTGTAAGAGCGGTAAAGATTATTCCCGTCACAGCGAGATTTTTCAGCGTTTTTGTGTAAATACGTCTTATCATGTTGCGTGAAATAATGTTAATAATAACGCAACAGGCAAGTATCGAAAGGAAAGTAACCACCATGTAAACGACATAGAACATCAGAATGCCGAAAGGTACAAAGCTGCTGTTGACGATACAGTACATCGCTCTGTAGACGATGTAGTAGCAAAGCAGAACGTTATATGCCAGACGGCAGTAGCCCAAAACAATAATGGGCTTTTCGCGCAGTACCGGTATGCTTGAGCCGCATTCCAGAAAATAGGCGTAAAAGACCACCACAACAAGCAGCAGGCTGACTATGAGGTCAACGGAAATGAGCGTTGTGGTCAGTGAGCTCATGGCAATACCGCTTTTTCCCGTGAGCTTCATAATATCCGCAATGGCATTTACAATGCCGAACAGTATAACGCCGATAACATATATAGAGCTTCGTTTAAGGCAGCTTGTAAGAAAAACCTTTCCGTCAAGTCCGACCTGTCTGTTATTTCTCATAAATTACCCTCGATTCTGAATCTTTTGCCGGATTTTTTTCGGCTGTCCGAGACTATCGTTTCAATAGCCATATCCTCTGAAATATCAATTGTGGCTATTTCGCTTTTCGCTTCGGAATATGAATTAAGCGCACGGTTATACGGGTCGTTTTTCCGAACCTCGACAACCTCCGCATTATTTTCTTCGTCACGTTTTTTATCGTTTTGTTCTATTTCATCGACCATATCCATAAGCTGTCTGCCGAGCTTTTGCACATTTTCACCGGTTTCGACTTCGGCTTCGGCTGCTTCGGCATTTTCCTGTGCCACCTCGTTTTCCTCACCGACAATTTCCACAATGGCGGAATAAACCGAGCCTAAAGCCTGCTGCATGGCGGGAAAAGTCATCGGGTCGGGTCTTTCGTTTCCGTTTTTGATAACCGGACTTGATTTATGTGCATAACGCTGTTCAAGCACACTTGAAATAAGCTGAGCCGGAGTGGACGCAGCTTCGTTTTTCAGCCGAAGTCCTCTGCTGTTTTTGTCCAACGTTCGCACCTCCGTCTGTAATAAAAAATAATATCCGCGCGTATGAATTACACGACTTGAAAAATTGCGCACACAGGCAATCATTATTATATATCATAAATAGATTTGATGTCAACAAAAGGAACGTCGGCTATGATGAATTATCTTTTCCCGATATTTATTTTATCCTCAATTATTTTCTCCGTTTTTACCGGCAGTACGGATACTGCCGCTGCCGCATTGCTTGACGGCGGCAGTGAAGCCATAGAGCTTTCCCTTACCGTAATGGGAGCAATGTGTTTATGGGGCGGACTTATGAAAGTGGCACAGGCGAGCGGATTAACCGAACTGATTTCAAAAATGCTCTCCCCCGTGCTCTGCCGGCTTATGCCGTCGCTGAAAACAAACGGCAGTGCCCGTGAACACGTTTCAATGAACGTGGTTTCAAATCTCTTGGGGCTTGGAAATGCCGCCACGCCCCTTGGTATCATGGCTATGCACGACCTGAACTCCGGTCGGCTTTCCGACCGTGCAACCGATGATATGATAACATTCGTCGTTCTGAACACCGCGTCTATCCAGCTTATTCCCGGCACACTTGCCGTTATGAGAAGTCAGGCAGGCTCAGCCGCACCTTTGGAGGTTTTACCGTGCATATGGATTTCTTCCGTTGCCTCGGTAACGGTGGGCTTAACGATTTGCAGGGTATTTTCACGAAAAAGGAATGATATATAATGGGCAGTTATTTTCTGCTTGCAACCGCCGCTTTGATACTTATATTTGCCCTTGTTAAACGTGTTCCCGTCTTTGACCTGTTTTTGGAGGGTGCTCGTGAGGGCATGGAAAACACATTTTCAATCATGCCGGCACTAATCGGTCTGGTCGTATGCGTATCAATGCTTCGTTCTTCCGGCACAATCGACATGCTTGTATCCTTTCTTTCTCCTGCCGCCGCGAAAATCGGCATGCCCTCCGGCGTGCTTCCTCTTGCCATGCTCCGTCCGATATCCGGAAGCGGTGCGCTGGCGGTAATCCGCGATATATTCGAGCATTGGGGAGCAGACACATTTACCGGCAGGGTTGCTTCCGTCATGCTCGGCTCAACCGAAACTACATTTTATACAATCGCGGTTTACTACGGCAGTGTCGGCATAAAACGCACGGGCATAACGCTTCTTGCGGCTCTTGCCGCCGACCTTACAGGCATGATAATGTCCGCACTGACAGTATCGGTTTTCTTTTAAAAACCAACTCCGCCCTCTGATTTTAAAGGGCGGAGTAATTTTTTAATATGCTTTGCCCCAGCAAACCATATGTTTAGCTTCTTTGCCGCAGCATACGCACTTGTCCGAAAGATGTCTCTGCTCGTTCGGAATACATCTTGAGCCGACACCGGTAACTTCCTTTACCTTATCCTCGCAGGCTTCATCACCGCACCACATCGCATAAACAAAGCCGTCGCCCTTTTCCTCAAGGGTCTTTGTGATTTCTTCCATTGTAGTACAGTCGTAGCTCTTATTTGCTCTGTTTTCAAGAGCTTTCCGATAAAGTCCGTCGCGAACTGCGGTAAGTCTTTCGTTGACGGTTTCGACCAGCTCTGAAATATTGGCAACGGTCTTTTCTCTGTCGTGACGTGTGACAAGTACACACTGACCGTTTTCAATATCACGGGGACCTATTTCAAGTCTGACGGGAACGCCTTTCATCTCGTATTCGGAGAACTTCCAGCCGGCGGAATTATCGCTGTCATCAACCTTAACGCGGATACCGGCAGCCTTGAGAGTATCTCTAAGCTCATATGCCTTGTCAAGTACGCCGGGCTTATGCTGTGCAATAGGAAGAATTACAACCTGAATCGGAGCAACCGCAGGAGGTAGAACAAGACCGTTATTATCGCCGTGGGTCATGATTATCGCACCGATAAGTCGGGTAGTAACGCCCCACGAGGTCTGGAACGGGTATTCAAGCTTGTTTTCCTTGCTGGTATACTGAATACCGAAGGCTCTTGCAAAACCGTCACCGAAAAAGTGCGATGTGCCTGCCTGAAGTGCCTTGCCGTCATGCATGAGAGCTTCTATGGCATAGGTGTCCACCGCACCGGCAAATTTATCGCTTTCCGTCTTAACGCCCTTGACAACCGGCATTGCAAGATATTCTTCGCAGAATTTTGCGTATGTATCAAGCATTTTTACGGTTTCTTCCCTTGCTTCCTCCGCGGTTGCGTGGATAGTATGACCCTCCTGCCAGAGGAACTCTCTTGAACGCAGGAACGGACGTGTGGTTTTCTCCCATCTTACAACGGAAACCCACTGATTGTAAAGCTTCGGTAAATCTCTCCAGGAATGGACAATGTTAGCATAATGCTCGCAGAAAAGGGTTTCCGAGGTAGGTCTTACGCAAAGACGTTCCTCCAGCGGCTCACTGCCGCCGTGAGTGACCCATGCAACCTCCGGAGCAAAGCCCTCAACATGGTCTTTTTCTTTCTGCAAAAGACTTTCGGGAATGAACATGGGCATGCAGACATTTTCATGGCCGCTTTCCTTGAACATGCCGTCCAGTATTCTCTGCATATGCTCCCAGATAGCATAGCCGTAAGGGCGTATCACCATACAGCCCTTAACGCTGGTATACTCGATAAGCTCCGCCTTTTTGACAATATCGGTATACCATTTGGCAAAATCCTCCTCCATTGAGGTTATAGCTTCTACCATTTTGTTCTGATTCGCCATTTATATCAAATCCTTTCGTAATTAAAAGCTTATTCGCCGTCAGGCTCGGTGGCGGTCACCGACAGTGAGAGTGCTTCGTCTGTTCCGACAGCCCAGCAACCGGTAGTGCCCTTAATATGAACGTTGACCGGAAGTGAAACCGTTCCTGACGCGGTTACATTTGAGGTATCTGCAACTATTGTCACCTTATCGGAAATATTTTCTTCGTTCAGCTTTGCGATTTCCGCTTTCGGACCGACAAAGGTTACGGTGATTGTTCCCGACGGAGTTATGACCATATCGGTGCTTTCACTGTCATAGCGGAAATTCTTGCTGCCGACTTCGATTTTCATGGTCTTTGAAATGTAGCCGCCAAGGTCGAATTTTACCTCCACCTCAAGCTGATTTCCCGAAAGACCGCCGGTAAGCTCAACGCCCAGCGGCAATGTTATTGTTTCCCGGTAGACGTTATTTTCCGGAGTAATGGACGACAGGTCGATTCTGCCGGTTTTCTGCTCCAGCGAATTTACAATATCATTGGCGGCATCTTCCCTGTCTATATCCGGTGAATATTTAATTCCGAACTCCGAAGACGGTGTTACGGTAATATGCCGTTTAAGCTTGTTCCAGTTAAAACCCGAACCGACTTTGCTCTCGTCAAACAGCACGGAGAGCTTTGCGGTGGCATTTATGCGCAACGGAACTCTTACGGTTACGGCCGCAGTTGAAATCGGAACGTTTTCATACTGTTCTTCAACAGCCGTCACCGTGACATAATCAAGGTCACTGCCGCTTATGCGCACACTGTTTTCGTCATACAGCATAAAGCTGCCGTCGTTAAAATCGGTGGTCTGCGTAAGATTCTGAGCACCCTCCGCAAAAACTTCAACCTTTGATATTCTGTTCATAACCGCTTGCGGACCCGTTATTTTGACTTCGGATATTTTTTCGTTTCCGATGTAGGTGCCGGGAGATTCCATTGAATAGCTCTCGTTTTCCGTAGTTGCCGTGGAATTGGTTTTGGTTTTAATTGTGTATGACTTTTCGGTCATAACATCAAGCTTTACCGTTATTGATTCCACAGTCGATTTCACGGTAACATTGTAAAGACTGTTTGTGCAGGTCACTTTAAGAGTGAGAGTATAATTGTTCGGCTGATTTTCGATTACGTTGGTAAGCTGTGCGACTACCGATATATCCTCTTTATCAATCTGAGTAAGAGAATATCTGTTTCCCTCTACTTCAACCGGCACAGTGTAAGTCTTATCCCCCAAAACAGACGTATCAATAATATCAAGAAGCTCAAGCCCTTTTGCTTCTATTGCACTGTTATCTATTGTAACGGGCACATCGGCAAAGGTTTTTGTTTCATTCGGGCTGACATTCAAAGTGATGTAAAACCAGAAAACCACCGATATGACAACAGAAAGAATAACCAGCACACGTTTATCGAAAAGCCAGTCAAAAGAGATTTTGCCGGTGAGCTTTTTAATTTTTTTCTTTGCATCTCTGGTTGATGCTTTAAAACCGTTTAATGACAAGCTCACGTCCTCACCTACCTTTTCTTCCGTGCGTTACCGTCAGTTTTCTTTTTCTGCCTTGAAAATACCGCCTTTACGGAAACGCCTTTATCCTCGGACGGGTTTTCTTCCTCCTCCGGAATCAGAGCATTCATTAACGCGGAGGTAAATTCCGCAATATTGGCGTATCTCGATATTTCTCCGTTTTCCACAACGGACATCAAACCGTTTTCTTCCGACAGCACCGCAACAACCGCGTCGGAATTTTCGCTCATGCCTATTGCCGCTCTGTGTCTCGTGCCGTAATCGGCTCGCGGAGTTATGCCCTGAGTAAGCGGAAGAATACAGCCTGCCGCATATATACGCCCGTCACGGATAATAACCGCGCCGTCGTGAAGCGGCGCTTTATTGAAAAAGATGTTACTCATCATTCTTGTGCTGACGCTTGCATCAACAATAGTTCCGGTTCTTGCGATTTCGCTGAGCTTTACATCTCTTTCAAAAACAACCAGTGCGCCCATGCGTTCCTTTTGCAGATACCTGAATCCCTCAACAACACCGCTTATCGCCGCAAGGTCGGCAGCTCTTTTTTCGTCCTCTTTTTCAAGACCCAGCAGATTCTTCATGGAAAATCTGCTTCTGCCCAGCCGCTCGATTACGGCGCGCAGCTCCGGCTGGAAAATTATCAGCAGTGCGATAACGCCGTTTCTGACAATTATCTCAACCAAATACGCAAGCATATTAAGCTTGAGCAGACGCGCGAACATATAAGCGATAAGTATAATAAGGCTTCCCTTTACAAGAAGCTGTATGCGGCTGTTTTTGACAAACATTATAAACTGATAAATCAGAAATGAAACAATGGCAATGTCAAGAATATCGGTAAACTTGAACAGTTCCGCCACTGTTTTAAGGTTGTCCCATAGCTGTGCCATATAAATTCACCTCGTTATCGGCATCGTGCCGTTGAGCAAAGCTTTTTCACTCTCTTTATTGTAACAATAAATATGTTGTTATGCAATCCTTTTTTCATATAAATTCTATAATTTCGGATTATTTGCATATTGGCGAAAATTACCGTTGACATTGCGGAACGTTTGTTCTATAATGTTCTCAAGAACAAACGTTTGGTGATTTTATGGACAGAGTTATACTTCACAGCGATTGCAATTCATTTTACGCCTCCGTAGAATGTCTGCACCACCCCGAACTGCGCGATAAACCGGTGGCGGTAGGCGGTGACGAGCAGCAGCGGCGCGGCATAATACTTGCGAAAAATCAGCTTGCAAAGCAATTTAACGTTCAAACCGGCGAACCCTTGTGGCAGGCTCGCCGCAAATGTCCGGAGCTGGTTATTTTGCAGCCGAATTTCTCTCTTTATTCCCGCTTTTCGCACCTTGCAAGGCAGATATACCTTGAATACACCGACCGTGTTGAGCCCTTCGGTTCGGACGAAGCATGGCTCGATGTTACCGAAATCGCCTCTAAAGACGGCGGCAAAGCGATTGCGGAGGAAATCAGATGTCGGGTAAAAAAGGAGCTTGGCATTACGGTCAGTATCGGTGTCAGCTTTAATAAGATATTCGCAAAGCTCGGCAGTGACTATAAAAAGCCCGACGCCGTAACCGTAATAGACAGAGAAAATTTTAAATCAATAGTATATCCGTTACCGGTGTCGGACTTATTGTTCGTAGGCAAAAACACCGAGAAAAAGCTCAGGAGTATGGGGATAACTACAATCGGAGCGCTTGCCGAATGCCCTGCCGATGTGTTAAAGCTTTCTTTTGGCAAAACCGGTACCATGCTTCACACCTACGCCAACGGCGAAGATTCTTCACCGGTTGCATTGTACGGCACGGCCGAGCCTGTAAAATCCGTCGGAAATTCCACAACCGCTCCCCGTGACCTTACATCGCGGAATGAGGTAAAGATAGTTTTAAATGTTCTTGCGGACAGCGTATCGCAGAGACTGCGTGAACAGCGCCTTTCCGGGCGAGTTATCACCGTAGGCGTGAGAGATAACGAGCTTCAATGGCAATCCCACCAGCACAAGCTTTTCGATTATACCTGTTCTTCCGGGGAAATCTGTTATTATGCGCTGAAGTTGTTTGACGGGTTTTATCGCTGGCAGCGTCCTATTCGCGGACTCAGCATTACGGTTTCCGACCTTTGCACCGACGCGCCGCCGATACAGTGCGGCTTTATGCCCGATGACAGCCGCCGTGAAAAAAACGAACAGCTCGACCGTGCTGTTTCAAAGCTGAAAAAACGCTTCGGAAACGGCTCCGTATATCCTGCACTGCTTCTAACCGACAAGGAACTGGCAGGCTTTACGCCCAAGTCGGAAAATCCTTTTTCCGCCGACTTAACAGAGGAGAACAACTGAAAACGCCCAAAGCAAGCCGTAGAACGATTACGTGCAAAAACATATGGCGTTTTCAAAATCGCTATGGTATAATTTAAAGGCACGACATTGAATAGTGAGGTTATGATATGAATATCATCAATGCAATATATAATTTGGTTAATAATCCGGTAGTGCAACTTGTAGAACATTACAACACAAGAAACAGAGCAAACAACGCCGGAGATGCTTTGGAAGAATACATCAAAGATTTATTTTCCGATTCTTTTGATATGAGCGAAAACGAAAAATTGGAAAAGTGGAATGAAGTTTTTTCATATCTCGGTAATGACAGCAACCCACCGGACGCAATGCTTCGTGGCGGTGATGCTATTGAGGTTAAAAAGATAGAGAGCGACAATTCCGCACTTGCGTTAAACAGCAGTTATCCGAAACATACCCTCCGCGCTGATAGTCGTATGATTTCAACCGCTTGCAGAAATGCGGAAGAATGGGTTGAAAAAGATATGATATATTCGGTTGGCGTTGTTAAGAAAAACCGGCTCAGGCATTTATGCTTTGTATATGGTTTAGATTACTGTGCAAGTGATGAATGTTATAGCAGAATAAAACAAACCATCAAAAACGGTGTTGAGAATATCGCAGGTGTTGAATTTGCGGAAACAAACGAACTCGGCAGAATTAACCGCGTTGACCCACTCGGAATTACTTATTTAAGAGTTAGAGGTATGTGGGGAATTGATAACCCTTGGAATGTATTTTCCTATGTGTATCAAAGAGATATAAGCAAAAAATTTAATTTTATGTGCATTATCAATGATAACAAATGGAACACTTTTGAAAATACATCCTTGTTATCCGGAATTACGGATGACAAATTTTCAATTCAAAATATCAGAATTAAAAGCCCGGATAATCCTGCTAATTTGATAAATGCCAAATTGATTACATACACCATTGATTAAAGGGGAGTTATATTATGCAGGTTATAAGTTTGTTCAGCGGTTGCGGCGGTCTTGACCTCGGCTTTGAAAGAGCGGGCTTTGAAATACCGGTTGCAAACGAATTTGATAAAACGATATGGGCAACTTTTAAGGCAAACCACCCGAAAACAAAACTTATAGAGGGTGACATTCGCAACATCAAAGAGTGCGATTTTCCCGATGATATAGACGGAATTATCGGCGGACCTCCTTGTCAAAGCTGGTCGGAAGCCGGTTCTCTGCGCGGTATTGATGATGAAAGAGGACAACTTTTTTATGATTACATTCGCATTTTGCGAGATAAACAACCGAAATTTTTCCTTGCCGAAAACGTATCCGGTATGTTAGCGGACAGGCATAGCACCGCAGTAAAAAACATTATTCAGATGTTCGAAGAATGCGGTTATGATGTTTCTATTACCCTGGTAAATGCCAAAGATTACGGAGTAGCACAGGAAAGAAAAAGAGTTTTTTACATAGGTTTCAGAAAAGATTTACATATAGATTTCAAGTTTCCGGAAGGCAGCACAAAAGATGACGATAAAAAAATCACACTTCGGGATATTATCTGGGATTTACAGGATACAGCCGTACCCGCAGGGCCTAAAAATCATCGCAATCCGGACGCTGTTAATAACAATGAATATTTTACAGGTGCATATTCTACAATCTTTATGAGCAGAAACAGAGTGAAAGCTTGGGACGAACAGGGCTTTACTGTTCAGGCTTCCGGTAGGCAATGTCAACTGCACCCACAAGCACCCAAAATGGTGAAATACGGTCATAACGATTGCCGTTTTGTCGCAGGCAAAGAGCAGCTTTATCGCCGCATGACCGTAAGAGAAGTTGCAAGGGTTCAAGGTTTCCCGGACGATTTTAAGTTTATCTATGAAATGGTTGATACCGGCTATAAAATGATAGGCAATGCAGTTCCTGTGAATCTTGCATATGAAATTGCAGTTGCGATTAAAAAAGCATTAGAAAACTAAAAGAAAAACTTCAACGAGAAATTTCTCCATTTGGGTTTTGTGATTGTTTTTCCGCCGACTTAACAGAGGAGAACAACTGAAAAATGAAAAAATATGTAAACGTAGTTGCCGTTTTTGATACAGACGGCAATATCCGTCCGATAAAAATACTTTGGAGCGATGAGCTTACGCTGGAAATCGACAGTATATCCGGCATTTGCCGTGCCGCATCGCTGAAAGCCGGCGGTGCCGGTTTACGTTACGCCTGCCGAATACATGGTCAGCAGAGATATCTTTTTTACGAAAACGGCGCGTGGTTTGTGGAAGCAAAGGATTAAATGAATTATATTCGGAGGCAAGATATGGAAAACGTTAAAGAAATAGATGTGGTTTATTCGCCAATTTGCGAGGCTACCGGCGCAATGCTCGGAACACTCAGGCAATGGCTTGACGGCACAGGTATTAAAATTAACCTGTACCCTTTTCAGCTATGTCCAGATAAGCTTAAAAGCCGTTTAACAGTCGGAGAAAACTGTTTTTTTGAGGTATTTTACAATGGCATTCAAATTGACACTGTACCGCTGCACCGTGATAAATTATGCAAAGCACTGGGAATACCGCAGCTTTCTGAACAGACATACGCCGAAGAAATCCGGGGAAATATACTTACCGAATCTGAGCTTTCGGCGTTGCTTAAAGACGGCAAAATCACTTTCCTGCCTATCACACGGGATAACTATAATGAAGAAATGTCAATGTGTCTTTGCAATTACCCTTTCGGAAATCCGCCTAAACAATTCCGCAACGCCTGTATTGAAATCAAAAGCAAAGTCTTTTCGGAGGTTTGGGGCTTTGAAAGCATTGCCGGAATTTACGCAAAATATAACGGAAATGTCATAGGACTTTTAGAGGTAATGCCAAGGGAAATAATCGGAAAATACGGATTTATGACCGGCACTCTCGGAACAGACGGTGAATATCTGTCAATAGGCTGCTATGAAGTGGGATACGGTATTCCGCGAATCGCTATGCTTGATGCACTTATGATACATCTTAAATCAAATTTTCATCTTTTTCATCGTAAGTATCTTGAAGGTATCGGCGTAAAGGGCTGTAATGACGGTTTTAATCCGTATTGGGTCTATCAAAAGCATGGATTTACCGAAAGCGAAAAGCTTGCGGCAAACACCTATGTAATGAAAACAAAAATTCAGGAAAAGGGAAAAATCCGCCTTTCCTGAATTATGTTAACAGATATAAACAGCTCAGTTTTTCTTGACAAAGAACGAAGCAATGCCGTCCATGCCCTTTGAAGCATTTCGTCCGCTTCTGTAGTAATTTGAGAAATTTGAAAACATTCCGCTGCTCTGCTGAGTGTTTGTGGTGACAACTCCCAAAACGTCACCGCCGAGAGCTTTGAGAATATCGGCAGTCGATTTGAAAGCATCGAGGTTTGTTCTGCCGTACTGCGCCACAAGTATAGATGCATCGACCTTTCCCACAACGCTCGTGGCATCGGCAACCAGCTCAACGGAGGGAGTGTCGATAATCACATAGTCAAACTGGCTTTGAACGGATTCAATCAGCTCATCGAACACAACGCTGTCAAGCAGGTCGGCAATGTTGATATTGCTGAGATTGGTATTGTTAACGGCTGTGATTACATACAGGTTTCTGTTAGATGTCTTGCATATCGTAGCCGCAAGATTTGTCTTTCCCAAAAGCAGGTCTGCAAGGCCGAAAGTCGATTCAATCTTCATCTGCGGACTTATTGCCGGACGGCGCATATCCGCTTCAATAAGCAACACCATTGCATCGGTTTCCGCAAGAGCGGTGGCAAGTCCGATTGCAACGGAGGTTCGTCCGTCACGGGGCTGTGCACTGCAAATGGCAATTGAGCGCACGTGTTTTTCGGAATATTTGACCGCCGAACGCAGTGTCTGATACGCATTACCTATCTTCTGCCCCATTTTTTCGCCGCTTCCGACCCTTGAGGTTGACGGAATTGCCGCGATAATGGGAATATCGGTGATTTTATAAAGCTTGTTGTGGCTTCTCATTGTTCTGTCGGTAACAAAGAGAAACGCATTTACCAGCACAAACAGCCCAAAGCCGATAAGCGCGGCATAAAGGCCGTTCAGAAGTGCCGGGAGAGCCTTTGACGTTTCCTCGTAAGTACGACCGGCTTCGGAAGTTCCGATTTCAAAATCATAGCCGTTTTTCGTGTACTCCTCATTTATCAGCTCAATGCAGGTGTCGAGAAAAGTCGCCATGAAAACATTCGCTTCACGCCAGCTTCCCTCGTAGGAAATCGTAATCATAATGCTGGAATTGCCGATTTCTTCCGCAGTAACGCGACTTTTGAAATCCTCGGGGTTGTATGTGGTTATCAGATTCGCCTTTGTAAGAGCGGCGGCAATGGTATCGGCATTATCAATTGAAAATATCGCGTCGTCAACCAGAAGATTTGCAAGCTCCAGCGAATCTCTCGCAGTGGAAATGCTTTCCGATGTGATTTTCGGAGATACCTTTAACTGCGCTTTAACAATGGATTCCTCCGGCGTAACAATGAGAGTGTACACAAATGTAATCAGAAAAAATCCCAGAACAATGCCGATAAGCCATACTATTCGCTTTACGCAGAGCTGGATAAATTCCGAAAATGCAAAACCCCTGTTCAAATTTTACCACGTCCTTGAATTTCTTGATTGAACAATCAACAGTATTTAAATATTATAAATGCCGCAACGTCCTAAGTCAACCATGATAATATTAACATTTAAGCTATTTTTCGTCAGACGGCATAATTCCGACCTCGGTAAGAACGATTTTTGAATATCCTTTGTCCGACGGCGCTTTATAAGCGTTGACATCTTTAAGGTTTGATTCCGAAACTGTTTTCGTAAGCGCGGTCAGGTCACTGTCTGTGACAGCTTCAAGCTTATCGGATTTATATGAAAACCCTGCCGCATTCTCGGCCGCACCGACGAAAATCATTGTACCTCCGTTGAATCCGTTGTCAAAAATGCTTTTCAGGCTGTCGTACACAACGGTTTTGTAATCGCCGTATGCGGAAGCCGCAACATTTTCATTATCCGTTCTGTCCGCGCCGAAGGTCATCAGTGTAATATCCGATGCGGTTATATACTCCGTAACAACGTCATATGTATCGTCCGAGCATAAAACAAGCCCACAGCCGCTGTCAGCCCATGAAGCGATTCTCTGCACCGCCATATCACTGCCCGAAATGCTGTAGTAAATCTTTACGGGATTCTTTGAAACGCCGATTTCCACGGCGGCTATTTGTGCTCCCTCAACAAAGCCGCGTATGTAATTACAGGTTTCGGCGGTTTCTTCTCCGTTGATTCCGACTGTTAAGTTACCTGACTTTACAGCACTGTAACCGGCATAAACACCGCAATCTATCTGTGAAAGATTGATGCAGAAAATGTTTGAGCTGACAAGGAAATCGTTTCCGAAATCAATACAAATCAGCTTTGTATCCGGGTGCTTTTTCGCAAAATCATAAACCGCGCTTTCACTGTCAGCATTGAAAACAACCATAAACCGAGCGCCGTCCGCCGATGCCCGGCTGAGCATTTCGTCACAGTCTCCGGCATATTCGCCGTATGTCATGCCGTTTTCCCCGGCATAGGCTTTGACACCCTCAAAGCAGCTATCGGCATTTTTGCCGCTGCCGGCGGTAATAAAAGCTATATCGACATTTTCATTGTCACAGCCGGAAAATATCAGCAGAGAACAAAGGCAAAATGCCGTTAAAACAACCGCAAATATCTTTTTCATTTTATATCCTCCGTATTTAAGTCATCTGCGCCGAAGCTTCCGGGAAGCAAATCCGAAAGCAGAATTTTTTCATAAGAATTACCGTCGGTGCAGATAACCGTGAAGTCATTATCGCAAAATTCCGAAAGTACTTGCCTGCACACGCCGCAGGGCGTTGTAAAGCCATTCGGCTTGTCACCGCTCCCTCCGACAACGGCAATGGCATCAAAGCATTTACAGCCGCCGCTTACAGCCTTGAACACCGCCACACGTTCGGCACAGCAGGTCGGTGAAAATGCGGCATTCTCAATATTACAGCCGTCAAATATTCTGCCGTCTCTTGCTGCCAGTGCCGCGCCTACTCTAAAGCCCGAATATGGCGCATATGCCGCATTTCGTGCGTTTATTGCATTTTCGATAAGCTCGGAAGTCGGCACTTTCATAAGTATTTTGTCCGCTATATTATGGCTTTTATTTTCACAATTGATGCCGAGGGCATCTAAAACCAGCTCGGAGACAGCCCCGAAGCCTGTTAAGGTGTTCAGGTTTACAGGCTTTACATGCTCTCCGTAAACGAGAAGCGGTATATATTCTCTTGAATGGTCGGTGCTCTCCGTTGCCGGGTCACAGCCGTGGTCGGCGGTAATTATCAGCATATCTTCCCGACCAAGCTCTTTGATAAAGCCGCCCAGCCAGCCGTCAAACTCCGCAATTGCGGCGGCGTAGCCGTCAACATCGTTTCTGTGACCGTACAGCATATCAAAATCCACCAGGTTTACGAAGCACAAACCCTCAAAGCTTTCCTTGGCAAGCCTTGACGTTACCGCCATTCCCTCGCTGTTGTTTTTGGTTTTATGACTTTCCGTAATGCCCTTTCCGGCGAAAATGTCATTTATTTTTCCGACCGAAATAACCGCTTTGCCGCTTTCGGAAATCCTGTCAAGCATGGTGTTTTGCGGCGGCACAACGCTGAAATCGTGACGGTTGGCGGTTCTCACGTAATTACCGGAGCTTCCGGTAAAGGGTCTTGCAATAACTCTGCCCACAGCATAATCACCGATAAGCAGATTTCTTGCTGTCTCGCAGTATTCATACAGCTTTTCTACCGGCACAATATCCTCATGTGCCGCTATCTGAAAAACGCTGTCCGCGGAGGTATAAACAATCAGGTCGCCTGTTTCCACATGCCTGTCACCGTAATCGTTTATAACCTGAGTGCCCGAATAAGGCTTGTTGCACAGCACTTTTCTGCCCGTTGCGGCGGAAAATTTTTCGATAATATCGGCAGGAAAGCCATTAGGAAATACCGGGAACGGCTTTTCGGAAACAAGTCCGGCAAGCTCCCAATGACCGGTAGTAGTGTCCTTGCCCTTTGAAAGCTCCGCAAGTCTTGCCATTGCCGCCTGCGGCTTTGCATCGGGCTTTCCTGCGCAAACACCGTCAATATTGAACAAGCCGAGTTTGCCGAGGTTTTCCGCGCGGAATTTATCCGAAGCCGACACAGAACGCAGAGTATTACTGCCCTTATCGCCGTAATCCGCCGCATCGGGAAGCTCTCCGATTCCGAAGCTGTCAAGCACTATCAGAAACACTCTTTTTATCATAATCCGTACCTCCGCCGAAAATTGTGCGAAACCTGCTCTTACGCGACAATTATATAATATGATTTATCCGTTGTCAAATGCGCTATTCGATGTCGGCGTAGTCGAATATCTGACCGACAATCCCCGATTCTTCATCGTTGACATTTGTGTAGGAATCCGGGATTTCTCCGATAATCACCGTCTCCGCAATCAGGTATTCTCCGCTAACCGCGACATACTCGGTAAATCCCGGAGTGATTATGGCGATATTTGCTTTAATGACACAGGTTATGCGATGATTTGTCTGATTTATTCCCTTAGAAACAAAGGTGCTTCTGATATACGAGGTTATATCACCGTAGAGGCGCAGTCTGATATTTATATCGGGACCTCTGCCGTAAAAAATTCCCACATCTGTCAAAGTCCCCAGCGGTATTGAAAACTCGGTGTTTTTCCCCGATGACAGCGCATCGAGAACCGCCGTGCCTATCTCGCTTCCGAATCTGTTGACCGATTCGCTTTTTGCCGAAACCGACTGAACTGCGCCGCTTTCGTCCGCATTGATTTCAACAAAATCGGTGTAGGTATACTCTCCTGCTTCCAGAACGGCGATAACCGCATCGTTCAATGCCCTTGCCGCCGTATTTTTTGACAGTGACACCGCAGTATCGTGAATCATGTAATCGAGCACAAAATCAAACGCCAGCACTCCGATTATAAGCACTGCCGTTATGGCAACAATGACCGTTTTTACCTTTTGCTTCTTTCTTTTCGGCTTTATGTAATACAATATCGGCACCTCCCCATGTTCGACCGCTATTCCAGTATATTTTGTCAAATGGATTTAAGTGAGGAAATTTATCTTGATTTATATTTGATTTGATAGTAAAATCAACAAAAAATCGTTCGGATGTGATTTTAATGAAAAAATTCAAATGGGGCATTGTGGGCACGGGAAACATCTGCGACAGCTTCTGTCGTTCCCTTGAAGTGCTTGACAATGCCGAAATTTACGCAATATGCTCACGCACCGAAGAAAGCGGAAGGGCGTTTGCGGCTCGCCACAATGCGCAGCTTGTTTTCACCGATGTTACCGAAATGGCAAAAAGCGATGTTGACATTATTTATATCGGCACACCGCACAGCAAGCACGCTCAGGCAGCTTATGACGCGATAAACGCAGGCAAGCCGGTTCTCTGTGAAAAAGCGTTTGCACTGAATTACCGTCATGCGGAAAAGGTCATTTCCCTTGCTCGCGAAAAGAAGCTGTTTTTAATGGAGGGTCTTTGGACACGTTTTCTTCCTGCAATAAACAAAGCCAAAGAGTGGATTGACAGCGGCTTAATAGGTGAAATTTCCGAAATACAGGCCTCCTTTTCATATCCACAACACAATGCCACTGCCGACGGACGTATGCTTAATCCGGAGCTTGGCGGCGGTGCACTGCTTGACCTGGGAGTGTATCCCCTGTTCATTTCCCAATGGCTTCTCGGCGGTCAGCCGGAAAGGGTTGAAACCTCGGCCGAGCTTACGGAAACCGGCGTTGACAAAAACAGCACAATCGTATTGCACTACAAAAACGGGAAAAAAGCATATATATCCGCCAATTTCCTTTATGAATCAAATCATGCAACCGTAATCGGTGACAAGGGCTGTGTTTTTATACCGTCCCTTACCTGGGCATACAGTGCCTACTGTTTTACCGGCGGCAAGCTTGCGGAAAGCTATAGTGAGCCTCATGAAAACGGTTTGAGATTTGAAGCCGCTCACGTTATGGAGTGTCTTGAAAAGGGACTTTGCGAATCCCCGATGTACCCACTGCAAATGACCCTTAACGAAATGGCAACCTGCGATAAGCTTCGTTCCGCCTGGGGACTGGTTTATCCCGGAGACAGCGAAACTATCGGGTCTTCCGTCGAATCTTCCACACCTGTAAAAATGCCCTGCAACCCCGACTGGTGGCGCGATTCGACCTTTTATCACATCTACCCTCTCGGCTTCTGTAATGCTATAAAGCAAAATGACTTTACATCAAACCCGGTCAAAAGCCTTAACAAAATAACCGAATGCGCCGCCGAGATAGCCGCCAAAGGATTTAACGCTCTTTATTTGGGACCTGTGTTTGAATCCGTTTATCACGGCTACGACACTGTAGATTACACAACCGTAGACAGGCGGCTGGGTGAAAATTCCGACCTTGCGAATCTCGTTTCAAAAATGCACGAAAACGGCATAAGAGTGATATTGGACGGCGTTTTCAACCACGTAGGCAGAGATTTTCTGCAATTTCGCGATGTGCTTGAAAAACGGGAAGCTTCCCCCTACCGTTACCGGTTCAATATCGACTTCGGCGGTAATTCTCCCTACAACGACGGGCTTTGGTACGAGGGCTGGGAGGGGCACTACAACCTTGTGAAGCTGAATTTGAAAAACGGCGAGGTTCGCGATTACATTTTCGGCTGTATTAAGGGTTGGGTTGATGAATTCGATATTGACGGTCTGCGCCTTGACGTTGCATACTGCCTTGACCATGACTTCCTCTGCGCTCTCAGAAGCTTCTGCAAGGGCTTGAAATCGGACTTTTTCCTCCTTGGCGAATGCCTGCACGGAGATTACAACCGGTGGTGCAACGGCAATATGCTTGATTCCGTCACAAATTACGAGTGCTACAAGGGACTTCATTCCTCTTTCAACTGCGGAAATATGCACGAAATCGCCTATTCTCTCAACCGTCAGTTCGGCAGTGAGCACTGGACACTTTACAAAAATCTTCCCCTTTACAGCTTTGTCGATAATCACGATGTGTCGAGAATCGCAACGATACTGAACGATAAAAACCATTTGCCCCTAATTTATTCACTGCTCTTTGCAATGCCCGGCATTCCCTCCGTTTACTACGGCAGTGAAATGGGTGCAAAAGGTGATAAATCAGGCGGCGATGAGGGGCTTAGACCCTCCGTTGAGTTTGTCCGCGAAAATGCCGTTGACGCCGGGCTTTGCAGTCACATTACCCGTTTGTGCGAAATCAGGAAAAACTCCGATGCGCTGTGCCGTGGCGGCTACAGACAGATTTACGTAAACTCAAAGCAACTTGCCTTTGTCCGAGAGTATAACGGCGAACAGATTGTGTTTGCCCTGAACTGTGACAGTAACCCGGCAAGCCTGCAACTCGGTCTTGATTTCGGCGGCGTTGAGCTTCTTTCCGGTGACCGTCTGGAATTTAACGGAACGCTGAATCTCAAACCCTATTGCGCCGTTATGTTTGCTCTGTAATAATTGACAAATAAACGCCTCCGCGCTTGACTACATTATCAATATTTGATATGATAGATTAGCGCGGAGGTGAAATTATATGGAAATTAAAGGAAGCAACCAGAGCCTTGTCAAGACAACCAATCAGGCGTTAATAGTCAAGGCTATCCGTGAAAACGGAAAGATGTCCAGAAGCGATATTGCAAAGCTGCTCACCCTTTCAAACCCCAGCGTTTCCAAAAATGTTGACAACCTCATCGAAAAAGGGCTGCTGATAGAGACAGGCTCTCTTGTAACCGATGTCGGTCGCAGACCCATTATGCTTGAATTTAACGGTCACCACAGTTGCGTAGCCGTTGTTGATTTTTCGGGCAGTGACGGCAGAATCTGCATTGCAGACCTTGACGGCAACAAGCTTAAATACTCCCGTGTGGAGGGCGGAAAGATAATTTCGCGAGACATGCTGGAGGGTGTAATTATTACGTTGCGCAGCATGCTCAGAGACATCGGCGGAAAATACGGTCCTCTCTCCTGCATTTGCATTGGCGTGCCGGGCGTTGTTGACCCGGTTTCGGGGCATATTCACTGGTCTGCCCGTATCGAAAACTTCAAGGAGCTTGACCTTGTTCATATGTTCAACGATGCATTCAACGTGCCTGTGACAATTAAAAACGATGTCAATTTGGCTGTTTGCGGTGAACGTGTTTTCGGCTGCGGAAATAATGCGGAAAATATGATTTATGTAAACATAGATGCCGGTGTAGGCGTGGGCATTGTGCTGGACGGCAAGCTTTATGAGGGACGGCGCGGCTTTGCCGGTGACCTGGGCGTTTTGCTGGCGGATATGACCCTTACGGCAAATTCCGACCGCAGTGACTATATGAAGCTTCTGCTTGAAAACAGAATGTCTATTTACAATATGGTCAGCGACTGTGCCGAAATTTTCGACAGCGAACGTGAAACCCTGCTTCACTCAATCGCTTCGGACAGCAGCGAGCTGGTATTTAACGACCTTGTAAAAGCATACGGCATGGGCGATAACGCCGTCAGAGGCGTGCTGAACGGCTACGCGCGGCAAATTGCGGTGCTTATGAAAAACCTCGTCAGCCTGTTTGACGTTGACCTGCTGGTAATCGGCGGCCCGACCACACGTTTGGGAAGCTCGTTTATCAACGATATTACCGATTGTTTCCTGTCGCTGCCGGGCTACGCCACAGCACAGATTCGCGCTTCACGGCTGCTTGATACGGCGGTAATCTACGGCGGAATGTCAACGGCGGCTCAAATGGCAATCAATACGATAATCGAATGTGACAAAAAATAAGGAGATGTAAAAATGCACAATTATTCTCTTTCCGGGGAATGGAAGCTGTTTCTTGACGGCGGCAAAAAGCACACAACACCGGATATACCCTACGATGATACCATAATTCTCCCCTCTACAACCGCAATCGCCCACAAAGGAATCGAAAACACCGGCAGAGATACCGGCTTTTTAACCGAGCTTTACCCCTTTGAGGGCTACGTGTGGTACTCACGGAAAATGAAAATCGACGATGACGATTTAAAGGGCAGACTTTTTATAACTCTTGAGCGCACGCGTCTTACAAAGCTGTGGATTGACGGCGAATATGTCGGAGAGGGCGACAGTCTTAACACCGAGCACATTTACGAAATCACGGATTATGTTAACAACAACGAGTTTGAAATCACCGTTCTTGTCGCAAACACCGATTACCCCACCAAGGGCGGTCATCTCACCTCCCATAACACTCAGAAAAACTGGAACGGTATCATGGGCGAGCTTTCGCTGAAAGCCACCGGTGCCGCCGTGATTACCTCGGTTTATGCCGATTCGGATATTGAAAGCAAAAAAATCTCACTTTCCATTGAAATCGACAGCACAAAGGATATTTCCTGTAATCTTGCCGTCGGTCTTTCAAAGCTTACCGCAGAGGGCGTTTCGGAGCAAACCGTTAACAACGCCGACTTTTCAGTTGACATAAAAAGCGGCGTACATACCTACGACTTTACCTTTGACGCTCCCGGCGCAAAGCTTTGGAGCGAATACGAGCCGAACGTTTACACTCTGAATTTTGAACTGTATTCCGAAAGCACTCTCAGCAGCAGTAAAAGCACGGTTTTCGGGCTTCGCTCCTTTAAATCGCAGGGCATGAATTTTTACATTAACGGCACGAAAACCATGCTGCGCGGAAAGCATGACGGCATGATATTCCCTCTCACCGGCGCAGCTCCCTGCACGGTTGAGGGCTGGCTGACCGTTATGAAAACCGCAAAGGAATACGGAATCAACCACTATCGCTTCCACACCTGTTGTCCTCCCGACGCGGCATTTACAGCCGCCGACCTTCTCGGCATATATATGGAGCCGGAGCTTCCTTTTTGGGGTACCATTGCCGCCAAGGGTGAGGAAGGCTACAAGGAAAAGGAGCAGGAATATCTTATTGAGGAAGGCTTCAGAATGATGCGCAGCTTCGGCAATCACCCCTCTTTCTGCATGTTTTCTCTCGGAAACGAGCTTTGGGGCAGCCCCGAAAGACTGTCGGAAATTCTGGGCGGATACCGTGCCGTTGACAGGCGACATCTTTACACACAAGGCTCAAACAACTTCCAGCACGTGCCTGTAATACTGCCGGAGGAAGACTTCTGGTGCGGTGTAAGGCTTAATAAAACACGGCTTATCCGCGGCTCTTACGGTCAGTGTGACGCGCCTCTCGGTCATGTTCAGACCGCAAAGCCCTCAACAAGGCACAATTACGACAGAATAATTATGTCAACCGATTATCCCGGTGCAGACCTTTCAGACGGTGAAGAAATAGAGATTCAATATGAAACAGGCGTAAAGAAAGTCAAGGCGGTTGATACCGATGACGGACTTGTGCCGAATATACCCGTTGTCACCCACGAAATCGGTCAGTATGCGGTGTGGCCGCACATGGCGGAAATTTCAAAATACACCGGTGTGCTCAAGGCACGCAACTTTGAAATATTCGGTGAACGTCTGAGCGAAAAAGGACTTTATGACAAAGCCGAGGACTTTTTCAAGGCTTCGGGTAAGCTGTCCGCGCTGTGCTATAAGGAGGAGCTTGAAGCTGTTCACCGTTCCGAAAAAGTGGCAGGCTATCAGCTTCTCGACCTCCAGGATTTCATCGGTCAGGGCACTGCGACTGTGGGTATGCTTGATGCTTTCATGGAATCAAAGGGGCTTATTACCCCCTCACAGTGGCGCGGCTTCTGCTCCGATTGTGTGCTTCTTGCCCAATTTGACAGCTATGTTTTGACCTATGGCAGTGAGTTTAAAGCGGACATTGCCATAAGCTACTTTAACAGCTCCGTACCTCTTAAAGGTCAAAAGCTCCGCTGGCAGCTCGGCAGTTACGGACAGGGCGAAATCGAAATTCCCGATGATTCCTACGGTCTTGTAAGGCTCGGCGGTATTTCCGTTTCACTGCCCGAAAAGACAGCGGCAGAGAGAGTAAGGCTCACCTTGTCCCTTGAAAATCCGAAAGCCGAAAACGGCTATGATTTGTTCATTTATCCGAACAGAAGCTTTGATAACGCAAAGCATTTAAATATTGTGCATACGGCAGACGATGCAATCGAACTTCTCGAAAAGGGCGAAGCCGTTCTTCTCATTCCCGACGAAGTTAAAAACGGCATCAAGGGCTTCTACTGCTCTGATTTCTGGTGCTTCAGCATGTTTAAATCAATCTCCGAGTGGAGAGGTCAGGAAATCCCCGTCGGCACACTCGGTCTGCTTATTGACGATTCTCACCCTGTTTTCAGAAACTTCCCCACAAGCTATCATTCCGAGCCGCAGTGGTGGTCGCTGGTCGAAAGCTGTGACACCACGATTCTCGATAATGTTGACATCTCTCCTATCGTTTACACAATCGACAATTTTGAACGCTGTCACAAGCTGGGCATGATGTTTGAATGCAATGTGGAAAACGGCAGACTGTTTGTCCTGAACGCAAAAGCCCACAAGCTTGCGGATTGTCCCGAAGCGGCTCTGCTTCTCGAATGCATCGGTGAATACATTTCCTCCGATGAATTTGCTCCGAAAGACAGGCTTACCGCCGAACAGCTTAAAGAGCTTTTCGCATAACGGCTGTGCATTAAAAATATTTTCCTTGCAAAAAATTGTATTGTATTTTACAATAGTTTTTGTCAGATGTTTTTAACTGTCGATAAGGAGTGGGAAAAATGGGCTTCGATGCGTTCATATCCTTTAAAAATCCGGATGAAGAGCACCCGAATGTAAGGGACAGCGAAATTGCAGGACAGCTTTACCGTGAGCTGAGCCGCCGTGGTATCAACACCTTTTTCAGCAACGCAACCATTCAGGAAAAGTGCCGCCCGGACTGGGGAAAATTCATTGACGAGGCGCTTGCAAGCGCAAAGGTTTTCATTCTGGTGGCAACAAGTGTCGAAAACGTCAATGCCCCGTGGGTTGAGCAGGAATGGCGGCACTATAATATGATGATTAAGGGCGGACGAAAGGACGCCATGATGCTTACCGTTCTTGAGGGCGTTTCCCCCTATCAGCTTCCCAGTGAGCTTAGCTGGGTGCAAAGCTATTCCGCAAAGAATCTGAATAAAGCCTGCGATATGGTAGAGGGCTTGCTGAATAATTTCAAAGCCACACCCACCACCCGAATTGACACAACAGAGATTGACCGCGAAGCAAGAGAAAAGGCGGAGCGTGAAGCAAGAGAAAAAGCCGCAATTGTGGCAAAATTTCAGGCGTTATGCAATCAAATCGCTCTCCAAAAGACGATGTAACGGATTATGAATATGAGATTGTTAATAATGAAGTAACAATTACCGAATATGTTGGCAACGAAACGGTACTTAATATCCCCTCCGAAATTAAAAGCAAAAAGGTTACACGTATTGAAGATTCTGCATTTCGTAGCTGTAGCAAACTAACCAAAATCACCATACCCAGCAGCGTTACAAGTATTGGAGGATATGCATTTTGTGGCTGTAGCAAACTAGCCCAAATCACCATACCCGGCAGCGTTAGAAGTATTGGAAGTTCTGCATTTAAAAACTGTAGCAATCTAACCAAAATCGCCATACTAAATGGCGTTAGAAGTATTGGAAGTTCTGCATTTGACGGCTGTAGCAAACTAATTCAAATTGCCATACCAAATAGCGTTAGAAGTATTGAAAGTTCTGCATTTGACGGCTGCAATGTTACCGTCTACGCACCGCATGGAGCTTCCTATTATGGTCGGACTTCATACGACGGCGTAAAAGAATGGATAGTTAACTGATTTTATAAACACCCCCAATGAACTGCAAAATGCCGTTCATTGGGGGCTTAATATTAGTCAGGTTAAATTCTCATTTCATAAAGGTAGGCGCGGCCTTGCTTTCCGACCCTTTCGGCAACTCCGATTTCGCTGAAAAGATGAAGCGCAAGACTTGCATTGTGCTCCGGAATGCCGGCACATTTCGCAAAGCTCTTTACAGTAAACTGTTCCGGCAAGTCATTCGGAATATATATTCCGAAGTCCTCACGACATTTTATGTAAATCTCATCATGGAGCTTTGTGGGAATCCTGTCACTTTTAAAGTATCCCTTTGGGCTGCGCTGTTTCTTGCCGCCGTACTTCAGAACATCACCGCCGTACAGACGGATTTCCTCCGCATCTATAAGTATAAGGCACACCGTCAGCCGTTCACTGCACAAAAGCTCTCTTATCCCCCAAAGCTCCTCAAGAGCGGTATATATGCTCCCGTGCTTTGGCGATTTTCTCTGTGAGGTAACAGCTCCGGTGGCTTCGTCCATACAGATTACGTGCTTATTAACAATCACCGGGTGAACCACCGTCACCGGTACAACCGCCGTCAGAGCCGTAAGCTTTTTTCTCATTGCGGAAAGATTTCGGGTCTGAATTTCGATTATGCCCCTTTCCCCCACAATGTCCGCAACAAATCCGCCAATCTCAATTTCCCGACAATCGGTGTGCGGTTCAAAATACATCTTCAACGCCGCATGCAGGGACTTTTCCGAAAGCGTTCCGATTGACGTTCGCTCCTTTACCTGTGTCGCAGCCAGCTTACAAGCCCGGTCGAAAAGCTCCCTGTTCAATTGCTCAGCTCCCGACCCTCGTAAAGTCCGAGGTTAATTTTCCAGATGAGTATTCTCATTACCGATTCGTCCAGCCGTTCCGCCGTGATTTTTCCGCTTTCAACCGCCGACAGCAGATTTTTGTATGCTTTTGCAGGGTCTGAGGGCAGACAGAGTATATCAATTCCGGCATTAAAGGCACTTACACAGGGGTCTTCACTGCCGCAGTATTCGATTATCGCACCCATGTCCAACGCGTCGGTGAGAATAACCCCGTCAAAGCCGAGGTAATCCCGTATTAACGCAATGCAATCGGGAGACATGGAAGCAGGTCTTTGCGGGTCCACATCGTCAATAATCGTGTGAGTGACCATTATCGAATCCGCACCGGCTTTGATTCCGTACTCAAAGGGCACAAGGTCGGAGGCTTTCAGAGCGCCCAGGCTTTGGGTATTATGGTCTAATCCCTCATGGGTATCCCCTTTGCTGTTGCCGTAGCCGGGGAAATGCTTCATGGTTGAGCCGACGCGGTTTTCTTTCATCGCCGCCACAACGGTTTCAACATATTTGCCGGTCGAATCGGCATTTTTGCCGAAAGCCCTTTTATACATAAATCCGGACTTCTCCGTCACAACATCGGCAACAGGCGCAAAGTTGACATTAACGCCGTAGGTCTTTAAAAACTCGCATTTATTAACCGTATCCTCACGTATGCCGTCATAGCCGCCCTGCTTATAAAGCTCCTGCGGAGACTTGTATTTTTCAGAACGAAGCTGAGAAAGTCCGCTCATACGAACGACCGTTCCGCCCTCCTCGTCAACGCAGATGAGAAGCTTTCCGCCGCCTGCTTCCTGCAAAGCAGCAGTCATATCCTTAACCTCCTGCTTTGACTTTCCGTCAAAATCGCTTTTGAACAGCACAACGCCCCCTGCTTTGCATTCGGCAATAAGCTCTGAAAAGGACTGAGTTCCTCTGCCGTTTGAACGAATGAGCAAAAGCTGACCTACCTTTTCTTCCGTTGTCATTTCAGAAAGCAGCTTTTCCGCCTGTTCCCGAATGCTGTCCGTTTCGGATATTTCGGGCGTCGCATCGGCGGAGGTTATCACAGGATTCTCCCTATTATCGGCGGCAGTGCCGTCCTTTTTATTTCCGCCTATTACGGAAATAACCGCAATGTGAACAATTATCAACGCCAGCACAATAAAAACGATAATCATTTTTTTGCCAAGTCCGCGTTTTTCGCTTTCCGTCCGCATGGTGCTGACGGTGCGTCTTTGTCCCTTTGACCTGCTTCGTCTGTAACCGCCGGAGCCGTAATTATCGTATGCTCTGCCGTTGTTTCGTCTGTAGTAATCGTCACGTCCGTATCTGTTTGCCATAGTCTCACCTCAAAAGCATTTTACACTATGACAGGCGGCTGTTCAACAAAATAATATATTTTTTTGAAAATCAGTGCTTTTGTTACAACATTGTGGTATACTTAACAGCAATAATAACTTCGGGTGATACCATGACAAAGAGAAGCTTTCGTAAAAAAGTGCGCCGGGCAACCGCTTTGTTTTTCAAAGGAAAAATAACACGCGCCACGGCATTGTTTGAAAAGCTTGACAAGACGAAAAAACGTCCTGAGCTTTCCGCGCTCCTTGCCTTTCAAAGGGCAATATGCGAAAATGAACGCGGAAACTATGCAACGGCGGCAAGTCTTGCGGAAAGCAGTGCCGAATATTATGCGGAAATTCTGCAAAACAATAATGCCTGCGAAGCCTACAGGCTTCTGGGCAAAATTCTCTATGCCGATAAACGCTATGACGATGCCGGCAGAGCGTTTATAAATTCCGCGCTGTACTCTTATTCCGTTGCAACATTGTGTGAAGCCGAAACACTTTGTGCCGAAGCGTACATGAAAAGCGAGACGGTGTACAAGACCGAAATTTTCACCTCTCCCTGCGACGCGTATAAAGAGGTTTTGCACAGGGGTAAACAGGTCGATACCGACCTGTTTATACGCTCCTGCTCCATTGCGGCACAGGCTTCTTACGCCGCCGGAATGGAAAGTGAATGCCTTGAATACTGCACGCTGGGCGTAACCTTTGCGAGCATGGAAAATTTTTCGTCACCTCAGGCTTATGAGTGTGCTGTCTTGATTTGCCGTACCGCCGCACGTCTGTGGAACAATGAGCTAATCGAAAGGGTCGCTGCCGATTCCTATGCATACATTGAAAAACACATGCTGTCCGATGATAATTGTAACTATGTATCACTTCTTTACGCGATGACTTTGGCGCAAAAGGGTAAAACCGCCGAAGCAAAAGCCGTTATCGAAAGACTTAATATTGCGCCCGAAAATACCCGGCACAACCTGTATTTTGAATATTGCGAAGCTCTTATTTCCGGCACACCGCTTTCACTTAATTGCGATACTGTTCCCACCGACAACATAGATGATTTTTCCGTTCTTGCCGAGGGGTGCGTTTCCGACGGCTTTTACGACCTTGCCGCCGAGATTTTCAAATTCGGATTAACCTGTTACGAAGAATGCCGCACCCTTGTTTTAAGACCCTACGCCTCACTGCTTTACAAGCTTGAAAGATTTACCGAAAGTGCCGATTGCTACCGCGCTCTTACAGCGGAAGCCTCCGAGCCTGTACTTTATCGCGCATGTTCCCTTGCCTGTCTGCGCGCAGGCGATATTGACGCCGCAAAACAAAAGCTGCAAATTTATACGGAAACTTCGGAAAACGGCGAGGAAGCGTTGAGCATTGCCGCCCGGCTTGCACTTGACGAGGACTATCCTCCGGAATTTTGCGCTTCGCTTTACACGCAATTGACCGCACAGCTTGAATCCCACGGAGAATCCACCGAGGAACTTGCGGACGATTACAACCGTCTGGGGATTTGTCTTTACCGAAGCGGTGCGCCGCTGGAAGCGGAAACCGGCGCATTCAAAAAAGCCGCCGCGCATGCCGAAGCCTGTGGTGAAGCCGTTTCCGCCAATCTCCACGGAGTGATTTTAAGCAACCTTGCGGAATGTTATCTGCGCTCGGAGGATTACGACCGTTGCTACGAAATATACCGCAAAGCCGACGAGATTTTTTCTTCCTGTGATGATGTTGACGTAATTCAGTATTCAACAACATTGAAATTCATAGCCGACCTACAGCTTTTGCGCAGCGAAAGCGACGAAGCGATTGAGACTTTGAAACGTGCCGCAGAGCTTTTGGAGCCGATTTCCGAGGAAAATCCTGCCGCCGCACAACAGCTTTCGCTGTGCAGAAACACCCTCGGCACGGTGTATTTTAGGCTCGGCAAGCCTGAGCTTGAAGTCCCGGAGCTGACAAAGGCAATTGAGCTTGCAAACAGGTATCCCGTTGACAATGCCTCCCTTGCGCTGCTGTATTCAAATCGCGGAGAAGCGTATGAAATCATGGGAAAATACGGTTTAATGGAAAAGGATTACACCTCCGCGCTGGAGCTTACAGAAGAAAATAAGGACAGCCACAAGCCCTATGAACAGCTTTCAAGAGCCGCGAAATGGCTTTCGATAGGAAGATACCGTGATGATTCAGGTAAGCACGAAAACGCCATCAGCGCGTACAAATCGGCTCTGGAGCTGCTCTCTCCCCTTTCCGAAAACGGCAACACCGATGCCGACGAACTTACCGCTTTTGCCTACTATCAGCTTGGCAACGCTTTTTGCAACGGCGATGTTAAGGACTTTTCATCAAGCCTTGCCGCCTACAGCCGTTCACTTGATATTCTCAAAAAGCTTACACCGTCACCGTCAAGGAGCTTTCACCTTGCAATTACGTATGATGCCAGGGCTTCGTTTTACGAGGTGTTCGGTGAACACCCTCTGGCTGTTGCCGACCACCGCCGCGCCGAAGAACTGCGTTCTTCCCTGACGGAGCCTTTGCCGGAATAAGTTAAATATTAAAGACCGCATGTCGCAGATTCTGTCGGACATACGGTCTTAATTTTACTGTATTTTAGCAATATCCAAAACTCTCTGTGCCGCCAGCAGAATGCCCACCTTTGCGGAATGGTAGTTAAGTCCGCCCTGCATCCAGACTGCGAAGGGCTCTCGAAGCGGCGCATCTGCGGAAAGCTCGATTGAAGCCCCCAGAGTAAAAGCTCCTGCCGCCATGATTACCTGACTGTCATAGCCCGGCATATCCCACGGCTCAGGCGCGGCGTTTGCATCAATGGGAGAACCGCTTTGTATGCCACGGCAGAATGCTATCAGCGGCTCAGGTGCGCCCATAACCACCGACTGAATTATATCGTGCCGTGTTTCCGCCGATGTGGGAGAACACACATAACCGAGCCTTTCAAAAAGTCCTGCGCACAAAACTGCGGTTTTAAGAGCCTCTCCGGTAACATGGGGCGCGTTGAAAAAGCCCATAAACAGTGCTCTGTTGTTGCCGAGAGTACAGCCGACCTCCTTACCTGTGCCGGGCGTTGTCAGACGATAAGAGCACATTTCAACGCACTTTTCTCTGCCGGCAATATATCCGCCGGTCGGTGCAATGCCGCCGCCGGGATTTTTGATAAGCGAACCGACAATAATATCGACATTTTCAACCGGCTCGGTTTCTTCGGTAAACTCGCCGTAACAGTTATCCACCACAACAAGAACGTCATTACGTGCGCTCTTTGCGATTTTTCCGATTTTTTCTATCTGAGCAACAGAAAGTGACGGTCGCAGTGAATAGCCACGGGAACGCTGAACATAGACCATTTTTACATCGTCCGTCACCGCGTCGTAAATTGCATCAAAATCAACCATGCCATTAACAAGCTCAAGCTGCCTGTAATTAACGCCGAACTCCGCAAGAGAGCCGGAGGACGGTCTGATGCCGATAACGCCCTGCAAGGTATCATAGGGAGTGCCGGTCACGCACAGCATTGTGTCTCCCGGTCTGAGCAGTCCGAACAGCGCAACGGTCAGCGCATGAGTGCCGCTGACAAAATTGTGACGAATCAGCGCATCTTCACAACCGAAAGTATCGGCAACAACGCGGTCAAGCACATCTCTGCCCCTGTCACCGTAGCCGTAGCCGGTAGACGCGGCAAACATGCTTTCCGTGACATTGTTTTTAATAAACGCCGCCAAAACCTTTTGCTGGTTGTATTCCGTGATTTTATCAATCCGCGCAAAGCTGTCGGCAAGGCTGTTTTCAACTTCTTGCGCCATACCGAGCAGACTTTCGGAAATTCCGAATTTATTGTTCATGGTTTTCTCCTTCTATACCCTCTGCAATAAGTGCTCTGATTTTTTCCGGTAACTCGCGAATTTCCGTCCGCGACATCCGGCTAATATCGACAGGCTCTAAAAAGTCCACCCTTACAGTGGCTTTGTTGAGCTTTGCGCTTCCTCTGCGCATAACATCGCAGGCGTTGTGAAGTCTGACCGGGACAATGGTTGCCTTTGTCTTTTCGGCAACCTTAAACGCCCCTGCCTTAAACTCTCCCGGCTCGTAGCCTGCGGCACGTGTACCCTCCGGGAAAATTATCATCGACTTTCCGCCGCTTACAAGCTCTGCGGCTTCGTTAAGGCTTTTAACCGAATTTCTGGCGTTCTCCCTGTCGATAAAAACGCAGTCGAAAACCCTGAGCCAGCCGGAAACAAGAGGAATTTTACGAACCTCTTTTTTGCACAGCACCGGGCAGATAAAGCCCAGTGGCGCAAAAATAAAAACCGGGTCCAGATAGCTTTGATGATTGCTGACAAATATTGCCGAACGGTCACCGATTATATTTTCACTGCCGGTGACGACTATCTTAACTCCGAGTATTTCGGGAATCCTTTTTACGGCACGCCTGTACTGCCTGTCAAGATATTTAAGATACCCGGCATCGCCTTTTTTCTTCAGCCGCTTTGCCCGAATAAGGTCGGGAACGGTCGAAATGAAAAAGAAAACTCCCCTGATATAAGTAATAAGGGTATGCATATGACACCTCCGAAAAAGCTGTAAATGTAATTATAAACCATTCACGACACAATATCAAGTATCGGAATCTATTTCATCAGCTCATCGGTCAATCTGATAATTTCCGGCGCGATTCTTTTGCGCTCTGCGGCGGTGATGCGTTTGAAAATCGGATACGCCGCCGCCGTTAACGCGATACCCGAAACGCCGATTATAATACCCGGCACAAACCATTTTGCCGCCCACACAAGACAACAACTCATTCCAATTCCCAAAATCAGCGTACCGATAACACCGATAATAATTGAAACGATTGTACCCTTTTTAGTGACGCTCTCGTCCAGAGCGCGCAGCTTCTCAAGCTTGTCCTCGCTTTTCGGCACGTACTTTTCCCTGATTTTTCTGACCTCCTCCTGCTCCGAGGAAGAATATGTATAGCTGAATGTTTCGTTATTATTGTTCATCGTGATGCTCCTTATTCATTTCTTTTCCGATTTCTATTGTGGAATAAACCGTAATGTAAATCGCCATAAACAACACCAGCAGGCACACCGAAATCCCGGTGATTTCCGTCAGGGTTCTTCTGAGCACAGGGCTTTGCCCCTGCTCAAACGCCGCAAACATGGTGGTTTCAAGGGTCAGCATTGATACCGATGCCGCCGCAAGGCTTATGAATTTTGCCGATGAATAAATCGGGCTGTTGAACTTTTTATATTTTATGACGTTTATAAGTGCAAGAGTAAAGGACGAAAAGGTGTATGCAGCCATTGCGATTGCGGTTACAGGGTGGTGCTCAAAGCCTCTGTTCTGCCGCGTAATGTAAAATACAATCACACTCAGCGCAACACTCATGAACAGTAGCATTATGCCGCAGAAGCGCGAACGTTTTAGCTGTGAAAGCATATCGTTTTTTCGGGCGTCCTTTATGTCCCGAAGCAGGAAAAAGCGCATAACCGCAAGCAATATATAATACACCGCCAGTGAATAAAACCATACCGACCTGTGATAAAAGCCAAGCCCGAGCTGGAATACCGCGTAGGCTGTGTTCATAAGCACCGAGCAGTAAAGTGAAACTGTTACCCGAAGTCCGGCATCGGAAACGTAACGGTTTACATATACATTTTCCGTTTTCAACTGTCGGGCTTTTCCGAATAGTTTCGGAATAAAATTTATGCACCCTGCCGTCAGAGCGTATGCCGACAGAAAATAGGCAATGTATGCAATTGCTTCACCACTTTTTCCGAACACGAAAACATATATCAGCAGTGCCGCCGAAAAGGGCACGATTATAAGCAACAGCGCGGTATGAGGGTGCAGTATTTTATTTAAAATCCTGCCAATATCGGATTTTTTCAGCTTATTCAAAAGTCGCTTCGGCATATTCTCTCTCCATTTTCACTGTAAAGGTACTTCCCTTTAATAGCTCGCTTTCAACGGAAATTTCGCTTCCGGTTATATCAATCACTCTTTTCACAAGTGCAAGACCCAAGCCGTTGCCCTGAGTGGTGTGAGATGTATCTCCCTGATAAAACTTATCGAATATATGTGCTCCTACGTCACCTGATATACCACAGCCGGTGTCGGAAATCTGTACAATCGCCTTTGTGCCTTCCGCCCTGACCGCAACCGACACTCTGCCGCCGTTATCGGTAAATTTCAGCGCGTTTGAAAAGAGATTATTCCATACAATGCTCATCATTTCGGGGTCTGACCTGACAAAAACGCCGTCCTCGATATTCGTGACAATATCTATGCATTTGTTTTCCCAAATATCTTCATAGGAAAGCAGACATTCACAAAGCTGTTCGCCTAAATCATAGCACTCGGATTTCGGAAATATCTGCTGATTTTCAAGCTTATTGAGCCTTAAAATATCGGTTATCAGGTCTGCAAGACAACGAGAAGCTTCTCCGATGCTTTCCGAGTATTCTATGCGCTTTTCCTCCGACAGCTCAGGTCGGCGCAAAAGCGTTGCGTAGTTTCCGATTACAGCCAGCGGCGTTTTCAGCTCGTGGGAAACATTTGCGATAAAATCCGAGCGCAGAGTTTCCATGCCGGACAGCTCCTTTGCCATGGCGTTAAAGCAGTCGGCAATTTCTCCGAATCCGTCGAAAACGTCAACAGAGCTGCTTATTCTTGCGGAAAAATCGCCGTGCATAATTTTCTCCGCCGCATCGGTTATCTTCTTCGCCGGTAGCTTAACCGTCACCTTTTTGCGTATTAAATCGAAACAAGTCAGTAACAGGCTGAGCAGAATGACATTTAAAAAGGTCAGTTTTGCCGCAGTATTAAGCTCCTCCCTGCCGAAATCCACCTCAACGGTCTTTGAAAGCTCGCTGACAAACAGCATCACACAGCAGGTTATCAGAAATGAAACAAGCAGAAAAATCACAAGGAATCTGCTGACAGATTTGAGCAGCTTCGCAAAAGGGGTTTCGTTTTTCATTTAATCACCGCCTTATAGCCCATGCCGTGAACCGTCACTATTTCAAAGGAATCGCAGTCTGCCAGCTTACTGCGCAGTTTTGTCATGTAAACGTCAACAGTTCTCGGACCCGAAGCTGTGTCTGCGTCCCAAAATTCGTCCATAAGCTGCGTCCTCGTAAAAGCCTTTTTCGGATAGGAAAGCAGCTTGTACAGGAGAGAAAATTCCCTGTTGGTAAGACTTATCTCCCTGCCGGCGAGGTATGCCGTGTGTTCATCGGCGTCCATTATGAAATTGCCGACCTCAAGCTTTTTGACAGCCGCGATTTTTGCACGTCTGAGCAACGCGCCTATGCGCAGATACAGCTCGTCAAGGTCAATGGGCTTTACCATATAATCATCGACGCCGATACGAAATCCCCGTTGCTTTGATAATATGTCATCACGTGCGGTCATAAAAAGTATCGGAATGTTCTCGTCAAGCTCTCTTACATTTTCCGCAAGCTCAAATCCGTCCGTTCCGGGCATCATAATGTCCGAAATTATCAGGTCAAAAACGCTTTTGTACAAAGCATCATACGCCTCTGTCCCGTTCAGACAGCCGACCGTCTCAAAGCCACAGCGGTTGAGATAGGAGCATACAGAGCGATTAAGCTCCCGGTCGTCCTCAACAACCAGTATTTTAAACATAGCTTACCCCTTTTCGTTTTGTTGCTTCTATAATACCACACAATTGTTAAGATTTTGTTTAAAATATCGGACGAATTTAAAGTTATAATAAAAATTCTGTGTTCGGGCGGCATTCGTCCGAACACAGAAATATTTATCGGTTAAAATCTCAGAACACCGGCACCGCCGAAACATAGGTATAAATGTCCGAGTAGGCTTCCGGGAAGCTGTCGGCATAAACGATATAGGATTCGCCTATTGCATTTTCCTCACTGTTCCAATTGACCGTAAAGGAGAAATCCTCGCCGTTATACTGACAGGGAATCACGAAGTCCGTGTTTGCCGTCACCACATAGGAAGTCACGGCATACTCGGTAATTGCAACCCACTGCTCATCGGAGGCTTTGTAATAAAGCCCTGTCAATGTGACCTGGTATTTATCCGTTGTCGGCAGCGGCGGTGTGACTGTGGTTGTAGTCGTTGTTGTAGTCGTTGTCGTGGTAGTTGTCGTGGTAGTTGCGGCAGTCGTAGGTCTTTGCGTTCTCACGGTGGTTTTCGTTGTCTTAGCCGTTGATACAAGCGCGGTGGTTGTTTGCGCTGTTTCGGTAGTTGACTGCACTGTCGTTTCGGTGGTTGCGGTCGTTGTGGTGGTCGTTGCGGTGGTTTGCGTTATTTCATTATCCGCCGCAGCTTCCTTTGCGCCGGGAACACCCTCAACAGGCGCGTCAACGGTAAAGCTGTATCCGCTGTTTTTAACAATATAGCTGTCACGCAGTTCGCTTTCAAAGTCGCTCTCAAAGCCGCTGTCATCATCTGTAACCTTCTGAAGCATACCCTCGGCGGCGGAATCCGTGCCGAACAGGTCAACATCAATCAGCTCAAACTCAGGCGCACCTTCGATATTGAAATACCCCTGAACGCCGGCAGGAACGGTGTATGTTTTGCCGTCGGAATAGTTAAAAACATATGCCGTACCGGTCAGAAGTGCAACACCCGTGCCCTTTTCGGTAAAGCTGACATAAGCGTCCGTACCGCGAATCGCCATGGTCATATCGCCTGTGCAAACCTCATAGACATCGTTTTCTTCAAGCTTCATGTCTATTGAATTTGCAATGCTTCCGCTTTTCAGAGCAATGACAATCTGGGTTGAACCGTTGCCGTCAACGGCGGTCTTAAAAAGAATTTCACTTGACGGACTGAGAATAATGCTGGTTTCCGTTCCGTCCACAGTGAGAGTTGCGGTGGAATCGCGGTCGGTTATAACGGAATCGCCCAGCGATAACGTGCTTCCGATGCTTAAAAGCTCGGAAACGCCGTCAAACCTCAATGTTCTGGCAGTGCCTGTTAAATCGGAAACAGTGACAGTGCAGGAAACCTCAGTATTCTCGCCGTTATCCCCGGAGCATGACGACATGCAGAAAATCAGCGTCACAGTCAGCAAAATCGCCAGTAGCCTTTTCATAAAAAACCGTTCCTTTCTGAATCAAAGCTCGTTTGCAAGATAGTTTGTTACATAGCAGATTATGTCAACTCCGTCGGCGGAAAACTCAACGGAAATAACCCTGTGTGAACATCTTACGGTACAGCCGTCCACCATAACAGGCTGAGAATAGCTTTCCGAAAACTCGGAATCGACATTATCCTGTCCGCTCAGCGTAACAAATCCCGCACTAAGACACCCCTTATGATAATACATAACGATACTTTTTACAAGTCCTTTTCCGCAAAGTGATGAAATTATGCTTTCATTTTCGCGGTCATAGGAAAGCAAGGTGGGTATCTCGCAAAGGGATTCGGCCGAGCCGAATTTTTCGCCCCATTCCATACCGGCAAATCCATTTGAGCAGTCAAAATCAAAGTCGCTTTCGTGTATAGACATTTCCGCATTACAGTCCGAAAGTGAGCTGTGACAAGTGTTCCACAGCTTACGGGCGAAGACGACCGCTCTGTTCACATTGGCTTCGGAGGGCATACCGCTGTCCTTTTCCGCTGCACCGGGAACGTAGTCGGCAGGAGAAGCGTTTTCAATAAATACTTTCGCAATGCGCTCGTCAAATTCCGTGCCCATGCCGTTATAAATCACATCAAAAGCGCGTTTTTCGTCCCATGCGGATTTATACTGCCGCTTGCAAATCAGCGCATCGTAAACATCGGCAACCTTGATAATTCTGGCAAATTCCGAGCATTCGCCGCCGGGAACACCGCCGGGATAACCGTGACCGTCCATTCTCTCATGGTGGTTTAGCACGCCGTCGGCAATTTCATCGGAAAGCCCGACAGTGCGTACAATTTCCGCGCCAAGGGTCGGGTGGGATTTCATTTTTTCATAGTCCTTTTTTGTGAAAAGTCCGGGCTTATTGAGCACAGCATCGTCAACGCCGATTTTACCGATGTCGTGTAAAAGGGCGGCAAATTCAAGGTCGGAGACTTTCTGACTGTCATAACCGAGCCATTCACCGATACTGCGTGAATATTTCGATACTCTGCGAGAGTGACCTGCGGTTACAGGGTCTTTGGCATCTATCATCTGAATAATTACCTTAATCATTGACATTGCCGCTTCCTGCTTCTCCGCACTCTGCTTTATAACCTTATAATAGACATACATTGAAAGTATCAATGCGGTTACGCTCTGCACCCAGTTTGAGGACGGTGTATGCTCAGTGCCCAGCACGGTAAACATATCCGCCGAATCTCCAAAGGACGGCAGAGGTATTATCACCAGTGCGGAAGTGCCGAATTTATCGCAAAGTGAACGGTTTTTAATTACAACAGTACCGTTGATATTTTCGGAAATGATTTCCTCAAGCTGTTCCTTACGTTCGACCTGTGCTTCGATTACCTTTGCGTGCAGTGTGGCAAACACATCACCGCTGAAGCTGTTGATGTATTCCTCAAATGTATCGTATTTTTCGGCATTGCCAAGCCCATAGGTCATTCGGTACAGGGTTTCGAGAGGCAATGAGCTGACCTGCCATTCTCTGGACGTGTGCAGAAGTCTCAGCATCAGGCACAGCAGATACGAAATAATGATACATATTTCAGGCATAACCAGCGGAAGATAAAATAAGCCCTTTACAAATAGAAGTCTTGTAAGAGCAAACCAGCTCACACCGAGCACCGGCACGGTAAGCCAGCCGAATTTTGCGGGAAGTTTCAGCGAAAACACAGCGGTGAGCAGAAACAGCAGAATGCATATGCAGGTCTTTCCGAAATCGGAGGCTATCTGCGGCGAAAAGCCGCGAAGCACGGTATAATAACTGTCAACAAGAAACTTTGTACCGATAACACGGGTGGAAACCTCACCGCTGACCTTATCCGCCGAAACGGTAAAATCGGGGGCATGGACAATATCCTCATTACCTGCCACCGTGCCGCCGATAAAAACAGTCGCACCGTCAAAAAGACCGTCGGAATAGTTTCCGCATAAAACGTCATACAGGTCGATAATCTGAACATCAATTCCCCGTTTGACCGGAACTCTGTAAAAATAGCCGTCCCCGTCAACTCTCAACGTCCGGCTGTCTCCCTCAGGCGAGGTCACGGTGTAAGTGCAGTCACCGTCAAAGCCTATGCTATAGCCCTGCTCTGTGAGCGCGGCGCAAATCAGAGTTATGCCGGAATAAATTTCATTGCCGAGATAAAGCCTGTATCTCCTGCTGACGGCATCGCTGTCCTGCTCGTCAAATTCAAGGGCATAGCCGATACGTGCGCCGGAATCAATAAGCGTATTTATCGGCACTTCGGTATTTGAGCGTGACAGTACTACACTGCCGTGATTTTTGATAGCCTGCGCAAATTCCTCGTCCGTTTCCGGGTCATCGGAATAATTTGAAAAAAGAATATCGAAAACCACAAGGTCGGAACGTGAAAGCTCGTTGTTTAAAAGCTCGGTATAATAGCTTCTGTCAATAGGCCAGCCGTTGCTTTCGGGGAGCCTGTCAACAGTATTGTCGGTACACATAATGATAACGGCTTTCTGACCGTACCGGGGAGCTTCGTAGGAAGCAAGAATATTATAGCTCAGAGCCATCTGCTCCACGCCGTCGGTAAAGCTTTCGACCCCTGCCAGAATGCCGATAAGCAGTGCCGCAATCAAAATAATCACAGGCAGTCTGAATAGTGACAGTCTGTCGGCAAGTCGGCTTTTTTTGCCAACCATTGAATCCATAAATATTACCTATGTGCCGTCGGCACACCTTTCAAATCTATTCTGAATGCACGTTCCGCAAATTACATATTTTATACAAAAAATCATACCATATGTTTTAAAATATGTCAAGTAGTACCACAGGTTTAAGGTTATCACCATGCATAACCGTCATTTGACCGCATATACATTAACATAAAATTGACAGGAGGGAAAAAGGTGTTTATCTGGTCATTTAAGACATCGAAAAAAGAGCTGATTCTGCTGATTATCGGCATTGTGCTGTTTGTTGCGGCAATGGTCTACGTGCTTGTTCCGAAAGGTGACAGCCAAACTTCTCTTTTAGCGCAAAAGGGCTACAGTCTGGAAGCCGAAACCGCCGAACAGCGGCTCGCCTTTGCCGCCCAGTTCGGCTGGGAACTCGACCCCGAACCGATTGAAGTACGTGAGGTTGTAATCCCCTCGAATTTCAGCGATGTGTATGAAAGTTACAACAAAATTCAGCTCGAACAGGGCTTTGACCTGAGCAAATTCAAAGGCGAACGTGCAAAGCGTTGGACTTACCGCGTTAAAAATTATCCCGGCACTACCGACGCGGTTTACATAAACATGCTTGTTCGTGACGGAAAAATAATCGGCGGCGACGTTTGCTCCACTGCGCTCAACGGCTTTATGCACGGCTTTTCCGCCCAGTCCAACGCCGACGAAATCGCAAAAGCGGTCGGTGAAGTGTACACCTCTCCGGTGGAGCAGGACAGGATACTTGTGGGCGCAATCCCAGAAAGCTCGGATATTCCGCCCGAAAACGACAGTGAAGAATAGTTTAAAATTTGCGCTTTTCACAGTCCCCTTTGGCATTTCGGGGATAGTTTGATTTTGCTATAAAAACGCCGGGGACGTATTCTCCTCTGCTACCGTGTTTATAAAATTTTACAATAAGACTTACGCTTTTAATAACAGCACGAGCGATACGCCCCGTAAAATGTATTCCGAAAGTGAATTGAGCCAAGCCTGATTCTTAAATTATCTCTCCCTCAGTCACCTGCGGTGACAGCTCCCTCGTCAGAGGGAGCCATTATTATCTCCCTCTGATGGAAAAAATTTAATAAACTTCGATTTTGCGGTAATTTTCAGATTGTATCGAAATCTTTAACACATTTTAATGCTTTATGTTTCGGAACGAAAATCCGATAAAACACAGAGTGGGCTGTAAAAAACTTACGTTTTTTACAGCCCAAAGCTATTTAATTACCGAAAATCAGAGCTTAATTTCAACGCCCTTTTTGCCTGCGTCAATCTTTTCGCCCTTTACACCCAGTCTTGCAGACCAGTTTTTGACCTTGCCGTCTGCGGTAACGGTGATTGTATCGCCGGAACGCTTAACCGTAACATTTGAAGCAACCTTACCGGTGCTGTCGTACAGCTTGGAAACAATTTCCGCGCCGTCCTCAATCTCGTAAAGCTCTACGCAGAAGCCGTCGGTATAATCATAATCGGGCTTCGTATCGCAGGCACCGCTGATAATCACACTGTTAGGTCTGGCGTACAGCGGAAGTGAGAAATAGTCATGCTTTTCGGAATAGAATTTACCGCCCTCGCGAACCTCACCGGTGAGCAGATTTGTCCACTTTCCGGCAGGCAGATAGTATTCCGCGATTCCCGCTTCGTTGAGAACGGGAGAAACAAGCATATTATCGCCCAGCATGTACTGTCTGTCGAGAGTATCGCAGAGCCTGTCACCGGGGAATTCAAGCATCATAGCTCTCATGCAGGGTACGCCGTCCTCGTGGGCTTCGTTTGCCTTGCTCCAGATGTAGGGCATGTAACGGAGCTTGAAGTTAGTGAAGTGGCGCAGAACATCGCAGGCCTCGTCATCATAGACCCAGGGCACACGATAGCTTGTAGAGCCGTGGAGACGGCTGTGGCTCGAAAGCATACCGAATGCAACCCAACGCTTGTAAACATCGGCGGTTGCGGTGTTTTCAAAGCCGCCTATATCATGGCTCCAGAAACCGAAGCCGCAAAGTGAAAGTGAAAGACCCGCACGCAGGCTTTCCGCCATGGAAAGGAAAGTAGCCGTGCAGTCACCGCCCCAGTGAACCGGGAACTGCTGACCGCCTGCTGTAGCGGAACGTGCAAAGAGAACAGCCTGTCCCTTACCCTTGCGCTCCTCAAGCAGCTCAAACACACACTTATTGTAAAGCTGAGTGTAATAATTGTGCATCTTTACAGGGTCGGAGCCGTCATAATAAACAATGTCACGAACGGCGATTCTCTCACCGAAGTCGGTCTTTATGGCGTCAACGCCCATATCGAGAATTTCGCCCAAACGCTTCTTGTACCACTCACAGGCGGCAGGATTTGTAAAATCAACCAGTGCCATACCGCACTGCCACATATCGGTCTGCCATACAGAGCCGTCGGTTTTCTTTACAAGATAGCCGTTTTCAACGCCCTCGTCAAAAAGCCTGCTCATCTGAGAAATGTAGGAATTTATCCAGCAGCAGACTTTCAGACCCTTTTTGTGCCACTTTTCAATCATCGCCTTGGGATTGGGGAAAGCATCGGGGTCCCATACGAAATCAGTCCAGTGGAAGTCCTTCATCCAGCAGCAGTCATAATGGAAAACGGAAAGCGGCAGATTGCGCTGCTCCATGCCCTCAATAAAGGAGGTTACGGTGTTTTCGTCATAGCTCGTGGTAAAGGAGGTTGAAAGCCACAGACCGAAGCTCCATTCGGGAGGAAGCGCAGGTCTGCCGGTGTAAGCGGTGTAACGGTTAAGCACCGTCTTGGGGTCGGGACCGTCAAAGACAACGTAGCTGATTCTGTCGCCCTCTACGGAGAAAGAAACACGCTCAACCTTTTCACTGCCCAGCTCAAAGGAAACGTCCTTAGGAGTGTCTACAAACACGCCGTAGCCCTTGTTTGAAATGTAAAAAGGAATATTCTTATAGGCGATTTCGGTAGCAGTACCGCCGTCCTCATTCCACATGTCAACGGTCTGACCGTTCTTGACAAAGGGAGTGAAGCGTTCGCCCAAACCGTAAACATACTCGCCAACGCCGAGCTGAAGCTGCTCGTGCATAAAGTTTACGCCGTCATTGCGCTGCATACAGCAGGCATTTCTCCAGCCGGAGTTTGTAAGCTCGGTTTCGGAGCCGTCCTCATTGACGTGATAATAGCCCAAATCCCATGTATCCGCCGCTTTGCTGATTTTAGCGCACAGCGAACCGCTGCGGAAAATAACATGGGTATCGGTTTCCTCAACCTTTGCGCAGTCCTTTTCGGTATTGACCTCATAGAAAGGACCTTTTTCAACTCTGCCCTTGAAATGGATAAGCTCGCCGCGGATAACGCCCTCACGGGGAGCAGTGAAGCGATAGGTCAAAACAGGCAGATTGATTGCCGCCGCATGACCGAAAAAGTGTCTGGACGGAGCGTACACCTCAAGCACCGTTCTGCCGTTTTCATTGAGCACCTTGTGGTCAAAATACTCAACGGCATAAATGGGAGTGTACTCGTCCTTAACAGTCCAGAAACCGTTTGTGAACTTCAAATTGCATACCACCTTTATAAATATTGTAAAGTGTACATCGATAGTATATCAGATATATTCGGAAATGACAATAAGTTTCAAGACATTATTTTCTTTGAATGATTTCAGTGTATTTCAGCACACTAAACAGGCAAAATAATACGTATTAAAGTAAAAATATCATTTTGCATTAAAATATTTGTGCATAAGGACGGATAATATGAACAACCTGTCAAAGGACGCCGCGGTATTCGCAATCGGTGCTGCCGGCTACACCTGTGCCGAGATAATCTGGCGCGGCTGGACGCACTGGACAATGGCACTGACCGGCGGACTTTGCGTGCTCGGAATACACCATATCAATTGCCGCCGCTCCTGCGGCTTTCTGCTTAAAACCCTTGAGGGCGCAGGGCTTATCACCGGTATGGAGTTTATCGTAGGCTGTATTGTTAACAAGCTGCTCAAATGGGACGTGTGGGATTATTCCCGACTTCCCCTGAATATTTGCGGTCAGATTTGCCCCCTCTACACTCTGCTCTGGCTTCCTCTTGCGGCGGCGGCACTGCTGGTGAGCAACCTTTTCCTCGATAAGCCTCAGGAGAAAAACAGAATCCTGTTCCTGTGAATGTACCGTCAATGGTGCATACTTCAATTGTAAATTTATAGTAAACAATGTTTTAGCCCTCTTGACAAACGTATGTTCGATGTGCTATAATACGTCCGTATTTCACCGTAACAATCGGGGCACTATACGCAAATTTCAAAATCAAAGAAATGAGGGGTAACTATTATTAAAGAGACTATTTCCGAAAACAGCGAATACGGTTTGGATTCCTTTTACCGTCTGCCCAGGGAGCTTTTTACCGACAGCAGATACGACAGTATCTCCACCGATGCAAAGCTTCTCTACGCAATGATTCTTGACAGAATGTGTCTTTCGGAGAAAAACGGCTGGCACGATGAAAACGGCAGGGTTTATCAGTTTTTCACCCAAAAGGAAGCTGCCGCTCTGCTTCGGTGCAGTGTTAATAAGGTATGCGGTCTTTTTGCTTCTCTTGAAAACGCCGGTTTAATCGAGCGCAAGAGATTGGGTTTGTGCAAGGCTTCCGTGATATACCTTAAAAAATGCAAACACCGTTCACAGAATAGTACAATCCCGAATACAAAAAACAGTGATTCCGAAATCGCAAAAACGATGATTCAGGAATCACGGAAAACGGTAAATAACTATACTGAATATAATCAGACTGAAAGGAGCTATAACAATCTATCTATCAAAGATGACGATATTGATGCTTCGGAGATAACGGAGAATGTCAAAGAAAGCATCGAATACGATGTACTTACGGAAAAGGCGGACAAGGATACGGTTGACGAGATTGTAACACTCATAACCGAGGTTATGTGTATAAGAGAGCCTATTATAAGGATAGGCGGCAAGGAACAGCCGAGAAGCCTTGTACACACAAGAATGATGATGCTCAGATGCGAGCATATAGAATATGTGCTTGAGTGCATGGAAAAAAGCAGTGCAAAAATCAGAGACATTAAGGCCTATCTGATTTCCGCACTGTTCAACGCACCGGCGACTATGGAAAACTATTACCGAGCCGAGGTAAGAAACGACTTTGCATGTAACGGGATATAAGCCGTTAATCGGAGGTAATACAGTATTCTTCGGGTATGCTTATTTCAACACAGGGCGCACCGGCGGAAAGCTTCAGATTAAACTTTCCGGCAGTTGTGACCACGACTATTTTGTTATCGGAAATGATGGCGCAGTAATCGAGAACATTATTTTTGAAAACCGCATCGCTGTATACTTCCGAATTAAGGCAGCCCATGTTCAAAAGCCTTTCATGAAGTGCCTCCGCAATATAGTCTGTGACTTCTTCCCTGCTTCTGAAAAGAGAAGAAATATCAATAATCCTGCCGCTTACGGCATCGTAATTGCGCACTACGCTCTGCTTAACGAATAAGGTGCTGTCTTTCAGAGAGAATCGCTGCTCCGCACTGAGACAGAAGCTGAGGTACTTACCGTCGTTGCAGTATACCTTATAAGTGCCGTATTCGTAAAAGCTGTGCTCGGAAACGTCCGTCTCGGACAGAAAAACCGTTGCCAGATTTCTTCGGCTTCTGACCTCATCGTCCGAAACAAAGGACAAAACGGCTTCGTTAATACTCTGCTGAACGGTTTCGTTTGCCATACCCTTAAAGCTCGGCAGAGAATAATTACCTGCAATATCGGTTTCCGTGACGATAACATTTTTTTCGCCCACTACCGGCACTTTAGCTTCATTGCCTGCACCTGCTTCGCCGCCGCAACCCGAAGCAAGCAGCAACAGCACCGCCAGAAGTACGCAAATCGCTTTCAAACGCACTTAAAACACCCCCGTAAAATCTAAATCATTATACAAGAGCATTTCCTTAACGTCAATGAAAATTACAGGCAAATTTTCGTAAATCGGTATAATTTTCATGTGCGTGGGATAAAATTCGGACATAAATAATCACCGCGAGTGCTGAGTAAGAAACTTTTGTAGGATTTACTAAGGAAAGGGTAGTTTTATGCTTTTTGTTAGAATATTTTTACTACTTTCGGCATTCTTCGCCATATTTTTCGCTGTGCGAATTGTAATTTCAACCGCTTCCCAAAAATGCTGTGAAAAAAATTCTAAAAAAAGTGACAAAAATTACGTCAAATAATTGTTTGTATTGTCCTCAACATTTTTGTCGTTTTGTGTTGATTTATGATTAGCAATTGTGTATAATAAGCTACAAGCTTGTGGAACGATTACATGTAAGGAGTTGTTAAAGTATGAAACCACTAGAAAAAAGTCCGGCAGCAGAATTACCCGAAAGACTGAAGAAATTCCGTGCGGCAAACAGATTGACGCAGGGTCAGGTCGCAGCGGCCCTTGAGGTCGAACGTTCTACTTATACTTATTATGAGACAGGACGTTCCCAGCCAAGCCTTGATTCCCTGACCAAGCTTGCACTGATTTTCGGCGTTTCGCTTTCAGAGTTACTCGGAATCAGCAACGATTTCCCCACTCGCGAATCCTCCAAAGCTGAAGACGAAGAAGAAAACGAAGAAGATGAAACCAAAAGAAAGAAAATGTTCCTTAACGAGCTTACCCGCGATGAGCAGAATCTTATGATTAACTTCCGTCTCCTGACCACAAGCCAGAAAGACGAAGTGCTCGACAGTTTCAGCGTAACCCCCACTGTGCGCAAAAAGAAAAAACAATAATCGGAATGGGCTGTAAAGACGAAAGTTTTTACAGCCCATGCTGTTCTTTAAAACCGACTTTGTTCAAATTTGTTTTAGGAATACTATGTACCGTTTCTTTGCTTGCACAAAGAAACGGTACCCAAAGAAATGCACTAAAGAGGAGGAGGTTTCGATAAACAATACAAATTCCCAACGGAAATTTGTATATGACACGAGACATTAAGCGTTAGAAAGAGTAAAATTCGGATATAAGTTTAAAGCTTGCAACAATGTAAACAACCCGATTGACTTTCCTTACGGCTCATAAACTTTAAGGCGTTTGAAATATATCTATTGCCGTGAATCGCAAACAGTCCTTTCAATTATTTCGCTATAATTATTAACATTTTATTAACTTAGTACAAACTACTTGATTTTCTCTTAATTTTTCTTCATAATTTTAATATAGAATATTAGCAGGAAGTGAGTATATGTCAGAAGAACGGATAAAAAAGACAGCCGCCGAAAAAAAGGCGGAGAAAAATGAAAGGAAGCTTCGGCTGAAAAGAGAAAAGCGTGAAGCCAAGCGCGCCAAGAAATATACACGCAAGCGTATACCCGGCAAGAAGTTTTATAACTATAAGAAAAAACGCGGTGACAGGAACGACGGCTGGCGTGTTCACAGCGACGACCCTGTTTTTTACCTCATTCCCTACCTTATGAATACCCGTCTGGATTCAATGGTTTTCTTCGAGGAACGTGTTGACATAGAGTATCTCGACAGATTTGTACGTAAGGCACGTCGTGAGGGTGATATGCCCCAGCTTGCCAGAATAATAGTTTTCATGGCGGCGTTTGTCCGTGCGGTTTCCCAGTACCCGAACCTTAACAGATTCGTTGTCGGCGGCAAAATTTACGCCAGAAACTCACTGGAAATCTGCATGACGATAAAGCGCGAAATGACCATTGAGGCCGAGGAAGAAACCATTAAGGTTGCCTTTGACCCGGACTTCACCTTGCAGCAGGTTTACGACGCGGTAATGGTGGAAATCAACAAGGTTAAGGGCGCAAAGGACGACGGCAGCACCAACGATACCGGCGTTGCCGTAAACATCGTTTCGTCTCTCCCCCAATGGCTTATCAAGGGCGTTGTTAATTACTTCCGCCGCAGAGATAAGAAAAAGGGTATGCAGAAATTCGTCAAGGAAGTCAGCCCGTTCCACACCTCCGTTTTTATTACGGATATCGGCTCTGTGGGTATCGGCTCGGTCTATCATCACCTTTATGAGTTCGGCACATGCTCGATTTTTGCCGGTGTGGGTAAAAAGGAGAAAATGTTTGTCAGAGAGGACGACGGCGTAATCCGCGACCACCAGAGCATCAACCTCCGCTTCACCGTTGACGAGCGCATCGGAGACGGCTTCTACTACGGCAAGGCGATAAGATATATTGTGCATCTTCTCAAGCACCCGGACGAGCTTCTCGTTCCGCCGGAGCAGGTTATTGAAGATACATTGCACTGATTGAAATATTTAAACAAGGGAATGTGAAAAGCCTGCGCTTTTTACATTCCCTCACTTTTTACAGCACCATCAGAAGCGTTCCGGCTCCTATCAGCACACAGCCTGCAATTGATTTTACGTCAAACTTTTCGTGCAGGAAAACAAACGCCAGCACCAGAGTAATAACCACGCTCAGTTTGTCAATCGGCACGACCTTTGAAGCACTGCCCATTTGCAGGGCTTTGTAGTAGCAAAGCCAGGACGCGCCTGTTGCCAATCCCGAAAGAATCAGAAAGCTCCAGCTTTTCTTGCTGATTTCCGATATTCCGCCCTGAGCGTCGGTAAGAAACACCATGCCCCAGGACATAATAACCACAACAACCGTGCGTATTGCCGTGGCGAGATTTGAATTAACTCCGTCAATGCCGACCTTTGCGAGGATTGACGTAAGCGCCGCAAAAACGGCGGACAGCAGTGCAAATACAAACCACATACAGCTTTGCTCCTTTACAGCCGTGCCGAAAAAACTCGGGACATCGGCTGATTTTATTATTCCGGCTTCATTATAGTGCATATTAACGACAAATTCAACCTTTTCTCCGGTATCAATTCTCCGCTTCCGTCATTCCGGTTATCAAAATCCCCAGATTATCGGAATAGATTTTTTCAAACTGAGACAGCGGCAGAGGATTTACCCCGACGCCGCATTCTATTGTGTAGCCGGGACGGTTAAAATCCTGAATAAACCAGTCCTTAAAGCCTGCATAACCTGAGCTTTCCGGGGTCAGCTCAAGAACATATCCCGATGCTTCGCTCATGGCTTCGCCGATTTCAAAGGAACGCGGCGGCTCATAATCGGCAAACTTCCAGTAAATAATCTCACCCTGAGTGTGATAAGCAAGTATCAGCGCAGGAGAAATATTCTGCGTAAAATCAAACGCCGCCTGCGCTTCCGGCTCGGTCAGCGGCGCGTAGCCTACGAAGTCCCTGGGTGCAGGTGACGTAAATCCCTGTGCATACTTGATTTCCCGTGCACGCTCCCAGTCTGCCGGAAACTGCAAATTCAAATCCACGCCGTTAATGTTCGCTTTCCAGCCGTCGGGGAATCTGACATCGGGATAACGCCGCGAAATCTGCTGTGCCTGCATATAATAACCGCCGCCGTTAATAAAACCGGTTGCAAGGTCAACGCCGTCAGGATTCAGCATAGGTGTTATGTAAAGTGTAACACGTGAAAACAGCTCTGCGGCAGAAACGGAATATAAATTTTTACCCCTTGAATATGCCAGCGCATACTCCTCCGCAAAGCGCATTAGAACAGGCGTTGTTATCCATTCGTTGGCATGAATGGCGGCACTGTAGTAAACTCTTACGGGACCCGTTCCCATTCTCAGCGTATAAAGAGGTCTGCCGATAACGCTTGTGCCGATTACGGAATTTGCGATAAAGGGATACCGCGCAATTAAGCCCTCAATATTGTATTTCAGCAGTGCAAAGCTCCATGTAATATCGGTCGGCACAAGTCGGAAACCAAAGGGAACAGTAACCCTCTGCCCTGCTCTCAGGCTCATTGGGTCAATACCCGGATTTGCCGTAAGTATAGCGTTGACGGTGGTGTTATGTCTCCTTGCGATTTTGTATAAAGTGTCTCCCTGAGAAACCGTGTGAACGGTATAGCCGCGCAGATACGGCTCAAGCATGGCATTGGTTTTCACACCGGCAACACCGTCCGGCACAAGTCCGCTGTCGCGCTGGAAGCTCATCACGGCATTTCTCGTCTGCACGCCGAAAATACCGTCTGTGTCGCCGCCGTAATAGCCCGCTCTCTTTAACGCGAGCTGTAGCATTTCCACTGCCGCGCCTCTGCTGCCGTAACCTAAATTCATGATATTTCCTCCTTTTCAGTACTGCAACAACATCTCTTAATTGATTTTTTGCCCTTCGGTCTGCAACCATAATATGCGGCTTTCACTTCCTTGTTGCAATGTTTTTTAGTCGCACTGTCAAATCGACATTCACAAAATCATCTTATTTTTATTCTTTTGGCTAATCTTATCCGATTTTGTTGTTTCATGTTGAACGTAAAACGTTTTTGTGTTACAATAGCTTTGTAAGTTTTCGGAGGTCACTCCGCTTTAATATTTTAATATCAAGAAGCCTGAAAGGAAGGATAGTTTCAATGTCAAAGGAAATGGAGATGCTTGAACACGGTCCGGTCGGCATTATCGCGCTGAAAAGCTGTGAGGCTCTCGGCAAAATGGTAAATGCTCACCTCTGCAATCTTCGCGGCGAAAACCCCAATGAGGTCAGCTACCTTATCGAAACGGAACAGCCCCGTTTTCAGAACGGCGAGGGTAAGGTAAAAATCAAGGAATCGGTAAGAGGTAAGGACATTTATATTCTTGCGGACGTTGGCAATTACAGCTGCACCTACCCCATGTTCGGCTTTGAAAATCACATGAGCCCCGATGAGCATATGCAGGATATTAAGCGCACTCTCTCCGCTATCGGCGGAAAGGCAAACCGCATTACAGTTGTTATGCCTCTGCTTTACGCTTCACGTCAGCACAGACGTAAAGGCAGAGAATCCCTTGACTGCGCAATGGCGTTGCAGGAGCTTGAACAGCTCGGCGTTTCCACTATCATCACCTTTGACGCCCACGACCCCAACATTCAAAACGCCATTCCCAACGCATCTTTCGAGAATATCTATCCTACCTATAACATTCTCAAGGCTCTCCTGAAAAGAGAGGGTAACGTTTTCAACAAGGACAACCTTATTGTCATCAGCCCCGATACCGGTGCTATGGACAGAGCCATTTACTATGCGAATGTTCTTGAGCTTGATGTGGGTATGTTCTACAAACGCCGCGACCATTCCAGAGTTGTTAACGGCAAAAGCCCCATTGTCCAGCACGAGTATATCGGTCGTGACTTAAACGGCATGAACGCTCTTATTGTCGATGATATGATTGCTTCCGGCGAATCTGTTATCGACATTATCGAACAGCTCCAGAGCCGCAACGTCGGCAAGATTTTCGTTGCCGCCACTTTCGGCTTCTTCACCGCCGGTGTCGAGCGTTTCAGAAAGTTCTATGAGGAGGGCAAGCTGTCCTGCGTTTTCTGCACCAACGGCTCGTACATTCCCGAAAGCGTTTTGCAGGAGCCCTGGTTTGAGTGTGCGGATATTTCAAAGTTCGTTGCAAAGCTCATGCACACTCTCAACCACGACGAATCAATATCCCCTCTCCTCAATGCAAACCACAGAATCCGCAAGCTTCTTGAAAATGACAAGAAAAATTAACCGTTATTAACAGGCAGGGCTGTAAAAAACTTGCGTTTTTTACAGCCCCTTTTCGTATATATTTAACATTTGCCCCCTTGATATGCCGGGCAGATTATTATACAATTATATACTGTGATTACCGCATATAAAGGAGGTGTCCCGAACCGTGACAAAGCTTTATATCGCAGTCCCCTGCTATAATGAGGAAGCTGTTTTACCCATAACCGCCGCCGCCCTTTCAAGCAAGCTTAATTCTCTTATCAGCCGCAAAAGAATAACGTCCGACAGCCGTATTGTTTTTATTGACGACGGCTCAACAGACTGTACATGGAAGCTAATTTCGGAATATTCTGCCGAAAACGAGCTTATTTGCGGCATTAAGCTTTCAAAAAACTGCGGTCACCAAAATGCCCTTATGTGCGCGCTTATGACCGTGCGCGAGTATTGTGACGCGGTGATTTCCATTGATGCGGATATGCAGGACGATATTGCCGTTTTCGACGAAATGCTCGACTGTTACGAGAACGGCTGTCAAATTGTTTTCGGTGTCCGCACCGCGCGGAAAAAGGATACCCTTTTCAAAAGGCTTTCCGCGCAGTGCTATTACCGTCTGCTTAAATCCATGGGGGCGGACATTATTTACAACCACGCCGACTACAGGCTTATGAGCAGTCGCGCCCTGGAAGCTCTTTCGGAATACGGTGAGGTGAATATTTTTCTGCGCGGTCTTGTGCCGACCCTCGGCTTCAAAACCGCCTGTGTTCCATATGAACGCAACGAACGTGCGGCAGGCAAAACGAAATATCCCCTGTCCCGAATGCTTTCCCTTGCGTGGGAGGGAATCACCTCGTTCAGCACAAAACCGATTCGACTTGTCACAGGGCTTGGCATTTTCATGTTTCTTGCCAGCATCGGTATGCTCATCTATTTTCTGATTCGCCATTTTACGGGACACACCGTACATGGCTGGTCAAGTCTTGCCGTTTCACTGTGGGCAATCGGCGGTCTGATTATGCTTGCAATCGGCATTATCGGTGAATACATCGGGAAGATTTATCTTGAAACAAAGCACCGTCCCGGATACCATATCGAAGAAAAGATTTTAAAATAACAGGAGTGAGCACAATGTCCGAAAGCGAAAGCAAAATGAAGCACCTTGCACTTAAAAGAACCATTGCGATAATATCATTTATCATATTTCTGCTGCTTATGGCATGGGTAACCGTAAAAATAGGTCTGCCGCTTATAGAGCACTATTTCGGCGGTACAAGCACAAAATCCGCCGATACCGGGTATTTCAGCGACCTTGTAAAAGATTCTCCAATCAGCGGCAGACTGATTTTCATCGGTATTCAGGTGCTTCAGGTCTTTGTTGCCTTTATCCCCGGCGAAGTGGTCGAAGTCGCCGCAGGTGCGGTTTTCGGAGCTGTTGAGGGTACATTGCTGTCCATGCTGGGCGTTGCCATAGGCTCGTCGATAATCTTCCTGCTGACCAAATGGCTGGGAATTAAATTTGTCAGCCTGTTTGTAAGCGAGGAACAGATAAACAGCATGAAGTTCATCAAAAACGACCGCAGACTTAATAATGTCGTGTTTTTCCTGTTTTTCATTCCCGGCACGCCAAAGGACCTGCTGACATATTTTGTCGGTCTTACGCGCATGAAGCTGCTTCATTTTCTCGGCTTGTCCCTTGTGGCGAGAATACCCTCTATCCTCACCTCCACCATTGCAGGCAACGCCATTGACAACAACAACTGGAAACTTGCGATTATCGTACTTGCCGTCACCGGCGTTGTAAGTCTCGGCGGAATTGTTGTCTATAACCTGATTGTCAGAAAGAAGAACAGGCAGACCGCCGAGGAAGAAACTGTCACAGAATGAACACAATGCAGACAAATCACACACAGATGTACCGATTATAATTTTTATATTACAACACAAAAGAGGTGAAGCCATGGCTGACAAAATCACCCCTGCCACAAGCTTTAAAAGAGTAGAGAAAAAATATCTGCTGTCAAACGCTCAGTATGAAGCGATAATGCGCGGCATTGCGGATAAAATTCGCCCCGATGAATACGGCGAATCCACCATATGCAATGTTTACTACGACACTGCAAGCTTTGACCTTATCCGTCACTCAATCGAAAAGCCGGTTTATAAAGAAAAGCTCCGTCTGCGTAGCTACGGCATTCCGACCGAGGATTCGACGGTATTTGTCGAGCTGAAAAAGAAATACAGGGGCGTTGTCTACAAACGCCGCTGCTCCATGCCCCTCAAGCAGGCCGAAAAATACCTTTCCGGCGGACAGCCGCCGGAGGTTGAAAACACCGATACAATCCGCGAGCTTGATTTCTTTCTGAAAAGATACAGGCTTTTTCCCATTCTGTTTCTTGCCTACGACAGGTGTTCATACTATTCCGTCGAGGACAGTACACTACGGATAACCTTTGACCGGAGAATCCGCAGTCGGCGCACCGATTTGACCCTTTCAGCCGGAGATTCCGGCAAGCTGCTTATGCCGGAGGATACCTGTCTTATGGAAATCAAAGCTTCCGGCGCACTTCCGCTGTGGCTTACCCGTGTAATGTCGAAAAACAAAATATATCCGACTTCTTTCTCAAAATACGGACGAATTTATTCCGAAAATATCATTGAAAACCGGAGGTAGGCATTATGCCTAATTTTAACGAACTGTTTTCCGCCGCAATGGGCGAAACAACAATTTCAGAGGTAATTATCAAGCTTTTCATTGCCCTTGTGCTGGGCTTTGTGATTTCCGCCGCTTATATGCTCAGCGGTAAGTATTCTAAAAATTTTGTCATTTCTCTCGTGCTTCTGCCTGCACTTGTTTCCGTGGTTATTATGCTGGTCAGCGACAATATCGTTGCCGGTGTTTCCGTGCTGGGCGTGTTTAATCTCGTCCGCTTCCGCTCTTTCCCCGGTACGGCTAAGGAGATTACCGTCATCTTCTTCGCAGTCGCCGCCGGACTTGCGGTAGGTCTAGGGTTTAATCTGGCGGCAATCGCCGTGACCGTAATTCTCAGTATCGCGCTGATTCTTCTCTGTCGCACAGGCTTCGGTCAAAAAAATGCGGCTCTGCATCAACTGCGCATTACAATACCCGAAAACCTTGATTACGAGGGAATATTCGACGATGTTTTTGAGAAATATACTGACAGTGTGTCCCTTGAAAGGGTTAAGACAACAAATCTGGGCACAATGTTCGAGCTTTATTACAGCATTACTCTGAAAAACAATGTAAAGCAAAAAGACTTTATAGATGAAATCAGATGTCGCAACGGAAACCTTACCGTTGTTTGCAGTAAACCCCAGGTTTCCGATGTGGAATTATAACAAAACGAAGGTAATCATATGAAAAAATCACGGTGCTTTCTCTGTGCTGTTCTTTCGGCGGTGCTACTGCTGTCAAGCTGTTCTACTTCACAAGACGCTAACACCGAAAACAGCCGACAAACCGAATACACGCCTGTCCTGTCGGGCTTTAAAAGCGATGACCTGTTTGTTTCCTCCGACACCGACGGCACTGTTGTTTTTGATAACACCGCCACTGTCACGGGAGAGGGACTTTCGGCAGAGGGCGCAGTTGTAACAATAACAGCTCCCGGCGCTTACACTGTCACCGGCACCTCCTCCGACGGTCAGATTATTATTGACTGCTCCAAAAAGGACGATGTGACGCTGATTTTGAACAATCTCTCGCTGGGCTGCAAAAACGCCCCTGTAATCCGGTGCAAAAAAGCAGGCTCACTGACTGTAAGTATGCCCGAAGACACCCTTTCTTCCCTGTGGGACGGCTCTGTACGCGGCGATTCGGAGGCTCCCGAATCGGCAATTTTCAGCAAATGTGACCTTACATTCAACGGCGGCGGTACTCTTAACGTCACCGGCAACATCAACAACGCCGTAAAATCAAAGGGTAAACTGAAAGTGCTTGAGTGCACCCTTAATATCACTTCCGTTGATGACGGAATCATCGGTAAGGACAGCCTTGAAATCAACGCAGGAGCGGTTATAAATGCCGACTGTGACGGTGACGGACTGCGTTCCGAAAACGATGAGGACGGCGACTGCGGAACAATTTATATCGGTGAATGCACTTTGAATATCGACAGCGGTGGGGACGCTGTTCAGGCTGCAACCGTGCTGACTGTTGACAGCGGTGCCGTAATCGGCATCACTACCGGCGGCGGAGCTTCCTACGGCAAAACCCACAGCGACGGCTTCGGCTTTCACGGTCAGACTGCCGACGATGATAATTCCGTAAGCTCCAAAGGCTTAAAGGCGGAAAACGCAATTTTTATTACCGGCGGCAGCGTCACAGCCGACTGCGCCGATGATGCGATACATTGCAACGGCGATATTCATATAAGCGGCGGCATTTTTCTTCTTTCCACCGGTGATGACGGAATCCACGCCGATTCCGAGCTGACCGTTGAGGGCGGCAGTATCACCGTTTCCGAGAGCTACGAGGGGCTTGAAGCCAACGTTATAACAATATCCGGCGGCACTGCCGACATTACCGCAAGTGATGACGGCATAAATGTCGCAGGCGGCAACGATTCTTCGTCCACCGGCGGCATGTGGGGCAATGATATTTTTGCCGCAGATGAATCATGCCTGCTTACAATCAGCGGCGGACGCATTACCGTAAACGCTTCCGGTGACGGCGTTGATTCAAACGGTTCGATAGTGATGTCCGGCGGCGAGCTTTATATAAGCGGACCTACAGATAACGGCAACGGCACGCTGGATTTTAACGGAGATTTTGAAATTACCGGCGGCACACTGCTGGGTGTTGGCAGCAGCGGCATGGCACAGGTGATGAATCGCGGCACTCAGGCTTCCGTTTCCGCTACAATCAACGGCACTGTCTCCGGCGGCAGTGTACTGGTTTTAAAGACGGCGAACGGAGATGAAATTGCTTCATTTACCGCGCCGAAAAGCTATAATTTCGTTGTTGCAAGCTCACCGCTGATGAACGAGGGTGACAAAATCAGCTTCTACCTTGACGGCGAATTGCTGGGCACACTGACCGCAAGTGTCAACATCGGAAACAGCGGCGGTATGGGCAATCCCGGCGGCAATCCCGGTAATCCCGGAGGTCATGGCGGACACGGCGGAAGAAGATAGGAGTTAATATGAAAGCAGACGGATTGATTTTCGATATGGACGGCACACTGTGGGATTCCGCAAAATCGGTTGTCGATTCATGGAATATTGTTTTTGAGCGGCTGGGGCTTGACTACCGTGCCACAGTGTCGGAGGTTAACGCACAAATGGGCAAGCCGATGCCCGAAATATTCGCTTCACTGCTTCCCGGTCAGCCGAAAGATGTTTTAACCACAGTTGAAAAAGAATGCTGCGCCTATGAAAATGAATATCTGTCACAGCACGGCGGCGTTCTTTATCCGAAGCTTCGGGAAACTTTGGAAATTCTATCCGAGCAATTCCCACTGTTTATAGTCAGCAATTGTCAAAGCGGCTACATTGAAGCCTTTTTAAAGTATCACGGGCTTGGGCGGTTTTTCCGCGACCTTGAGTGTTGGGGTAACACCCTGCTTTCAAAAGCGGAAAACATCGGACTTGTTGTAAAGCGCAACTCACTGAACGCCCCTGTTTATATCGGAGACACCGCTCTTGACGGCAAATCCGCAAAGGCTGCCGGGGCATTGTTTGTCCACGCCGCCTACGGCTTCGGCACCGCTTCCGACTTCGATGCTTCAATAAGCTCGTTTTCGGAGCTTACCGACCTGTTCTGTCATTAAAAATTTACTTTTACGGCATTGAATCCCCCCTGCAACCATGATACAATTTTTGTATCAAAGTCGTAGGGGGATTTTCATGCTTTTCGACAAATGTATCTGGACAAGCGTTTCACCGGTCAGAAAAGATTCGACCTATATTTCTCTTGAATATGTTCTCAATGACCTGGGAATTTTCTGCAAAGGCGAACAGCGTACAAAGGACGTCGGCTTTGCCCTTTCGCGTATCGGCTCTCCGCTGGGAATGACCGCCGTTGACGGTGTAGATTATGCCGCAAAAACTCTTGGGCGTGTTGCTCTGCTATGGAGCGAAATTACCGATGTCCGCGAAGATTCCGAGCGCGATGTAATAACCGTTTTCGGCAAAAACGGCGAAAAAGTAATTATCAAGCATGAGCCGGAGCTTACCGGCAACCTGCTTTCGCGGATTTCTTCAATGCGGCAGCTCTGTGCCTCCGCCCCGTCCTCCGATGCCGTTGTTTCGGCATGGCGTAACTGGGCAACGGACAAAAGCATTGATTCACCCTTTGCTCCTCTTGACACTCTGATTGAAAACGCTCGTACCGAAATTGACAGCATTGCGGCATCTTCGGAAAACCCGTACACGGAATCAGCCGTTCCCACTGCCCGATTCTGCACTGCCTGCGGCAAGCAGGCAGCCGATAATGCCAATTTCTGCACCGGCTGCGGAGCAAAGCTTAATAACTAATACACCTCGCTTAAAGCGGCGCACATTATCAGGCTGAAATGTGTTGCCGCTTTAATATTCGGCGCAAAGAACGTCAGAAAATTGTCCGCGGTTTCAAGGGCGGTTTCAAGGGCTTCGACGTTGATTTCGGAGGCTTCTGTTTCTGCTCCCGAAGTCTCAAGTCCCGATTTCGTAACCACCGTCACACCGCTTATAAACATTACGGCAATCAGCGTTGTACACAGAGAAATGATAAAAATTCTTATAGACCTTGCCATTATTTTCACTCCTTTATGTACCTCGACAGAAGCGTTGCCAGCGATTCGGAAACAAGCCCGGCGGTGTACTGCGCTTCCTCAAGGGTGTTCACCTCTGTGCCTATTTCAATTAGCAACGAATTATGTGTCATGTGCATATTGTACCTGAAAGGCGCAAAATACAGCGGTCTTGCCAGTCCCTCCCAGTCCTCGTTAAGCTGTTTTTGAAGCTGTAACGCCATGGTAAGATTGTACTCCCAGTCGGGGAAATTCAAATCTCCCTCATCGTCACAGCCGCTTATTATCATAACCTGTGCCGCCTTTTTGCCGTTAATTACCGCCGTCGGCTTCACCTTTGTTCCGTCATTTCGCGTTATGGAATCGCGGTGGACATCTATCACCATTTTTATTGACGGATATTTTTTCAAATATTCGCTTATCGTTTCTTTTGCCCGATTGTACGCACCGTTGTACTTCGGGTAATCGTGTTTTACCGTCACATGCAGTGTCCTGATTCCGGCATCATTAAGCCCCTCGGCAATTATCGCGCCTACCGAAGTGATGTTTCGTTCCTCTTTTGTGGTTCGCCATTCGGTTTTCGTGCTGTACCACTTCAAATCCTCCTGCGCGTAGCATTCCGTTGTATGTGTGTGAATTATCAACACCTGATATTCTCCGTTTTTCTCAATCTCACAATCGGGTCGCTTTTTCAAAAGCTTTTCTATGTCAATGCCGTGGTTTTTATTCGCGTTTTTAACGTTAATGCCTCCAAAGCTTACCGTTCCCTTTAAAAGCTGTTCCTCACTGACCTTTCTGACATCTTCGCCGGTGGGAACAGTTGTGGAAGCAGTTGTTGCTGTTGTGGCGGTTGTCACTGCGGTTGTCCCTACGGTTGTCACTGTGGTCGTAGTTGTGGCTGTGGTTGTAAACACGCTTATTTCAGTCTCCGCCTTTTCATTGTGGACAGGCGTCCCTGCACTGAGCACAGTCATTTTTTCGATAAGGATAACTATTCCGTCCTCTGAAAACAGTGTTCCTCCCACGCCGATAATTCCCAGAACTGCCGCAACCGTAACCGCCGCGCGCCAAACAAAGCCGCAAAATGCCGAAAATTTACTGCCTTTCATATTACACCTCCGCATTTATCCGATACCCGGAATCTGTATAATCATATGCGAAGCTGTGCCCGAAAATGCCGAAAATCAAACCGCGTCCGCCAGCTCTTTGGGGTCGTAATCCGGGTGCATGGCAAGGTTTACGGAAAGAGCAATCAGCCTTGCGGCTCTTTTTATAATCAAATCAATTTCACGTGGCGTTACAATCATAGGTTCGCCTCTCGGCGACGCCTTGCTTTTCAGCAGTGAAAGGGCTTCATCATCTGCACCGGCACGTACTGCCGTATCAATGATAACGGCTTCCGCGTCTACCACTGTCGGAACGCCAACGGCAATTACCGGAACGCCCAGTGTTGACCTGTTCAGCCCCGGTCTGTTATTACCGACCCCTGCACCGGGAGAAATCCCGGCATCACTTATCTGAACGGTACACCCAAGTCTCGAAAGGCTCATGGCAGCCAGCGCGTCAATGGCAATTATTGCCGACGGTTTGATTTTTTCCGTCAGCGATTTTAAAATTTCCGAAACCTCAATCCCGGTTTGTCCCAAAACTCCCGGTGCTATCACCGCCACAGACCGAAGCTTTTCAAGCCCGGCTATACGCTCAAACTCTCCGCTTATATGCCTTGTGGCAAGTATCCCCTTTGCCGCCAGAGGTCCCAGCGCATCGGGGGTTATTGCTGTGTTCCCAAGCCCTGTCACCAGCACTGTCCCGGTTTCGGGAATCAGCTTTTTGATTTCACCTGCAAGTATTTTTACCCCCTCGTCACTTTCGGGTATGCCGTCGCTCAAGGGCGGCATTGTTACGGTTATATAATTCCCTCTCGGCTTACCTGTGGCTTTTTCTCCCTCTCCGCCGAGAATTTTAACTCTGTCGATTTTCAGAAAACCGCTCTTTTCCGATGTATGTTCAATTCCGCCGCCGCTTTCATCTGCAAGCATTTCAAGGGCAATATCCGTTCTGCACTGCATTGCACACATTCCTTTCACTGCATTTGGTATTTCCGAAATCCGCCGGCTTATACAAAATTTATGACCTGCCGCACTGCAAACGCAGAACGACAGGTCTTTGATTATTTATGCTGAATCGGTTGTGTGTCCGCTGTAATCGGCAAAATCGTATACCCCTCCGAAAGCAGATATTCGATTATTTCCGGCAGAGCTTCAACGGTGGTCTGCTTGCTCTTTCCCGTATCGTGCATCAGAATGTCAATAACGTCTCTGCCCTTTGCGCCTTTTTTGACGTTGTTTACCAATGTTTCAACCGCCACATTACTGCCGGTGGCATCGCCGCTGTCAACATTCCAGTCGTGGTAAACATAACCCTTTTCCGTAACGGCGGTCTTGAGCTTTTTCATCAGCCCCTTGCAGTATTTTCTGTGCACTGTATTGCTTGACCCACCGGGAAAACGGATTATCGTCGAACGAACGCCGGTAAGGTTGTACACCTTGTCGCTGATTTTCGCAAGGTCATCAAAATACGCTTCCTCACTTTTGTAAATTTTTGAATATGTGTGGGTGTAGGAATGAAGCGCGATAGTATGTCCTCTGTCCACAATCATTTTATAACCCTTGTCCTGATTCTTTTTGCTTATGACGAAAAATGTTGCCTTAACACCATAGCCGTCAAGAATATCAAGGATTTTTTCCGTATTTTCAGACGGTCCGTCATCAAAGGTGAGATAGGCGATTTTATCGGGCAGATTGCCGTATTGGGTAGACATTCCCGTTTCCGTTGCCGTGGTTGTAGTTGTTGTGGCGGCTGATGTAGTTGTAGTCAGTACAACCTGCTCTCCGCTTTGAATTTCACTGCCGGACGCTTCCTCGGCATAAGCTCCCGTCATCACCGCCGGTTTATTGTCCTTCACGGCGTAAACGACCATGAACACCAGACATATCACCGAAAACATAAGTATCACAATAAGCATCGGTTCGCTTTTCTTCCGGTTCATAATTTCACCCCTTGTACTCTTTGTCCTTATTTTACATAATTCAATTCAAACATTCAATAGATAATCAAATATTTTTTGAAAAATCGGTTGTCATAAAATGGATTGACAGCAAATGAATTTTATACTAAAATAGCAGTATAAATATCTGTGATTGGAGATTGCTTATGAATATCATTTCAAATATCTGCGGCTTTTTCGCTTCCGCTGCCGCCGAGCCTGTTGAGGAAGCTTCCACCCTTTCAAGCGTTGTCACCATTATCGTTGCGGTTATTGTGGCAGTTCTGGCGCTGAAAATTTTAAAGCATACGGCAAACGCGCTTTTTGTTACCGCCGTTGTTGTTGCCGTCATTCTCCTTGTTACCGGCGTCATTGATTTTGCAATGGTAAAATCCGCAGGCTACACTATTTGGGACTGGCTATTGAAAACCGACCTTTACCACGAAATTTCAAACAAGCTCGGATAATCATATCTTTGCATTCCTTTTTTATTATTCAATATGTGAACGCAACTATACCGTGCAAATCATACCGATTGATTTGCACGGTATTTTCAAAGCTTGATAACTTTTGTTGCGATATTATCACAAAATGCTTCGTCATGCTCAATGAAAAGCATTGCAGGTCGATACATTGTAAGCAGGCTTTCAATCTGCATTCTCGAAATAACATCAATGTAATTAAGCGGTTCGTCCCAGATATACAAATGCGCCTTTTCGCTTATGCTTGCCGCCAGCAAAACCTTTTTCTTCTGACCCTGTGAATATTCTTCAATCGGCTTGTCAAACTGTTCTCTCGAAAAGCCCAGCTTTCTCAGTATCGCTTTAAACAGGCTTTCGTCAATATTCCGTTCAATGGCAAAGGTTTTCAAATCGCCGCAAGCATACGCCGTGTTTTGAGGCACATAGGATATTTTCAAATTGCCTGCAAGGGTCAGAGTTCCGCCGTGCTCTATGCTTTCACCCGTAATGAGCTTAATTATACTGGACTTTCCGCTGCCGTTGCTCCCTTTTAGCGCAACGCGCTCTCCCCTTTTTACGGTAAAGCTCACGCCGCCGCACACTATTCGTCCGTCATAGCTTACGGAAAGGTCGCGGGCATCTACAAGCGTTTCGGCGTTATGTTCAAGGGCAGACAGCTTCAGCGGCTCGGTCTTTTCGATATTTTTAAGCAGCCTTGATTTTTCTTCGATTTTGTCACTTTGCCTGCGTTCGACATTTTTTCGCCGCTGCTGCATATTTTTTGCCTTTGCGCCGATATACGCCCTGCGTTCAAGGGATTTTTCAACTTTAATACCGACTGTTCCTATTTTACAAGCTTCGATGCTGTCCGCTTTTTCCCTTGTCTGCCTTGCAGATTCACGGAGACGCTTTATGTCCTTTTTCAACCGTTCGTTTTCGTCCAGCTCGAATTTATCCTCTCTCTGCTTATTTTCCCACCATGTACTGAAATTTCCGTTCTGCACTTCAATATCAGCACGGTTAACGGAAAGCACATGGTCAATGCAGGAATCAAGCAAGGCTCGGTCGTGGGAAACCAGTATATAACCTTTCTTTTCCGAAAGATATTTGCCCAAAAGCTTTCTGCCGTGGGAATCCAGATGATTTGTCGGCTCGTCAATCAGCAGAAAGCTGTTTTCACGCAGGAACATAGCCGCCAGCATCACCTTTGTCTGCTCGCCGTTTGAAAGAGATTCAAAGGCTCTGTAAAGCACATTTTCGTCAACTGAAAGCATATTTAACTCTTTCATGATTTTCCAATATTCGATTTCTCCTGCAATTTCATAAATAATATCTATTGTATTGCAGGTCTTATCACTTATATTATACGGAAAATATTCAAATTCCACATTGGAAAGTATTTCGCCTTTACACTCAAGCTCACCCATGAGCAACCGCAAAAAGGTGGTTTTACCTCTGCCGTTTCTCCCGATAAAGCCCAGCTTCCAATCTGTATCAATTCTGAAAGACACATTATCGAAAATGTAATCATAGCTGCCCTCATAGGCAAATGTCAGATTTTTTACTTCTATCAATGACATATATTTTCACTCCGAAAATAAAATTGCACCGCAGATGGCTATACCATTCCTGCGGTGTCGTATTTTCGGGCGCAAAAATACGGAGTGCAAAACGGCAAACCAACTGCTGAACAACAGAAACAAAAGCAAAGCGTAACACAACGCCATGCATAAAGGCTTCTGTTTTTATCAGTCAGCTTACTTGCGCATTTTTTCAACTCCGTTTCATTGATTTACAAGCTGATTTTAACACAAAATCTCAATCTGTCAATAGAAAAACTGCAAGCCTGTCGTTAAAAACAGACTTGCAGTCAATTTTGGCTCTATAATAAATGTTGGGGTAGCCAAATAGAGCCTACGAAAGAAAAAATC
>CAZCQZ010000006.1:0-70079 GCA_964500965.1 uncultured Eubacteriales bacterium | reverse complement strand
AGGACAAAATGAAATACGATTTTACATCAATTATCGACCGTCGCGGCAGAGACGCCATTGCGATAGATGCCATCGGAAAGCCGAACTTCGGAATCGGTGCGCCGAAAGAGGGCTTTGATTCCATACCCATGTGGGTTGCGGATATGAATTTCCCTGTTCTGCCTGCAATAACCGATGCAATGATTGAGCGTGCAAAACACCCGGCATTCGGCTATTTTGAGCCGTCTGAGACGTATTATAACTCCATAATAGACTGGCACAAAAAGCGCAACAAAATCACAGGGCTGACGAAAGAAAACATCGGCTACGAAAACGGTGTGCTCGGCGGAGTGGTATCTGCAATAAACGTGATGTGTTCAAGGGGCGATAAGGTGCTTATCCATTCCCCGACGTATATAGGTTTCACCCATTGCCTGGAGGACAACGGCTATAAAATTATCCATTCTCCCCTTGTGCCTGACGAAAACGGCGTGTGGCGAATGGACTTTGAGGATATGGAAAATAAGCTTAAAGAGCATAAAATACACGCCGCCGTGTTCTGCTCACCTCACAATCCCACAGGCAGAGTGTGGGAGCAATGGGAAATCGAAAAGGCTATGGAGCTTTACGGGAAATATGATGTGTATGTGGTTTCCGACGAAATATGGAGCGACATTATTCTCAGCGGCAATAAGCACATTCCCTCTCAGTCGGTCAGCGAAGATGCGAAAATGCGCACCGTTGCCCTGTATGCACCGTCAAAAACCTTTAATCTGGCAGGCTTGGTGGGCAGCTATCACATTATTTATAATAAGGCACTGAAAGATCGCCACGATAAAGAAAGCTCACTTTCCCATTATAATTCAATGAACGTGATGTCAATGCACGCACTTATCGGAGCTTACGGTGACGAGGGGCATATTTGGGTAGATGAGCTGTGCGAAACCATAACAGGCAATGTCGATTATGCCTGTGATTACATAAACAGACATTTTGACGGTGTAAATGTCGGCAGACCCCAGGGCACATATATGCTGTTTCTCGATTGTGAAAAGTGGTGCGCCGACCACGGAAAAACAGTAGATGAGCTACTGAAAGCCGGCTGGGACGTGGGCGTTCACTGGCAGGACGGCAGACCGTTCCATGGACAAAGCCACATTCGCGTAAATCTGGCTCTGCCGCTTTCAAGAGTAAAGGAAGCCTTTGAAAGGCTCGACAAATATGTTTTTAATTGAATAAACAAAATGGCTGTAAAAACTTTCGTTTTTACAGCCATTTTTAAAGCGCAACATGTTGGGGCTTTGCCCCAAACCCGATTCAAGGGCGTTGCCCTTGAAAATCCTACCGCCTTTGAAAAGGCGGGCGAAACCTTTGAGGTATATTATTCGAGAATTTTAAGCGCACCGGTGGGACAAACCTCGGCACACTTGCGGCAATCCTTACATCTTGCTGCCGCATCGCCCTCAAATTCAGGCTTGATAACGGTAGCAAAGCCACGGTCAACAAGACCTAAAAGACCTGCTCCCACATCTTCACGGCAGGTGCGCACACAAAGGTTGCAAAGTATGCACTTGCCCTGGTCACGCTCTATTGTGATAAGCTTGCGCTCCTTAAAGCACTTATGCTTAGTGCCGGCAAAACGTTCGGGATTTATTGGCTCAAGATTTGCATAGCGAATAAGCTTGCAGTCGTGGAAATCGTGACAGCCGCACTCAAGGCATCTTGCGGCTTCCTTGCGAGCCTGTTCCTCGGTAAAGCCGTTAATAACAGCTTCAAAGTTTCCGCGTCTGTAATCGGCGTCCTTTACCGACATGACCGCTCTCGGAGCTTTTTCTCTGTCGGCAAGCATATCGGGTGTGACGTTTCTCTTTGAATAGTAAGGTTCGGGGAACACCATAGGCTTGCCGTTCAAGTAAGCGTCAATAGCCATAGCGGCTCTATCGCCCTCCGCAATAGCGTCAATAGCAATTGATGCACCACGGTTGGTGGCATCACCGGCGGCAAATACGCCCTCAAGATTTGTAACGCAGTTGTTTGTATCGGCGGTAACAGTACCTTTGCGGCTAAGCTCAACATCGGTAAGTCCAATGGGGTCGCATTTCTGACCGATAGCGGAAATGAGAGTATCAATGGGAAGTATTTCAAACTTGCCCTCAACGGGAACAGGTGAGCGGCGGCCGGAAGCATCAGGCTCGCCCAGCTCCATAATCTGAAGCTTTACAGCGGTCACTTTGCCGTTTTCGCCCATGATTTCGGCAGGATTGGTGAGGAACTTAAACTGTACGCCCTCCTCAATTGCTTCTTCAATTTCAATGTCCTCCGCAGGAGCTTCGGCTCTTGTTCTGCGGTAGATAACATAAACATTTTCAGCACCGCAACGAACGGCAGTACGGCAGGCGTCCATAGCAGTGTTGCCGCCGCCGACAACAGCGACATTTTTGCCGATGTCGGGAATGTTGCCCATATTGACCTCACGCAGGAAATCAATGCCGCCGAGAACGCCGTCAAGCTCCTCACCGGGACAGCCTACGCTGCTGCTTTTCCATGCGCCCACGGCAACCAGAACGGCATCGTTCTGCGCTCTGAGGGCTTCGAGAGTAATATCACGTCCGAGCTTTACGCCGTTTTTCATTTCAACGCCGATTTCGGCAACGGAAGCAACCTCCTTAGCCAAAACAGCCTTGGGCAGACGATATTCGGGAATACCGTAGCGGAGCATACCGCCCATTTCGGGCATGGCATCGTAAATTGTGACAGCATGACCTGCAAGGCGCAGATAATAAGCGGCACTCAGACCGGCAGGACCGCCGCCTATAACGGCAACTTTTTTACCTGTATCGGCTTCGGGAACAGCCTTGTAAGGCTCGTTTGAAGCAAGGTCATTATCTGCGGCAAAGGCTTTCAGATAAGCGATTGAAAGAGCTTCGTCAACCATAGCTCTGCGGCAGTTACCCTCACAGGGGTGAGGACATACACGACCGATTGAAGCCGGAATGGGAATTTTTTCTTTAATGATTCGCACGGCTTCCTTATCATTGCCCAGTGCGATTTGCTTCAAATAGCCCTGAACATCGGTGCGTGCAGGACAGTTGAGGGAGCAAGGACCTTTGCAGTCACCCTCATGGTCGCTCATGAGAAGCTCAAGCGCGACATTTCTTGCCTTTTTTGCTCTGTCACCCTCGGTGTTGATAACCATACCGTCGGTAGCGACGGTAGAGCAGGCACGGAGAAGCTTGGGAACACCCTCAGCCTCTACAAGGCAAAGACCGCAAGCGCCGTAAAGCTTGAGGTTTGAATTATAGCAGAGATTGGGAATTTCAATTCCGTTTGCGGCGGCGATATTCAAAATGGTGTCGCCCTTATTTCCGGTCATTTCAATGCCGTTAATAGTAATTTTAATCTGTTCCATTATAAATTCGCCTCCTTAGTCCATATAGACAGCATCAAATTTGCAAGCCTTGCGGCACTGGTCACAGCGTATACACATAGCAGGGTCAATGACGTGCGGATTTTTCACTGTGCCGCTGATTGCCTTTGCAGGACAATTGCGTGCGCAAAGAGTACAGCCCTTACATTTATCCGCATCAATGTAATATGTGCGAAGTGCCGGGCATTCCTTAGTCGGGCATTTTTTATCGACAATGTGAGCTACGTATTCATCTCTGAAATAGCGTATGGTGGTAAGCACCGGGTTCGGAGCGGTCTGCCCCAGACCGCACAGCGCACCGTCCTTAACGGCATTGCAAAGTTCTTCGAGCAGTTCAATATCGCCCTCTTTGCCCTCACCCTCAACGATTCTGGTGAGAATTTCCTGCATACGCTTTGTGCCGATTCGGCAATGAGTACACTTGCCGCAGGATTCCAAAGCGGTAAAATCAAGGAAGAATTTAGCCATACCGACCATGCAGGTGGTTTCGTCCATTACAACCATACCGCCTGAGCCCATGATAGCACCGGTAGCACCGAGAGCCTTGTAATCAATAACGGTGTCCAGCAGTTCGGCAGGAATACAGCCGCCGGAAGGACCGCCCATCTGAACAGCCTTGAATTTCTTTCCGTCGCGAATACCGCCGCCGATGCCGTATATGACATCACGGAGTGTTTTGCCCATGGGAATTTCAACAAGACCGCCCTTGCGAATTTTGCCGGTAAGCGCAAAAACCTTTGTGCCTTTGCTGTTTTCAGTGCCCATGGCTGCAAACGCCGCACCGCCGTTATTGATTATCCAGGAAACATTGGCAAATGTCTCAACGTTATTGATGTTAGAGGGAGCGTCCATATAACCCTTTTGAGCCGGGAACGGAGGTTTAAGACGAGGCATTCCGCGCTTGCCCTCAAGGGATTCGATAAGTGCGGTTTCCTCACCGCAGACAAATGCACCTGCGCCTGCCTTAATGCGCATATCACAGGAGAAGTCCGTGCCGAGTATGTTTTTGCCGAGAAGATTGGCTTCTCTTGCCTGTTTGATAGCTTCCTCAAGGTGAACGATAGCCAGAGGATATTCGGCGCGGACGTAAACTATCATTTCACAGGCGCCGATAGCATATGCTCCGATGAGCATACCCTCAATGAGAGTGTGAGGGTCGGATTCAATAACAGCTCTGTCCATAAACGCGCCGGGGTCGCCCTCGTCGGCGTTGCAGATAAGGTATTTGTTTTCACCCACGCTCTGACGTGCCGCATTCCACTTAAACCATGTGGGAAAGCCTGCACCGCCTCGACCTGCCAGACCGGAAACCTTGATTTCTTCGATTACTTCTTCGGGGGTCATTGAAGTGAGAACTTTCTTTAATGCCTCGTAACCGTCCGCATTGCGGTAATCTTCAAGTGAGGTTGGGTCAATAAGACCGCAGTGACGCAGTGCGATTCTTGTCTGCTTTGTCAGAAATTCCTCGTCCTCGGCGGAAATAACAAGCTTCTCAACATGAGAAAGGTCGCCTGTACGAGCTGCTTCCACAATAGCGGCGGCATCGTCGGGAGTTACCTTTACAAGTCTTTTAACAAGCTCTTTATTATCGTTATACAAATCAACAATAGGCTCTAAGAAGCACATACCGATACAGCCTGTACTGCCGAGAGAAAAGTTTTCGTTTTCCGACATCAAAGCTTCAATAGCACTTCTGACCTTTGAAGCACCGGCGGCAACACCGCAGGAGCCTTCACCGATAACTATTCTCATTTTGCCGCCTCCTTTTCCTGAATGTCCTTAATAATTGCAATTGCGCTTTCCGGGGTAAGATTGCCGTAAGCTTCGCCGTTAATCATTATAACCGGAGCAAGGGAACAACAGCCGAGACATGCGACGTTTTCCAGAGTGAAAAGACCGTCGGAGGTAGTCTCTCCGCTTTCGATTCCGAGATATTTGGAAACCGCCGCACCTACGCGCTTACTGCCGTTAACGTGACAGGCTGTGCCCTGACACGCCATTATAAGATACTTGCCGATAGGGACAAGGCGAAACTGAGAATAGAAAGTCGCTACGCCCACGACCTCGGCAGGTGATGTTCCGATGCGCTCGGCAATATGGTACATTACATCTCTCGGCAGATAGCCGTAAATATCCTGTGCCTTTTGCAGTATTGCAATAAGGCTTCCGGGTGCATCGGCATATTCGTTCAAAACGCCCTCCAGCTTTGAAAGGTCGCTTTTCGGTACATTATTCTGACAACACATATGAATTTCCTCCAGCCTGTTGAAATTGACAGTTTACGGATAATAGTGACCGCACGGATTTCCGCTGGGACTATTTAAGTAATTATATAACCTGCACGCAAAAAAATCAACGCTTTACAGTGCTAAAATTCTTTCCGTAAAGACGAAATTTGCAGAGGATTTCAAAAGGTTTTTATACGGTTTTATCAGATAAAGAAGTTAGCCGAAAGTAACCGAGCGGAACAATTATGTTTTCTTCCTGAAAATCAGGCTTTTCTATCAGTCGTCCTTAACGTGTTCGGCAATATCTTCGATTCTGCAATCCAATATGTTGCAAAGCTGGTTTATTGTATAGGTGCTTATATTCTCATTCTTTCGCAGTCTGTCTAATTGACCGGTGCTGATTTTGTATTCCTTAATAAGCTTATATTGAGATATTCCCTTTTCTTTCATTGTGAGCCAAAGCTTGTCATAGATAATCATATGCAACCTCCGAATATGACATGAAATCATGATAAAACGTACTCACATATTGACAATTGCCCGTATTCGGGCTATTATGCAAATAACCTGATATTCGGAGGAAATAAAGTGGTGAATTTATCCGTTAACGTTAAAGAAAGATTGATACATAGAGCGATTGAAGCGAGGAGAAATTCCTATAGTCCATATTCAAATTTTAAAGTCGGAGCGGCGTTGTTAACCCAGAATGGAACAATTTACAGCGGATGCAATTTTGAAAATGTCTCTTTCGGAGCAGGTACTTGCGGTGAACGTGTCGCATTGGGAAGTGCTCTTTCGGCAGGAGAAAGAGAATTTGTCGCAATAGCAGTTTGCGGCGGCAATTCACCTTTAAAACCATGTGGGATTTGCCGTCAGGCGTTACTTGAATTCGGCGACATGCTTGTTATCTGCACCGATTCCAAAGGTGAACGCATTGAGGAATATATGCTAAGCGAGTTGCTCCCTTGCGCATTTTCAGATTTTGTTTCCGATAAAATCCAAGTCCCCCTTGTGTAAAGGGGGATATTGAAGCCGCAGGCTTCAATAAGGGGGATTGCGGAATTTACAAATAAGCTAAATTAAAAGCCATGGCGATTGATAATCTCAAATCGCAGGTAACATCGTTCTCCACATCCCGTCTGCAATGTTAACACCCGATTATATCCGCTGCATAAAATATAATACAGCACCGTATGAAGCCGAGATTTTCGGCAATCATAATAGTGCCGACACGGTAAATAAATGCAACGGAGCGTGAAAGAAAATGACAGTCAGACGCGGCGATATATTTTACGCCGATTTAAGCCCGGTCGTAGGCTCCGAACAGGGCGGTATAAGACCGGTACTTATAGTCCAGAACGATGTGGGAAACAGATACAGTCCTACGGTCATCGCGGCGGCGATAACAAGTCAGACAGAGAAAAACAATCTGCCTACCCATATTACCGTATCTTCCTGCGAGTGCGGATTGCAACGGGATTCTATTGTTCTTCTGGAACAAATACGTACTCTCGATAAACGCAGATTAAGAGAATGCATGGGCAGGCTTGAGGAAAATGTCATGGACAGAGTTGATAAGGCTATTTCCATAAGCTTCGGACTTAACGGCACAAGAAATCTTTGACAACTCTTTCCGGGCTGATAAGCCCGAATAAAAAACAGGCAAACCGAACCTTTCAACGTACCTCTGTACGTTTTCTGATTCGGCTTGCCTGTTTTCTCAGCCTTTTTCGTCAAATACACAATTCTTCGTTAAGGCTGTATTATACGTTATTTTGGTGTTACTTCAAAAGTTGCTTCTCCCAGCTTTTTCCGTACAAGCTCGGAAACCTCGTCGAAAATCGGCTGAAATCTACAGGTGCAACCTCCGCATTCTTCGGCATGGGCGCAGGTGTAGCCGTCCGAAAGACAGCGTGACAGATTGTACGGTCCTTCTACCGCTTCAATGACGTTATAAAGCGATATGCCCTTCGGCTCTTTTGCAAGCCTGTAACCGCCCTGAGCACCTTTTATGGATTCCACAAGTCCGCCGTTGCGAAGCTTTCTCAATATTTTCAGTGCAAAGGTTTGGGAAACTCTCGTTTTCGCCGCTATATCCTCTGCGGAAAGCTTTTCGGACTTCGCAAGGCAATCGACAATTCTTATTGCGTAATCGGATTCAAGTGTTATATGCGTAAGAACACGTCCTTTACTCAGAATCAGGAATATCCGCGAAGCTTATTGCTGCGGTTGGGGTGACGCAGCTTACGGATTGCCTTTGCTTCAATCTGCCTGATTCTTTCTCTTGTAACCTTAAACTCCTTGCCGACTTCCTCAAGGGTACGGCAACGACCGTCCTCAAGTCCGAATCTCAGCTTGATAACACGTGTTTCTCTGGGGGTGAGAGTTTCAAGCACTTCCTCCATCTGCTTTTTCAGCATGATGTTGGAAACCGCATCATCGGGAGTGGTTGCATCGTCATCGGCTATGAAATCGCCCAGATGACTGTCCTCCTCCTCACCGATAGGCGTTTCAAGGGAAACAGGCTCCTGCGCCACTCTGAGTATCTCTCTGACCTTTTCAACCGGCATGGAAAGGTATTCCGAAATATCCTCCGGTGTAGGCTCATGGGCATTTTCATGCAAAAGCTGGCTCTTTGCACGCTTGACCTTATTTATGGTTTCCACCATATGTACCGGGATACGTATTGTTCTCGCCTGGTCAGCAATGGAACGTGTTATTGCCTGCCTTATCCACCATGTTGCATAGGTTGAAAATTTAAAGCCCTTTGTATAGTCAAATTTTTCAACTGCCTTGATAAGTCCCAGATTGCCCTCCTGAATGAGGTCAAGGAACTGCATACCTCTGCCGAGATAACGCTTTGCAATGGAAACCACCAGACGGAGGTTTGCCTCGGAAAGTCTGCGCTTTGCGGCGGCATCGCCGTCCATAATTCTTATTGCAAGCTCGATTTCTTCCTCCGCGGAAAGAAGCGGCACTCTGCCGATTTCTTTCAGATACGCTTTTACCGGGTCGTCGATAAAAACGCCGTCCGAGCCGTAATCGCCGGTATTTTCGGCATCTTCGCCGGTTGAAATATCAAAGTTTACATTTTCGATTGTGATGTCCTCAACGACATCTTCGATGATTTCAATGCCCTGCTGCTCCAGCTTGTCATAGAAACGCTCCATTTGCTCCGGAACTATGTCTATTTCACCGATAGCATCCATTATCTCCTGGTTTGTAAGACTTCCTTTGCTTTTACCCAGTTCGATAAGGTCTTTTATGGCTGTTTTTGCATCTGTATGTGCTGCCATTAAATTAACCCTTCCTTTCCCGTTTCACTATTGCCTGTGTGTTTTCTGTTTTCTCAACGATTCAAGATAATCTTTAAGCTCCTGAGCCGATGCCGAGGACGCTTTTTCCGGAGTCATCTTGTCCGCTTCTCTTACCAATTCCTCCCCCAAGCGTGAAAATTCTTCCTTTGTCATTCGTGTGTTCTGCGTAGTATTCACTATTCGCACAAGTGAGCTGATTTCAGTATCCGTAAGATGCTCGGTCATGGTCGAAAATGTCGGCTGTATGCCGCTTTCTATCTGTTGTACGACTGCCGAGTACAACGTTCTGTTAAAGCTCGTGACAAACTTTTCCTTTGGAAGTTTGTCCCTGATGAGCGAATAATAATCGGGGTTTTTAAACAGGCACGCAATTATGTCTTCTTCAAGCTTTGCGGCTTTTACATTATTGCGCCGTTCGGTATTCACCTCATCGGCACGGCCCGTTGCCTGAGCTGACAGCTTTCTGAATTCCTCTCTGCTTTCGTTTTCGTTTTTCTTTCTTGTTTCTTTCTTAATCTGAACGAAAATCGCGCTCTTTTCAACGCCCAGCTCCGTTGCTATTCGTGAAGTATATATATCACGCTCAATGGAATCAAGGGTTGAAAGCAGCTTTGAAACTTCCTTTAAGAAATTCACTCTGCCTGCATCGGTGCCCATATCGTATTTTGAACGTATACTGTCTATAAGATACTGCGTTCCGCTGGAGCTTTCCGATATAAGCTGCTTAAACTTTTCCGCTCCGTACTTTTTTATGTACTCGTCGGGGTCTTTTGCTCCCCGTATCACCACTACACGGATTTCCAAACCCTCTGCCTGCATTTCCGGTATTGAACGCTTTATCGAATTTTGTCCGGCTTCGTCACCGTCCTGAGCAATTATAACCCTTTTGGCGTATTTTGCAATAAGCTTTGCCTGTTTTCGTGTTACCGCCGTTCCCTGAGAAGCAACGGCATTTGTTATTCCTGCCTGATGCATGGCTATTGCGTCCATAAAGCCCTCGCAGAGAATTATCTCATCGCCCTTTGAGTTTTTCGCAATATTCATGCCGTAAAGATTTTCGCCCTTTGTATACACCGGGCTTTCCGCTGTGTTAACATATTTTCCGCCTGTTGCTCCCGGCTTATATACTCTGCCGCCGAAAGCGATGACATTCTTTTGCAAATCAATTACGGGAAACATTATCCTGTCACGGAAGAAGTCAACGGGTTTTCCGTAGCGATTTGAGAAAGCAAGTTTTGCGGCTATTATCTCATCGCCGCGGTAGCCGCTGTTCATAAGATGCTTGCTTAAAGCGTCCCATGAATCGGGAGCATAGCCGACACCGAAGCGTTTAATGCTTTCGTCCGTCATTCCTCTGTCATGCAGATATTTCAGAGCGGCTCTGCCCTCGGCGGTATAAAGCTGCTCGTAAAAGAATCTCGCGGCGGCTCGGTTTTGCTCGAAAACTCTGCGGCGAATGTTAATTCTGCCGCTGTCCATACCGTCTTCCGGAACGGTCATTCCGGCTTTATCCGCAAGAAATTTTACCGCTTCCATGAAGTCAAGGTTTTCAACCTGTTCTATAAAGGATATTACATCGCCGCCTTTTTGACAGCCGAAGCAGTAATATGAATTGCTGTCGGTATAAATATAAAAGGACGGCGTTTTTTCCGAATGGAACGGGCAAAGCCCTTGCAGCATTCTGCCCGAACGCTTTAATGTCATGTATCTGCCTGCTATTTCGCCAAGGTCGCTACGCTCCGAAAGCTCACGTTTAAAATCGTCGGATATAGCCATAATGCCGCCCCCCTTTCCTTAAAATCCGCCGTTTTTATTTATCCCAGCCCTTTGGAATAAACAGGCGGTTAAATTCGCTTATGGCAAAGCCGTCCGTCATGCCTGCTATATAATCAAGCACAGCGCGCTCAACGCCGGATTCTTCTATAATAGGTGTAAATTCCTCCGTAATCAAGCCGGGGTCATTCATATATGTAGTAAAAAGGGTCTTTACGAGCATTTCCGCTCTGCCCTCCTCCGCCTTTGCCACGGGATTTTTATACACCGATGCGTACATGAAGTCGTGAAGCTTCATAAAAGCCGTCCATTTTTCTTCCGACATTCTTATGACTTCGCCGTCGCTGCTGTCTATGACGGAATTTATCATGGTGTCAATACGCACGGAATGGCGACTGCCCAAAACCGCGCTTATATCTGCCGGAATGTCCTTTTCGGAAAGAATGCCGGCACGTATGCTGTCATCAATATCGTGGTTGAGATAGGCGATTTTATCCGCAAGGCGCACTATTCTTCCTTCCGGTGTAAACGCCTCTTTCCCCTTTGTGTGACAGAGTATTCCGTCACGCACCTCTTTTGTCAGATTCAGACCTTTACCGTCACCCTCCAGCCGTTCCACAACGCGGACAGACTGCTCGTAATGGGTAAAGCCGCAGGAGGAGACATCATCAAGTGCCCTTTCTCCCGCATGTCCGAACGGGGTATGACCCAAATCATGACCAAGTGCGATAGCTTCGACCAAATCCTCGTTCAGCCTCAGCGCACGGGCAATGGTGCGACCAATCTGGGCAACCTCCAAAGTATGGGTAAGGCGTGTTCTGTAATGGTCGCCTGACGGAGACAAATAGACCTGCGTTTTATGCTTCAAACGTCTGAACGCTTTGCTGTGAAGTATCCTGTCCCTGTCACGCTGAAAAACAGTGCGTATACTACATTGTTCCTCCTCGCGGTCACGCCCCAGGCTTTCATCGGCAAAGGTCGCATGTTCGCAGAATATCAGGTGCTCATTTTGCTCCGTTCTTTCTCTTACGGTCATTTACTCCGTCCCCTTTTTTACTTTCTACTTACTATATACGCAACAAAAGGCGAAATCCCTTTATTTTTTTGAAAAAAATTTTTAAATTTCAAAAAATTCACAATTACCGCACTCCACCGACACTTTTCCCATGGTCACATCTGCCAGCTTTTTCTCAAACTGCGGCAGACATTCCGGCGGCATATGAAAGCTCATATCAACCTGTGCGGCAAAATCCGAGCCGTCAACAAATCCGCCGCTTTCGGGAATAAGCGATGATATTCTGCCGTACTGGTCATAGGTACAGGTCAGAGTACAGTTTATGCATTCACGCATTATCTGCGGCTCTGCGGCGGCAAGAGCAAGGGCGGCGGCATGGGAATAGGCTCGCACAAGCCCCCCTGTGCCCAGCAGTATACCGCCGAAATACCTCGTCACGACTATTACCGCATCTACTGTTTCGCTTTTTGTCAGCACCGACAGCACAGGCTGTCCTGCCGTTCCCGACGGCTCTCCGTCATCGGAATAGCGGCTCTGATTATTGGCTCTGAGATTGTAAGCGTAAACATTGTGCCGTGCGTCCCAGTGCTTTGAACGAATGGCGTTTATAAACTCCACCGCTTCTTCCTCTGTTGTGACGCGCTTAATATAGCCGATAAAGCGACTGCGCTTTTCGACAAATTCTTCGACGGCATCGTGCTTGATTGTTATATATTCCGACATTCAATCCTACCTCCGAATACGACAAATAAGGCGGTGCATTGCACACCGCCTTTGCCGGTCTTGAAATATCAGTCAAGATTGAAGCGTTTCTTGAATCTGTCTACACGACCGCCGGTATCAACCAGCTTCTGCTTGCCCGTAAAGTACGGGTGGCACTTGGAGCAGATTTCAACGCGGATGTTCTTCTTTGTAGAACAGGTGTTGATGACATTACCGCAAGCGCAGGTAATGGTAGTCTCCTCGTATTTGGGATGCAGTCCTTCCTTCATTCCAATCACCTCTTTCGTTGATGTATCAAACGCTAAATGAGTATAATACATATTCTTTAAAATTGCAAGTGTTTTTTGAATTTTATATTTTTTCTCTCAAAATTTTTCGTCCTTATCGGGGAATATCTATGAAGCGTGACAGTGTAAACGACCATATCGCCAGCCTTTCAACGCTTTTTTCCGTAACCTGTTCCATTGCCGCCGCATACAGTCTGAGCTGGTCGGCATATGCTTCAACAAATTTCTCATCGTCGTAAAGTCTGTCGCTTTTATAGTCGATTATGGCTATGGTGCTTTCAAATTCCAGCACGCAGTCACAGGCGCCCTCAATAATTATCTGTTCGTCCGTATCCCTGTCGGTAAACAGATAGTGATATTCTTTCGGCAGTATTGCGGAAAAAGTCTGCTCTCTGAGAATTTTTTCCGCTCGGCGCATAAGCTCTCCGCCCTCGCCTTTGAAAAATTTCAAAAGCTGCCCGACATCAAGCACTTTAAGCTCCTCGGTCGTAAATGTGCCGTTTTCGGACAAACGCTTAATCTCTGCGTTTACGTCCTCCGCCGCAGCCTTACAGTCAGCCTTTTCCATGAATCGGTGCAACACCGTGCCACGATGAGTTGCGCTTATACCCTCTTTGTCAAGAAACGCCGGACGGCTTGACGCGATTGCTCTGTCAGCATCAAAACGGTGCAGACTTGAGGCTGTTACCTTTGACGGCACTCCCTCAAGCTTTGCGCCATCATATTCCCACGAAAGGCGTTTTTCTATTTCCGAAAGCAGCTCGTCCTCCGGCTGTGCCGTTATTTCAGCCGCCTTTGATAGTGTCTGAGCCGCCGTTTCCTGTTCGTTTCGATAATGCAGCTTTATTTCAAACAATCCGTCGCTGTCGGAAGCCGGGCTTTCGTCCATTCCGATGCGCTCTCTAAGCTCCGCTCCGTCACGGTGTGCCAATGCGCAGGCGGTTATCCATGTTCCGTAATCTCTGCGACACAGCATTGCGTAAGGATTAAGGGTACCGTCCTGCCGCGCCATTACAGATGCACGGGTAATCGTTTTTTCGGGATTCCTGTAAGCGGCAACCATTATAAGCTTTTCCTTTGCTCTTGTCAGCGCAACGTAAAGCTTACGCACTTCCTCCGCTATTTCCTCCATGTTGTCCGATACGTTAATAACCGCTCGCGGAAGTGTTTCCGTAAGACCCATTCCGTTGTCGCTTATTCTCCGCATTCCTCCGCCGTACTTCTGACTGAACTGTACGTCTGCACGGTGATGCACCTGATTTGCACCCAGTCCGCAGACTATGCATATGGGAAACTCCAGACCCTTTGATTTATGTATGGTCATCACGCGAACGGCATCGGAATTTTTCATCGACATCGCCGCCGGCGGCATATCCCCGTTTTGACGTACGGTTCTGTCAATAAACCCGATAAATGCGCCTATTCCTCTGTTTCCTGCCTTTTCACAGCTTTCGGCATAGGAAATGAGCATTTCGAGATTAGCTCTGCGCATTTCTCCGTCCGGCAACGCGCAGACCGCACCCAGGTAACCGGTAATTCCCAACATTTCGCTTACAACACGGTCGGCAGGCGATGTTGCCGCCATATTGCGCAGCTCCGACAATTGCTCCAAAAAGCCGCGGCACTTTTCGTTTCCGTTTTCCGCCGCCGTGCAAAGGGCATTGTAGAAATTTCCTTTCGGCAAAGCAAGCCTGATACTTGCAAGGTCATCGGCATTAAAGCCCACCATGGGAGAGCACAGCACATTCAGCAGTGAAATCTCCTGCAAAGGATTGTCAATGATTCTCAAAAAGGACAATGCCGTTTCTATTTCGCCCCTCTCCAGAAAGCCCGTTTCATCGGAGAGCAGACAGCCTATGCCCAGCTTTTCAAGCTCACGTGCCATTATCGCGCCGTGATGACCTTTGACCTGGGAACGCAATATGCAAAAATCGCGCGGAACAACCGGTCGCATACAGCCCTTGCTTTTATCGTAGACCTCATATTTTTCGTCCAGCATGGCTCTGATTTTCGCTGCTATAAAGCGCGCTTCCGTGGTTTCCGTCTTGTACTCGTCCTCGTCATCAAGAACTTCCAGTATGTGAAGCTCGCTCTGTCTGTTTTCCGCTTCGGGATAGCCTGCACGCGGGTCAAGCTGCTGTCCCGTGTAATTAACGCCGCCGCACTGCGTTGTCATAAGTCTGCGGAAAATAAAATTGACGGTATCCGTTACCTCTTTGCGGCTTCGGTAATTCTGGGTGAGGGTTATCCTTGCAGGATATTTCGGATTTTCTTCGTCAAAATCCGTATATCGGTCAAAGCGGTCGGTAAAAAGCGCACTGACAGCCCGGCGGAATCTGTAAATACTCTGCTTTACGTCACCTACAATAAAAAGATTGCTTTCTTCGCTGTTGATTCTTTTTCCGTCTTCATGAGCTACAGCCCGGAATATCATATCCTGTACCGAGCTTGTGTCCTGATACTCGTCAAGCAGTATTTCGTCAAACTGCCTGCTTATATCCATGGCAACCTCCGTTCTGTACAGACCGTCGCTTCGGCTTTCCACCAACAGCTCAACCGCAAGGTGCTCTAAATCTCCGAAGTGCAGAACGTTTTTCTCTTTTTTCAGTTTTGTCATCAGAGAAAGATAATCCTGCGTCATATCGCAAAGGGCTTCCATCGCAGGTCTTAAATATTCAAAATCCTTTTCCTGCTCTGAAATTTCACAGCACATGACCTCCTTTGCCGTCTGCATAAGCTTATCGAAAAGCTCCAGCAAACCGTCAATGTGCGCAATTATCCTTTCATCGACGCCCTTATTGCGCTCCTTGCCTTTTATTGTATAATCCGACAATTCCGTAAGCAGGCTGTCATAATCGCCGTGCAACGCCTCTACCCTCTGCTTCTTTTCCATAAGCTTTGGCAAAATCGCACGATATTTAAAGCACGCGCCCTCATCGGTTTCAGCTATGCTGTTTGCCTTTTCCACAAGAGCAAATGCATTTTTCGCAATAGCACCGGCAAGCTGCTTCGCCGCTTCACGCCACACGCTTCCGTCTCCGCGGTACAGCTCGCGCACGTTTTCAATACACTGTGCCGGAAAGGGCGATGCTTCCGCAAACAGCGCAAAGCTTTTCACGGTTTCAGTCAGCTTTGTATCATCTCTCTTGCCGGAAAGGATTTTCGTAAGATACAAAAATCCCTCCTCGCCTCTGCCGTAATATTCCTCGGCAACCTGTTGAGCGGCGGCTTCGCTGAGCAGATTTATTTCATTGTCATCGGCAATACGAAAATCCGGTGATATTCCCAAAATGTGAAAATTTTCTCTCACCAGTCTGCCGCAAAATGCGTGCATAGTGCATATCTGTGCGCTTTGCAGCAGCATTTTCTGCCTTTGCAGATGAATTGACGACGGTTCTTTGGCAAGTTCCTCGTCAAGCCTTGCGGCAATGCGCTCTTTCATTTCGTCTGCCGCCGCGTTTGAAAAGGAAACTATAAGCAGTCTGTCCGCGTCAATATAATTTCCCTGCTCATCGGCGCTGAGCATTTCCATTACACGTTGACTGAGAACAGCGGTTTTTCCCGATCCTGCCGCTGCGGAAACAAGCACTGTACCGCCTCTTGCATATATCGCCTGTTTCTGCTCTTTACTCCACTTAATTTCCGCCATTTTCCCTTTCCTCCTCCCCCATAAGTATCGCTTCAAGCCTTTGCCCGGAATATTTTTCTATTTCTCTGCCCGACAGTCTTGGGTCTTCTACGCCGCAGGCATTTTTCATATCACAGTAACCGCACACATCTGCATTACCGTAAACCGGCTTCGGTGCAACCTGACCATCGTGCAGGGCATTGCCCATCTGTGCAAGCAGTCTGCGTGTGTATCTGCACAGTGCGTAAAATTTTTCGTATGAAATAACATTGCTTCGGCGCATGTCAAATTCGCCGTTGCTCTTTGCCCTTGCCGGTATAAAATTGCCGTTTACTCCTGCTTCCATAGCCTTTGCAACGTCCATATCCTCGACAAGCTGACCGCTCATTTTAAGCTGCTCGCTTCTTTGCGCCTGCTCGTTTTCAGACCTGCGCCCTACATCCTTCATAACAAAGCCTGCCGGAAAATACAGTGCTCCTGCCGGCTTACAACCGCCAAAGCGTTTGCTTCCCAGTAATGCATCAAAATACATGAACATCTGCATGTCAAGTCCCTGAACGACTTTATCGGCGGAAAAGCTCTTTTTTCCGGTTTTATAGTCGATTATCCTCAAATATTTATCCTGACCTATCTGCGCTCCGTCAACACGGTCGATAAGTCCCGACACCCTCAAAGTTCCGTTTTCAAGGGTGATTTCAGGATAGGGTATATCCTTTGAGCCGACGTAAAGCTCCATGGCATCGGGTATAGGTCTGAACGACCCTACCTCAAATTCCGCGCCTATAAATTTGACTATTTGCACCACGGAATCCACAAGGGGTACTAAGAGCCGCAGAAAACGCGGAGATTTATCAGCCTTGCCGCCCATGTTTTCTTCCAAATATGTATCAAGCAGTGATTCGATTTCTTCTCTGAGATTATCGCTTTTTGAAAACTCCGTCATGTCGTTTGTGTGTTCTTTTATCACATGCTCAAGGATATAGTGCACCACAGTGCCATAGGACATTGCATCTATTTTGGCTTTTCTTCGAGGTTTTACGGACAATCCGTAATCGCAGAAGAATTTAAACGGACATTTGAAATAATCGTCCGCTCTGCTCTGCGACATTTTTATGTCTGTTCCGAAAAGCGCATAGGCTGTAGCTTTTTCGGTAATATTAAAATGCCTGCCGTCCTGTGTCCGTTCCAGTGTGCGCAGCTTATCGGCGTATTCGTTGCGGTTGCTTATCGCTTTTTTCAGTGATGCCGCCAGCGGCGTTTTTTCTCCTGCCGACGCGCACAGTGAAAATGCCGCTCCTGCTCCCTCGATTTTCTCCATTGTCAGCTCATCGCTGTATTCTTCCGTTTTGCAGTCGGGCAAAAGCCTTTTCACCTCGCTGACAAGCTCCGAGGGGCTTGCCTTTGCGCCGTTAACCGTTCTCGGTACAGTTATATAAAGCCGTTCCGATGCTCCGCACATGGCGTTGTAGCACAACAACCGCTCGTCAAGTGCCTGCTCTCCGGAGGGTGCGGCGACTTCTATGCCCATATCAATAATCTGTTTTCTTTCGGTATCGGTAAAAACTCCCGACGAATGCACCTCTGCCGGAAAGCCTCCCTGATACGCACCCAGCACAAAGGTTGCACGAGGTTCACTTGTACGCACTCTGTCCGCCGCCCCGAATGTTACCTCGTCAAGTCCCTGGGGTATCTGCCCGACTGTAACCGAGCCTATCATCAGTGACAGCATATCGGTAAATTCGTCAAGGGGCAGCCTCTTTTCTCCCTCTATGGAAGCAACCTTATCAAGCAGATTCATAAGAACGTCCCAGACCTGCTGCTGAATCTGAGCATCCTGTGCCGTAAGTCTTTCACAGAGCCTTACAATACATTCTGCCGTGCCCGCTTCGTCAAGCAGCTCGTATATATACTGCGCTCTTTCTCTGCCGCTTGCTTCTTTCATTTTTTCGCAGAACGGAACAAGGAGAGTGCAAAGCTTTTTTCGCACTCCGTTTATTCTTTCCAGCCTTTGCGCACCGTCATCCGTTATTTCCCCTTCAAGTCCGTCGGGATTTGCCGTAAATTCATTTTTCCATTTTTCTCCGTTCAAATCCCACATGAAGGAATATTCCTCGCACAGTGATATATCATCACTGCCGATTTCGTTTATCATGCCGGTTTTCAGCAATGTCAGAATATCATCGCTTTGCCATTTTCCTCGACACATTGCAATTGCGCCGGAAACGAAGCGCACTGCCGGAGAGTATTCTATTGAAACACGCCTGTCAAAAAACAGGGGTACATTCTGCTCTGCCGCGGCTTCGCGGACATATCGCATATATTTGCCCTCGTCACGTACCAGCACCACTATATCGCGGCAACGATAATTCTCCTCGCGCATTAAGCGGCGTATTTCGCGAAAAGCATAATCCGCTTCGTCACGCTCGTCGGCAGCTTCGTAAACAGTCACACCTTCACCGGAAATTTCCGCCGGAGCTTCTCTGAAATCAAACAAACCCTTTTCAAGCTTTGAAAGAGCCGCATTTTCAAAGCGTTTTCCCTTTTCAAGCACAATCGGTGCTTTAACGGCAACACTCCTGCGCTTTGCAAGGTCGATAAGCTTTTGCGCCGTCTTTTTGACAGGCGAAAACAAGCCCATTCCCATTTCCGAATCGGACAGAGAATCGGCACAAAGGGTTATAACACATTCCTCCGCCTGCGCCATTATCGCGGATATGACCTTTAATTCCTGCCCCGTAAAGCCACGGAAGCAGTCGATTATTACCGTTTTACCCTCGTAGTATCTCGTTGTTTCAAGCTTTTGCGCATAGCCTGTCAGCATATCCAAATCGTCAAAGCCGGACTGTTCGACTATTCTGTCATATTCCGCGCATACCAATGCAAGCTCCGAGAGCTTCATGCTAAGCAGCCTTGTAGGTGCTTTCCCTGCCGTTTTTTCAAGCTCTGTGGGTTCTACCGCAAAAAGCTTCAGCTCTTTCACCGCATTCAGCAAATGGGATACAAAATCTATATTTTTTCTTTTTCTTGAGTACAGCTCAAGAAAATCATCAATATTGTTAAGAGCGGCATACATTACCGCTGCCTTTCCGCAGTCATCAATTCTTGCACTTCCCTTTTCCGACTGCTTTTCGGCAAGTCTGGTAAAGCTGCTCACCTCCACGTTTCGTGCCTTGGCAGCTCCCAGCGCAAGCAATATTGCACGTTCCGACTGGAATGAATACTGTTCAGGAACAATCAGTACCGACTGCTTATTTTCCTTTGCTCTTTCTATTGCGATTTTTCTGGCTTCGCAGGTCTTTCCTGCGCCTGCTCTGCCGAAAATTATCTGTAACAAGCCGTTCACCTCCGAACAGGTTGATTTAAAGATGACATCTGTGTGGGTTTAAATCGGAGCAATGCTCTGCTTTGCTCGCAAGTAACAGAGCTTGCGACTGATTGCAAACTACACGGGAAGCGTTAGCTTCATAAGGTTTCTGTGTGAGGTACTCTCACTGAAACCTTGTGATATAACACATTGCCCAAGCGATGTGTGATGTCTGTGTGGATTTAAATCGGAGCAATGCTCTGCTTTGCTCGCAAGTAGCAGAGCTTGCGACTGATTGCAAACTACACAGGAAGCGTTAGCTTCATAAGGTTTCTGTGTGAGGTACTCTCACTGAAACCTTATGATATTACACATCGCTCAAGCGATGTGTAATATCTGTGTAGATTATATCATCGGCAACCGGCAAAAATCAATCATATACGCTATTTATCTGAAAAGCCTTTGAAACAGCTCTACCAAATAAAATTCCACCTGATAATCGCCCTCTGTAATATTCGTCTGCTCCTCCGTCAGCACCGCTTCAAGCTCGTCTCCGCTTGCAGTTGGCAGGCACAACTGCGGAAACATCACGCACCACCAGTTTTTACCCTCCGCTTTTCCGATATATACATTCACCGCATCATAGTTGCCGGCAGGCAGTGTGATATTTCCGTATTTACGGGTGTTAAACCACGCTTTGCCCACCTCTATTTTTACATAGTAATCATAGCCGCGTTTTTTAATCTCATCTCTTGCCGCCGCTTCAAGCTTATCTATTTCGGCAAGCACCGCATTTTCCGCTTCCTCTTTTGTTTTTGCAGAGGAAAAAAGCTTCTCTGTTTCATCAAGCAGTCGGTCACGTACCGCCAGCTTCAGCTCCTGGTCATCATCGGAATCGGAATTTGCAAGCACGTGCATACGCAATACTCTTTCCCGAATTTCTTTGCATTCACCCTCAAAAGAAACAAATGACAGCACTACCGCAAAAACAAGACCTAAGAGCATTGATAATTCCAATCTTTTCATATGTAAAACCTCCGTTCATCTTTCAGCGAAAGTATGGACGGAGGTTTTCGGTTTTATTCAAATAGTTTCACAGCCGTGCTTAACCGGCGTTGCAATATATGTTTCGCAATCTGAAAATTCCGAATCGGAAATAGCTTTTTCGGCTGATTCTCTGTCCTCGAATACTCCGAATACCGCCGAGCCGCTGCCGGTCATTATTGCTCCCAATGCGCCGTGCTTTACAAGGGCATCTTTGATTTTCAGAGTTTTCTCCGTACCGGTCGCCTGCTCGAAAACATTGCGCATTTCCTTTGCAAGAGCCTTTAATTCTTTCTTTTTCAAAGCCTTTAATGCCGCATCGGTATCGGGACGCATTAGATTTTCGCAGGAATCCACAAGGGCGTATGCGCTTGCGGTGGAAACATTTTCGTTCGGCTTGACAATTGCAATATAACAATCGGGCATTTCCGGCGCATCGCAAAGAATTTCGCCAATACCTAATGCCAGCATTGTTCCTCCCAGGAAACAAAAAGGCACGTCCGCGCCTACTTTTTCGGCAATATCCAACAGGTCGTCTGTCTTCAGCGGATTGTCAAACAGTCTTTCCATGGCGTAAAGCACACCTGCCGCGTCTGCACTGCCTCCTGCCATGCCTGCCTGCATTGGTATTGCTTTTTCTATTGTTATGTCAACGCCTGAGCTTATGCCGGACTTTTCCAAAAACAGCTTTGCGGCTTTGTAAGCAGTGTTCTTTTCGTTTAAAGGCACGCCCTCTTTATCACAATGCAGAACTATTCCGCTTTCCGATTTTCTAACCGTTACGGTGTCTGCAAGAGACACCGACTGCATAAGCATTTTAACCTCATGGTAGCCGTTTGGCATTTTTCCCACAACGTCAAGCGTGAGATTTATTTTTGCGTAAGCCTTGACTTTTATCATAATTATACGTCCATTTTAAGGTCTTCTCTCAGGAATTTCCTCGTCCTGTCAAGAGCCTCGGTTATATTTTTTACAGACGAAGCGTAGGACACTCTTACAAATCCCTCACCGCACTCTCCGAAAGCCGCGCCGGGGACTACCGCCACATGACGGCTTTTCAGCAATCTTGTGCAGAAATCGTCGCTCGAAAGCCCTGTTGAACGGATACAGGGGAACACGTAAAACGCACCCTCCGGATTTGAGCAGGTAAGCCCCATTGAATTAAAGCCGTCAACAATAAGCTTTCTGCGTGTGTCGTACTGCTCACGCATTTTGACAACGTCCTCATCGCCGTTTTTTATGGCTTCGATTGCCGCATACTGTGCTGTTGTAGGCGCGCACATTATGGCAAACTGATGAATTTTTGTCATTATTTTTATAAGAGGTGCAGGTCCAAGAGCATAGCCCAATCGCCAGCCGGTCATTGAGTACGCCTTTGAAAAGCCGTTTACGACAATAGTGCGCTCTTTCATTCCCTCTATTGAGGCAATGGAAACATGAGACTCTCCGCCGTATGTAAGCTCGCTGTATATTTCATCGGAAAGCACAAGTATATTTGTTCCGCGAAGCACCTCGGCAAGCTCCTCCAGATGCTCCCTGCGCATTACCGCACCGGTGGGGTTATTGGGATAGGGCAGGATAAGCAGCTTTGTGCGCTCGGTTATGGCACTTTTGAGCTGTTCTGCCGTCAGGCGAAAGCCGTTTTCGGCAGTGGTGACAACCGGCACGCAAACGCCGTTTGCCATTTGGGTTATGGGGGTGTACGCAACAAAGCTCGGTTCGGGAATTATAACCTCGTCACCCTCCTCTATAAGAGAGCGGATAACAAGGTCTATAGCCTCAGAGCCGCCTACGGTTACAAGACATTCGCCCTCCGAATCGCTGTAAGAAACATTGTATCTGCGCCTATAATAATCACAGATTTCCTCTCGCAGTCCGGTAAGACCCTTGTTGGGAGAATATGCTGTTTTGCCCTTTTCGAGAGACTTTATTCCCTCGGAGCGGATATGCCACGGGGTCATAAAATCGGGTTCGCCAATGGAAAGGCTTATTACCTCGTCCATTTCGGCTGCAATGTCGAAAAATTTACGAATCCCGGAGGGCTTGACCTCTCGCGCTTTTTTTGAAAGCAGGGATTCATAATCAATCAAAGCAAAAGCTCCTCTCCTCAGTCTGCACGTTCATACAGGTACCTCTGTCCTTGTACTTTTTAAGAACAAAGTTTGTCGAAGTGGAAACTACGGATTCCATTGGCGAAAGTCGCTTAGCTACGAACATTGCGACCTCCTGGAAAGTCTTGCCGGTAACATAAACGGTCAAGTCAAAGCTTCCGCTCATAAGATAAACCGCTTCCACCTCGTCCATCGCCATTATTTCGGAAGCTATTTCCTCAAAGCCGGAATCGGCTCTGGGCGTGACTTTAAGCTCGATAAATGCAATTACCTTTTCGGTGCTGCTGACCTTATCCCAGTCTATTACCGCAGGATAACCGCAGATTACGCCCTCTCTTTCAAGCTTTGCAATACGCTTTGCAACCTCGTCCGCCGTGGTGTCCAGCATGGCGGCAAGCTGTTCGTTTGTAAGCCTTGAATTTTCGCTGAGAATGTTAAGCAATTTATCCATATTCAAATTCCTTTCATTGCCTTGCACAAAGCAGAGCCTTATTTTTTAATTTTATTCCAATACGCCTTTGCTGCCTGCTCGGTCTTGTTTTCGCCGTAGGTGTAATATTCCCTGTTTTTCAGCTTATCCGGCAGATATTGCTGCTTCACCCATGAATTTTCAAAGGCATGGGGATAGCGATAGCCGATACCGTGACCCAGCTTTGCCGAGCCTGCATAGTGGGAATCCTGAAGATTCGACGGTATTTCGCCCATATTACCCTGACGTATATCCTCGATTGCGGCATCTATGGCACTTATCCCCGAATTTGATTTCGGACTTGTTGCAACGAGTATAACCGCATCGGCAAGAGGTATTCTCGCTTCCGGCATGCCTACCATCAAAGCCGCATCAATACAGGCTTTCACAATAGGTATTATCTGCGGATACGCCAGTCCCACGTCCTCACAGGCTGTAACCATAAGACGGCGGCAGGCAGACTGCATATCGTCAGCCTCCAGAAGTCGTGCAAGATAATGAATCGCTCCGTCCGGGTCTGATCCGCGCATGGATTTCTGAAAGGCGGAAAGTATATCGTAATGGGCATCGCCCTCACGGTCATAGCGCATGGCACTGCGCTGTGAAAGCTGTTTCGCCCTTTGCAGTGTAACTCTGCGCACTCCGTCAGTACCGAGAGCACTGCTCATAACGCAAAGCTCCACCGCGTTTATTGATTTTCTCACATCTCCGCCGCAGGAAGCGGCAATCTGCTCACACACGCCGTCCTCTATCTCCATTGTCTCTCCACGCTCGTCACGCAGAAAATCAAAGGCGCGCTTTACCGCCGGCACAAGCTCATCGGCGGTGACGGGTTTAAATTCAAAGACGGTGCTTCTGCTGAGTATTGCTCCGTACACGTAAAAATACGGATTTTCCGTAGTGGAGGCTATCAGGGTTATCTTGCCGTTTTCAATGTATTCAAGCAGAGTTTGCTGTTGCTTTTTATTGAAATACTGTATCTCGTCAAGGTACAGCAGTATGCCGTTTGGAGTCATCATCGTGTCAAGCTCGTCAAACACCGCCTTGATGTCCTTTGTGGAGGCGGTTGTGCCGTTGAGCTTGTGCAGTCTGCGGTCTGTTTTTTCCGCAATTATTGATGCAAGGGTGGTTTTTCCGATGCCCGGAGGACCGTAAAATACCATGTTCGGTATTTCTCCGCTTTCGATTATCGCACGGAGAACGCCGTTTTTGCCCAACAGATGACTCTGCCCCACAACATCGTCAAGGGTTTTGGGACGAAGCCTGTCGGCAAGAGGTGCAGCCATTATGAGTTCCTCCCCATTACACGGTCAATTCCGCGCTGTATGGCAATGTCCCAAAAGCCCCATTCGTGACCTGCTCCTGCCTGCTCAAAGGTATAATCCACCCTGTTCCGGTCGAAAACATCTTTCAATCTTAGATTTTGCTCAAAATAGCGGTCATTTTTTCCGCAGGCAATATAAAATTTGGGACATATATTTACAAAGTTGCGATTGTCCGCTACCAGACGGTAAATATCAAGGCTTTCGGGAACAGTGAGCTTTTCGCCCAGTATGCCCCTCCACAACGGCTCATCGCCGTTCTGACAGTCCGCAAGTATCTGCTGTTCAATGTCACACATTGCGCCTATGGCAATACAGCCTGCAAAGCGTTCGCTCCTGAGCAGGGCACAGCGCAGTGCGCCGTAGCCGCCCATGGAAACACCGCCTACAAAGGTGTCCTCACGTCTGAAAGACAGCCTGAACATATCGTTCATAAGCTTCGGCAACTCGTCCGACACAAAATCGAAATAGTTTTTGCCGTTCGCCATATTGATATATCCGCTCAGTCCTGCGTCCGGCATGACAACTGCCAGTCCCCGTGCAAGGGCATATCTTTCTATATTGCTCCTGTAAAGCCATGTGTGAGCATCGTCTGTTTCGCCGTGGAGAAGATAAAGAACGGGAAAACCGCCGGCAGGTGCTTTTTTCTGGTCGTGAGGCAGTATTGCCGTAAAGGACACGTGTCTGCCAAGCTCTGCCGACAACACACTTCCGCTGATAACTGACATAAAAATCTCACTCCGTAGATTTGTTATTACTGATAAAGAGGATATTTTTCAAGCAGTGCCGTTACCTTTGCCCTGATTGAATCCGCGCTGTTATCGAAATCGCGGATAGCTGTAGTGATGCAATCCGCTATGATTTCCATATCGTCCTCTTTAAGTCCTCTTGTGGTGACTGCCGGAGTACCGATACGTATGCCGCTGGTGATGAACGGGCTGAGCGGCTCGTTGGGAATTGCGTTCTTGTTTACGGTGATATAAACCTCGTCAAGATTATGCTCAAGCTGTTTTCCGGTTATACCCTCATCTCTCAGGTCAAGGAGGATAAGGTGGTTATCCGTGCCGCCGGAAACCATTTTGACGTTGTTCTTCTCAAATGCCTTTGCCATTGCCGCGGCATTTTTTACAATCTGCTCGCCGTATGCCTTAAATTCAGGCTTGAGTGCTTCACCGAAGCAAACCGCCTTTGCGGCGATTATATGCATGAGAGGTCCGCCCTGTGTGCCGGGGAACATTGCCTTATCTATTGCCTTTGCGTATTCCTCGCGGCAGAGAATCATACCGCCTCTCGGACCTCTGAGAGTTTTGTGGGTGGTGGTGGTAACTATATCCGCGTAGGGAACGGGACTTTGATGTACGCCTGCGGCAACAAGACCTGCAATGTGAGCCATATCAACCATAAAGAGTGCGTTATACTTCTTTGCGATTCCCGAAATGCGCTCAAAATCAATGGCTCTGGGGTATGCGGAAGCACCTGCGACAATAAGCTTTGGCTTATGCTCTGCGGCAAGTTTTTCAAGCTGTTCATAGTCTATTCTTCCTGTTTCCGCATCAACGCCGTAGGGGACAAAATTATAATACTTGCCGGACATATTTACCGGTGAGCCGTGGGTAAGATGTCCACCCTCCGCAAGGCTCATTCCGAGAACCGTATCACCGGGCTGAAGCAGTGCAAAATACACTCCCAGATTTGCCTGTGCGCCGGAATGGGGCTGAACATTGGCATGCTCTGCTCCGAAAAGCTCGCAGGCTCTTTTTCTTGCAATCTCCTCAACAATGTCAACGCACTGGCAACCGCCATAGTAACGCTTGCCGGGATAGCCCTCGGCATACTTGTTGGTCAGCACACTGCCCATTGCCGCCATGACAGCAGGGGTAACTATATTCTCGGAGGCGATAAGCTCCAGATTTCTTCTCTGACGTGCAAGCTCCTGCGCCATTCCGTCAGCTACCTCAGCATCATAAGCGGAGATAAAGCCGATAGAGTCAATCATGTCCTTGTACATTTTACCAGTCCCTTTCTTGTGTAGCTTTATTTTTTCAACAAATTGAGATTATTTTAGCATACATATGTATGCATTTCAATAAACAAACTGTGAAAGCTTACTTTATCTGGAAAGCATTGCCTGTTTTGTTGCCGTCATATATGACGGGTGAACGGCAGTAGCAGTAACGCACAGCACTTTTCTTGCTCCTGCCTCAATAAGTATTCTGGCGCACTCATTGAGTGTACAGCCTGTGGTCGTAACGTCATCGCACAAAAGAACGGTCATGCCCTCCACATATTCCGGTCTGCCGACCTTAAACGCTCCGCTGACGTTACGCCGTCTTTCCATTTTGTTAAGGCTGTGCTGTTTTCTGTTTGTACGAGGCTTGGTCAGCAAACCGGACGCATAACGCAGACCCAGCGTTTTAGCTACACATCTTCCCAGCAATGCGGCGTGATTATAGCCTCGTTCCTGCTGGTCGGATATGGTCATGGGTACGCTCGTCACAACATCAATGTCCGCTCCACGGTATTCCTGCTGTACCGCAAGCGCCATGCGCCGTCCGAAAAATTCGGCGGTTTCGGTGGAATGCTTGTATTTGAGTCTTTTCACGCCTTCTCTTGCGGAACGGGTGTACACAAAAGGTGCAACGCACCGCTCAAAGTAGAAAAACTCACCGTCGCATACGCACTGAAACAGCTCTCTGCCGCACACGCGGCATATCGGCGTGCTCACCGGCACCAGATTATCCGAGCAGTTGCCGCAAATGCGTTCGTTTGCCGCGATAATTTTGCCGCACAGCGGACATTTTCTCGGCAAAACCGCCTGAAGCATGCTTGCCTTTAAATTATCAAATATTCCCACTTTACTCCTCCTTACGCAAGGTCAAAATCGGCATTGGTTTTCTTGTCCTCAAGGAACACCCTCAAAGCGGTAAACCGTCCGCTTTCGCGGACATTCTTTACCATCTGCTCGATTACATATCTTTCGCCTACGAGAATCAGAATTTTTTTCGCTCTTGTAACGGCGGTGTACAACAAATTGCGGTAATACAGTTGCTTAGGACCCGGCATAACGGGAATAACCACCGCTTCAAACTCACTGCCCTGACTTTTATGTACCGTCATTGCATAGGCGTGTTCAATATCCTGCGCCATTTCAAGACTGTAGGTTGCAAGCCTGTCATCAAAGCGTATGCGTATGCACTCATCGGCGCGGCTGATTTCCTCGATTATGCCGACATCACCGTTGTACACTCCCTTGCCCTCGCTTGCATCGGGGCGATACCATTCCACATCGTAATTGTTTTTAATCTGCATCACCTTATCGCCCTCACGATAGGTGACGGAATTTATCTTAATCTCACTGCGCTTTTCATGCTTCGGGTTAAACCGCTCGTGCAGACAGCGATTCAGTTCATACACTCCGCAGGCACCCTTTTTTCCGGGACAAAGCACCTGTATATCCTTTAACGGGTCAAAGCCGTATGCCGCCGGCAGACGGCGATAGCAAAGGTCTACCACCGTTGCCTTGACCGTGTTTTCGTTTCCGGATTCGATAAAGAAAAAGTCGCTGTTTTTCAAGCCCAGCTCCGGCATTTCTCCGTGGACTATTTTGTGAGCCGAACGGACAATTGCACTTTCCTGTGCTTGACGAAAAACCTCCGTAAGCTGTGCAACCGGCAGACAGCCCGATTCGATAAGGTCTGCCATTACACTGCCTGCCCCAACGCTGGGGAGCTGGTCACTGTCTCCCACCAGAATAAGGCGGCATTTTATGTTCAAGGCTCTGAGCAGACTTTCAAAAAGCTGTACATCAAGCATCGAAACCTCATCAATTATCAAGGCGTCACAATCCAACCGGTTTTTATCGTTCCGCTTAAAGACCGGTTTATCGTTTTCACTCCACTCGACTTCAAGCAGTCTGTGTATTGTCTTTGCCTCTCTGCCTGTAATTTCCGTAATTCTCTTTGCGGCTCTGCCTGTGGGTGCGGCAATCGACACCACCTGCCCTGCTGCTTCAAGGGTTTCGATTATTGCATTGAGCACCGTCGTCTTACCTGTTCCCGGTCCGCCTGTCAGCACAAGCGCGCCGCGCTCCATTGCCGCATCTATCGCCCCTCTCTGCTGTTCATTGTAGGATATTCCCGAAAGTGCTTCGCACAGTGCTATTTGTTGCTGATAGCCGCGAATGGGCTGCGGCGGATATTTTGAAAGGTGCATGAGATGTGAGGCACAGTATATTTCGGCGGCGTAAAGCTCCGGCAAAAATATAAACCTGCGGTCATCAAGGGTATCGGACATCAGCTCCCGTTCCTCAACCGCCGTTTCTATCTGCTTTTCCACAATTTCCGCTTCAACATTCAGAAGCTTTGCCGCCACCGGGCACAGCCTGTCATAGGGCAGACATGTGTGACCGTTATCGGTGTTATGCATCAGCACATAATTTATGCCCGCAAGTATTCTGAAATCGTCCTCCTGCGGATAGTTCATCTGCTTTGCCATGTGGTCAACTCTGGGGAAATCTATTCCGAAGTCCGAAGAACACAGCAGATACGGTGTTGCCTTTATCAGGTCAAGTGAGGATGCGCCCCACTTCTTCCACACCGCTATTGCCTCTGTCGGCATAAGTCCCAGCCGCGTAAGCTCCAGCATTGCTTCTCTCAAGCCGCGCTGAGCGGAAAAGGAGGCACTTATATCATGCGCCTTGTTTTTGCTTATGCCTTTTATCTGAGATAATCTGTCAGGCTCGTTTTCTATGACCTCAAGGGTGGAATCACCGAATTTCTCGACGATTTTCGCGGCTGTTGCAGGTCCGATTCCCTTTACCGCTCCCGACGAGAGATAGCGCAGAATTGCCGAAGCCGTTGCGGGGAGATACCTTTCACAGCTTTCCGCCTTAAACTGCTCACCGTAGGTCGAATGGCTCTGCCATGTGCCTGCCACCGTCAGTCGTTCTCCCTCAAAGACCTCCGGCATTATACCCACAACGGTGTAAAGATAGCCGTTGGAAGACAGCTCCAGCACGGTAAAGCAGGTATCCTCTTTGCGCACGGTTACGTGCTCAACCGTGCCCTCAAGCAGCTCAAGCTCACGCTCTTTGTCATCACGCACCTGCTCTACCTCCTTTTTTCAAACAGAATATTTATGGTTATTATAGCATAAATATCCTGTTTCGGTCTATATAAATCTTAAATTTCCGAATAAAAATATTCCTCTGCAAATGCGCCCTTTCGGTCCGCTTACAGAGGAATATTTTATTCGTATGAGTTATCCTACCGATTCTTCAAGATAAGCTAAAAATACGTATCCGCTGTCGCCCTCATACAGCATGGTCGTGCCGTTGAAAATGAAAACCTGAAAATCCGGTGTGTCGTTTTCTCCGTCGAAAATATCTACTCTTGTAATGGTTTCGTCTGCGGCAAGCTCCTTGAGAACATTATCTACCTGAATGCCGTAATCGGAAAGTGACGAAAGCTCGGCGGTTACCTTTTCGTAAACCGCACAATCGGTGTAGAAAAGAGGCGAATCAAATTCGTCCATGCTGATTTGCACGGGATTGCCCTGTGCGGCAAGGAGAGCATCTTCATCGGAGTCGTATTCGCCATCGGTGACACGCGGTGCCTGATAAATCTCGTACGGAACCCAAAATCCTATTATATCCTGAATATTCATAAGCTCATCGTCATTCTCATCATATGTACTGTCGGAATAGCCGCTGCTCTCTACAGACGGCGTTTCGTTGGACACTTCCTTTTCCGTGCAGGCGGAAAAGGAAAGTACAAAAAGCACGCAGAAAAAAATCATCAGGAATTTTTTCATAACAACACTCCTATTTCTTTACAGATGTTATGCAGCGCCAATCGTTCTGACTACGCTGTGATACAATCTCAAAGCCTGCCGCTTTGAGTGCATCAAGCACTTCGTCTGCACGGGAGGAAATAATGCCAGAGCAAACAAACATTGCCCCGTTGCGCATGAACGAATATGCCGCGCCGCATATGCTTATTATAACATCCGCAACGATATTCGCAACTACCAAATCGTACCCGGAGCCGATTTTTTCGTGAAGCTCGGCATCTCCTGTAACATCACCTACATAGACCTGACATTTTCCGTTGCAGACAGGATTCAGCATTAAATTTTCGCCTACGGTATCCGGTGCGGCAGGGTCAATATCCACCGCCACGGCTTTTTCCGCCCCCAAAAGCAATGACAAAACAGAGAGAATGCCGCTTCCGCAGCCCAGGTCAAGCACTTTTTCGCCGCCGTGTATCAGCCTTTCAAGCTCCAGCATGCACATCTGAGTTGTATCATGAGTACCTGTGCCGAAAAGATGTCCCGGATTCATTGTCAGCGCAACTCGTCCGTCGGGTGCTTCTCCCTCGACCCATTCGGGTCGAATATAAATACGCTCTCCCAAAGTAAATGGCTTGTAATACTGCTTCCAGTTATTTGCCCAGTCCTCGTCACAGACGCCCTCTGTCTCTATCTCAAGCCGTCCGAAGCAACCGTTTTCGTTAAGCCTGTCAAGTGCCGCAACGCTCTCGCGTATGAGCAGAAGAAGCTCATGACCCGGTGCATCGTCGGTAACGTAAAGAGTGACGTTTGTTTCGGCGGCCTTCAGCGGTTCAAGGCTTTCGTCAATATAATCCCAGTATTGCCGCTCGTTTTCTATGAAATCGTTAAAGTCGGCACTGTCCTCAATCTGAACGCCGTTCAAGCCCAGAGAATACAATCTGCCGCACAACGGCTCTATACCCTCTGTCGATGTGTAGATTTTAGTTTTTATCCAATTCAAGATACAATTCCTCCATTAAAAAGTTCTGCCGGTTTGTAAAATCCGCCGGTTTGTAAAAGCTTGCGTTTTTTGGGTAAAATGACAAAATTTTCTCAATCTGACAAATTTTGTTGTAAATGCACTGTTTTTACACCTATTTTTCTACAAGATATGCTATAATATCATTAGCAAAACCATAGGTACAGCTTTCTACAAAAATTTCGGGGGTAGACTTCACGTATGAAACTTTCGGATATGAATGAAAAAAACTTAATAGCCGCCCGTGTCAGGGAGACGAGAAAAGCCAAGCACATGACGCAAAAGGACCTCGCAGGTGCTATTCAGCTTTTGGGTGTTATGATTGACAGAATGTCAATAAATCGCATAGAATCGGGTCGTCGATGCGTTTCCGACTATGAGCTGGTTGCCTTTGCGCAGGTTTTGGGTGTATCTGCCGAATGGCTTTTGTACGGAGAAGAAAATTAAGCATAAAATTGTCACACAGGGAGCTGTAAAAAGCGAACGCTTTTTACAGCTCTTTTCTTTTCCCTGAAATATCGAAATAACCTTTTCCTCCGAAAGTTTAAATATTGCACTGAACATCTCAATGCAAAAGCTTAATCGTATCACTTTGGAAAATGTCACAAAGACCGCCCCTCCAAACAGCGACAACAGCAGAAAACCATTATTTCGCATTTGTACAAAATAGCCAAATTTTTGCGCTTTTTAAAGAGTAGCAAAATCTTATTCTTCCGTGAGAAGTTCGATAAGCTCATCACGGCTGATATCTCCGATAGTTGAGCCGCCTCTTGAAATCACACTGTCCGCAAGCTCCCGTTTGCTCTCCTGCAACGCCACGATTTTTTCCTCAATGGTATTCTGCGCGATAAGCTTGAGGACGGTAACGACATTGCGCTGACCGATACGGTGCGCACGGTCTGTTGCCTGGTCCTGCGCCGCAACATTCCACCACGGGTCGTAGTGAATAACAATATCGGCGGAGGTCAGATTAAGCCCCGTGCCGCCTGCCTTGAGGGAAATAAGGAACACTGACGTATCATCGCGGTTAAAGGCATTTACCAGCGACAGCCTTTGCTCCTTGCCGGTTGAGCCGGTTATCAGATAATATGAAATACCCTCGGCGGTAAGTCGCTGTGCAATAATCGACAGCATTGACGTAAACTGTGAGAACAGCAGAATCTTGTGACCGCCGGAAACCGCATTGCTGATTTTTTCCATACAGGTTTCAAGCTTTGCCGAGCCGCCCTTATAGCCATCAAAGGACAATGAGGGGTCACAGCATATCTGCCTGAGCTTTGTAAGCTCGGACAACACCTGAAGCTTGCCTGCACCGTAGCTTTCATTGGTCTGATTTTTGAGGTTTTCCACAAGCTGAGCCGCATGAGCGCGGTAAAGCTTGCTCTGTTCGTCACCCATGCGTGAATATATACACTGCTCCAGCTTATCCGGGAGCTCACGAAGCACGTCTTTTTTCAGTCTGCGCAGAATAAACGGTGCTATCATGCGGTGCAGACGTTCCGTAACCGCCTTGTCGCCGTCTTTGACAATGGGGGTTTCGATTTTTTCCCGGAAGCGATTGTAATTGTAAAGGAAGCCGGGCATAAGGAAGTCAAAAATACTCCACAGCTCGCTGAGGCGGTTTTCAATAGGTGTGCCTGTAAGTGCAAAGCGCGTTGTGGCACGTATCGTCTTTACGCTTTTTGCGCTGAGGGTATCGTGATTCTTTATATACTGAGCTTCATCAATGATGCAGTAACGGAAAGTAGCCTGTCCGTAATGCTCAATATCACGTCTCAGCAGGTCATAGGAAGTAATAAGCACATCGCATTCGGTGTATTTCTCAATAAGCGCGGCGCGTTCGTCCGCAGTGCCCGCTACAACCATGCATTTCATGGACGGCGCGAATTTCTTAAATTCGCTGAGCCAGTTGTAAACAAGGGATGCCGGGCATACGATAAGTGAGCTTCTGCCGTTTTGCTGAGCTTCGGAAAGAAGCAGAGCGATAACCTGGACGGTTTTTCCCAAGCCCATTTCATCGGCAAGAATACCGCCGAAACCGTAGTGTTCAATGGTTTTCAGCCATCTGAAACCGATAGTCTGATAGGTGCGAAGAATTTTCGCCATGCTCTCCGGTGCTTCAAATTCCGCTTCCGCCGCCGAGTTCATGTTTTTAATAAGCTCTCTGAAAAGGTGGTCGCGGCGCAGATTTATGCCCTGCCCCTCTTTCAGGACGGAATCAACATACAGAGCGCGGTTGACCGGTGCTTCGATAGTTCCCGTCATGAGTTGCGCCCCGGTCATTTGCAGACCCTCCGCAAGCTCCGAAACCGTAGCAAAGCTGCTTGATTCCAGCGCAACAAACTTGCCGTTTTTCAGGCGGTGAAACCGCATCTTTTTACGGTAGCTGCCGAGAAGCGCACGCAATTCGTCCCTCGGTATATCCTCACAGTCTACCTCCAGCTTGAGCAAATCGCTTTCTACTTTAACGCCCACAGTCACGTTGGGCTTTGTCAGAATCTTCGCCTTTTTGAAGCCCTCGGAGGCGTAGACCTCACCGATATTCATAAGCTCGGAAACGCCTGTTTCCAGGAAATTGTAAATAAGCTCGTCATCGGAGATTATCCTGAGTGTTTCCGTACTCTCGTTGGGAATGTCAAAATAACGTGCCAACAGTGCGCGCACACGGGATTCCGAATTGAGATTTCTGTTTATCTGAGCATTGGGGTATTCCTCAAGCAGATTTACCTCAACATCTCCGTAGCGTACTGCCGGACGGCAGGTAAGCTCGGAAGAATCGGGCATATCCAGATAAAAACGGAAAAGCTCCGGCAGCGGTGAAAAATCCTCAAGATTGATATTCTTTTCCTTTAAGAAAGTCCATTTTGATACTGACGGCAGAACACTTGCGCAAAATGCCGGCAAGTCCTTTTTGCTGACAGTCATTTCCCATTCGCAGGATGCACCGGTCAGCCGCAGAAAGCTTTCCATATCGGCGGAAAAATCGTCACTGCAACGGTACATCATGCCGTTTCTGACCGCGTAACAGCAGGAAACGCCGGAAAAAACGCGGTACTTGTCCGTAGCAATTGATGCGCCCTCATCGCCCTTACCCTCAATAACGACAGTGAGAGCCGGGTTGCGGCGCACTAATGTCAGCGACATGTTTGTCGGCAGCCATGCTGTAATGGTTTCACCCTCCATGACATCAAAAAAGCTGTCCATATCACGGGGAGTCATTATGAGCTGACGCATATCGAATAAAACGGAATGACCGGGCATACTGCTTATCATTTCGTTATCGGCGGCGATTTTTTCCTTTAAGAAGCCGAGAAGCTTTTGAGAACGGGGGTTGAACATCTCCTCCACGTGAACAAAGCCGAAGTCCTTACCGTACTGAATATATTCGCCACGCTTGACCTGACCGATGAACTCGGCAATGTCCTTAATAATATAAGTTCTGCCTGCACCGACCTTTATTTCAAGGCGAAGACCTGCGGCTTCAAGGCGCAGTATGGGGTCAATGCGCACCTTGCCGCGATATTGCTGAGAGGGCAAAGCCTGTTGCTCGCGTACAGTATAGGTTTCGATAAGACTGCGCACGGTACTTGTGGTGCGTCCCTCAATCTGTTCCGCTTCAATGGGAGCAGGCTTAATATATTCAAGGGTCATTGCAACCATGTGCTTGCAAACCTCTCTGCCTGCCGCATGGTCGGGACAGGTGCAGTGACCGTTCTGTATACCGTTAGCATTATGTACCAGTACAGATACATTATAATCGGTGCCGCTACTGCCGATTACCTTTCCGTACAGCCAATAAAGACCGTTTTCAAGTTCTTTCTTTTCAACTGTTCCTACCATATGACGCTTGTACATGGCACGTCCCCGTGCGAATACCGCAGGGTTTCTGCACCAGTTATGAATATCCATATCTGTCATAAGCTTCACCTCCGGAGAGTATTTTTAATCAGTTTTTCCACCGTCCAAGGCGGAAACATCTGCACTTATATTATAAATAAAAATGCAAGTGAAATTTTAACGTGAATCGGACAAAATGAATTTAATACATCCAATACAAACAGTCAGTTAATTATAGCACAGACATATGGGTTTTGTAAAGCGCGGAAATAGATAATTTATTATTATAAATTCGGGGTATTTTACATACAAATTAACGAAAGGCAGGGTGAAAGTAATGAACGGAAATTTTGAAAAATACTTAAACGAAATGCTTGAAATGCAACGAAAGGCAGCACCGGCGCAGACAATTCAAAATACTGCACCGGTGCAGGAGGAAAAGCTCGATGAAAATGAAGAAGTCCATGAGGAGCAGGCAGAAAGCGACCTGCCGGAGGAAAAATGTGAGAATAATGTATGCTCACAGTGGGCAGAACAAATTGCGATTTGCGAATTTTCAGTTGAAAATGCCGCCGACGGAACCCCTGTAAAAAACGCACAGGTATTGCTTTTTTGCTCAAACGGCTGTTTTGTGAGAACGCTTACGGATGAGGACGGCAAAAGCGGTGAAATGCCTGTGGTTGCCGAGGGCACATGGCGCGTCAGCGTAACCGCTTCGGGGTATATTTCCGTAAGCAGAGCAATTGTTGAGCCGATTGCAGGAGAGAAAACAAGTATATCCGTAAAGCTTGACGAAAGTATGTCAATTGACGGAATTTTCACTGAACGCGGAGACGACACTCTAATTTGAAATTAGTATTAGTCTGTCACAGTTTTGCGCAAATAGTTGCGCTATTTTCAGAACCTCACAGTCTGCTCCACAATCAATTATGTAAACCGTTCCGGAATGGCGCAGTAAGGCACTGCGTATAAGAAATTCCGTGTTTTCCATATGACCGCAAAGCTCAACCACACCGCAACTTTTTTCATCGGGGGCAAGAAAAAGCAGGCTGACACAGGCAAACAACAGCTCATACAGCCCCAAAACAGCCATGAGCCAGATAAAAACACAAGTGGCTGTACTCATAAAAAATCACCTCACCACAGCTTATGCTGTGATGAGGTGATTTGCTAATTTTAAAAAGAAATCAATTGTCCTGAGCAAGCTTTAAAAGGGTGGTGTTGTCGAGGTCAACGCCGACAGCGGAGCAAAGAGCCTCAACCTTATCGGTCTGCTCCCAGGGCAGAGTCACGTCATTTCTGCCGAAATGACCGTAAGCGGCGGTCTGACGGTAGATAGGAGCGCGAAGCTTGAGAGTGTCGATTATAGCGGCAGGGCGCAGGTCGAAGACCTTAGATACAGCCTCGGCAAGCTCCTCATCGGCAACAGCGCCGGTTTCAAAGGTGTCGATGAGAACGGAAACGGGCTTAGCCATACCGATAGCATAGGAAAGCTGAATTTCACATTTCCATGCAAGACCGGCGGCAACGATATTTTTCGCGATATAACGCGCCATATATGCCGCACTGCGGTCAACCTTTGTGGGGTCCTTGCCGGAAAATGCGCCGCCACCGTGACGGGCATAGCCGCCGTAGGTATCAACGATAATCTTTCTGCCGGTAAGTCCGGTATCGCCGTTAGGTCCGCCGATAACAAATCTGCCGGTAGGATTGATGTGTATTTTCATACCCACGGTAATCAGTTCCTTGGGAATAACCGGCAGTATAACATACTTTGCAAGGTCGGCACGGATTTTATCAAGGGAAACATCCGCATCATGCTGGGTTGATATTACGACAGTATCAACACAAACAGGTGAGCCGTCATCGTCATACTCCACTGTAACCTGTGTTTTTCCGTCCGGTCTGAGATACGGAAGTGTGCCGTTTTTGCGCACCTCGGTAAGCTTGAGCGCCAGCTTATGAGCAAGAGAAATCGGAAGCGGCATAAGCTCCTCGGTTTCGTTGCAGGCGTAACCGAACATCATGCCCTGGTCACCTGCACCTATCTGGTCGTATTTGTCTGCACTGCCGTCCTTAATTTCGCTTGCATTGTCAACGCCGAGAGCAATATCGGCAGACTGGGTGTGAATATTATCGGTTATTGCACAGGTGTCCGCGTTAAAACCGATGTCATCGCTGGTATAGCCTACCTCACGGATTGTGCGCCGCGCGATTTCCTCTGCGTTGTATTCGCATGAGGTGGAAATTTCTCCCGACATAAAAAGCCTGTCCGTAGTTACCATGCATTCACAGGCAACTCGCGCGTTGGGGTCTTTTGAAAGAATATCGTCCAGCACCGCATCAGAAATGCAGTCGCACAGCTTGTCGGGATGTCCCTCGGTTACGGATTCCGATGTAAATAATCTTGACATAAATTTTTCCTCCGAAAATAAAAAAATTCGCTCCGCAGACCGGAACGAACACACACAGCTCATCTTCCGGCAACTGCCGCAGGATTTGGCACCTTACAAAAGCAGGTTGCCGGACATCAAAGGGCCTGTTCCCTCCGTCACTCTTGATAAGTTTTATGTAATTTGAACATGTGTAATATACACCTAAATTCGTCGGTTGTCAACAACTTTATTGCTTTCGTGTTAAATTTTTGCCGTGCCTGCGGTATGGATTGACAATCAGTCGGGAATTTTGTATTATTGATTACGAAAATCATGGGACAAAAGGAGGCGGCAGTATGTCGGAGGATAACAACAAACAGGATATTTCCGGAAAATCCCATATCTCGCGGATAGTTCTTGCGCTGTCCGTGCTTCTTGTCATAATAAATATCGTCGTTGCTCCGTTTCTGATTGCCGACTCGGATTACAGGAATATTCCCCCGACAAAGCTGCTTCAAAATTGCGTCATAACAAAGACAGACCTTTTGCCGGTTTCCGACGCCGACGCCTCCGAAACCGACTCTCAGCCCCTCACGGTATATGAAATTGACCTGCCATACTTAATTACAGTGGATAAGGTCGGTCAGATTGTAAGTATCTACACCACAAATGAGGAGGGAAAGTACGAAACACTGGTGCGCCAATGCATATGCTCAACGGGAGAAAATATTAACAAGCTCCCGGACGGCTACTATCCTCTTAAAAACAGCAAGCACAAATGGCAAACCATGCTCAGTCACGGCGACCCTCTTTACGCACAATACACCACTCGCATAACCGGAAGCTTTCTGTTTCATTCGGTGCCTTATACCTCTACGAACAAGGACGCACTCGATATGTCCAGATACAAAAATCTCGGCAAGGCAAAATCGGGCGGCTGTATAAGACTTACGGTGGAATGCGCCAAATGGATATATGATAACTGCCCGGCAGGAACACCTGTTTATGTTTTCAAGGGCACATACGATGCCGAGCTTATAGAAAAGCTCAGACCGCCGACACCCAAAGGCGGCTGGGATCCCACCGACCCCGACCCGGCAAATCCCTATTATCAGCCTCAGTACGATGAATCCACCGAGCCGAAGCCCTATGTTTACGCCCCTCTGTACGACTATGATTTCGACTGGGCTCCGGAATGTGAAAGAATATTCTACACCGAATCGGACGATACGGAAACAACGACCTCAACTACGGAAAGTACATCGGCTACGGAAAGCACGGAATCATCGACAGACAATACAACGACCGCAACCTCATCAACCGAGGAAACGTCATCGACCACTACCACGGAAGCCACTACGACCACCACGACCACCACAACCGCTCCGTCCGTTTCGGCACCCGATGAAAACGAAAGCGGCGAATAATTTCGGCAGTTGCGCTTTACAGGTTACAGAATGTTACAACAGCTCCCATGAATTTACATTCACGGGAGCTGTTTTGTTACCGTTTTTTAATGGCTTTTTCCGATATTATGTAATATAATAAAGCGGAAATACGGTTTGGAAAAGGGCGATGCGGTAATGACGATTAAAAGAAGTAAAAGTCCGGATTTTGAAAAGCTGAAAAGAATAATTATTTTCGCTGATTTGATTGCTTTCCTTATTGCTGCCATAACAGTGGCATCATGGTGTGCAAAGTCTCCCGACGATGCCGAGACAGAGCCCGACGAGTTTTGCTATTCAAAGAGCGAACGGCTTCTTTATGCCGGAGATACACTTTCTACCGAGCTGCTTTGTGTCGGTGAGGGCGTCGTAAGCTATGAATCCGCCGACGAATCCGTGGCTGTTGTATATCCCGACGGCACTGTCGAGGGTGTTTCCGCCGGCAAAACCGATATTTACGCAATTGTCTCCCGTACAGACATTTCCGTTACGGACACAGCGGTTATGACCGTTGAGGTTTTCCGCAAGGAAGTCCCCTCCGACAGCGATTTGCCTTACTGGTACGATGACGAGATATTTCTTATAAACAACGACAATCCCATATCAAGCGATTTTGAGCCTGAATTGACTGATGTGCGAAAAAGCGTTCCGTCAGCTCACACGGAAACAAAGCTTACGCCCGATTGTGAATCGGCTTTGGCTGAAATGTATGCCGACTGCATGGAGCAAAACGGCGGTGAGCTTCGCCTGATAAGCACCTACAGAAGCTATGCGAAACAGGAAAAGCTTGTAAATAACGCAATAAAGCAGAAAATGTCAACCTATGGGATTTCCGAGGAAAAAGCCCGTGAAATAGTCCTTGAAACACGTATGAAGCCGGGATATTCCGAGCATCACAGCGGTCTTGCCATAGATTTTTCCACTACCTATACCACTCAGCATGACTTTCAAACCACCAAACAGGGCAAGTGGCTTACCGAGAACGCTCACAAGTACGGCTTTATACTCAGATACCCGGAGAATAAGGTTGACATAACAAAAATCAACTATGAGCCGTGGCATTTCAGATATATTGAAACCGCACACTCCGTTGAGCACGCCACATATATTTATGAACACAACCTCTGTCTTGAGGAATACGTGGAGCTTCAGGAGCAGGCAAGGCTTGCGGCTGAGGAATACGCCCTTTCTCATCCTCTTGAAACGGAATAGCCCCCAAAATGAATTGTAAAAAGCGCAGACCGCATAAAGCAATACACTAAACAGATAATTTAATATATTGTTTTGCATACTTAATGAAAAGTCATTAAGTATGCAAAATTGTAAAGATTCTCATGTTTTATGCTATAAACAAACCTCTTATTTCATATTCCCTTTTAATCCTTTCGGAGGGATTTATTTGAAGTTTTTAAAATTTCTGCTGGCAGTACTTTGTATCGCAATACTGGTACTCGGAACACTGCTTGCATATAATCTGAATTTACTGCCCGAATTATCAAAATGCGTTGACGAATCCGCCGCAAGGCTGACCGGCACAACAGCCGCTATGCCCGTTACTTCGGGAGAGAACACAACAACTTCCACACCTGCCGCAACAACAGAGAAAACCACCGTCTCATCAGTGGCGGCACTGACGGAAGCGGAATGTGCTCAAAGAGTGCGCGATACACTTGAAGCTCTGAGTGTATCGGCAGGTGACGAAAATGCCGTTGAAAGTGCACGGGAATTGCTGACAGTCCTTGAAGCCAGCGGTACGGAGGATTATTATGCACTGCTCTCGGCGGTGCTGAGCTATACGGAGGGAAAAGGAGAAGTCCTGTTGACAGACAAAGCGAAGACGCTCGAAATCGGAGAAAGCACCGTGAAACAGGCGGCGGTATCCTGCTGGGCATATTCGCAGAAGCAGGAAAATACCGTAGTGCTGTCCTTTGCCGGTGACTGCACATTCGGACTTTTCAACGAGCTTAACCGTTCTTACGGCTTTCCGAAAGTTTACGAAAAATCCGGCAGCGTTACATACCCCTTTGACAATGTACGCGGAGTGTTTTCGGCAGATGACATTACTATCGTTAATTTTGAGGGCGCGTTGACGCAATCCGAAAATCATGCCGACAAGCAGTTTTATTTTCGCGGAAAAAGCGAATACGCGAAAATTCTTTCCGGCTCGTCTGTTGAGGGCGCAAACCTCGCTAATAATCACTCAATGGACTATTACGAAAAAGGCTTTGAGGACACCGTAACGGCACTTGAGCAGGAGAAAATCGGTACATTCTGGGCAGGTGAGCCATATGTACGTACCGTGCGCACAGACAGCGGAACGGTTTCGGTTGTCATGCTTTCGACTTCAAGCATTGATATTAAAAACCAAAGCAAATTCGATGAGCTGAAAAGGCAGATAAAGCTTTTTGAAGCACCGAATACAATAACCGTTGTAAACCTGCATTGGGGTACGGAGCTTGCGGTCAAACCCTCAAAATGGCAAACCGAAACCGCCCGTGAGCTTGTAGATGCCGGGGCGGATTTGATAATCGGTCATCACCCGCATATCTTGCAGGGAATCGAAAAATACAACGGCGTATATATTGTTTACAGCCTGGGGAATTTTGCTTTCGGCGGCAACTCAAAAGCAAGTCGTCCCGAAACTCTCATATTAAGAGCTGTTTTTGACGCCGACGGCGGAGAGGTCGGTAAGTGCCGCATAAGCGCAGTTCCGTGCTACACCACGTCAAGCGGCAGTAATATCAACGACTATAAGCCCTCCTTGCAGTACGGAAGCAAGGGGCAGGCTGTTATAGACATGGTGCTTGAACGCAGTGCACTGCTTGAAAACGGCATAACCGAGCTTCCTTGGCACAAAATAGACTGATTTTCAGTCCAGATTGTTTTCGCCCCATTTTGCAAGCTCGGTGAACACCGGCAAAAGAGCCTTGCCCTTGTCGGTAAGAGAGTATTCCACATGAGGGGGAATTTCATTAAACTGCTCGCGGTGTACTATGCCGATTTTTTCCAAATCACGCAATGCGGCTGTCAGCATGGTGTTCGTAATTGTCGGCAACGCTTTTTTCAGCTCTCCGAATCTACAGGGCTGTCGCTTGCAAAGCTCGTAAATTATATGCGTTCTCCATTTGCCGCTGAGCAGATTCAGAGTTCTGCGGACAGGACAGTTTTCCTCCGTTTTCTCCGCAGACATGATTCGGCTGAGATATTCCTCCTGAGTTAATTCCTTTTTCATTGCAACCTCCGGTACGTTTAAATGTACTATATACGTTTATTTTGCGTACTTGTATATCATTTTAATTCAAAGTATAATTTTTATACTTTGAATTGTCAAGGAGGAATCGCTGTGAAAACCGCAGTAATCTATTATTCAAGACACCACGAAAACACAAAAAAGCTGCTCGACGCCATCGCATGTGAAAACGATGTTACGCTGCTTGATATTACAACCATGACTGATGCAGACCTTGCGCAATACGATGCAATCGGCTTTGCTTCCGGAATTTACTATTCAAAATTCCAGAAAAAGCTGATTGAATTTGCCGAGAAGCATATGCCCGAAAACAAAAAGACCTTTTTTATTTACACCTATGGCGCAAAAAAGAACGGCTATACAGATGCGATTACCGCTGCGGTCAAGAAGCATAACGCGGAAATTCTCGGTGAATACGGCTGCTTCGGCTTCAATACTTTCGGACCGTTCAAGCTTATCGGCGGCATTGCAAAGGGGCACCCCGATTATGAGGACATTAAAAACGCATTGGCTTTTTGGAAAAGCATATGTGAATAATTATATTTCAAAAACAGGACAGCTCCGTTGTAAAAGAGCTGCCCTGTTTTTTATTAACCAATAGTATTGTTTGCCGATTGTAATATTATGATTTACATTCGGCAGTGTTCTCCGACACTATGTTCTGCACCCATATTCCCTTTCTGACAAGCACAATCGCCACTATGCACTTTACGCCCTCAAGAGACTGGCAAATCAGGTACAGCGGTACTATCGGCAGTGAGGTGAATCTCGACAGCACATATGCAACGGGCACATTCATCAGCCACATCGCGCCGTTGTCGAAAATAAATGTCAGCACCGTTTTTCCTCCCGAACGCAGGGTGAAGTACGAGGCGTGACACAGTGCCGAAAACGGCATAACAACCGCAGCACACAAAAGCAGCTTTGTCGCCAGCTCACGCACCGTATCACTGACGTTGTACATAAGCGGAATAAACGGCGAAACAGCCGCCATTACCGCCGCCATAACCATGGCGATTACCGTTGCAAAGGCTATCAGCTTCGGTGCTTCGTCCTTTGCTTTTTCAAAATTTCCGCAACCGAGATGATGTCCGAGCATTATGGCAACAACGTTGCCCATTGCAAGAAATACTATACTGAACAGGTTTACTACAGTACTCGTAATATTGTACGCCGCAACCACCGTAAGACCCCTTGTGGAATAGCTCTGCACCATTACGGTCACGCCTATAGACCAAAGTGCTTCACCGAACAGCATGGGCAAGCCCTTTTTGATAATTCCGACAACCGTTGACTTTTTAACGTACATGCTCTTGAATGCGCCTTCGATAAACCTGAATTTTCCGTGTTTTACCGCCGTTGCGATTGCGACTATGGCAAGCTCCACATATCGCGATATTACAGTTGCTATTGCCGCACCTGCAACTCCCAGCTTCGGTGCTCCGAAATTGCCGAAAATAAGTATGTAATTAAAGCACAGATTTACCAATACCGCCACGCAGCCTGCAATCATGGGCAGTTTAGTCTCGCCTATCTCGCGCAGTGTACCGGAATACGCATAGGCAATGGAATACGGCAGTATTCCTATCAGCATGATAAGCAAATACTGTTCACCGAAATCCAGTGTTCTTACTGTGTCTCCAACCGTATCCGAGGTCAGGAACAGCGATATAAGCTCTCTGCCTTTCCATGCAAACAATCCCGCGCTGAGGACGGTCATAACAAGCACGGTCATAAGTTTAAAACGAAATGTTTCTCTTACTCCCTTTGTATCTCCGTTGCCGTGAAACTGAGCCGTGAATATTCCGGCACCTGAAATTGCTCCGAAAATGCACAGGTTAAACACAAAAAGAAGCTGATTTGCAATGGCTACACCGCTCATCTGCTCCTCTCCCACGCTTCCGACCATAAGGTTGTCAAGCAAGCTTACAAAGTTCGTTATTCCGTTCTGAATCACTACCGGAATGGCAAGCGAAAGTGTTCGCTTGTAAAAACTGCGGTCACCGACTAATCTGCTCATATTATTTCTCTCCGTATACATATAATACCTGCGGACTGCCCTTTTGCAATCCGCAGGTATTATATACTGAAAAAAATTATTGTCAATACTGTTTTCGTCAATTATTCGGAAAGTGCTAATGCTTCGTCAAGTACAATGTGTCCGTCGGAGTACGCCTCGCCGTTAACGGTTATATACAGGCTGTCAAGGTTGTAGCTGACAATGTATGTATTCGCAATTGCTTCCAGCATTTTAGTCCCGTATTCCGAGCCGAGATTTGCGCTGTAAATACCGTCTCCGAGGTCAAGTCTGCCCTGAGTGCCGGCAACCGTAAAGCTGTTGAGATAGGCGGTTTTCGGAATATAAGAGCTGTTCTGCTCCTTGACCTGCGCCCAAACATGCCACGCAGAGCTGCTTTCGACTGTTGTTTCCTTTCCGTTGAGCTTCAGTGTACCTTCGGTATCTTCTATGCTGTAGACCGTTGCGCTGAAGCTTTCTGCTTTCGGCTTATCCGTCAGCTCGATTTCAACAAAGGATAGTCCGCCGTCTCTGCCGTTATAGCCGATCGAATACACATACTGTACGCCGTCTGCACAGTATGATATTCCGTGGCTGGGGTAGCCCTCCGGCACAAGCAAATCAAGCAGTATTGCACTGCCGGGCAAAAGCTCCCCGGCAGAAAACACCGCCGCGTCGTTAACATACCATGTCTCCGCATCTACAGTTTCAATAGGTATTATCTCGACATTTTCGATTTTTCTTTCACACCATATAAGATTCTGTTCATAGCCGTAATCGCCTACATGGTGCACTGTTTCAAAATTATTGACATTATTTTCGTCTGCTATCGCAGTTTGCAAAACCGGCGCAGCTTGTGTAACTTCGTTTTCAACATTATCGGTGATTTCAGAATCGGTCACGGATATTACATCCGAATCCGTCGCGGTTACAACCTCATCAACCTGATTTGCGCCGTCGTTAATGGGCATCGGTTCTCCTGCACAGCCGCAGAACACAATCATTAACGCCACAATGCATATCATAGCTTTCCTTTTCATAAAAATTCTCCCTTATTTTCTCGATTTTCAAAATGTAAGAATTGCACCGCAACAATCGGTGCCGGTAATATAATACTATTACTCCGCGGTAATTTCAACTGTTTACAAAAAATAAGGAGCTGTAAAACGTAAATTTTACAGCTCCGCTTAAAATCATCTTTCCGTTGCAAGGAAGAACACCGCAAGAGTTCCTGCTCCGGAATGAGAGCCGATAACAGGACCTATGCAATTATAGAATATCTCTTTCTTGAGGTTAATAAGCTTTTTGACCTCTGCGCCCAGTTCCTTTGCTTCTTCAAGGCAATCGCCGTGACATATGAAAAGCTGTTGGTCTTCAATACCCGGTAATGCGGTTTCAAGCACCTTTTCCGCAATTCTGCGTATAGATGCCTTTCTGCCGCGAGCCTTTTCCATGTTGATAAGATGTCCCTCATTATCGACATGGAGCACCGGCTTGATGTGCAGCATTGTGCCCAGAAGTGCCGTTGCCGCCGAAAGTCTGCCGCCCTTTTTAAGGTGGTTCAAATCGTCAACGGTAAACCAGTGGCTTAAATGAAGCTTGGTGTTTTCCGCAAAATCACGTACTTCGTCAATAGTCTTTCCCTCGTTTCTCTGCTGACAGCAGAGATAAACAAGCATTCCCTGACCGAGGGAAGCACACAGTGTATCAACGGCGTAAACCTTTCTTTCCGGATACTTCTCGGAAAGCTGCTCTGCCGCCGCTTTCATCGCAACAATCGTACTGCTCAATCCGCCGGAAAAGCCGAGATACAGCAAATCTCTGCCCTCTTTCAGGAAAGGCTCAAAAGCTTCAACGGCAGTTTCCGTATTTATTGCGGCAGTTTTTCCCATAACACCCCTGCGTATCATTTCATAAAATTCGCTGTTTGAAATTTCACGCTCATCGGGATAATTAAGGTATTCTTTACCGTTCATTATCAGGGTCATGGGAATAACCTGAACATCAAAATTTTCTACCATTTCCGCATTTAAATCCGCTCCGGAATCGGTGAATATTACGAAATTATTCATATGCCGCGCTCCTCGTACTCCGAATTTGTGTATCTAATATACAATATCACATACCTAAAAGTCAATACTTATTTGTAACTAATTTATTATAGAAAATTAAAACGCCTTGAGATTTTTGCAATATTGTAATATAATATACGAAAATTTATCGGAGGGTATATTGAAATGTTTTACGATAGAAGCCTTATTGCTCACAAACTCAAACGTTGGGAGCGTTCACTGAAAAGCTATCGTCTTCCTACCTGGGACGAGCTTCCCACTATCGACCTTTATATGGAACAGGTCATTGCACTGCTTTCCCAATGGCTTTATTTTTTTCCGTCGGAGGATAATGAGGGCGACGTTGTAACTCCGACCGCAATAAACAATTATGTCAGGCTTAAAATTATGCCTGCACCCTGCAAGAAAAAATATTCCCGTATACATATTGCCTATCTTATTATGATATGTACCCTCAAGCAAAGTGTGAGCATTGCTTATGTTCAGAAAATGATACCTATGGGTCTGACCGAAGATGAAGTTAAAGCTGTCTACAGCGACTACGTTAAACAACACCGTGATGCCGCTATGTACTTTATCAAGCAGGTTCGTGCAAATTCCCGTGATATTCTCTCTCCGGTCGAAACGGAAAACACCCCCGGCTCCGTTTCAAGAATCGTTATGCTTACCGCTGTTCTGGCAGGTTTTTCAAAAATAATGACCGAAAAAATCGTAAATCTTCAAGGCGAAGATATGGACACCGTGCTTTCGGTCGAAGCTCAGACTGTAGGTGAAAACGCCAAAAGCATTGAGAAAAAAGAAGAATCGGAATAATAAACCGGGCTGTAAAAAACGCAAGTTTTTTACAGCCCTTGTATTTACTATGCCGTTTTCTCCTTTGAAATGTTTGCGTTGAAATCAACTCTCTTAAACAGCAGTGCGCCGACAATTACAATGAGCAGATTGCTCAAAAGCATTGCCCACCATATGCCGCTTCTGCCGATGTTCGTAAAATGCTGGAACAGCCATATCATCGGCAATCTCAAGCCCCACAGTCTTACCGTGGTCATTATAAACGAATACTGTGTTTTTCCCGCGCCGTTGAAAAGGCTCAGGTAGCTTTGGAACATTGCCATTAACGGTTGCATCAGAAGCACGTATATTGTATATTCCGTGCCGATTATTACCGTCTCAGCATCATTTGAAAGCAGTCCTATCGCCCATTCTCTAATAGGCATAAGTACCGCCGCTCCGATGACCGACACCCATATTCCCAGGTTGCGGCACACCTTGTATGATTGCAACGCACGTGCTTTATTGCCGTTACCTATATTTTGTCCAACAAAAGTGGCAAGCACGCTTCCAAGTGCCATAACCGGCATCAGCAACAGATTGCTCACTTTATTGCCCAGGCTGAATGCCGCCGCAACCTCGTCGCCGTAGGAAAGTATAAACACCTGCAAAAACAGAAATCCGAAAGAGCTGAACGCCTGTGCCCCGGCGGAGGGCAAAGCGATTTTCACAAGCTTCGTAATTCGCTTCAAATCCGGCTTCAGGTCTTTGATTTTCAGTCTCCCCTCGCCTTTCTCGATAAACATATGGTACAGGCAGAACGGTACTTTAATTACCTGACTTATAACCGTTGCCAATGCCGCACCGTACACACCCATTCCCATATGCTGAATGAACAGGGCATTAAGGCATATATTTACGATTATTCCGATTGTCGAATAAATAACCGGCGTGAGAGTATCGCCACGGGATTGACGTATGGACTGAAATGCCGCAAATATGAACGCCGCAACCATTTCAAAGGCGCGCACCTGTACATATGTCAGCGCACTTGTGTACACGCCGTCCTCCGCGCCCATAAGCTTCAGCACCGGCGGCGCAAGGAAATAAAGCAGAACGTTTATCAGTATTCCGAGAATTACCGCCAGTATCACCAGCATACCGGAATACTTTCGTGCTTCCTTTTTTCTGTCTGCGCCAAGAAATTGGCTTATTACCGCCACGCCTGCTATGGCAAGCCCCTGATTAAAGGCGGTAAGTATTGCTATAAGCGGCCACGAAACCGACATTCCTGCCTGTGCCGCTACGGAATCCGGCATATTTCCCACGAAATATGTGTCTATAAGGTCGTTCATTGAGGTGAGAAGATTTACCCCGAACACCGGCAGAGCAAGGATTATAAATGATTTATATAAATTCTTTTCGTTAAGTAATAGCTGTTGCCTGTCACGCTTCATTACAAGTCTCCTTTGTTTATCTGTCTAAAACCTTTCCGGCTATGCTACAGCCTGCCCATACAGCAAGATTTACCACTACCACACTTGCGCCGGAGGGCAGGTCAAACACCGCCGAGCATACCATTCCCAGCAGGAAGCAGGCAACGGAAATTATCACCGTGATTATCACAAGAGATTTAAAGCTCTTTGCTATCTTTCGTGCCGAAACGGTGGGAAATATTATCAGCGCGGAAATCAGCAATGTGCCCATAAGCTTCATACACAGCACTACCGTCAATGCGGTCAGCAGTGACAGCAAAAGCTGATAATTGTTTGTGTTTACACCGCAGGCGGCGGCATAGTTTTCATCATATGTGACCATAAACAGCCTGTTGTAAAGGAAAACAAAGGACACTGCCACAAGCACCGTAAGGCAGATGCTCCACACAAGGTCGGAGGTGCTGACTGCCGTAATACTGCCGAACATATAGCTGTAAACATCGGTATTAAAACCCGTTGACATAGAAGTGATTATAATGCCTGCCGCCAGTGAGCCTGTAGCAAGCATACCTATGACCGTATCGCCCTGTGCGCCTTTTTTCTGACTTATATACATTATCCCGAAAGCCGCCGCCACAACTATGGGCAACGCCAATCTCAGCGGAGGCAAGCCCAGTGCCAATGACAATGCCACTGATGCAAAGCTTACATCGGACAGACCGTGACCTATAAGCGCATAACGCTTTTGCACAAGTATAACGCCCAAAAGTGCGGCGCAAAGGCTCAAAAGCGTTCCGCATATCAGCGCCCTCTGTACCGAAGCAAGGGAAAATATTCCCACAAGCATTTCAAGGCTCATTTTCTTCCCTCCCTGACACAGCCGCAAACGCCGTTTTCATCACAGTTTGCATTGTGAAGCGTACAACCGGGGTCGTATTTTTTCAGCCATTCGTTTTTGCTTCCGTCAAACTCCACCGTTCGATTTATCACTACCACCCTGTTTGCACATTTTGCAACCTCGTTTAAATCATGGCTGTTCATTATAATTGTAATTTTATGTTCTCTGCACAGCTCTCCCAAAAGCTCATAAAACTGCGCTGTTATCTGTGGGTCAAGTCCGGAGCATGGCTCATCGAGCAACAGCAGACGGGGCTTTCTGCACAGCGCACGTGCCAAATATGCCCTTTGCTGTTGTCCTCCGGAAAGTCTGCCGATTCGTCTGTTTTGCAGTTCTGTGATATTCAGCAACTCCATTGCCTCGTCGATTGCCTCTATGTCCTCTTTTGAGTATTTGAAATACCCATTGCCTTTCCACTGTCTGCCGGTGCTGACAACCTCCCTGACCGTTGCCGGAAAATCTCTTTCCGCAAGGCTTGTCTGCGGAAGATAAGCAATTTCACGTTCGTCGATATATTTATGTATAGCTCCGCCTGACGGCTTGTGAAGCCCCAAAATGCCTTTCATAAGCGTGGATTTTCCCGAACCGTTGCTGCCTACAACGCAGATATATTCGTCCTCGTTAATATCGAGGTTTACGTTTTCTATGGCGGTAAGTCCGCCGTATTCAAGCTTTAAATTTTCAATGGCCAGCAGTTTCAAGCGCAAAGCCCCTCTCTGAGATTTTCAAGATTCTGATACATAATATTTTGGAATGTCACGCCGCTTTCAAGCTGTTCTGCGGTCACATTATGACCGGTTGAAAACTCACGCATCTCTATTCCCGTTTCCTCCGCAATCGAACGTGCTACTTTCGGGTCGGAAAGCTCCTCATAGTATATTACCTTGACATCGTTGTCCCTTATGTAGCCGACAACCTCCGCAATATCCGACAGGCTGGGGTCTGCCGTGGTATCACAGGATTTGTATGCGCTGACATATGAAAGACCGTAGCGTTCGATAAAATAAATATAGGAAAATCTGCCGCCGAAAACGATTGTTTTTGTGTCGGCGTTTTCAAGCATTTCTTCAAATTCACTGTCAATCTGCATAAGCTCTGCCTTGAGCTTTGCGGTGTTTTCTTTATAATATTCGGCGTTTTCCGAGTCGATTTCGCACAGACCGTTACAAATGTTGTCTGCCATTATGCAGGCATTTTGCATATCAAGCCAAATGTGCGGGTCTGCACCGTGAGAATGTTCCTCATGCTCGTGTTCATGTTCGTGCTCATCGGCGTAAAGCTCTACGTTGTCGGAACAGTTGACGGTTTTCGGGCAATCGCTTCCCAGTGAATCAAGCAGATTTGCCGCCCACGGCTCCATTTCATCTCCGGTGTACAGAAACAACGCCGCCTGTGAAATAGTGTAGGCGTCGGCTGTTGAGGGGTCGTAGGTATGACTTTCCGTACCCGGTGTCAAAAGCAACTCAACTTCAAAATTGTCTCCTGCAATCTGCTTTGCGAAGCTGTACTGAGGAAACAGTGTGGCTATGATTTTGTTTTTTCCGCTGTCCGCAGAACAGCCTGTTACGCAAAAGCAGCCGCAAATAATCACAACGGAAAGAATTACAGATAGTATTTTTTTCATAACAATCTCCTATTTATTGCGGCACTTCGAGCATTTGCCGTAAAATACAGTATCGCCGCGGTCAATTTCAAAGCCGTCATTCTCTTTCAGGCTTTCACTGAGTGTATCCAACAGCTTGCTTTCAAGGTGCATAACCTCTCCGCAAGAATTGCATTTCAAGTGGTAGTGACAGTGGCACTCCGGCTGTTCTCCCACATACTGCCAGCAAAAACCTGCGCCGTCAGGCAGAGTGTATTTTCTCACAGCTCCCTCCTCATGAAGCTGATTGAGATACCTGTACACAGTGGCTCTGCCGATGTTCGGTGATTTCTCCCGAACAAGCTCGGTCAGCTCATCGGCAGTTACGTGTCCGTTTTTCAGCTTTTTAAGGCAATCGAGAATAATCTGCCGCTGTCTGGTGTTCCGTTGGACTGACATCTGCTCACCTCTTATTGATACTGATTATCAATATCATTATAGCCACAGTCATTCGATTGTCAAGTATAATACTATCATTTGATAGATACAAAAAACGGATTCGGCAAAATACCGAATCCGTTTTTTGTATCTATCAAAATCAGTTCTTCTTGAAAAGACCGCCCAGCTTATCCTTAACGCCGTCAATGGCATCGCTGTCGCCCAGCTTATCCTTTATGCTGTCGAGGACATTGCCGTCACCGAGCTTTTCCTTTACTGCGGCAACAATGCCGGATATTACATTTTCGTCAAGGTCACCGACGATGCTCTTTACAGTGCCCTTGGGGTCTGCCTTGAACTTTTTCAGCAGGTCGGGTGATTCCTTGATTTTGGATACTGCTTTTTCGATAAATTCTTTGATGTTTTCCATGTCGATTTCCTCTCCTATTTCATATTTATGCCCTTAGCTTTAAGAGCATTTAAAACCTCATTCACTTCTGTCTGTACCTCATCTCCCGACAGCGTTCTGTCATCGGAGGCAAAGGTCAGTCGGACTGTAACGGCACGTGCGCCGTTAAGCTCTGCACCCTCATATACATCGGCAAGGGCAACCTTTTTGAGAATAGCGCTTTCAACGGAATCAATAACAGACTTGACCTCGCCGTACTGACCGCCTTTTTCAAGCAGGAGGGTAAGGTCAATATCCATTTCCGGGAATTTGCCGGGGTCTGCGTAGCTGATTCCGGCGGTCTGCTGTGCGGACAGAGCGTTCATATCCAGCTCAAGTGCAACAACTGCGGCTTTTTTATCTATTGCCGCGCATACCGCAGGGTGAACGGCGGTAATGAAGCCCATAACCTCGTCTCCACGCACTATTTCGGCAGTGTTTATGGGGTGCTGCCAAGCATGAGAAGTCTTTTCCGCACTGCGCAGTGAAAGCACGCCGCCCTTAACCACGGCATTTATTGTCATGAGAATATCCTTGAGCTTCAGATAAAGGGTCTTTTCGCTTTCAATTCTGGAATACAGAACAATGCCCAGCTTCTTGCGCTCATTGCAAAGTCCGTCTGCTTTAAGTCCCTCTACCACTCTGCCTATCTCAAAAATGCCGAAAGAAGAATCAAAGAGCCTGTTTTCGGCAGTCATGGAAAGCAGTGTAGGTATCATGCTGTTTCTTATGACAATCTGGTCGGGATTGATAGAATTGATAAGCTTAACATTGTCCTCTACCTCAATGCCTATCTCTCTGAACTTCCTGCTGTCAGCCCAGATGTAGGAATGTACCTCGTGGAGAGAGAAGCGGTCGGCAAGGAGATTCTTTATCATGAAGTCATCACGTCTGCCCTCTGCCTCGCGAACAGGGTAAAGCGGCGACGGTGCGGTTTTAATCTCGAAATTGTCGTAGCCGTAAATTCTGGTGATTTCTTCTATAATATCAGCCTTGATAGTGACGTCCTTGGTAGCTCTCCATGAGGGAACGTCAACGGAGAAATTGTTCTTCTCGTGTCTGACGGTGAATCCCAATGCCTCCAGAGTTTTTATTATACGGGCATTGGTAATTTTTATGCCGGTATAGCGGTCAACGTACTTCTTGTCGAAGTCAAGGGAAATCTTCTTGTACTTTCTCACATAGCTGTCGGTAACGGCGGAAACCACTTTTGCATCGGGGTCTGTCTGTTTAAGCAACCACAGGTAACGCTCGACGGCAGGAAGTGTATTTTCGGGGTCAAGAGTTTTTTCATATCGCGCGGAAGCATCTGTTCTCAGTCCGAGCCTTGTGGCACTCTTTCTGATAGAAACCGCATCAAAGGTCGCACTCTCCAGAAGCAATGAGGTTGTATCGTCCTCAATCTCGGAGGCAAGACCGCCCATTATACCTGCGATTGCAACAGGCTCACCGCCGCTGGTTATCATCAGCGTTTCCGGGTCTATGTTACGCTCGGTATCATCAAGCGTTCTGAATGTAAACGGCTCTGCAAAACGCTGTACCTCAATTTTGCTTACCTTTCGAGAATCAAAGGCGTGCATGGGCTGACCCATTTCAAGCATAAGATAGTTGGTAAGGTCGGCAAGCAGATTTATGGCTCTTGTGCCACAGTAATGCAGGCGAATACGCATATTGACCGGGCTTACGGGCACGGTCACGTTTTCAACCTTAACGGAGGTGTAGCGGAAGCAGTTTTCCTTATCTTTTATATCAATATCAATTTCGGGCAGATTTTTAAATGCGGTTGAATCGACACGGTCAAGGGGCTTTAAGGGTCTGCCTGTCAGCGCGGAAAACTCACGGGCAATGCCGTAGTGACCCCAAAGGTCGGGACGGTTTGTAAGAGATTTGTTGTCCACCTCGAAAACGGTGTCGCGGATTTCGTAAATATCGCGAATATCAACGCCTATGGGAGTGCCCTCCGGAAGCTCCATAAGACCGCTGCCGTCGGCGGAAATGCCCAGCTCCGCTTCGGAACAGCACATACCGTGGCTCATATGACCGTAGACCTTTGCAACCTTTATGGGATAGCCGTTGACATTTGCTCCGTCGGTGGCAAGGGGTACAATAAGACCCTCTCTGACATTAGGCGCACCGCACACAATGTCAACAATCTCATCGCCCTTATCGACCTTGAGCATATGAATCTTTTCCTTTTTGGGGTGCTGTTCAACGGACAGAATCCTTGCGGTGACAACGCCTGTAAGATTTTCGCCCATGTGGAAAATATCTTCAACCTCGGCAGTGGAGAGGGTGAAGCGGTGGATAAGCTCATCGAGGTCAAGACCGCTGAGGTCAACAAACTCGTTTATCCAATTCATTGAAATAAGCATTTTAACCTCTCCTTTCTTATTTGGCAGTAAACTGGGTCATGGCTTTAAGATTGCCGCTGTTGAGTACGCGAATATCCTTGATTCCGTATCTCATCATGGCAAGACGGGTAAGACCCAGTCCAAAGGCAAAGCCGGTGTACTTTTCGGGGTCAACGCCACCCTCACGCAGTACGTTGGGGTGTATCATTCCGCAGGGACAAAGCTCAAGCCAGCCGCTGTTCTTACAGCTCGGACAGCCCTCACCGCCGCAGATAAGGCAGGAAATATCAAGCTCAAAGCCCGGCTCGACAAAGGGGAAAAATCCGGGGCGAAGCCTTACCTTGACATCTCTCTGAAAGACCTCGGAAAGCATGGTTTTCATGAAATAGATGAGGTTTGAAATGGAGATATTTTCATCAACCATCATACCCTCCATCTGGAAAAAGGTGTTTTCATGGCAGGCGTCTGTTGCCTCGTTTCTGAAGCAACGACCGGGGAATATAGCACGCAGAGGCGCGCCGTATTTGCGCAATATTGCGTTTTGTGCCGCACTGGTGTGAGTTTTCAAGAGCTGACCGTTATCAAGATAATAGGTGTCCTGCATATCACGGGCAGGGTGATGTTTGGGAATGTTTACTCCCTCAAAGCACTCGTAGTCTGTAACTACCTCGCTGTAATCCTCAATGGTAAAGCCCATGGTGGCAAAAATCTGCTCAACTTCACGCTGAACGAGGGTTATGGGGTGGAGAGAGCCGAGCTTTTCGGCAAGAGGCATAGTTACATCGTAACGCTCGGCAGAGGCAATAGCCGCGGCCTCCTCCTTTGCCTTTAAATCAGCCGCCTTTTCGGTGATAATACCCTCGGCATACTTTTTCAGCTCGTTAATGCCCTGAGCAACCTCTTTTTTCTGCTCGTTGGGAACGTCACGAAGCTTGCCCAAAAGCTCTGTGACAGAGCCTTTTTTGCCGAGATATGCAATTCTCAGCGATTCGACTTCGGCAACGGTTGCCGCCTTTGCCGAGTCCTGCTCAAACTGAGCGCGCAGCTTTGCGATTGCTTCTTTCATTCTTTTAATCAATCCTTTCAAACTTCGTTTGTAAATTACAAAATTTCAAAACAAAAAGCCCGTCCACACGGGACGAGCCTAAGCACGCGGTACCACCCGATTTTATGCGGAAAACCGCATAATCTCAATATCCTTAACGCGGACGGACGTTACGGCTTTCACCGCACAGCTCCGACGGAGAAATTCACATGACCGTATTGCCCGAAGCACGCTTTCAGCCCGATGACGCGCTCTCTCTGACGGGGTGCGGACAGCTACTTTGAGCAAGCTTTACAGAATCTGCCCACCGTGTTCACAGCCTTTTGCACTACTTATATATAATATATCACGTATTGTCCGAAAAGTCAAACACCAGTTTTCCGCTCCGCGACAAATGCGCCGTGCTTTTTCAAAACCTCGCAAAGCTTCTGCACCGGCAAGCCCACAACATTTGCGTAATCGCCGTTTATGCCTGCGACAAACTGTGCTCCCAAGCCCTGAATCGCATAACTGCCGGCTTTTCCGAACGGCTCGCCGGAGGTTATATACTCCGCAATATCGCGGTCGGTCATGTTGGCAAAAGTCACCTCGGTGCGTACCGAAAAACACTCCCCGCTTCCGTCGGGGAATATCACGCAAACCCCTGTATAAACCTCGTGAGTACAGTCGGAAAGCTCGCGGAGCATACGGAACGCATCTTCTTCGTCCGCAGGCTTTCCGTAAATTATTCCGTCCTTTGCAACAACGGTATCAGCCGCAATAATTACTCTGCTTTCAGTATTCGATACCGCCGATGCTTTGCGTTCGCTCAAAAGCTCAACCGCCTTGTCGGGTGCGATATTTTCAGGCAATGTCTCGTCGGCATTCGGTGATACGACTTCAAACCTCAAGCCCACCTGACGAAGAAGCTCACGGCGGCGCGGACTTGAAGAAGCAAGTACATAAGGTGCGTTATAGTTGCTTTTTTCATTCCAATAGTGTTTCATCCTGAAGCCGGTTTGATTCGTCATTTCTTCACCGAGAAAATCGGGTGCTTTAAAGCTTTTTGCGCTTTCCTCATTCGGAAATTCCACCTCGGCATACATAAACGAGGTCGGCTCTCCGCCGTCCACAAGGCTTACTTCAAGCATCAAACCTCCGCCTAAATCGTAGCCTCTCCACTCCTTGTGAACAGGCGGCTTTTTAAGCATACCGCAAAGAGCTTCATAATCTTCGCGCGTTATATACGGCTCCACTTCCTCACGGCTCAGCGTTCCGTTTCCCTTTACCGCAAGGCGATAGCTTTCGCCGTTTTCGCTGACGGTTTTTCTGATTCTCACTTCAGGCTCAAGAGACAGATAGCCTTGCCATATTTCGGCACGGCGGCTGACCTGCAAATCGGGGAATCGGTCTATTCTCCATTTTCTTTCAATTTCCATACTTTCAACCTCCGTCAATTAAAGGGAAATGGCACAACACCACTTCCCTTTAATTATCTTCCTGTTTTCCCTCGGCATAGCCGTCACGCTTGAAAACCACCGCAACGGTCTTGAATATTATTTTCAAATCAAAGCCAAAGGACATCTTATCCGCATATTCACTGTCATACGCCGCTTTTTCTTCGTCCGGTACATTATCCCTGCCGTTGACCTGCGCCCAGCCGGTCATACCGGGTCGAACGGCGTAAACTCCGGCGTCCATGCGGAGCTTATGAATATCTCCGCCCTCATTTTCGATAAGGGGTCGTGGTCCTACAAGGCTCATATCCCCTATCAGCACGTTAAAAAGCTGCGGTAGCTCGTCAAGGCTTGTCTTACGAAGAAAATTGCCCGATTTCGTAATAAACCTGTATGGATCCTCAAGATCCCGTGTTGCGGTTTCGTGAGGTGCATCGGTACGCATTGTACGGAATTTATAAATTCTGAAAAGTCTGCCGTTCATACCTACTCTGCTCTGTTTGAATATAACCGGTCCCTTTGAATCCAGCTTTATCCATATCGCCAAAGCAAGCATTACAGGCCAGATAATCAGAAGTGCAACAAGAGAAACAATGAAGTCAATGATACGTTTGACTATCCTGTATACACCGTGTTTCAAATCTCCGACCCTCCCTTGCATTTGACATTACGACGGATATTGTAGCAATTATTTTATGTTATGTCAATATTTATTCTTAAACAATACAAATTTGTTATTATTCGATAAACGCACTTTGCTTTCTTAATTAAATTCCTCTTTTTTTACAATAAATTTTGTGATAAACTTAAAAAGTCGAAAAATCTATGGGAGTGACCTTTTTGGACGAACAGAAAATTCTTGTTGTCGATGATGACGTAGCCATAGCCCAGCTTGTTTCCGACGCCCTTGAGGACGAAGGCTACGCGGTAACTATACTTAACGACGGAGAAGCGGCATTTGAACTGCTTTCCCGTGAAAGCGATTTTTCACTTATCATTCTCGATATTATGATGCCGAAAATGGACGGACTGGAGCTTTGCATAAAAATACGCGATACCGTCAGTTGTCCGATAATTTTTGTAACCGCCAAAAACCGCACCGTTGATACCCTTGTCGGGCTTGAAATGGGTGCAGACGATTATATTTACAAGCCTTTCGTCGTTGAGGAGCTTGTGGCAAGAGTACGCGCTCACATTCGCCGTGATTCACGGATTGGCGGTAAGAAAAAGAGCGGCGTTATCAAAATAGGTGATATTGAATTGCACCCGTCAAGCTACGAGGTACGCAGGAACGGCGAGCTTGTACCCCTTTCCACAAGAGAATTTCAGCTTCTCGAATATCTCATGTCCAACAGCGAACGTGTCCTGACAAGAGAGCAGATATTTAACGCTGTCTGGGGCATAAATTACGGCGACATCGGTACTGTGGCTGTCAATATCAAAAATCTTCGCGGCAAGCTTGACCCGGACAACGAGTACATTAAAACCGTGTGGGGTGTAGGATATAAATTCGCCCACTAACGCCGATTAGGAGCGATGCAAATGAGCTTAAAATACAAATTTCTCATAATCGCACTGCTTATGGTGGTTATTAACGCGCTCACCCTCAGCGTGTGGTACAATATGTTTCTCTCCGGTCCTCTTGCGGACGATTACACCGTTTCTCAGGAACTTTTGGACAGCGACACAAAAAACATTGCCGAAGAAATCACATCGCAAACCGATTTAAAGGTTTATCTTGAAAGCAAAGCCAACGAGCTTGAGCTGAATCTTACCGTTGAAAACACCTCCGGGCAGGTGCTTTTCTCCGCGCTTCACAGTGAGGAAACAAACATATGGATTCGCTCCGCCGAGGCTTTTGAGCTTGATAATGAGGTATATGTACTGCGCTCCAGCCGCGAAGTAATTTCCGTCCTTGCCGAAAACCACGACGCGCGGACACTGCTGTGGGCTGAAATCTGCATAATGATTGCCATTATGCTTGCGTCCTCAAGCCTTATTTACGTCAAATATATCAAGCCCCTTGAGGAGCTTGAAAAAAACATGCGCAATTATAAATCCGGCTCACGAGCAGAACTTTCGGAGCGCGATGACGAAATAGGCAGACTGCAAAATTCCTTTGTTGCACTCTCCGAAATGATTGACGATGAAAAAGAAAAGCAGAGCAGGATAATCGCAAGCATTTCTCACGATATTAAAACCCCTCTTACAAGTGTTATGGGCTATGCCGAAAGAATGAAAAACGGCACCCTTTCCGAGGAGCGTTCGGTGAGGTATGTTGATACTATATATAAAAAGGCTGTTGCCATACGTGACCTTGTAAACGAATTTGACGATTATATAAGCAGCAATCAACGGCTTCACTACAATCCCTCGGAGGTCAAAGCCGGAGCACTGACGGATACCCTGCGCGAAGAATATACCGACGAGCTTATAGCTTCGGGCATAGAGTTTTCCGCAAATTGTTCATGTGAAAACGCAACGCTTCTGCTCGACGAAAACCAGATGCGCCGCGTTTTCGGAAATCTTATCGCAAATGCCGTCAAGCACATGCAAAAAGACGTTAAACGCATTACCGTCACCTGTGATGAGGTTGAGGACGGTCAATACGAATATGTTTGCTTTAAGGTTATTGACACAGGTATGGGCGTTCGTGAGGATATGCTGGAAAGCATATTTGAGCCGCTTTTTACCACCGACCCCGGCAGAAGCGTGGCAGGTCTGGGACTTGCCATATGCAAGGAGGTCATCGAATGCCACGGCGGTATTATCAAAGCCGAAAACAACAGCGACGGCGGACTTACCGTTTCATTCACGCTGCCGATAAAGCCCCTCGATGAATAATGTCACTGTGCCGAACGCAGAAGCATAAAATTATCCACCCAGTATTTTGTGTAATCATAAAGAGCATCAAGACCTTTTTCCGAATATCCCCTGCAATACTTTACATATTCACACAAAAGCCCTTCCAAAAATATCTGCAATTCCAATTCTATATACTCGATGTTTTTTATGCGGCTGTCGTTCCGGCAAAGCTCAAGCAGCTTTCCGGAAACGACGGTCGTTAATTTTTTTGCCGCAAAAAGAAAATCGTTTGAATTGCACAGCATTCTGTAATTCTCGTTATTCTGCTGGATAAATTCAAATATCATTTCGATAAAGTGCGATATATTCTGCGATTCAAGCAGACGTGCATTGTCAAAAAACGCATCTATCATTTCATTCTCGTAATCCTCCGCAACGCCGTAAATATCGTCATAGTGAGAATAAAATGCGCCGCGGCTTATATCAGCTCTTTTGCACAACTCACTGACCGAAATTTTTCCGAGCTCCTTTTTCTCCGACAGCATTTCCGCGAACACTTTTTTAATAAGCCGCCTCGTCTTTCTCGATGAGTTATTCAGATTCTGCGCTTTCATAAGTCCTCCCTACCGGAAAAGCAAACACTTTTCCGGATATTGTTCAAATCTGTTCAATGTCCGAATATCTGCTCTTTCCTATTTTATTCTTCCGCATTATAATACGACACAGTTCAAATGTCAACAGTGTTCATGTTTTGAAATGACCTGTAGCAAAAGAAAGGAGCAGTAATTTTCATGGAAAAAAACACAGGTTTCCCCTCTGCCTCCGAGCACGTAGTAGAAGTTACTCATCTTACAAAGGACTACGGCTTCGGGCGCGGCGTGTTTGATGTCGGCATTCATGTTGACAAGGGCGAAGTGTTCGGCTTTTTAGGTCCGAACGGCGCCGGAAAATCCACCACAATACGCCACTTGATGGGGTTTTCAAAGCCGGATTCCGGAAGCACGAAAATTCTGGGGCAGGAAACCTTTGAGCATTATGACAGAATCTTAAAGCATGTGGGCTACATTCCCGGAGAAATTGCGCTTCCGGTGGGGCTTACCGGGCATCAGTTCATAAAAATGATGCAGGACATGCAGAAAATCCACAATTCAAGCCGTCTTGACGCCATGCTTGAGCTTTTTAAGCTTGACAACAACACTCTGCGCGAGGAAACAAAGCGAATGAGCCTCGGCGTAAAACGTAAGCTTGCCGTGGTTTCCGCTTTTATGTCCGACCCGGACGTGCTCATACTCGACGAACCTACAAGCGGTCTTGACCCTGTTATGCAGGAGACTTTCATACAGCTTATTCACGAGGAAAAGGAACGCGGAAAAACCATTCTGCTTTCAAGCCACATTTTCTCGGAAATAGATTCAACCTGTGACCGCATTGCTATTATCAAGGACGGAAAAATCGTATCGGAGTTTGTGGCAAACGACCTTAAACACGCTTCACGTAAGTATTACACTGTGGTTTTTGAGAACGCTCAGGCAAGGAGCGGCTTTATTGCCGAAAGCTCCGTCATCGATTCGCTTGTGCTCCTTGACGAGGACAGCAACAGCGTTTACATTTCGGTTGAGGACAATGAGCTTAATGCCCTGATAAATATTCTGTCAAATCTTGCGGTACACTCGTTCAGCAACCGCAAGGAAACACTGGAGGATTACTTCATGAAGTTCTATAAAGAGGACAGAGATTTCGGAGGTGCGCTGAAATGAATGTAATCGAAATCGACAAGCTGACAAAGGATTACGGTAACTGCCGCGGTATTTTCGACCTCGACCTTTCTGTTTCACAGGGCGAAATGATCGGCTATGTCGGCACTAACGGCAGCGGAAAAACCACCACTATCCGTCATATTATGGGCTTTTTAAAGCCCACCTCCGGTAACGTCTCCGTTAACGGACTTTCCTCCTGGGAGCATTCAAGCGAAATCGTCAGACAAATAGGCTACGTGCCCGGTGAAATCGCCTTTCCCGACCTGAAAACAGGTATCGACTTTTTAAAGTGTCAGGCGGATTTTCTCGGACTGCGCGATATGTCCTATGCCAACGAGCTTATCGAACGGCTACAGCTTGACCCCCGTGCAAATCTTAAACGAATGAGCAAGGGCATGAAGCAGAAAACCGCTCTGGTTGCCGCGCTTATGAATGATGCGCCCATTCTCATACTCGATGAGCCGACTACAGGTCTTGACCCGTTGATGCGCGCCGAATTTCTCGAAATCATAAACGAGGAACACCGCAGAGGCAAGACTGTATTCATGAGCAATCACAGCTTTGAGGAATTGGAGAAAACCTGCGACAGAGTCGCTTTTATCAACGACGGACGCATTGTGGACGTATGCGATATGAACAGCATACGTCATCGTCCCGTTAAGGATTTCAAAATTGAATTTCACAGCCGTGAGGATTATGAAAAATTCCTCCGTGAGGGCTACGGCGTAATTCGTCTTCAGGAGCAGTACAATCAGGCTACAATACGCATAGGTGCGGACGAAACCGCCGCTCTGCTGAATGTTCTTAAAAATTACAATGTGAAATTCATCTCGGAGCTTCCGTACACTTTGGAAATGCATTTTAAAAACATTCTGCTCTCAAATCAAAAGAAAGGATATACAGTTTCCGAATAAATCCGGAGCGGTATAATGGTGAAATATTATGTTCAGTAAAGCTTTATTTAAGCAATCCTGTAAAGCAAACGGCACCATGTGGTTAATTATCACATTCACCGTCTGCTTCATGCTCGCCTGCGTTATGCTCATTTCCGGCAGTGGCAGTATCGGTGAAGTAAGAGATTCCATTCAGGACACGATTATTGTCAAGGAAGTCGATTCCCAAATGGAAAAGCGCGCACTTTCCTACTACGATACCGCCGACAACGGACTTGCCCGGTTTGACCTGATACTTTCGGATAATTTGCAGGACAACTTGTCTTATCTTCTCTGGTGCTCAAATATGCCCGTTAGCACCGACTACGATGATATATCGCTGTATTACGCCGCTGTTCAGGCGTGGCAGGACGCTGTACCCGAAATGAAAACCGATGTGGGTAAATCCTATGCCGCCGAGGTTTCTTCCTGGATGTCGGAAATGCCCGTGCAGGAAAGTTTTCAGGATATAAACGATTACCTTGCCGCCGTTGACACGTGGCAGGAAAAATCTCCGGCAAATCAGGAATATGCCGTTACCGCGGCTTATTCCTCAGCCTGTGCGCAATTGCAGAGCTACATTTCGGAAGCAGCCGCAGAAGCCGGATATGCCGAGGATTCTCCGGAGGCGCAGGAAATGCTGGGCTGTGTTATATACACCCTCAATCCCAACGGCAGCTTTGACAGCTTCTATACCGAAAACGGTGAGGATATACCGGATGATTACGATTTCATGTCACTTATTTCCCATATTAGCAACGGTGACATCGGTGAATATCTCTCCTCCTCGGAGCGCACGGATTATCGCCATGAAAGAGCAGGTGAATGTACGGCAATATTTCTTGCCGGCAACATGACAAAAGCCGAAAACACCGAAGCTCTTATAGACGCTCTTTCCTCTTACGGCGTTACGGTTGAAAAATTCGATTCATTCGGCTACACCTACGCTTCAATCAAGCACATGGCAAAAAATGCGGTTGTTACATATCAGGGCAGACTTGAATACGAGCTTGACCTGCTTGACGGCGAACATACCGATGAAACCGCTTATGCTGCCGCTGTTGAAGAAAAGAAAACCGAGATTGCCGAAAGCATCTCCGCCAGCTTCCTTTCAACACTGCCTGCCGAGGTTTCCGAAGCACTTGAGGAAATAGGCGCGCTGGACCTTTATACGCTGATTGTCGGCTCGATTTTCTACAAGCTTGCAGGTCTGCTGCTTCCTATAATATATATGATAATGGCTTCAAACAACCTTATTGCCGGTCAGGTTGACAGCGGTTCCATGGCTTACGTGCTGTCTACCTCCACCAGAAGAAGCACCGTTGCCTTTACTCAGGCTGTTTATCTTATCGGCTCGTTGTTTGCAATGTTCTCCTTTACCACCGCCACGAGCTGTGTATGCCTGAGCCTTATTTCCGAGGAGGTTGACCTCACCTATGGCAAGCTGATTCTGCTCAATCTCGGTGCATTTCTTGTTCTGCTTGCTCTTTCGGGACTTTGCTTCTTTACCTCCTGTGTGTTTGACAGAAGCAAACGCTCCATGGCTATCGGCGGCGGACTTTCGATTTTCGCCCTTGTTGCCGCAATGCTCGGTCTGTTCGGCAGTCCCGTTATCCCCTCTGTCGTAAGGCTGACCGCACTTAATTATTTTAATTACGCAACCATCATTTCGCTGTTTGACGTAATTTCCATAATAGACGGCACGAATACATTTATTCTGAAATTCGCCATTTTGGGTGTTGCCGGTATTTTGGGCTACATTGCAGGCTCAATACGTTTCACCAAAAAGGATTTGCCGCTGTAAGTGCGATAATCGCAGAGCTGAGTTTTATTGCGGGATTGACAAAGACGACGGCTTTTGGTAAAAATAGTTCAGAACACGTTAAGTGAAAAGAGGGTGTACAAGTGGAACAGCTTCACATCAACGGTAAGCCGTACAGTGTAATCCGTCTGCTCGGCCACGGAAAAGGCGGTTATTCCTATCTTGTGACTGACGGCACCGATGAATATGTGCTCAAGCAGATTCATCATGAGCCATGCGATTACTACCGATTCGGTGACAAGCTTCAAGCGGAGCTTACAGACTATGAACGGCTCAAAGCCGTAGGTATTCCGATTCCGAGGCTGATTGAAGCGGACACAGCCAACGAGCGGATATTAAAAGAATACATTCGCGGTGAAACTATTGAACAGCTTGTTGCACAGGATAAAATGAAGCCCGAATACTTCGGGCAAATCAGGACAATGTGTTCTCTCTTATATGCCGCAGGACTTAATATTGACTATTATCCTACGAATTTTATTGTTCAGGACGATGTGCTGTACTATATTGACTACGAGTGCAATTCATATATGTCCGAATGGAGCTTTGAGAACTGGGGCATTAAATACTGGGCAAAAGACACGGACATATAATCACCCCCAACTCTCCTGAAAGCCGGCAACAAAAATCGGGCAGTAAAAACGCAAGTTTTTACTGCCCGATTTTATTCTTTTATTCAAAAATTTCCGGGTACTTTCTTCTCAATGCATCAAGCAGCTCAACCGCCCGTTCATAGTGTATCGTATTCCCGTTCGGCTTTGCCGTCAGACTGATTCCCAGGTTTGATACGTCTGTGCCCTGTGCTTTAAGCTCACGGCAGATGTCCGTGCCCGACAGAGGTATCCATAAATCGCAGTCATTATAGCTTTCAAACATATCCGGGTAAAGTCCGATAATATATTCAAAGCTTTCCTCCGTCGTCAGATATATACACCGTCTGTGCTTTTGATAATCGGTTTCAATCTGCGCCGCCGTATATTCATCATCGGCTGTAACAAAAAAATCTCCGCCTACTGCACCTGTTCCGTCGCCGTCAAAATCGTACACATAGTCTGCCAGAAGCATTCTTATCGCCATTTGGTCGCTGTCTGAAAACGCGCTTTCCGAAAACACCGCAATTGTCAGGTCATTGGTGGTCTTAACCGCCACACTGTAAATAAACAAGCCGATGAACAACGCCAAAACCGCCAAAACGACAACCGCGTTTTTGTGATAATACCAGAAATCGCGCATCATACCGGAGAATGTGCGCTTTCCGATTTCGGCGGTTTCCTCCGTGACCTCCTGCTCAATTCGCGTGGTGCATTGAGTATAGTCGCGTTCCGCTTCATCTTCCGGGATAATTATTATCGGCTCATCTTCCGATGTATCAAGTATGCTTACATATTCTTCCTCTGTCATTTCATCACTGCCTTTCCCCTCTATATTACCGCAAATTTTCCGCCTTTTCAACAGCTACACAAAATTTACATTTTCTGTCTTTTCTGCATTTTCCGCCAGTTGTAAAAGCCGTACAGGTCATTGAACAGGAACGCCGCAAAGCATACGATTACCGATATGTAGGAAGTGTCCTCAACCGCAGCCAGACACCACAAAATTATCAGCACAACATCATTTGCGGCATATCCCATGGCAAACCACGGACTGCGTCTGAATGTCAGGTATACGGCTATAAAGCTGGTGCTTACCGAAATCGTGCTTACCGCAAGGTACGATGTATTGAAATACTTTAAAATAAAGTAAAATACAAGTGTCACCAACGCTGTGAGAATCAGCGCAAAAACAGGCTCACGGGGCTTCAGCCTGTTTACCGTAACCTCGGAACGATTGCCGTTGTATGGATTCTTTATCCAGGAAATCAGCGCCATAAGTGCCATGGGAGCAGTCATTCCCATATATGTTATCATTTCTCCGTAGTAGCAAAATGACAGGGAAATTATGCCGTAAAGCACGCTGAAAACTATCATTAACGCCTGCCCTATCGGATTTCCCTTTGCATTGAAAATCAGTGAGGTTACTCCCACAAGCGACGCTGTAAGAGTAAGCAAACTTCCGCGATTAAACACAAGATACGCGGCGATTATCAGCACCGATGAAGATGTCCACAATATCAGCTCGCCCTTTGTAAAATAACTTTTCTTACGTTTTTCCATTTTTACCTCCAAAAAAATAACATCCGCATACACACCTTCTATGACCTAACGGTGTGTAAACGAATGTCTTAATTACATTCTCTGCCCGGTGGCAGATACATATTTATTTACGGGGAGATTATAGCAAACCGGCATCTGCCTGTCAAGTCCCGTAGTATATAGTCGCTTGTTTTTTTACTTTATTGCTGTTACAATAATTATTATCAAGCTTTGAAATGAGAGAGGTGGCATAAAATGATTCGTATTACCGGAGATACACACGGCGAAATTGCCCGATTTGCCGAGAATAATATTAACGATGCCGATTGGGACAAAACCGATTATCTTATCATATGCGGTGATTTCGGATATATATTCCGCAACGATGACGAAGAACGCAAAAACCTGGATTATCTGGAATCAAAGCCGTATAACATCTGCTTCTGCGATGGAAACCACGAGAATTTCGACGCTCTTTTCTCGTACCCGATTGAAAAGTGGAACGGCGGATATGTTCACCGTATTCGCAATAATATTTTCCATTTAATGCGCGGTCAGGTGTTCAACCTTGACGGCAAAAAGATTTTCACAATGGGCGGTGCTTACAGCATTGACCGTTATATGCGAAAAATCAACGTGTCATACTGGAATGAAGAAATCCCCGACAATGCCGAATACAATGAGGCCGTAAAAAATCTTGAAAGCAATGACAAAAAGGTTGACATTGTTATCAGCCATACAGCACCCAGAGAGATTATCTACAGAATGGGAAATTCGCCGTCATTGCACGACATGGAATTAACGGGATTTTTGGAATGGATAATGTATGAAGTGAAGTTTGAGCATTGGTATTTCGGGCATTGGCACGTGGATAAAAACGTATACGGCAAATTTACCGCGGCTTATTTTAATATTTACGAAGTATGAAAAAGAGGACGTAAAAACGAAAGTTTTTACGTCCTCTAATGACTTTAAAATCAATTATTCGGCATCGTCAAGAGAATCGGAAATATCCTCATGTGCATGGAACTGATGCTTGGAAGAAGCCTTTGAAGCGGCTTTCATCGGCATATCAAAGCCTATGATGTTAAACTTACTGCCTGAAGCCTTGGAGAACATGCTGAAGCGAATGATAAAGAACACAAGGAATCCGACAACGATAAGAAGAACACCGCTGATGCAGAGAGCAACGATTGCAAGGGTCTGATTAACGGAATCGGCGGAAAGAGCACCCTTTACGCGGAAAGAATCCACAATGCTGTCAACAATTTTGGCATCCGAAGCCGTGCCGCCATGCTGAATATAAACGTATGCATTGTAAACAGTGCCGTCAATAACGGTGGTAATATCGACTTCGGTGGTGCAAAGACCGTTATCTGCCATGTAATCGTTGTCCGAACGGGCAACAAGATAAAGCTGACCGCTCTTGCGGACAAAATATGTGTTGCTTTCGCTGTAGCCCTCCTCAACCTTGAGCTGAATAAGCGCATTCTGTTCATCGGAGGAAAGCTTGTTGTAATTACCGATGTGTTTGCCGTAAGGAGTGCCCTCCTGAGCGGAAATCTGATAATAGACAACAGCCTGTGAAAGAGTATCGCTGTACTCTGCAAGCTCAATAACATTGTAGCTGTTCATAAGGTCTTCCTTTGAAACCTCAAGATAGCCGTAAATATCAAGCTCGTCACTGTCTACATTATATATGTCCGCACCTTTCGGAAGCTTGTATGAGATGTTATAAGCAGCGGTGGTACGGGTTTCAAATTCAAGCCCGGAAAGCATATCGGTGTAAGTGACGGGAACATCGGAAGCGGAAGCATCACCGGTGCTCACAACCAGGTCGTCCTCCGAAATGCCGAGATATGACAGGGTTTCGTCATAGGACATACCGAGAAGCGAAGCCAGATATTCGACGTCCTCAACGGTGTAGGAATATTCGTCCTCGGAAGCGAATGCGGAAAACGCACCGAATGCGGAAACTGCAAGAAGCAGTGCCATGAGTAATGCTAATATTTTGCTGTGAAATTTCATGATTACCCTCCTGTTTTCAATCGTAATAAACATATTATATTGCATATTATCGTGAAAGGCAAGTAACGGAAACAGAATTTTTAGTGAAAGAAAGCATTCACCGCAAAATCACAGACAAAAGCCACAGCACAAGCAGGTGCGTTGGGTAAAATGCATAAAACAGCCATTTTCCGCCTCGGAAGCCTCGTTCTCCGTTATAAAGGGCTATGAAAACAGCGGCAAGCAGACAGTAAAACTGCGTGGTTTCGACAAAATACCAGGTGTAACCGCCAACGGTAAAAAGGCGAATGCTGTCCGCATCGGGTATTAAAAGAATATTATATTTAAGTATTGTCGAAAGAGCAAAGACAAGTATTGCGGCTGTGCGGTTATTGCGGAATAGATGAAAAATAAAAATCAGCAAAACGCCGTATTTGCCGTAATCACTGCCGAGAGTGTCGGCAACTCGTGCAATGGCGGCAACGGGAACAAGCGCCAGCAGATATGAGGCAACGACAGGCAAGCCGTCAAAGCTTAAAACCGCGTCAAAGAGCATCAGGGCGAAAAGCCCGAAAAACAAAGTGACAAACACATTGCAGCCGCTGAAATTAAAAAGCTCTCCGCTAAATGCAAGGTTATACGGCAGCTCGCTGATAAGAGCAAACATGCCGAGTCTCATCAGATACTTCGGCGCATTTTTTGTGTGCGCATAACCCTCGGCAATAAGGAAGCAGTATATGGGAAATGCAAGTCTGCCGATATATCTGAGAGTGGGGATTTCGGGAAGAAGTACGGCACCGGTGTGGTCAATTGCCATGGAAATGACGGCAATAATTTTGAGCACAAAGGCGGAGAGCATTTAAATTCCTCCGTTTCAGTTTGCGGCAAGCTTGTCGAATTTAACGAATCTGCACAGCAAAGCTGCCGCAACAACAGTTATAATGGTTTCGGGAATCATATATGTGGCATTGTAGCAGACGGAATATGTCCAGCAGAACGCCGTGGGATTTTCGGTGAAAACAGTGCCGTGAAGAAATGCCGGAATGTAATCGAGGCTTGCCCATTCGCCCCATACAAGAGCACCGGAAATAAGGTGGAACAGATACCTTGCAAAGCAGCCGATAAATGCGCCGATTGCGGCGGCGGCACCTTTATTTTTCATTTTGCGCGTGACGCCGGAAAGAGCCATTGCGGAAAAGGCAATAACATAGTCGAACAGGATAATAACCGCAACCGCGACAAACGTTACGCCGTAGGCAAGATTTCCGGCACCGAGAATGAGCTGAATAAGGGAATAAGCAAAACAGGCAACGGCACCGTAGCCCATGCCGTAAAGCTGGCAGACTATAACAAGGGGTACCATACTGCAAAGTGTGACAGAGCCGCCGAATGGAAGCGACAACTGGAGCAGACTTAAAACAGTGCCCAGTGCCACCATCATGGCGGAGAATACCAGTCTCATCGTGGTGTTTTTCGAGTTTTCGGTTTTTTTCATTTGAACAACAGTCCTTTCATTTTGATAACAAAAGAAGCGCCGCGTTTAACCTGAACACGGCGCTTTAAAGAAAGGCGTTGTGCTGTAGTTACCTACGCCGGCATTATCCGGATCAGGCGCTGCGGCCGAAACAGCCGCAAGGGTTTACGGTGACAATACACCGCATCTCAGCCGATTTGCATCAGCACCCCATAGCGATTCATTTGTTAATCGGATAATACTACACAAAAGTCCGGTTGTCAACAAAATTATTAAAGTATCAAAGCAACAAATCAACGCAGAAGTGAACTTTA
>CAZCQZ010000005.1:0-78781 GCA_964500965.1 uncultured Eubacteriales bacterium | reverse complement strand
GCAACCACAGCTCCGACCGCAGTTAAAACCGTTACCCCCACGGACGTTACAACCGAAACGGATATTCCGGTTTCAAACACAGGAAGCGGTTTGTTCAACGCAAACAACGCCGAGAACACTACCGCGAAAATCAACACTCCGAAAATCACATCGGCAACCGATATTGATGCAATAGAAAAGGCTCAGCTTCTAATCAATTCTCTGCCCGATGAAGTGACCGAAAGCAACCTTGAAACGGTTGAAAATCACCTCGATGCAATTGACGAAGCAATGTCAAAGCTTACCGACGGCGAACGTGCCACTTTAAATCTCGGCAGGTACAATGCGGCAATTGCGGCAGTGAATGCATTCTACGGCATGGAGGGTGCAAGTGAGCCGAATGCGGCGGCAACGGGAGATGCCGGTGATACAAAGTGGTATTATGGTAATGAAAGCGCCAATTCTTACACTCTGACAACAGCGGCGCAGTTGTATGGTTTGGCAGAGCTTGTAAACAGCGGCACCAATTTTTCAGGCAAGACCATTTACCTCGGCAACAGCATAGACCTTCAAAATAAAACATGGAAACCTATAGGTGCTATGTATAACTTCTTTAGTGGAGACTTTGACGGTCAAGGATACACCATAAGCAATTTGAGTGTAACAATTAACAATAGCTATACCGATGGTGGATTTTTTGGGAGAGTAGAGAATGGCAATATAAAGAATCTCAATGTTTCCGGCACAGTTTCCGGTAAAGGCAATGTCGGCGGCATAGTCGGATATATCTTTAACGGCAGCGTTTCCGGCTGCAGCTTCTCAGGCAGCGTTTCCGGCGTTAATTATTGTGGCGGTATAGCCGGTTATACGAACTCAGCAGACGTTATAAACTGCTACAATACCGGTAGCGTTTCCGGCAGTAACGGTGCAAATGGCGGTATTGTCGGAGGTATTGCCGGTGGTGTTGAAAACTGCTACAATACCGGCAGTGTTTCCAACGGTGGTAATATAGCCAGTAGTTCTTATTACAGCTCAATCAAAAATTCATATTACCTGGGAACGACATCATCAGGTGAGCAAAAAACCGCCGCTGAATTTTCAAGCGGCGAGATAGCATATCTGCTTCAGGGCAGTCAGTCCGGGCAGGTTTGGGGTCAGGAAATCGGAAAAGATAATTACCCTGTTCTGACAACTTCTTCCTCAAAAAGAGTTTATAGGGTAACGTTCTCCGTTGAGGGAACTGAAACATATGCCTATGTTAACAACGGTAAAACCGTAACCAAACCTACCGATAATCCCACAAAGTCCGGCAGTTATGTCTTCGCAGGCTGGTACAACGGCAACACAAAATATAATTTCACCGAAGCAGTCACCTCGGACATTACTCTTACCGCAAAATTCGTCAGCAGTGAGGTTTCCTCCGAGGCTGAGTTGAGGACTGCAATTGAAGCAGGCGTAACAAAGGTTAAGCTGACAGGCGACATCACGCTTACCTCAGACCTGGATTTAAGCGGTAAAAACTCGGCAATCGATCTGAACGGTCACGTTATTTCCGGCTCAAAAATTTATATAAACACAGGGCTTGCAAAAGCAAGTCTCACTATTACCGACAGCAATCCCTATGCAACTCATTCGGACAGCACCCTGCCCAATGGCGGCGTAATTACCTCCACCATAAGCATAACGCAGAACGGCGGAAGCTATCACGAGTGTGATTTCAACGCAAACGGCGGTACTGTTACCTCCGACATCTATTCAAATACTCAGGCGGTTTCAATTAACTGCACAGGCATCAACCCCACCTCCTTTACCGGCAATATCAACGGCTTTTTATCGCTCAAGGGCGGTATTTATTACGGTAATATCGGCAGCAGTGTTAAAACAGGCACAAACATCACCGTTGAGTTTGTGTTTGACGGCAAGACCTATGCAAAGGAATTTGTTACATCGGGCAGTTGCGTAACAGCTCCCATAGAGCCTGAAAAGGACGGCTTTGATTTTAAAAACTGGTATGAGATTGACAATACCACAGGCAACCAATATGAATGGAATTTTGGTTCCGATAAAGCCACGTCCGACATTGTATTGACCGCAATATGCGATGATATTGAAGCTCCTAAAGTAACAGGTCTTGAAGCAGACAAGACCTACTGCTCAACCCCCGTGAAATTTAAAGTTACCGATAACGTAGGCGTTGCTTCCGTTGAGTTCGGTAGCTATACCCTGACCTCCGATTCCGACGGCTATTATTCCGTCACCGAGGAAATGGGCTGGGGTATGCTTGTTGCAAAGGACGCGGCAGGTAATACCACTTACGTTACGAATGTAAGAATCAATGACGGACACACCTGTAACTTAAAAAAAGACGACACGCAGTATTGGTATGAGTGTATTCATTGTGATTACAAGAGCACTAAATATGACATCCCCGATTTTGAGATTGTCATAGACGGTCCGGACGAAATCTGCCGCGGTCAGAATTATGTGTTTTCCTTTAAGCTTCCCGATGATTATTATGATGTAAGCGCATCCGGTTATTTTGAACACATAAGCGCAGACACCACGTCATTTGATTTTGACGGTGACACCGTCACAGTGACGATTTACGCAAGCGGCTATGAGGAAGGCGCAAGCACGTTTGATGTCGTTGCAGGTATCACATTTGAAGTTGACAAAGCAAATAACTTCTATTATTCTATTAGTGCAAAGAAAAAGGTAACAATCGTTGATGGGCACATTGACCTGAAACACGTTGAAGCTAAGGCGGCAACAACCGAGAGTGAGGGCAATATCGAATACTGGTATTGCGCTAACTGCGGCAAGTATTATTCCGACAAGGAGCTTACCGATAAGATTACCAAGGAGCAGACCGTTGTTCCCAAAAAATCACCTCTGACCGATGACGGCACAGGCGAGCTTACCCCCAAGACCGGCGATACCAACGCCGCACCTTTCGTTGCGGTTATGCTCATCTCCGCAGCCGTTATGGTTGCACTTGTTGATTACGAGCGCAGAAGAAAGCTTCAAGGAGAGAAGAACGGGAAGTGATTTTTGGTTTATCAGTAAGTTTAATTCCCTTGTGCAATAGAGTGAATTTTTTCAACAACCCAAGTCCCCCTTGTGTAAAGGGGGGATATTGAAGCCGTAGGCTTCAATATTGAATCCTGCGGATTCAATCGGGGGATTGTCAGATTAACCGACAAGCTAAGCCAAAATGATAAAGCTAAGTTATAGGAAAGGCAATCCCTCAGTCACTTCGTGACAGCTCCCTTTACACAAGGGAGCCTTATTTTCTCCAAAACAGTCGATATGGGTGAACGCCCGTTTTAATAAGCCAAATAACACATCTGCGCCGAAAGGTGCGGAGAAAGTGAGTAATAATTATGAGGAAACGAATTATCAGCCTTGTGCTTACATTTTGCATGGTGCTGACTTTGATGCCCTCTGCGGTATTTGCCACGGAAACGGTATCGGAGACAACCACCGTCACAATCGTGAGCACAACGGACAGCACCACAGTTACCACTGCGGCTGTCACCACAACCGTAGCCACCGCACCGGCGGAGGTTACCAGCAAAACAGATGCGCAGACGGCGCAGACTACTGCCCAAACTACGGAGCAGACAAGTGTGCAGACCTCTGCGACGACTGTTGCGGAAGAAGCAAAGCCCGTTGTCTCTCCCACGGATTCAACCACCACGACTACTGTGAGCAGCGTATTTATCACGACTACCACAGCAAAGCCTCAGCCCGGTATTCTGAATCCGAAAATCACATCGGCAACCGATGTTGACGCAATCGAAAAGGCACAGCTTCTTATCAATTCTCTGCCCGATGAAGTGACCGAAAGCAACCTTGCAACGGTGGAAGCTCATCTTGATGCAATTGACGAAGCAATGTCAAAGCTTACCGACGGCGAACGTGCTGCTTTGAATTTAGACAAATACAACGCGGCAATTGCGGCAGTGAATGCGCTCTACGGCATGAGCGGTGCGGACGTTCCCACGACAGCGGACGATACCTCCGTATTGCAGTCGATGCTTAACAGTGACGGCACTATCAAGCTGAACAAGGATACTGTGGTAAACGCAACGCTGGTGGTTGCGAAAAACATAACCTTTGACCTCAACGGACATGTACTGGAAATGACCGGTACGGGCAGTGTTTTTGATGTTTCCGGCGGCGGAAGCCTGACCATAACGGACAGCAATCCCACCAACGCCCACAGCGGGAGCTATGCTTCTCTGCCTGTCGGCGGCGTGATAACCGGCGGTACGGGTACTCTCGTCAGTCAGCACACCTACGGCGGCGGTGTGTATATAAGAAAAGGAACTCTTACCATGAACGGCGGCACGATTTACAATTGTACTGCCGATTACGGCGGCGGTGTGTATATCAACAAATACCGCGAGTTTGAAATGACCGGCGGCACAATCAAAGGCTGTACCGCAACGATGGGCGACGGAGTGTATGTATCCGGAACATTTAAAGCAAACGGCGGAGAAATCGGAAGTACCGTGCATATCAGCGAGACAGGTACAATCGAATGTACAAGCTCAAGTGCCTGCACCGTGTTTAACGACACCGTAACAGCGTGGAAAAGCTCGATAAACGGCGGCGTATTTTTCGGAAGTATTGTCACCGGCGGCGGAGCTACTACCGGCGTGAAACACACGATTACCTTTGACCTCAACGGCGGCAGTGGCAAGACAACGGAAATAGTCATCGGAACAAACGTGAAAGCCGTTAAGCCTGCCGATCCCACAAAGACCGACTGTATATTTATGGGCTGGTACAAGGATGATGTGGAATATGACTTTAACGAGGTATTGACATCGGATATTACTCTGAAAGCGCGTTGGCTGGGCAGTGAGGTTTCCTCGGAAGACGAGCTGAGAGCCGCAATTAACGGCGGCATAACCTCAATTAAGCTGACAAGCGATATTACTCTCGCTAAAACTTTTGAATACAGCGACAGGGAAATCACCCTTGATTTGAACGGTCATGTTATCACAGGCAAAATCAAGCTTGTTGATAACCCGGCAAGCCCCGGCACTACTCTTACCCTTATCGACAGCGACCCAACCGCCACTCATTCCGACAGCACACTCCCCAAGGGCGGCGTTGTCAACGGCGTTGTTGAGCTGACAAGAAATACCAACGGCACGGAATGCTCCCTTTACGCCAACGGCGGTACTGTTATGGGCAAAGTTCCCATGACATGGGTTTCGAGAATTTACTGCACAAGCAATACGCCTACCGCGTTTATGTCCACAACAGAGGGCACAGGCGGTGTCCACGGCGGTATTTTCTACGGCGGTATAATTGAAACCTATATCAAGGAAAAAACCGTTACATTTATGAATAACGACAGCCGCTATGCCGTTGAAGTGGTCAAGTCCGGCAACAAGGCGGTTGCCCCTATTACCCCCACCTCATCGGACAGTCATTTTGTCGGCTGGTATGCCGAGGGTGCAACCACTCCCTATGATTTCGGCACTACGGTCATGGAGAATATTGTCCTGACGGCAAAGTGGCAGAAATATGAGCTGAAGGTCAGCGGCGAAAACCTCGTTTACGGCACTGACTATACTTACGAGGGCGATGTGCTTACCGTTCTTTCCTCAAAGGAAATGACCATTGAAAACACAGACAAGACGACCGCAACAGCTCACAGAATTGTTGTTGCAAAGGACGTTTCGGCTAACATCACCCTTGCAGGTGTTAATATCGACACTTCTTCAATTTCCGAGGCGGCGTTTTCCGTTGAAAACGGAAGCACCGGCAATGTTACCGTCACCCTCAAGGCGGACAGCGAAAACACTCTGAAAAGCGGATCAAAGCACGCAGGTCTTGAGAAAAGCGGCAACGGCGACAGCATAGGCAAGCTGACCGTTGGCGGCAGCGGCAGTCTTACCGCAATCGGCGGTGACGGCGGCGCAGGAATCGGCGGCGGCAAGAGCTGCTGTGGTGCCAATATTTTAATCAGCGGCGGCAAAATCACCGCAACCGGCGCAGGCGGCGGTGCAGGCATCGGCGGCGGACACAAGAGCAGCGGATATGATATTACAATATCCGGCGGTGAAGTCACCGCAACAGGCGGAAGCGGCGGTGCAGGAATCGGCGGCGGCAACAACGGCGGTGACGGCGGTTATAACATCACGATTTCAGGCGGCAAGGTTACCGCAACCGGCACAAGCGGCGGTGCGGGAATCGGCGGCGGTAATCACGGTGACGGTCATGACATTAGGGCAAAAAATGCCGTTGTTAAGGCAACCGGCGGCTACAACGCGGCAGGAATCGGCGGCGGCGTCTGCGGTGACGCTCGTGAAATTACTGTCGAAAACGCTACAGTTACCGCAACCGGCGGTCAGTACGGCGCAGGAATCGGCGGCGGCGGTGTTTGCGGCAGCCACAGTGAGTCGGGCAAATGTGATACTGTTTTCATTGTTGGCAGCTCTGTAAAAGCCACTGCCACTAAGGACAGCAGCGGCAAAGGCGGTGCCGATATAGGTACCGGCTACGGCAACAGCGGCGCGACAGTTGGAAAACCAATGGACGATGACGGCAAAGAGGTTTACCTCGTGACAATTGCCAATGAAAACGGTGAAAAGGTTTACATTGACGGCGTTGAGTATACGCCATCAAATCACGGGGCTTTGAATGAGACAAATCTCTATGCTTATCTCCCCGGAAAACATCATACGGTCAAGGTCGGTGATAAGGAGAGCTGCTATCACTTCGATACTTCTTTTGTTCTCTGCGTGCTGAGCGAGGACTATGATTCGGACAGCGCAGACCACTGGCAGCTCTGCTCCGATTCCGACTGCACGGTTAAGCACAACAAGGAAGCTCATGATTTTGACTGGAACTACAACACCGAAAGCTACTGGGAGGAATGCACGGTTTGCGGCTACAAAAAAAGCGCAAAGCCTCTCCCGAATGTGGAACTCAGTTGTTCCGACGTGGTGTGCAAAACTCAGGATTTGAAAATTACCGTTACGATTCCCAACGTCGTGAAGTTTGAAAGCCTGGATTACAAGAGCGGTAACGACATTGCTACGCTTAGCACGTCCGCAATCGGAGGTGTTTGCACTGTGACTGTCGGTGCTGCCGACTATAAAGCAAGCAGCTTTACGGTGTGCGTTAACGCAACAACCTCCGACGGCTGTACCTTTACGGTGAAAAAGGCGGTCAGAGTGCAGGACGCACACAGCGGCGGTACTGCCGATTGCTGTCACAAGGCACTCTGTGAGGTCTGCGGTGAGGAATACGGCGAGGTAAACGGCAAAAATCACACCGATTTACAGCACGTTGAAAAGAAAGCCGCAACAGCGAAAAACGAGGGCAATATAGAATACTGGTACTGCGCCGATTGCGGCAAGTATTATTCCGACAAGGAATTGACGACTGAAATCACTCAGGCGCAGACTGTTATTGCAAGGCTTGACAATACAGCACCCAAAACCGGCGAAAAAAGCGTTGCACCTTATGTTGTGATTCTGCTCATTTCCGCCGCGGTGATAGTTGCGCTTGTTGTTTACGAACGCAGAAGAAAACTTCAAGGTGAGAAGAACGGGAAGTAATTTTTGGTTTATCAGTAAGTCTAATCTCCCTTGTATAAACGAGAAATTTAATGGCTCCCTCAGTCAAAATCGTAGATTTTGACTGAGGGAGAGAAGCTTTAAGTATCAAATCTTTTCAACAAATTAAAGTCCCCCTTGTGTTATAGAGTGAATCTTTTCAACAAATTAAAGTCCCCCTTGTGTAAAGGGGGAAAGAAGATTGCGCGATTTATCCGCAATCTTCAAGGGGGATTGTCAAATTGACCGACGAGCTAAGTTGTACCCTGTATCGTAAGTCCAAGTAATAGGCAATCCCTCAGTCACTTCGTGACAGCTCCCTTTACACAAGGGAGCCGGAAATTGATAAATTTCAGGCGAAATGATAAATTTAAGCAATTGAAAATCCCTCAATCAAAGCCGCAGGCTTTGATATTTAACCGCAGGTTTTGATATTCAAAGCGCAGGTTTTGATAATCAAAGCGTAGCTTTGATATGCTCCCCATTTACACAAGGGAGCCATGGAAATTTGTTAAATTTTCAGCCAATAGCAAAAATCCGAGTCCGCCGCGGTGATAGTTGCGCTTGTTGTTTACGAACGCAGAAGAAAACAGCAGAACAATAAATAATCGGACAAAATACTCTTGACAACGGAGAAGCCGCTTTTTGAGGGATAAAAAATGTGCAGTGGAAACTTTCGCTTCTACTGCACATTTTTTATCAGGAATCCTTATTGTTTTTGTTCTTATCTCTGTTTCCCGTTATTGTGACGCGGCGTTCGCCGCCCTCGCGGAGCTTACGGGCGTTTTCCTTTGCGCGGTTTTGCGGAGAAAGGTAGGTACGCTTTTCCTTTTCTTCATCGGCGCGTTTTGCATAGGTGTTCTTTTCAACGCCGCGCTTTTTGTCAATCCAGTCGCGGAGCTGGTCGGTACGCTCGTGGAGCAGGTCGCGGATTGATTTTGCTTCGCTCCTGCACCATTCCCACGCACGTTTGCAGGTGGCTGTGAAGTCCGTAAAAGGATTACCGATTTTTCCGTTTTCGTTGCGCTCGTTACTTGAGGTGATTGCGGCAACCTCGTCGGAAATGCCGAGAGCATTGTCATCACGCAGAACAACGGGGAGCTGTTTGGGTTCCTCTATCGGTTGGCGTGTAAGGGTGAGCACCGCGATTTCCGGAGCGTTTCCGAATCTGACAAGGTAGTCGTTGCCAAGTCCTCTTGTTACAAACAGCTTTTTGCCGTCATGCTCATATTCGCCGCCGGTATATTGGGGACGGAATTTGAAGCCGGGGCCGAAAAGACCGCCCAAAAACGGAACTCTCACAAGTCCGCCGTGCATGTGACCGCACAGGGTGAGGGTTGCGCCCCATTTTGCGTACAGCTCAAAGGGAGTGGGGTCGTGGGTCAGCAGAAGCACGGGAGCATCTGTGGGGCATTTGCCGAGCTTTCGCTCCAAATCGCCCTCCTTTATTTCCTCGAAAGCCCAGTGCTTTATGTCAACGTCCTCTTTCTTTTCAAGGGGAGGACAAAAACCGTAAACGTAAATTTTCTCATCGTCCAGAGCCATTTGAGCACAGGTGTTATTGAGAAGCACCGCACCGGACGCGCTTATTTCGTCTGCGACGTTTTTATGTACCTTACCGCCGCCGAGCCGCAAATCATGATTGCCGGGTACGCAGATAAGAGGAATATCGTTTCCGAGAGAATCCATAAGGTCGTAAAATGCATCGACGCTGTAGCTGTTGGAATCGCCCATATCACCGGCAAAGAAGATATAGTCCGGTTCTTCAAGCTTTATTTTTTTCGCCAAAACGGTATTGTACTCTCCGAATTCCATTTGGTGCAGGTCGCTTATAAGAGCGATTTTTATGCCGTCAAAGGCAGGCGGCAGAGTGTCAATAACAATATTTTTTCTGTTGACCTGAAGCACGAATTTGCTTCGGGCAATCTCCATAAGCACCATGACCGCAGTGAAAAGCACCAGTGCAATGACAATAACGGCTATAACTGCACCGCGTGAAACATCGGAAACTGCGCCTGCGGTATCGGCTGTGGAGGAAACGGTATTCAAAACGCCCTCCGGCAGGGAATAAAGCGGGTCTGACCCGGAAATAACGGTATCTGAGGAGGAAACGTCAGTGGAAGTTATCACTGTCAGCAATCGTTCTGCACCGAACACCGTGCCCTCACCTCTTTTCTTTGAAAATCACCGAAATATTATACAATAAGTATTTCGATTAGTCTATACCAAAAGCGCAAAAATTTGTGCCGCCGTCAAAAAAGCTTATGCGGCGTCGGTAATTGAAACAGTATCGGTTTCGGAAGCGACTTCGCCGCTCGGAGCTTCTTTCAGTCTCAGACCGAAGGTGTTTACCAGTGATTCCACATAGGCATCGGCAATTGCGTCCTTTTCGCTGATAAGCCACTCTGCCGTGGGAGCGTAATCGTGAAAATCAGTTTCCACAAGCAGACCTATCATGCCCAGTCTGCCCGGCTCGCGTACCTCGGCATAGCCGAAGCCGCCTGCAAGATTCATGCCGCTGAGAACCTGATTTTCCAGGTTGCTGCCCAGCGGAGCTATTTTATTAAGACTGTCAACAATGCTCTGCGCATAAGCCTTGCCCTGATTACAGCCGGGGAAATAATATGCGCTCGGTCCGTATTTGACGGTTGAATCACCGGTTGCATTTGAGTGTATTGCAAGATAAATATCGGTGCCCAGACTGTAAGCCTGCTGAGTGCGGTCGTACAAATCCATGGTTTTCGGAGCGATGTATACAACACAGTCATATGCTTTGAGCTTTTCGTAAAGAATATCTACAAGAGCTTCCATCTCCGCTTTTTCGGAGGTTTTCCCGGTAACGTATGAATTTGCGTACTGCTTGGAGGGTGAAAGGTAAATCACCGGTGCTTTGTCCGAAAAATCGCGGTCTGCTATGGTTTCGTAGTGATTTGTCACAGTGACGTCGTATCGGGAAATATAGCCCTCAACGCCATCGATATTAAGCCTGTACCATGAAGTGCCGTTATTGCCCCTGCTTCCGTAGACATCATATGTCACATCGGGGGAAAGCAGAAGCAGCGCTTCGGTTGAGCCTGCGTCCGCATACAGCATAGCCGCTTCGTCGTTTATAACAACGGTACGGGACAGATAGCTGGGCTTGTCGCTTGCATAGGTGCTTAAATCGACATAATCCACCGTGTATTCGATTTTGCTTACCGACAGATATGTGCCGCTGACCCAGCGCGCTTTTCCCTTGTAAAGAATCTTGTACCACTTATTGCCGGAAACGCTTTTGCTTCCCAGCACTGCGTATACCGAGCCTTTTGATGTCGTGGCGACCTTTGCGTATGACGTGCCGGGACCTGTGCGGATATTGAGATTGTTTGTCGTGACCGTTCCGAAGTCTACGCCGGTGGTGATTTTCCTCACATCGGATTCGCTTGCCGTGGGGCTTTCGGGAACAGGTGTTGAAGCTGTTGTGGCAGTGGTGGTTGCCGTGGTAGTAGTAGTAGTTGTTGTTGTTGTTGTGGTAGGCTCGGTCGTGGCGGCTGTTGTGGCTGTGTTGGCGGCTTTCAGCGCAATATAGCTTTTGACGGTTGAGTATTTGCCGCAGAACCACAGAGTTTTTTCGCCTGACCTGTAGCTGTACCAGGTTGTGCCGGACACGGTTTTTGAACCGGTAATCGTGACAACGGCGCCCTTTTTCAATGTGCCGGCTTTTCCGTATTTAGTGCCTGCACCGGTGCGGACGTTCAGCGATGATGTGGTTATCGTGGCGGTTTTCACCGTGGCAATGTCCGACGAAGCGGCGGTGTATGTAACATACTTGCCGCTGACCCAGCCGGTTTTTGTCCCGTATTTAAAGCCGTACCATGTTGTGCCGGAAACCTTTTTTGTCCCGACAACCACGTAGCTTGCGCCCTTTTTGACAGTGCCCAACTTTGCGTATTTTGTTCCTGCGCCCTTTCTGACATTCAGTGAGGAGGGCTTTACGGTGATTTTCGCCGCGCCTTTGTAAACGGTATCAAGCCTTTCAAGCATGGTATCGTCCGCAAAACCGTCCGGGTTCAGACCGTTCAGGTTTTCAAACTGCTTTACCGCGTTCACGGTGGCACTGTTGTAGCTTCCGCTCGCGGAGCCTGAAAGATAGCCCAGTGCTATGAGCTTTTTCTGCATGGCGGTAACGGCACTGCCGTTTTCGCCCGGCGACACTGCCGCATAAACGGCGGTGTTTCCGACGAGCACCGCAATCAGGAAAAACGACAGTATTGCTTTGATGACTTTTTTGACATTCATACTACCCTTCCTTTCGACCATCGTTGTAAACCATTTCATCTACATTATAACCAATGCGCAAACCGCTGTCAATCGTGCATATCGGCACAATTTTGCCCTTTTCATTGACCTGCGGCTAAAAAAATATTATAATCTGATAAACAGAACTCTTGAAAGGACCATAGGCTATGAAACACAGATTATTGTGCCTGATTTTGTCGGCTCTTACGGCATTGTTTTGCTTTTCGGCAGTCGGGTGCGGCAATTCGGACGAAACAACCGCAAAGGAAAACTGGCCCGCAGAGGTTGCCGGCGTAACCGTTGAAGCCGCGCCGATTCGCGTGGTCTGCCTTTCAAACAACGTTATGGAAATAGCCTGTGCCATAGGCTATTCCTCCCAGTTCGTGGGGCGTTCTTTCGATTGCGATTATTACCAGGTTGCTTCACTGACCGCCTGCGGCACTGCGGCAACGCCCTCTGTAAGTGCAATTGCGGCGTTGGAGCCTGACCTTATTATTACCGACAGCACTACTCCGGCAGAAATCCTGTATGAGCTTTCGCAAACCGACATAATAATACTGGATAAGGCAACCGGCAGAGGCTCCCTTATCGAGCTTTACGAAAATATCGGAACGATTTTCGGAGGAGCCTCTACAGGCAAGGCAAAGGGGAGATATACCGTTGACGAGCTTCTCATGAAGCTTGACGATATTGCGCGGCTGGTGTATCAGGAGGAGGACGTTTATGTGTGCATCGTCCTCAACGATGCGGCAACCCAATGTGCTACGGGAGACACTCTGACGGAAATGCTGATTGAAATGGCAGGTGGACTTAACGCCGCCACAGACGGTACGGGAAACAAATTCGACCTTGACGATATTCGCAATGCAGACCCCGATGTGCTTGTATGTCCCTATTCGTCGCTTTCGTCGATGTATTCCAAGCGTGACCTGCTTGAAACCACGGCTATGCAGACTCAGCAGCTTTACGGCTTTGACGCCGGACTTCTGGACATTCAGTGCTACGATATGATAGAGGTGGTATGGCGGCTGGCGCACATACTGCACCCGAATATTGTTACAGAGGATATTATGCCCTCCGATTATGTGGACGAAACCGAAATTTTCGACCATTTTATGACAGGTGAGGAATACGAGGAATATCTTAAAGAACAGGAAGAACAGCAGTAACCGCTGACTTTCGGGGGAATAATTATGCGAAGATTTTCGGCAGTTTTACTTTGTGCGGCAATGGCTTGCGCTCTGCTCACCGGCTGTGAACAGGAGCTTTCCGCCGCTCTGCTTTCGGACGTGTATCAGGGCGGCAGCCAAAGCACTCTTTTAGAGCAGAATGCGGCAACGCACATTCTTATTGTTGACGAAAGCAGTGAATGCTACGGCGAGCTTATAGAGTATTTCGGCAAATGCACCGATAACGGCAGGGACATTTATGCCTGCACAAAGGGGTATTATCCTGCCGAAGACGCGCTTCGGGTTACGGTAAGCACTTCAGGTTCGGACCTTTCTCTGTCCGACCGGCTGTGGCTGTGCACGTCCGACAGCGCGAAGCTGCGCAGTCAGCCGCAGTCGGATTCGGAGATTCTTTCTTTTGTCGAAAAGGGAGATGTAATTGAAGCGGCGGCGGTTTCTTTTACCGATGCGCTTTACTACGCCGTCAATATCAACGGCGAATACGGCTATATCCTGTCCTCGGCGGCAACGGCAGGTCATTACAGAGCGGAGGCGGAGCTTTGCCGCGCTTTTGAAAAGTATTCTCCGGTTGCCGTTCAGCTCACTGTTATCAGCGGCGGAGATATAGCAGGCACTTTCGTCGGAGGCTATGCCGACAGAGAAAAGGGCGTTCCGATGACCGCCGACACAAAAATCCGCGTTGCTTCCCTGTCAAAGACGGTTTTTGCCATTGCCGCCATGAAGCTTTGCGACGAGGAGATTGTGGATATTGACGAATGTATCGGCACTTACTGGGGGCTTGATTCGATACCGGACGGAGTGTCGCTTCGCACTATTCTGACCCACACTTCAACGCTCAAGCCCCTTGATTCCTATTATGACATTGACGAGCTGAAAACGCGCCTGTCAAACGGCAGTCTGTTTGACAAAGCCCAAAAGCCGGGCTCGGCAGCGGCGTGGAAATACAATAACTTTGCCGTGGGTGTAGGCGGTGCAACTCTTGAGCTTGCCGCAGGTCGCACCATGCAGGATTATCTCGGTGACAATGTGTTTGCACCGATGTCAATTACCGCTTCCTATGGTTATGGGGGACTTCCGGCAGACAACACCGAGGCGGTTCTCTACGCTTCCGACGGCACTGTTGCGGCGCAGTCACCGCTGCTTTCCGTCAGCGATATTCCCGGCGATAATTCGCGCTTTTTCGCCGGTGGGCTTTGCATCAGCTCCGAGGACTACGCAAAGCTGCTGGTGATGCTTATGAATGACGGCGTTTATCAAGACGCACGCATTCTTTCCGAAAACGCCGTTAATGAAATCGAAGCCGAATATCTGACGGTAAACGATTCGGCAAGCGAGTTTTCGCAATGTCTCATTTTCAGAAAGGCCGGGCTTTACGGTCGCACTTTGTATTATCATTCGGGCAATGCCTACGGCGTCATTGCCTTTGCGAGCTATGACCCGGAAAGCGGTGACGGTGTTGTTATTATCACCACGGGAATGGGTAATGAACGGAGCGAGAACGGCATTTACAAAATTTGCGACGAGCTGTCACGGATAATGTATACGGAGGTTTTGGCTTGAAACGGATTGCGGTATATCTTTCTCTTGTCCTGATTTTTCTTCTCTGCTCCTGCTCGGCACAGGTCGGAGGGCAGTATGTTGTTTCCGATTCCGACAGCGAAGGCACTGTCGAAAATACCGTGGTCGATGAGAACGGAGAGCTTTTGTATTTTGCGTCCCTGCTCGAACAGTACCCGGACATTGTGGGCTGGATAACCGTTCCCGGCACGGTAATTGACTATCCCGTTGTTCAGGGGAGCGACAACGAATACTATCTGACCCACGATTACAAAGGCGACGAAAACCGCAACGGCGCGATTTATCTTGACTGCCGCGTGACATTCGGTCAGGACGGAATATCGCGAAATGCCGTCATTCACGGACACAATATGAGAAGCGGTGTTATGTTTGAAAACCTCACAAGATATGATGACCCGGAGTTTTTCAAACGCAATTATGCCGTGAGGTTTGATACCCTTTACGAAAAAAGCGAATGGGTGATTTTCGCCGTCATGAAAATTGATGCCTACGGCGGTGAAAACAATATGCCGACCTTTGATTTCCTGATAACCGATTTTGAAAACGACGAAGCATTTTTCGATTATGTTTCGGACATTCGTGCTCATTCTGTATATGATACGACGGATATTGTCACAGTCACCGAAAAGGACCGCATAATTACCATGTCCACCTGCTCCTATGAATATGAAAATTTCCGCACAGTCCTTGTTGCCCGGCAGATACACGAGGGCGAAAGCTTTGATTTTTCCGCTCTTGATTTTGCAAAGGAATGTATAATGCCCCCTGCCTGGGGCGAATGGCAGGGGACCTTGGAGCGCGGCGATGCAATGTGATTACTTTATGTGCTTTGCTTTTTTTCTTTACTTTGACGCAATTTAATGTTACTATATATGTGAAGAAAATTCGAGCAGTTTTATACGGAGGGATATTCTATGGCTGACGAATATAAGAATTTCAACGAATACGAGCTTAATAACGACAATGAGCAGTCCGCTCAGGATAATGCTCCCAACCCCAATCCGCCTACCGGCTGGGCACCGGGCTATAATGAGAGCAATTCCACTTCTGTTGCGAAATCCAGCAGTCAGGGTATTGTTTCGATTGTTCTTTCACTGCTGGGATATTGCTGTGTCGGCATTCCCTCGTTCATAGGAATCTTTGTTGCCCTCGGTGCTTACAGGAGCAATAAATTTGATGTCACCGCAAAGGTGGGACTGGTTGCCTGTATTCTTATGACCCTGTTCTGGATTGCAACCATGGCTTTTTATGCGTTTACTCCTGCCGGCAGAGAAATGTTCCGGCAGATACTGGAGGATACCGCAAGGCAGATGAATGAGCTGTACAGTTCAACCGATATTTCCGCATTGTTTAAATAAGAGCAACGATTTGAAAGGAGCATAAAAATGGAAAACAACAATCTTCCCGTAAATGAACCCACCGCAGAGCCTGAGATTTCGTCTCCGGCAGAGGAAACAAAGCTTTCTCAGGGCAATCTCAGCGAGCCTGTGCTCAGCGGAGCGGCGGCATTTACCGCTGCCGAAACCACTTCTCCCGATTCCGTAGAGGTTAAGACGGAGGAAACAGCATATGTTCCGCCGACAGTAGAGCTTCCCACACTTATCGAAAGTAATACCTCCGGTGGCTCGGAGGGTCAGACTTCCCGGCAGACTGCGAATAATCCTCAGTTTGCAAACGCCCAGCAGCCGATTTACGTCCAGCAGGCTCCGCAGACCGCTCAGAATAATCAGAGTAATCATACCTCCGGCTTTTCCATTGCATCTCTGGTGCTCGGAATTGTCTCCGTTGTTTCCTGCATAGGTATTATTTTCGGATTCGTGGGCGTGATTTGCGGACTTTTGGGCATCATATTCGCAATCTGCGGATTTAAAAAGTGCCGCAGCGGTATGAACGGCGCAGGTCTTGCGCTGAGCATAGTCGGTCTGCTCCTCAGCTCCGTTCTTTCTTGTGCCTGTGCGTCCGTGTGCTATGATAGCTGTGAATACATAGACGATGGCTGTTACTGGTACTATGATTACGATGACGGCTACACTTTCGATGACGGCTATAATTATTACGCATAAAATATTAGTGCAAAAAACGGCAGTAAAAGCTGATGCTTTTTACTGCCGTTTTTGTTATAAGATTGTGCCGATAAATAATTACCTTTCGGCTAGTTAAGCTCCGAAGCCGACACGGTATCCGAACCCGATTCGGGTTGCGTAGCCGCTGTCCATATTTCCAATGCGGCGGCTTTTGAAAGCTCCTCGTCGGACACCTTGTGAAGCTCGTAAATCACCTGCATGTTTTCCATTCTGAATGCAAGATTTCCCAGATTTTGACGTTTAACGCCGATAGCTTCAAGCTGTGCATCGGTGATGGCGTCGAAATCGCCGGCTATGAGCAGGTCGCACAGCTCGTCATCGCAGAGCGCACCCAGCATTTCTCGTGTACGGGCTTCCCCGAAGTATTTCAGCAGCTCATCTACGGAAAAGTTGACGGATTCAATGGTGCAGTACATTGTCAGGTTACCGTTTTCATCGCGCACTACGTCAAATTCTCGCGAAAGCGCGCCGTTGGTGTATTGCAGCAAACGTCCGTCAAAGCTTTCCGAGCCGTCCTTATACTCGTAGTAATTTACCGATGTGCCGGAATCGTACCTGTAAATCAGCCGTCCGTCCTCACAGAAAACAACGGGGAATGTTGCTTCCGGCACAAGCTCTGTTCCGCTCGCGGTGGCAACAATATAGCTTTGCTCGGCTATATACGTTCCGTTAAGCGGTCGGCGGTCGGCGTTAAAATCAGTTGTCAGGGTAAATACGCAGATTACAACAGCCGCCGCGATAACGGCAACTGCTATAATAATGCGGATTAACAGGCTTTTCTTTGCTTTTTGGGCATCAAGAAGCCGCTTTTCTTCTTCCATTTTTGCTTTTACCGCCGGGTCGATTTTCCTTTTTCCGCCCATCGGAACACACCTCGATTACAAATAGTATTATACGTCTTTTGTATTACAATCTATACGGCTTCGGTGGGTGAATACAATTCCCACAAAAGCTCGATTTCTTCATCTGTCAGGTCGGTTTTTGTTGAAATTCGGCAGAATGTACCAATGGTTTCACCGAGATAACACAGCTCAAGTCTGTCGCCGTCAAGCTCAATATCAAAGGGAATCCTGATTCCATCGACAGAAATCACAAGGCTTTCGTCTTCGATGTATGTGCTGGTTTCAGTGTCAAAATATTCTTCCGATGAACTGTTAAATTCCACCGTGCCGTCGGCGTGGCAGATAATATAATCATCGCTCTCCGTGCTGACCCAGGTTCCGGTGAGCATGGGAATAAGACTGTCGCTCCTTGCAAAACGGAGGGTTTTTGCCGATTCGCCGGGTAGCCAAAGAGAAAGAAAGTCACCGTCAACGGTGTAGAACATATACTCTTTGCCCGATTTGCTCTTACAGGTGATTTCGTATGAATCGGCGGTGTAGGTATAGCTTTTGCCGTAAATTTCGGCAGTGCCGTCAGCGTTGAATACGATTTCGGTATCACCCAAAGACCAGCTTCCGCACAGTGCATCGGCATCACCCCTGGTGTTGCGCCTGAGCGATACGGAATCGTCCTTGTTTCCGTCAAGCCAGAGCTTTAAGGTGTTTGACATTTTCTTGTAACGAATGGCGTAGCTTTCACCGTCGGCGGCTTTGACGGTGATGGTCTTTGAATCCCAGGTGTAGCTGTAACCGGCACCGTCGATTTCAATGATTCCGCCGGCACTTATATAAACGGAATGCTTACTGTCCGACCATGCGCCCAAAAATTCGGGGGCTTCTTCTGCTTCGTCCTCTGTGCTGCCGAAGAAAGGAGCAAAAATGCTGCCGAAGTCGAAGTCGGAATGTCTGCCCAGAATGAATGAGCTGACCCCTACTGCGATTACAAGAATCGCAACCAGAACAACAATAAGTGCTTTTTTGCTCTTGCGAACCGGCTTTTCCGATTCCGACGGAGTATCTGCCACAGCTTCGGCATTCGGTTCAGCCGACACAGCCGTTTCCGCCGTCGGGATTTCCCGTGTAATTTCGACGCTCTCGTCCTGCGGTACATTGTTTTCGATTTCGTTCATTTTCAACTCTCCCGTTCTCTTTTCATTATTCCGTCAAACCGTCAGCTTTCGCTGTTGTTCCACAGTTGCGCAAGCTGTGAGTTTGTAAGATCCGTGCGTTCTGAAACTTTATAATAAATATATTCGCTGCTCTTTCCGAGGTAGGTCGTGACGAGGGTAAGCATATCGCCGTCGATATTGTATTCTGCGGAAATTACAGTACCGTCGGCATTAAAGACAATGGCGGAATTATCGGCGGTATATGTGCCGCTTTGTCCGTCCGACGCAAATTTTCCCGATGCGGTTATGATAATGTACCCCTTTTCATTCATCCACGAGCCGACAACGGGAGAAACATAGTCGCTTTCGGATTCGATGCCGTCCGCTTCGGCGTTACGGGGTGAAAGGGTCATGAGATACACAGCTCCGACCACCAGAGCAAGGGCAAGAAACAGTGAAAATACAATCAGTCCGCGGTAACGCTTCGCGGTCTTATCCTCGGCTTTTCTTACGAGCATTTCGGCAGGAGACATTTCCGACTGCGGCGGTATGTTTACGGCGGAAATCGTCGGTGCTTCCGTATTCTCAAGAGAAACTATCTGTTTTCCGCAGGACGGGCAAAACCGCACGTCGTCCTCACAGTAAAAACCGCAGTAAGGACAGTTCACCGATACTCCTCCTTTTTCTCGCACTGAAAGTCTGTCTGCTTTCTTTACTTATTGTAGCACGTTTATATCGGTAATGTCAATGATTGTCAAATGAATGTGCCCCGGAGCGTGCGGTGTGTTTTATGCTTTTTCGGATACCGATGTGAGACGCTTCTTTTTTCTTTCTGAGATATTTTTCTCTTGTTGCAAGTCCGCCGCGTATGTGCCGCTGTGCCTTGTTTTCCTCCAAAACCTCCTTGACCTGCGCAAACAGTACGTGGTCAATGCGTTCAAGCCGTTCCGATACGTCTTTGTGCACCGTGCTCTTGCTTATGCCGAACACGCCTGCGGCTTTGCGAACGGTTGCTTTGTTTTCGACTATATATTCCCCAAGCTCAATTGCCCGTTCTTCGACATTCGTTTTCATGGGAATCCCCCCTGCATATTATTGATACCAATAATTATGCAGAGGGGACAGGAATTAGTATTCTGCGATTACCGGCACGGCTGCACCAAACAGCGGCATTAAAAGTCCGCGACTTTCGGAAAGTGAGCTGCCGGACAATAAAAGTTACCGAATGTTTACTATTTGCTCTTGATTATGATTTGATTTTGAGTTATTATATACAGAGTAATATTTTTGTTTGGAGGTTGGATCATGAGTGAGGAAAGAAAAGAACAGGCTGAGTTTTTAAACGGCGGCACGGTTACATTTTCCATTGCAAACCGCGAACAGGAAATGCGTGTTATCGTCAAGCAGGTCTATGAATCCCTTAAAGAAAAGGGATATAATCCCGTTAATCAGATTGTGGGCTATCTTCTTTCCGAAGACCCCACCTACATCACTACGCACAACAATGCACGTGCGCTTATCCGCAAGGTTGACCGCGATGAGCTTTTGCGCGACCTTTTGAAAAATTACGTCGGCGAATGAGCCGCAACAGTTTGGAGTGATACCGATGAGTGAGCAGTTGATGTACAGAGGCAGACCTCTTGTGCGCTGCGGTGATGAGCTGTATTACGGTAATATGACCGAAAAGTACGTCATCTATATGCAGATTCTCGAAAAGGCGGCCGACGGCGTGACCGCTACAAAGGTTTTACTGCGCTTGCAGTATACCGACCCGGATATTAGAGGTAAAGGTAAAATTGTCAAGGAAACCGTCAAGTCAAGCCTTGCGGAAGCCTTTGACTTCGCAAATGCATGGATTGCCAAAAACAAGTAAACATTCGTTCACTTACAAAAAACAGGGCGGCTTAAAGCCGCCCTGTTTTTTGTATTGCGATTAAATACAAACAAGCATATTGTCGACAAATATTACAGTCCGTATTTTAAATTGAATAGTTAAATACCTTTACGGTTTTAAAATATTCATTTGAGAAAAGTGCATATTAAAGCCGAAAATTGACAATAAGCACAAACAATAGTACAAAAATTGAGTTTTTCACAAGATGATAGCACAAAGGTCTTTAAAGAACATATAATGACATCACAAGGTCAGAAACGCGCTGCACGGCATATGTGCGGCGCAATTTCAGACCATTGTAAAGAACATTAGTTCTATCAGGAGGTGTTCGATGAACGGTATGGACAATCTCTGCGAAAAGGAGGAATGTAAATGCATTTCGGAACGGAGAAAAACCGGAGAATGGCGTTGCAGAGAACAGAGGAGACATCTTAAACGTCAGCTTGCCCTGACCGACAGTCTGTTGGGAATGGTGGAAAAGGCAGTCGGTGACGAGAGGGAAATCTACAGGTACATTGTAAGCACCAAAAGCGGCGGTACGGCGGAAACGGTGTGTACCGAGCTTGAAGCGGTCAACGAGGAACGGCTTTTGAGACTTGTTAAGGTGCTGTCGGAGCTTATCGGCATACAGCACGATATTCTGGCTGTTCCCCTTTTCAAGGAAACCGCCGATGCGGAAAACTCAAGGGCAAAGCTTGAAAGCGACAGGGACATTGCCTTGAGAAAAATCGAGCTTGAGCTTATGAAGGTTGACGGCTCGGAGAGCAGCGCAATACCCGAACAGCTTCTGGAGGCATTGAGTGGTGATGACGATGACACTTGAGGAGCTTCGGAAAAGAACGGGAGCCTGCAAAGCAAAAAAGGCGCAGACAAAAGCACTGACACTGTGTACCTTTTCAAAAAAGCAGCGCGTTGCTCTGGCATGGTGGAAAAATGCCGGGCTTTCTTCTTCAAACGGCATTATTGCCGACGGCGCGGTGCGTTCGGGGAAAACCGTGGCACTGTCACTGGGGTTTGTGCTGTGGGCGATGAAACGCTTTGACGGTCAGTTTTTTGCCATTTGCGGCAGAACCATAGGCAGTGTGCGAAGAAATATTCTCGGCTGGCTTCTGCCCATGCTTCAAACATTGTCCGTAAAAGCGGAATATCACCGCGCGGAAAACAGAATCGAGCTTTCCTGCGGAGGGAAAACCAACACGATTTACATTTTCGGTGCTAAGGATGAGCGCGCTCAGGACGCGATTCAGGGCTTAACCCTTGCAGGGGTGTTTTTCGACGAGGCGGCTATTATGCCGGAATCCTTTATTGCTCAGGCTACAGCCCGATGCTCCGTGGCAGGGTCGAAATTCTGGTTTTCCTGTAACCCGTTAGGACCGCGCCACTGGTTCAAAACCCAGTGGATTGACAAGGCGGAATGTCGCAACCTTATATATCTCCATTTTACAATGGACGATAATTTAAGCCTGAGTGAAGAAGTGCGGCAACGTTACAGGTCGCTTTACAGCGGCGTTTTCTTCCGCCGCTATGTGCTGGGAGAATGGTGCGTGGCGGAGGGGCTGGTTTACCCCATGTTTTCCGAGGAAAGAAATGTACGTGCCGAGCCGATTGAAAACGCAAGGGAATTTTTGTCCTGTGACTACGGCACAAACAACCCCTTTGCCCTGGGCTTGATACAGGCGGCAAAAACGGAAAAGGGGCTTTGTCTGCACCTGAAAGCGGAATATTACCACGACGGCAGAAAGAGCGGTCAGCTTACCGACAGCGAATATGCCGATGCGCTGGAACGCTTTGTCCGTGAGAACGGAGCTTCTCCCGAAGTGCTGATTGTTGACCCCTCTGCCGCATCGTTTATTGCGGAGATGCGCAGGCGCGGTTATCGGGTCATAAAGGCTAAAAATGCCGTGCTTCCGGGAATACATGCAGTTTCCGAGGCTCTCGGCGCAGGCACGTTGACCGTCTCACCGGACTGCAAAAGCACAATATGCGAATTTGGGGAATACGTCTGGGATTCCGGTGCTTCGGAGCACGGCGAGGACAAGCCTTTAAAACAGCACGACCATGCGATGGACATGCTCCGCTATGCTCTGATGACATGGAAACGCCTTGGAAATGAACGCGCTTCATGTTCGGGCAGAGGGGCAATTTGATATTAAGAGGAGGAAAAATGTCATTACCCGATATTATCAACACAGAGCTTAACGGGCTTTTCGGCAGGTGTCTGGAAAGCGATATGCCGGAGATTATCAGGCTGTATGAATTTTACGACGGTGCAGGTCAGGACTGGCGCACTCCGGAGGGGCTTGATTACGCACCCGGCAAGCTTATTACAAATCTGTGCAAAAAGCTTATTAAAAGAGAAGCCAGGTTTATGTTCGGCAGAGCACCGGAAATCAGGGTGCAAAACCGCGAAACCAACGAAATCAGCACCGAGCGGCAAAGGTATATTGAAAAAGTGCTGGAAAACAATTCGTTCCCGGACAGGCTTTTAAAGGGTATGCGCGACTGCCTTATAGGAAAGCGCGTTGCCATAAAGCTTTCCGGCGGTATCGGTGAGGAAATCGGCATATCAATTAAGCCCTCTCTTGAGTTTGTTTACGAAACCCGTGAAGACGATTCGGAACAGCTTAAAAAGATAATTTTCTTTTATCAGACAGTTGATTCCCCCAACCGCCGCCGGCAGCGTATCTGGCGGCAGAAGTATGAAATGGCAGGCGGTCGCTGTTATCTGACGGAGGGGCTTTATGACGGAACGGGCTGTCTGATTGAGGGCGGCGAAACAAAAAATACCGGTCTTTCATTCATTCCGTGCAGGGTAATTGTCAACGACGGTCTTACCGGGGATTTGCTCGGTGAAAGCGACGTTGCTGAAATAATGAGCAATCAGCTTGCGTACAACCGCCTGAAATCGGACGATTTGGACGCACTGAGATTCAATATGTTTCCACAGCGTGTGGCGGTGGACGCCGACGGCTCGTGCCTTGAAAGCATGAAAATCGCACCCGGTGCGCTGGTTGACCTTGTAACCGACCCTGCAAGAGGCGATGACGGTGCACAGGCAAGGCTTGAAATGCTGGAGTCGAAATTCGGCTACGATTCGCGCTTTGAGCACACTCTTAACAGAATTAAAGAGGATATGCATGAGCTTTTGGGCGTGCCGAATCTGTCGCTGGAGCAGCTTCAGGGACTTGCCCAAAGCGGCAAAAGCATGAAGGCTCTTTACTGGGAGCTGATTGAACGCAGTGAGGAACGCTGGGCGGTGTGGGAGCCTGCGCTTAAATGGATGGTTCGGGCGATTTTTGAAATGGCGCGGATTTATTCGGACGTTGCTCTGCCGGAGGAGGAAATCTCAATACATATCGAGCACCTTTATCCCATTATGGAGGACGAGGAAAACGAGCGTGAGCTGGATTTGAAAGAGGTTGAAGCCGGTGTGCGTTCTGCCGAAAGCTACGCGGAAAAATGGGGGATAATCTCTTAGCTTCACCGTTTTCAAATATACCTTGCCGACGGGCATTGTTGCTTAAATACGTTGGGTATTTAGGCGGCATAAAACGGGAAAATATCACATTTGTGATGTTATCAAAGCCGACAGGCTGTAAATGGAAAAGGAGTAAAAATATGCGTATATTTAAAAAACTCATCAAGAGAATGCTGGTGCTTCCGGTGATGAACGTTGCAGACGGCGGCAGTGCCGTTGATTTGGACGAGCTGAACAGAATAGTCAGGGAACGCACCGCAAGAGCCGAAAGGGCAGTGCTGAAAGACTACTTTGCGCAGCACGGCCTGAGCGAGGAGCAGGCGTCGGCGGCGGAGCAAAGCTACAGAGCCGGCAAGGGCGTTCCTGCCGGTGAGCAGCTTGCCGCGGCGCAGGAACGTGCAAGAGCGGCGGAAAAAGCCGCGAAACAGGCACAGTCGGAAGCGGCGGCAAAAGTGCAAATGGCATTGCTGGGCGTTAAGGAGGAATGTTTCTCAGACGTTATGAAGCTTGCCGCCGAGGACATTTCCGATGCCGCCGACGCTTCGGACGTCGATGTCGAAAGGGTGCGCCACGCCATTGAAAGTATTGTCCGACGTGTGCCCTCTTTTACAGGCAATGATGCAAATCTGTCTGCCGGAACTCCGGGACGGTTTCCCCGTGGCGGCAGTGCCGCCGAGAGCTTCCGCGCACAGCTTGACCGTGCCAGAGCGATGCACGACAACGCCGCCGCTGCCGCCATTATCGGTCAGGCGGCGGAAAAGGGGATAGTTTTACGATGAATTCATATATTTTCGTAAATATTCCTAATTGTTTTTCTCGTATTTTCACAGAATATCATCATATTTCATGTTAAAAAGAAAGGTTGATTAAATTGGCAAATATCTCAGGAACAGGCACAGTATGGAATCTTCCCAACTACATCGGACAGCTTTACACCTCGACCCCTGCGGAAACTCCGTTCCTCAATCTTATTGCGGATAAGGCGGTCAAAACCGACAACTTCCAGTTTCCCACAGGGGCGGAATACAGCATTTCCGGCGCGTCTCAGCCGGAGATAACCGAAGCAGGCTCTCTTTCCGCGCCTACCGCTGTTTCCTATGCGAGAACGCAGGAGACAAACGTTACCCAGATTTTCCAGGAAACCGTTTCCGTTTCTTACTCAAAGCTTTCCTCCGGCGGCAGACTTTCAGGCGTGACCTCTCTCAACGGCACTGCCACGGACGAACTGGATTTCCAGACGGCACGTGCCCTTGAAAAGATTGCAAGAGACGTGGAGTACACCTTTATCAACGGCAGCTATCAGCTTGCAACCTCTGCCGCAACCGCAAACAAGACGCGCGGCATTATCAATGCCTGTGCAACCGAAAAGAGCATGAGCGATGCACCGCTGACAAAGGCGGCTCTCAATGAGGTTTTCAGAAGTGCATATAACGCAGGTGCGACCTTTACGGACATGGTGCTTTTCTGCGGCAGTGACGTAAAGCAGCAGCTTACCGACATTTATTCTACTCAGTGGGGTGCCTGTGCGCCCTCATCAAGAACTGTGGGCGGCATGAATATCATGCAGATTGAAACCGATTTCGGACTTGTATCCGTAGTGCTTTCAAGATTCGTGCCTGCCGGTACTCTTATCGGCGCGGACGTATCCTGCATAAGACCTGTGGAGCAGGACGTACCTGGCAAGGGCAATTTCTTCCGCGAAGCTCTTTCCAAAACCGGCGCGGCAGAGGAGTTTCAGATTTTCGGTCAGATTGGCCTTGACCACGGTCCTATGTGGAAACACTTTAAGATAACCGACATCGGTGACGGTGACAGCCGCACTGCCGTGCTTGTCGAAAATGCGTAACAGGGGAGCATGATAGATGACTTTTTCCGAAAAGCTGAAGCTTCTTGCCGTCAGGCTTTCGCCTGACGGCGGTGAATGCGGCTGTGCTCTGGGGCAGACGGAGCTTGCCGCTTTGCTTGACGACTGCGGCGGCGATGTGGACAAGGCAAGCTATAACGCCTGTCTGCGGCTGGCTCAGTGCAATGCGGTCGTTACACCGGAGCTTGAAACGGAAAGTACCAGAGATTACTGGCTGTCCCTTGCCCGGCTTTACAGACCGAATAAGACGCGTGCGCTGTGCCGTGCGGACGAAAGGAGTGCTGCCGATGACACCCTGTGAGGATTATATTGAGGGCTGTACCGGACTTGCGGGCTGTGGCGGCAGACTTTGCCGAAATATGCGCGGCTTTCTTTCAAAAATGGAGTTTACACGCCCGGCGGTTAATACGTTCGGTGAGCAGGACGAAACCGTCGAGCCTGAAAAAGGAAAGCTCTGCGGATTTATAACAAGGCTTCGTCCGCCCTCCGACCCGTCCTGTGCAATACCCGGCATTATCGGGACGGCATCAAATGTCAGGCTTACAGTGGTTGCTTCCTCCCGACCGCTGAGAGTAAACGATATTATCAGAGTTGACGACAGATTTTACTGCGTTCAGCTACAGCTAAGTGAGCTGCCGGTGAGATATTCCCTTGTGGAAAGGTCGGAGATATTATGACGGTCAAATTCGGGAATTTGGAGAAAAACCTGATGCTGCTGACTTTAAAATCAAGGGTTGACACTGCCATTGACGGCACTTTTGCTTCTGCGGCACGGGCGCTTGAGACGGACGCAAAGCTAAACGCCCCATGGACCGACCGCACGGGAAATGCAAGACGAACGATGACAGGCGAAAGCCTGTGCGTGCCGCTGGGCGTGAAAAAGCTGTCGGTAATCGGCAAAATGGAGTACTCTCCGAGGCTTGAGCTGTCTTACGACGGCAGATACAGCGTTCTTTTTCCCACTGTGCTTAAAAATGCCGACGATGTATTCAGAGACGTTGTTAATGCGGTTGGAGGTGTCGGACTGTGAAGCGGCTTCGTAATATTGCAGGCGCACTTGAGGAAAAGGGCATTCCGGTATATATGCCCTCGTCTCATGTCGGCGTATGTACACAGCCCTACTGTGTGGTACAGTTTTTAGGCTCCTATCCGGCAAGTGGTTTCGGCACGGGATATGATGTGGTCAGGATTCACATTTATGCGCCGGTGGGGTGCTTTGCACTTCTCGAAAGGCTTGAGGACAGGGTTGAGACGGCAATGCTGCCTCTGACGGCAATCGGTGCGGTCAGACCCTGCGACAGTGTGGGCGCATGTACTGTCGATGACAGCACCAAGGCTCTTGCCTGCTATCTTGATTACCATGTCCAATACGGTCCGGACGGGCAACAAAGTCGCTAGTGTTCCCTGCCTTCAGATAGGCGTGATTCACTTCGGGGCTTCGGTAGGAGCTGAAATTTTCCGCCGAAGCTCCGGGGAGCAAAGCTCCCGGCGACGATTTAAATACATAGTCCGGCTGCCCGATTGTTTCGGGCAGTTCGGAGAAAAGAAAGGAAGTTTATATGGGAACAATAAATTCAAGCCCCATTGCCAATATCAGCGGTGCGGAAATTATTACCGCCGAGGAAACGCCGCGCTTTTTCAGATTTTCAAGCGCGAAAAGCGTGACCCCGGAGCCTGTACTCTCCGAGGGCAAGGAGCAGGAGCTGCGCACACGCAATACCATTTTAGCTCAGAATGTTCTGGAGGACATTTTAAAGGGCTATAACATCAAGCTCAAGGACGTGGTATTTTCACCGGAGCTGGTTGCCTTTGCACAGGGCGGAAGCGTGCAGTACAACGCAGACGGCAGCTTTGAAAGCTACAGCGCGCCTACTGCCGGAGAAGCGGCTGAGCACACGCGCTTTACTCTCAGGCTTTATTCCGAGGAAAAGGACTATGACGGCGCGACAAAGTGCTATTACCGATTTACGTTCCCCGGCTGCTTCGGCTCTACGGCAAGCTTCAGCTTTGAGGACGGTCAATTCGTAAGCCCGGAATACACTTTGAAATCAAGAGCCGCCTGCGGAAAAACTCAGCTTCTTATCGACTGCATGGATTCTATGCCGGTGTATCTTGAAAAGGCGTCGGATTTCCCGTCCGACGCGGAAAACGGCAGGGAATATATTGCAACAACAGCCATGACCGTGCAGGGTATTTCGCTGAACGCCGGTGAGTGCGTATATCGAACCGAGGTCGGTATTGTTAAGGGGGCTTCAATATGACGGAAAAATGTGCCGTTTTTGATGTATATATTCCCTCGTTTTCGGGCGACGGCTCAATGAAAGTGCGCCTGCGCAGACCGTCAATGCTGACCCTTGCGGCGAGGGGAGTTATTCCGAACGAGCTGCTTGCCTGTGCCCGTGAGCTTTTCAACGAGGGCGGCAAGGCACAGATACCTCTTGACGAGCTGGGCAGACTGCTGCTCGTTTTTGCGCAAACCTCCCTTGTTTCGCCGTCCTACGAGGAGCTTGAGGAACAGGGAATATCTCTTACGGACGAGCAGCTTTCGGCAATATATGCCTTTGCTCAGGGCGGTGTCCGCGCGCTTATACCCTTTCGTCAGGAGCAGCCGAATGATGACGGTGCTGACGGCAGTGAAACGGCTTCGGTGCAGGCCGGGTGAGATGCTCGGTATTTCGGACAGCTATACGGCGTGGTGCTTTGACGAAGCGGTGCTTTACATTCTGTCCAAGGTTGAAAGCACCGGGGAGATTCCCGACCTGTGGCAGATAAGGGACAACAAAACCGCTGTGGCTTCCATGCTACAGCGAAAGGGAGTGATTTTTAATGATAGACGCAGGAACAATAAGCGCGAGTCTGCTTCTTGATACCGCGCCCTTTGCCGCAGGTATCGACAGCGCAATGCTTTCCCTTGCTCTGCTGGGAAGCTCCGGCGGAGAGCAGGAAACGAAAATCGGCAGTCTGGGCGATGCGCTGGCGGCTGTGGGCAGCAGGATATATACGGATTTTGAAACCCCTTTCAGCAGGGCGGCTGAGGAAATTCCGGCGTTCTGTGCTTCGGTTGCGGATTCCGTTGCAAATGCCGCAACGCTTCTCACCCGTTCCGCTTCCGAGGCTAAGGAAAATGTTCTTTCTCCCGTTCGCGAAACGGTTTCGGAGGGCGGCAGCATTATGCGCGATTTCGGTCAGGGATTGATTAACGGTCTGGCTCAAAAGCAGTCGAGCATTTTCGCAAAGGCAAGGTATATTGCCGATAACGTTGCGGCAACAATGAAAAAAGCACTGGGGATTGCTTCTCCGTCACGTGTAATGCGGCAGGTGGGACATTATACCGGTGAGGGTCTGATTCTCGGTTTGCAGGACATGATAGGAGAAGTCGAAAGGGCTTCCGAGGGGCTGGCGCAAAGCATGGTGACAGACGTTCCTTTTGAGACAACCGCGAGAAAAGAGCCGAGGCAGTCCTATGCCGAAACGGAGAGCGGCGGCGCGGTATACAGCGGCGATATGACTGTACAGGACACGCTGTCCCGTAAGCTTGACACGCTGATTGACCTGCTTTCCGACGGCAGGCAGACTATTGAGATAGACAGGCGCACCTTTGGCACGCTTGTACGCGAATACGTATAGGAGGGTGCTTTTGGATATTAAATATATCAATTCAAAGGGCATAACCCTGGAACTTGACAAAAAGCCGTATTTTGTGGAGAAAAGCGGACTTTACGATTTTTCGTGGACGCTGGGCTACGCTTCACGCCCTCTTTACGACGGCGGCAGAGTGGTTTCACGTCGCAGACCTAATACCGTCCGTCGGCTTACGCTGTATGTTTATGAGGAAAACGAAGCGGATTTCAACAGTGCGGTTAACAACCTGGCAAATGTTATTGCCGCCGATGTGGAGGCTCTTTCGCCGGGCAAGCTTTATGTGGGCGGTCAATACCTGAGCTGCTACGTAAGCGCAGGGGAAAAGGAGATTTCAAAGGACTGGCGGTACTGCATAAAAGTAACCCTGTCCCTTTTTCCTCAAAATCCCTGCTGGTGCAGTGAACGTGCCTTTACCTTTGCTTTCAGCACCGAAAGCGACGAGAACGGTCTGAAATATCCGAAAAAATATCCCTACGGCTATTCCTCTCTGACCAGAAATGCCGCTGTTGTAAACGACCACTATGCTTCCTCTCCTATGATTATAAAAATATCCGGTCCGTGTGAAAATCCGAGGTTTTCCATAGGCGGCAAGGCAATGGGAGTGGACGTCACTCTTGCGGAGGGAGAATACGTGGTTATTGACCAGGTTGAGCGAACCATTACAAAGACCTCGGCTCAGGGTGAAAAAATCAACATCTTTAACAGCAGACTGAAAAACGGCAATATTTTTTCCTATGCTCCGTCGGGAACGTCCTTTATTGAGTGCGGTAAGGAACTTAATATTTCAGTCACCCTCGTTAAGCAAAGGAGTGAGCCGCTTTGGAGCTGATTTATGCCGATGAGGAGCTTAATGAAATCGGAGAAATTCCCTGCTACATTAAATTCGATGCGCAGGTAGGTTTGAGCACCGAAAATCAGGACAACGATTTTGAACTGTCACTGGACGAAAATGTATGGTCCGATCTCGGAATAGAGTGCGGTTATTACATATATGCCCCCGGCACATGCTGGGGCGGCAGAGTTGATAAGCTGGTGCACAGTGTGTCCGACCGGAGGGTGCGAATTTACGGCACGTGCTGGCGCGGCTTGCTGGAACGCTTTGCGGTAGTGCCCGAAAGCGGCGAAACTCACGTGATTGTTGCCGAGACCGAGGCAAACAGTATGCTGGCGCGGCTTTTGAAAAACGCGCCCGATTACGTTTCCGTCAGCGGCGAGGACAGCGGCATTATTTGCAGCGGCTCAATACGGTATAAATCCGTGCTTTCGGCGGCTGAAACACTGCTTGCACAGCAACAGGCGCGGCTTAACGTCAGCTTTGACGGCGGTATGATTACTGTCGGCGCAGAATCGGTTTCCGACCATTCGGAGGAAATTGAGTTTTCTCAGGAATACGATTCATCTCTGGTTTCCACACGTCAGGGAGAGATGTTTAATCACATTATCGCACTGGGACAGGGACGGCTTGAGGACAGGGATATTGTTGAGCTTTGGAGGCTTCCCTCCGGCACGATTACCAATGACGGCAATGCGTCCGGTATTCCGTCGGCGGAAAAGCTGAGCACCTACATTTACGACTATTCGGGAGTTGAATCGACCTCGGCTCTTGATGAGGCGGCAAGGCGCAAGCTTACCGAGCTGGGAGAAATTAAAAAGCTTGAAATTTCAATAGGCGGCAGTGATGTTTGTCTGGAGCTTGGCGATAAAGCCGGAGCAAGAGATTTGCTGACCGGAATGACGGCAACCCTGACCGTTTCCGCCATACGGCTGGTTGTTGAAGAAAACAGCGTGCTGATGACACACACGCTGTCGTGATGATTTAACGAAAGGAATGATTATTTGGGTCAGAAAGCAATAACCGTCAATACTCCGTCAACGGCAGACCCACACATTACAGCCGATGACGACGCCTTTATTCACCACGCCATGCTGGGTGAAAAGAGCGGCATACTCGGCTCGCTGCAATGCGAAAAGGTCGGAGATAATGCCGTAAGGCTGTCCGGCGGCGGAGCGTCAAACAGGGGCTATGTGCTCTACGTGCCCAACGGTGAAAGTGAAGACCTCACCGTTGTCAGCGGTACTCAGGGGCTTTCACGCCACGACCTTGTTGTTGCCCAGTTTACACGCGGCACATCGGAGGTTGCGGATTCGCTGGTGTTTACCGTTGTGACCGGCACTGCAAGCTCAAACCCCACAGACCCGGAGCTTGTGACAAGCGACCTGCTGTCTGCCGGTGACGTAAATCAGGTCGGGCTTTTCAGAATAACCGTTAACGGTACGTCACTGACAGGCATTGAACAGGTGGGTGCTTCTCTCTGTACAGACACGGGCAGAGCCTTGTATGTGGGTGCAACCGAGCCTGCATCTGCTGTTGAGGGCGATTTGTGGTTTGTGACGGAGTGAGGAGTGAATATGGCGATAAAAACCTATGACGGCGCGGAATTTTCATCTGTTCGGAACGTGAAGATTCACAACGGTACCGCCTTTGAGGACGTTCAACAGGTGAACGCCTATACGGACGGTCAGTGGAAAAAGGTGTTCCCGACAACGCAAACCGTTACAAAAACCTATGCTCTTTCGGATGCGGAAATTTACTGGGGCACAGGCGGCAAGGAGACGGGCTATCCGGCTCAGCTTATTGTAGGTTCCTACGATTCGTCCAAGGCAACCGCAAGAAGAACGCTGATGTTTTTTCCGCTTTCGGAAATCAAAAACGACCTTGCCGGGGCGGAGATTGTTTCCGTTCAGCTTTACCTGAAGCGACTTAACACCACCCACGGTGAAGCAAATTGTTATACCTGCATTAAAATGCACAATTATTCATCTGCACCGTCGCGCTGGGACGACGGCGCGGACTCAGGCGCGGCGGACAGCGGAACGCCTGTGTTCACACGCGGTCAGGAAAAATGGGTAACATTGCTCAACTCGGTGGGAGAGGGCTTGAGAGACGGAACAATTAAAGGACTTTGCCTTGACGCGGACACCAACTATGCGCTTTCGAGATACGGCAGATTTAACCGCTCATCGACAAAGCTGAGAATTACATATACCAGGGAGGGCTGATTTTGCAGGATTGTATACCCGTTTCTATTGATATAAACGAAACTATTCCCACGTTCTGCGTTATGCAGAATGACGGCAACTCACGCAGACTGTTGCTGACACTCAGCGACTGTGATAATCCGGACGAGAAAAAAATAAATCTCAGCGGTCACAGTGCGCGGCTTTTCTGCCTGCTTCCGGACGGTGAGACGAACGCTGTCGTTGACGGCGCGATTGTCGATGCGGAAAACGGTGTGGTGGAATTTATTATTACCGACGAGCTTACCGTACAGGAGGGCTCGGTTCAGGCTCAGGCGATTATTGCAGGCGGCGGACAGGTGCTTGCACTGCGCCGCTTTAACTTCGGCGTGCTGCCCTCTCTGGTAGGTCAGGACAGCATAGCTTCATGGTTGAGTACAGTGGAATGAGGTGGTTTTATTGGCAGTAAAAACCTATAAGAAGAATGCTTATGTTAAGCTTTCCGAAAATTTCCGCCTTTCGGAGTTTCGGTGTAAGGGCAACGGGTGCTGTTCTGTCACGCTGCTTGACGACAGGCTTGTGGAGCTCTTGCAGAAGCTTCGCGACAGGCTGGGCACGGCAATCAATATAAATTCGGGCTACAGATGCCGCAGGCATAATGCCGATGTGGGCGGTGTTTCCGCAAGCAACCACGTCAAGGGAAAGGCGGCTGATATAGTCGTGCCCGGCGTTAAACCGGCAGAGGTCGCCAAGGCAGCCGAATCGGTCGGCTTTAAGGGGATTATTCTTTATACAAAAAAGGACTTTGTTCACGTGGCAGTTCGCGACACAAAGAGCTTTAAGAAAAATACCGGAATCAGAACCGTTACGGTTTCAACATTCGGAGGAAGTGAAGTGTGCCCCTATTCCGAGCCTGAAAGCGCGGTACGCCAGGGCAATAAGGGCGAAAGCGTTCGCTGGGTGCAGTGGATGCTCGGAAAATGCGGTTACTCCCTTGATATTGACGGTTCATATGGGCTTAAAACCAAAGCGGCTGTGCGCGCTTTTCAGGCGAACAACGGTCTTGAAGCAGACGGCGTAGCAGGTCCGAAAACTCAGGCAAGGCTCAAGGCGGTGGTATAATGGACGCTTTTGAAAGCCGACTGGGAAAATGCGAAAAGGATATAACCGTGCTTTACAGCAAGGCGAATGATTCCGCCATTGCCCAAACGAGAATAAGCACTCAGCTTGACAACGTACTGCTTGCTATCGGAAAGCTGGAAAAAGCGTTGGAGCAATTGCAATCAAAGCCGGCGCAGAGGTGGGAGCATCTTGTGACCCAGATAATATCGGTTGCGGTAGCTGCCGTTATCGGCGGTATGATTGGAGGGCTTATGTGAATAAGCTGGCAGAGAGACTTAAATCTCCCGTGGTGTGGAGCGCGGTACTGACGGTTATTTATGCACAGCTTGAAATACTTCAGGAAAACGGCGCGGATTTGAAAAATATTCTGCTGTCCCTGATGATTGTGCTGTGCTCGGTGTTCTCCGCATTGAACGACCCGACAAACCGCGACGGAATATAGCCGAGGCGTAAAAAAGGGACTGTAAAACGCAAGTTTTACAGCCCCTTTTGGGGATCGGGAAAAAGATGCGGTCTGCATTTTTTCCGATTTATTTCTCCGTCAAAATATGCATTGCTTCGAGATAGCCGTCAAAGCCCTTGCCCTTTATGGTGGCAATACAGGCGCGGCGCGTATAGGAAATTTTGCGGAAGTCCTCTCTCAGCACGGGGTCTGAAATATGCACCTCAACGGCAGGAATGGAAACCGCCTTGAGCGCGTCCAGGATAGCCACGCTTGTGTGGGTGTAGGCGGCAGGATTTATAACAATGCCGTCGATTCTGCCGTACGCCTGCTGAATGGCATCTACTATTGCGCCCTCGTGGTTTGACTGGAAAAACTCCACCTCGACATTGAGCTTTTTTGCTTCCTCGGAAATAAGCTCCAAAAGGTCTGCATAGGTTCTTTTGCCGTAAATATCAGGCTCACGAAGTCCCAACAGATTGATGTTCGGTCCGTTAATTACGAGAATTTTCATTAAACTCACTCCATATTGCATTTGCACATTCCTCCGCAGTGCCGTTGTTGTCAACGGTCACATCGCGGAATTTTTCATAAAGTGGGGCACGCTGACTGTAAAGCACTGATAAATCGGTGCTTTGTGAAATGGGTCTGCCGCTTGTGGGGAGCTTGTCAAGGTCACGGGTTATGTGATATATTCTGCTGTTTTGGGCAAGCAGACCGTAATTAAGCTCGTTTTTGATTATGCCGCCGCCGGTGATGATAATTTTTCCGCTCTCCCTGCCTATTTTTTCAAGTTCGTAATGCTCAAGGTAACGGAAATAATCCTCTCCGTCAATCTCAAATATTTCGGGAATGGAAATTCCCTCGTTTTCAACTATTCGCGCATCAAGATCAATGGCTTCTCTGCCTGTTATTTTTGCAAGAAGTGCGCCGACGGTCGATTTGCCGCAGCCGGGCATACCGATAAGGGCGATATTTTCCTGCTCGGCGGCAAGGGTTGTGTATATTTCTTCTACCAGAGAATCATCAATCTTTTTGTCAAAAAACAGTTCTTCCGCCGCCTTTGCCTGGGCAACAAGCATGGGAAGTCCGCCTGCACAGGGAATGCCAAGCTCCATGCAGCGGAGCATAAAGGCGGTGCGCAGGGGATTGTAAATCACATCCACAGCACCCTCACAGTGGGTGAAAAGAGCCGGGTCAACGATTCTTTCGCCGTTTTTGGGGTACATTCCCACAGGGGTGGCGTTTACAAGAATCTGCGCGTCGTAATGACGGTCGAGATTGTCGTAATTGTTTTCGCCGCCGAGGTCAACAACAATTACCTCTCCGGCTCCCATTTTCCGAGCGGAATAAACCACGGCTTTGGAAGCACCGCCGCCGCCGAACACCACGACCTTTTTGCCCTCAAAGGATATTTCCGAACGGCGAACGGTGTAAATAAAGCCGTCCGTATCTGTGTTGTGACCTAAAAGTTTGCCGTTTCTGCGGACAATGGTATTTACACTGCCCACGCTTTCGGCGGCATCGGTAAGTTCGTCACAGTAAGCCATGACGTCGATTTTGTACGGAATGGTTACGTTAAGAGCCTGTATGCTTTCGTCCTTTAAAAGAGCCTCGATTTCATTCGGCTCACGTTCAAAAAGGGCGTAGTCATCACAGCCCAGAAGACTGTGTATTCTCGGTGACCAGCTATGACCCAGCCGTCTGCCGAGCAAACCGAATCGTGTTCCCATTTACAAAACTTCTTTCCTTAAAAATGAATCAAACGCACTGATAACAGCCGAGGAATGAAAGGGAGGCACAGCTCTTTTCAAGCTCGGTCAGCATTGCGACAACACCCGGCTCACGAACGGAAGCGTCAAGCTCAAGGAAGAATATGAACTCGAAATCACTGCCGACAACAGGACAGCTTTCAAGCTTTGAAAGGTTAACGCCGTGAGCGGCGAGGTTTGAAAGAATTGAACAAAGCGCACCGGGCCGGTTTGCGCAGGCAAGCACAAGGCTTATCTTATCTGCGCCGGCATATATTGCGGGCTTTTTGCCGATGCATACAAAACGGGTGTAGTTGTTTTCACTGTCGGCAATGTCGGTTGCCAGAATATCAAGACCGTAAAGCTCCGCACATTCCGCCGAAGCGATTGCGGCAACGCTTTTGCCCTCACATTCCGAAATATACTGAGCCGCTTCGGCAGTGTTGCGACAGGCGGAGGTTGCGATTTCCTTGTGAGCCGAAAGGAATTTCGAGCATTGACCGATTGCCTGTTCGTGGGAGCGGATTTCGGTTATATCCGAAAGCTTCGCGCCCTTTTTGCCCAGAAGCACGTGCTTTACGCAGAGCTTTGCCGAGCGGACTATCCAAAGTCCCTTTTTGAGAAGCAGGTCGTAAACACCTCTGACAGAGCCGTTGGAGCTGTTTTCAATGGGGATAACGCCGTAGGAGCAAAGCCCCGATGCAACGGCATCGAAGACGGCGTTAAAGTTTTTCACGAACATGAGCCGACCTCTGGGGAAAAGCTTGTCACAAGCCGCCTGAGAATTGCCGCCCTCAACGCCGGGGCAGGCGACAAGACCGGTTTTCGGGAAAAGCTCGTCGGCAGGAAGCAGAGCTTCGTTAATTTTGTCGGCAAGAGGATTTTTGTCCTCCAAAAGCTGGCTCTGACGTGCCTTTGAAAGGTCCATGAGAGTGGTGAAAAGCCTGTGAGTGTACATTTCAAGGTCGCCGGACTTCTCCGCAACGCGAGCCAAAACCTCACGCTCACGGGATTTGCTCAAAACCGGAAGCTCATTTTCCTTTTTGTAGTTTGCGATTTCAACGGAAAGCTCCATTCTTTCAAGGAAAAGCTCAAGAAGCTTGTCGTCAACTCCGTCGATTTTACTTCTCAGTTCGTTTATATCCATTTACAATACCTCCGAGGGAAATATAGTCATCAAAAAATCCCGGATAGGATTTTTTCGAACATTGTGCGTTTAATATTTTGCCGCCGCATATGCTTGCGGCAATTGCCGCCGCCATTGCAATGCGGTGGTCGTTAAAGGTTTCAACCTCTCCGTATTTGAGAGTACCTCCGGTGACAATAAGCTTATCCGGCTGTTCCTCACATCGGATTCCGAAGGAACGCAACATGGTTGCGGTGGTGTAAAGCCTGTCGCTTTCCTTGAGCCGCAGACGGGCACCGTTGTAAAACTCGGTTTCACCCTCGGCACAGGCGGCAACAACCGCAAGAATCGGCAGACAGTCGGGGATTTCTTTTAAATCTATTTTAATGCCGTGAAGCTTGTTTTTTCGCACCGTTACAAGGTTTTCCCCATATTCGACCGTTGCGCCGAAAGAACGGAGAATATCCGCTACCGCCTTATCTCCCTGAGGCGAATCGGGGGACAGATTGTTCACTGTAACCTGACCGCCTACAGCACCTGCCGCAAGGAAAAATGCCGCCGATGACCAGTCGCCCTCAACAACGTGACTTTCTTCGCTGTGATAAGGCGCATTGCCGACTTCAAAGCCGCTTTCGGTACGCCTGACATCAACGCCGAATTTGCGACTGACAAAAGCGGTTATATCGACATAAGGCGCGGATTCAAGAGGGGTTGACAGGGTGATTTTGCCGCCGCCGCAAAGGGGCATTGCCAGCAAAAGTCCCGTTATATATTGGGAGCTGACATTTCCGGGCAGAATAAATTCACCGCCGGAAAGCTTACCGGAAATTTCAAAGGGCAGTTTTTCCGCAGAAAAGCTAATGCCGTGAGAGGCAAGCTGACTGCGAAGCTCACCCAGGGGGCGTTCGGGAAGCCTGCCTGTTCCGATGACCCGTGCATTACAACCCAACGCCGCCGCAACAGGCAGGATAAACCGCAGAGTTGAGCCGCTTTCGCCGCAGTCAAGCAGTACGGTTTCATCGGTGGGATTAACAGGCGTTACGCTGTAAACGCCGCCGTCAATGCTTATTTCCGAGCCTAATGCACGCAGACAGTTGACCGTTGCATCAATGTCCGCGTTTGAGCTTGAAAGGACAACCTTTACGGGCTTATCGGAAAGAGCGGCGCATATAAGCATACGGTGGGCAACGGATTTTGACGGTATTGCTTCAACCGTGCCGCAAAGCGCCTTTGGGCTGACTGTAATATCCATGTGCGCGCTCCTCCCTACTCAATGTTAATAACTTAAATTCGCATTTACAACGCCTCCCTTGTGTAAAGGGAGGTGGCACACCGCAAGGTGTGCCGGAGGGATTGTATATCGAAAAGCTTTATTTTTGCGGTTGCGTAAAAACTCGGTATATTGAAAGAGCTTTACTTGCTCCCTCGGTTAAGTACGCTGTATTATACTCCCGATATGCCTATTATTCAAGGAAAAATTAAATTACAGCTCGAAAATAATTGACTTTTGGAGCATAGGGTGGTATCATTTCCGTAACGGCTGTGACAAAGACGAGTAACCGTGTTTATGCACCAGAGACGGAAAGCCGCAGGCTGAAAGCTTTCCCTGCAGAAAACGGCGAAAACCGCTTTTGAGCCGCACGTGATGAGCGTTGCCGTTTTCCGCGTTAAGGAGTATGAGTTAAACCACAGGGTGGAACCGTGCAAATTTGCACCCCTGAGCAGACATTGCTCAGGGGTTTTATTATTTTCAGGAAAGGATTTGTTTTTATGAAAGTAATCAACCATGACGGAACGATTGCCGAATATACCTTTGAGGACGAGGTCGGCAGAAATTCCCTCCGTCACACCGCTTCTCACATTCTTGCTCAGGCTGTAAAGCGCCTGTTCCCCGAAACAAAGCTTGCAATCGGTCCGTCTATTAAGGACGGCTTCTATTACGATTTCGATTGCGTTACCCCCTTTACCGAGGACGATTTGGCAAAGCTTGAAGCGGAAATGAAGAAGATTGTCAAGGAAAATCTCAAGCTGGAACGCTTTACTCTCCCCAGAGCCGAAGCTATCGCGCTTATGGAAGAAAAGGGCGAGCCTTATAAGGTTGAGCTTATAAACGACCTGCCGGAAGACGCGGAGCTTTCTTTCTTCAAGCAGGGTGATTTCGTTGACCTGTGCGCAGGTCCTCACGTCACCTACACCTCCGCTGTCAAGGCATTTAAGCTCACCTCTCTTGCCGGTGCATACTGGCGTGGCAGTGAGAAAAACAAGATGCTCACCAGAATTTACGGCACTGCTTTTTCAAACAAGGCAGACCTTGACGAGTATCTTGCCAGAATCGAAGAAGCAAAGAAGCGTGACCACCGCAGAATCGGCAAGGAAATGGGTCTGTTTATGATGACCGATGAAGGTCCCGGCTTCCCTTTCTTCCTGCCCAACGGCATGATTTTGAAGAACACCCTTATTGATTACTGGCGTCAGATTCACACCCGTGACGGCTATGTTGAGATTCAGACACCGATGATGCTCAACCGTCAGCTTTGGGAAACCTCCGGTCACTGGGACCATTACAAGGACAATATGTATACCACCGTCATTGACGAAACCGATTTTGCCATTAAGCCCATGAACTGCCCCGGCGGTATGCTTGTTTACAAGTCCGAGCCGCGCTCCTACCGTGACCTGCCTCTGCGCTGCGGTGAGCTTGGCCTTGTTCACAGACATGAAAAGTCCGGTGCGCTCCACGGTCTTATGCGCGTTCGCTGCTTCACTCAGGACGATGCCCACATCTTCATGACGCCGGAGCAGATAACCGATGAAATTAAGGGCGTTGTGCGCCTTATCGACGAGGTTTACAGCCTGTTCGGATTTAAATATCACGTTGAGCTTTCCACCCGTCCGGAGGACAGTATGGGAAGTGACGAGGATTGGGAAATGGCTACGGAGGGTCTTAGAAAGGCTCTCAATGAGCTGGGTCTTGATTACGTTGTCAATGAGGGCGACGGCGCATTCTACGGTCCTAAGATTGACTTCCACCTTGAGGACTCAATCGGCAGAACATGGCAGTGCGGTACTATCCAGCTTGACTTCCAGCTTCCTCAGAGATTTGAAGCGGAGTATACAGGCTCAGACGGTCAGAAGCACAGACCTATTATGATTCACCGTGTTGTGTTCGGCTCTATCGAAAGATTTATCGGTATTCTTATCGAGCATTTCGCAGGCAAATTCCCCGCATGGCTTGCACCTGTCCAGGTAAGACTTCTGCCCATTACCGACAGAAACAACGAATATACCGACAACCTTGAAGCAAAGCTTAAAGCCGCCGGTATCCGTGTTGAAAGCGATAAGAGACAGGAAAAGACAGGCTATAAGGTAAGAGAAGCACAGATGAAGAAGATTCCTTATATGCTGGTTATCGGTGATAAGGAGCAGGCTGACGGTACGGTTGCAGTCCGCCGCCGTGACGGTCAGGCAACAGAGGTCATGCCGGCAGATGATTTTGTCGCCATGCTTGTTGACGAGATTAAGAACAGAAAGTAAAAACAGCGAAGAATAATAATCGGGCACTGTGAAAACGAAAATTTTTACAGTGCCCGATTTTATTTAATTTCGGAGGCAAGCACAGGAGCGCAAATTAGCCGTTGAATATCCGAATATAATCCTGTATAATACCTCTGTTTGATTTTAATGATAAAGGATTGACGAAATGAGCACAGCAACAGTCTCCCGGACGGGAGAAAACAAAATGAAAAACACGCCCATAGGGAAGCTTTTGACGACAATGGCATTGCCGCTTATATTATCAATGCTTGTACAGGCAATGTACAACATCGTTGACAGTGTATATGTGTCACGAGTTTCGGAAAGCGCAGTAACCGCGCTTTCGCTGGCGTTCCCGGTGCAGAATCTGCAAATCGGCTTCGCAACCGGCATTGCGGTAGGCGTTAACGCGCTGCTGAGCAAATCTCTCGGTGAGGGCAAAAAAGACCGCGCAAATTCGGCGGCAGGCAACGGTATTTTTCTTACGGGCATTATTACCGTAATCTTCATGCTGTTCGGCATATTCGGAAGCAAAGCGTACTATTCCATGCAATCCGATGTAGCGGAAACCGTAAACGGCGGCGCGGCGTACACCTCGATATGCTGTATTTTTACAGTCGGCATATTTGTCGAAGTGCTGGGCGAGCGGCTTTTGCAGGCTTCGGGACGGACAATATACACCCTGTTTACCCAGGGAACAGGAGCGATAATCAACATCATTCTCGACCCGGTTTTTATATTCGGCTGGTGGGGTATGCCCAAAATGGGTATTGCCGGAGCTGCGGTTGCAACGGTAATCGGTCAATGCGTTGCGGCGTTAATGGCTGTAATATTTAACCTGAAATGCAATCCCGATGTTCAGTTTTCCCTGAAAGCAATCAAGCCGGACAGGGAAATCATTAAGCCGATTCTCGTGGTGGGAGTTCCCTCGGTGATAATGATGGCGATTGGCTCGGTGATGAATTTCGGTATGAATCAGGTGCTTTTGAGCTTTGACGGCATCGGTGAAACCGCCGCCGCGGTTTTCGGGATTTATTACAAGCTGCAAAGCTTCTTCTTCATGCCCATGTTCGGATTGAACAATGCGACCATCTCCATTGTCGCGTTCAATTACGGCGCACGTCAGCCGAAAAGAATAATTAAAACGCTCAGGCTTGCTCTTTGCACTGCTCTCGGCATAACGGTGCTGGGACTTATCGCATTTCAGACAGTGCCGGAGCTGCTGCTGGGGATATTCAAGCCCAGCGAGGATTTCCTTTCAATCGGCGTTACCGCACTGCGCATTATAAGTATGCACTTCCCCGTTGCGGCGGTGTGTATTGTACTGGGTGCGAGCTTCCAGGCATTGGGCAACGGCATTTATTCGACAATAACCTCACTTTGCCGTCAGCTTGTGGTGCTTTTACCGGTGGCGTATCTGCTGAGCCTGTCGGGAGACGTTCACAGCGTGTGGTGGGCGTTTATTGTTGCCGAGCTGGTCAGCGCAACCTTAACTCTGATTTTCTTTACGCGGATATACAAAGGGAAAATCAAGCCGTTGCTTGAAGAAACAAAGGGCTGATTTTGACCGCAATGTTTAACTTGATTGAATTTTTTAATTTGCTCAGCGCATTACGTACCGTGTCATATACAGATTTCAAATAAGCAAAATAGTTTGCGATTGCTGAAATCGATATTGTTCTATTATGCCTCATGTCATATACAAATTTCCGTTGGAAATTTGTATTGATTGCCCAAAGAAACGAGACGCAAAGAAAAGGCACTTAAAGGGAGGGGTTTCGATCCCCTCCCTTTAAGAATTTCCTCCCTAAACGACCAAAAGGGGTTGATACCGCTCTCCTCATGCCGGCTCGGTTCAGTTCCCTTTTGGAATACCATTTACAGGGTGTGTCGCTTGTACTGCTGTTGAAATTGCAAGACTAACTATATGATTTTAAGTGAAACGGCATAATACGGTTGAGAAATTTCACGGATTGTTGTATGGCTTTAAAATGTATGAGATGATAATTTTGTCAGCTTTTTGCAGGTTTTTTACAGCTCAAATCAATAATTTTCGCAAATCAGTACCGCCTTTTTCTTCGGCTTTTCACTGCGGCGGAGGAAATCATTATCACGGTGCATAATGCGGCAACTCCCGACACAGACCAAATTAAAAATTTTCTTATGGGTACGCCGAAAATACTGTTTACCGCCGTCTGCTCCGTTTCCGGCGGCAGAATGCCCACATAGCCTAAATCGCTCTCGGAGGAATAAGTACTGTCAATTTCCGCGTAAAGCATGGCGCGGTCGTTTTCCACGTTTACGGGAATGGAATAGGGTTTTACCGTCTGCTCGCCGTCCTCAACGGCGTACCAGCCGTAAGCGCCGTCAACCGAGCCGTACCAGCGTTTGTGCGGAACGCCGTTAACGTCAATAAACATATACATACAGGTCACGTTTTCCACCGGCATGTAAAAATCCGGGACATGTGCAAAGGAGGGTATATATTCGCACGGCTCGAAAACTCCTGTGCTGTAGGTATCTGAGGACGATATTTCTTCGGCACTGCCTGCGGCCGGAAATATTGCAATGACCAGTGCCGCCAAAAAGACCAAAAGAATTTTACGCATAATCATTCACACCTTTTCTCGATTATACAATATTGCGCCGTGAATTTCAAGGTGCTTGTGAATCGTGGCGATTTATGCTACAATAAAGCCGAAAGTATCAGCATGAGGGAGTGATGACGGCTTGCTTAACACGGCTACAAATAAAAATCACCGGCGATATGCGGATTTAGCCTTTGTAATTACGGTGTTTGCCTTTGTCCTGCGGCTTTGCGCGGCGGTGTTTTACGAGAACGATTACGACACCGCATGGAATCTGCAATGGGCGGCAGACTTGCAAAACGGTTTTTTCAACGCCTATGACGGTCACGTCTGGCGGCTTGATTATCCGCCTCTTTATCTTTTCGTGCTGAAAATCGTGGGGCTTGTGACAAAAAACGCCGCCGTCAGCGGCTTTGCGCCATACCGTATGCTGGCGATAAAGCTCGTTCCGGTGCTTTGCGATTCGCTGATATGCTTCGTTCTCTACCTTTTTCCACGGCGGAAAATGGAGCTTCTCGGCGTTGTTTTATGTACCCTCTGGGCAATAAATCCTGCCGCAATATTTAACTGCGGCTTTTGGGGGCAGACCGACTGCGTGCTGCTACTTTTTGTGTTGGTGATGTTTTTTGCCCTGCTTCGGGGCAAACATACCCTTGCCTGTATAATATACGCGCTGTGTCTGCTTCTGAAGTTTCAGGCGGCATATCTTGCTCCGGTGGTTTTTCTTGAGCTTATCCGCTCTAACGGCGGCTTTAAAAAGCCTTATGCATGGCTTTGTGCCGTCAAAAATACCGCCAGTGCCATTGGGGTATGGCTTGCTGTGTGGCTGCCCTTTATGATAGGGGCAAAAAATATACTTCTTCCTCTTGAAGTGTATCTGAACGGCGCAAACACATATCCCTACGTAAATCTCAACGCCGACAATATCTACGGAATATGGGGGCTGAACTGGCAAAAGGAGGGCATATTCGCCCTGCTGTCCCCGGCGGTATTGTTTATACTGTGCACACTGCTTGTGTATGCCTATATAAAACTGCCTGAAATGCATATGCTTTCCGCCGCCTTTCTCTTTGTAAACGGCGTGTTCATGCTGACCACAAGACAGCACGAGCGGTATCAGATGCTTGCCCTTTTGCTTCTGCTTCTCGTTTATGCCCGACTTCGTGACAGGCGTATTCTCTATGCGTTCTGCGCTCAGTGCGCAATAGTTTTCGCAAATCAGGCACGTGTTCTGGCTCTTGTAAACCACGGCGGAGAGTGGGAAAATGGTATCGGAGCAATGCAGACCGTAAATTCACTGCTGAATGTAACGCTGTTTGCCTATGCTGCTGTTGTGATAATGCGTTACAGTATTGTACCGAAAACGGAGGTGCGAAATGAATCTGATTGACAAGCTGACCCTGAACGGCAAAAAGGAGCGTTACGGCACTGTTTTTGCCATTGCGTTTTTCATATGTCTTGTGATTTTCATTCCCTTTATTATTATAAACAGGGGGTATTTTCTGCTTTACGGCGATTTTAACGTTCAGCAGTACCCCTTTTATATGCACGCTCACGATATGATAAAAAGCGGCTCTGTAGGCTGGGATTTTAAAACCGACATAGGCGCGAACTTTATCGGCTCTTATTCCTTTTACAACCTCGGCTCACCCTTTTTTCTTATAACACTGCTGTTTCCCACCTCGGCAGTGCCATACCTTATAGGACCTCTGCTCATGCTGAAAATATCCCTGTGCGCGGTGACGGCTTATGCATATCTGCGGCATTTTATCAGGGACAAGGACTGGGCGATGACAGGCGGACTGCTGTACGCCTTTTCCGGCTATTCTCTTTTTAACATTTTCTTCAACCATTTCCACGAGCCGATGATATTTTTCCCTCTCCTGCTTCTCGCTCTGGAAAAGCTGATGAGTGAGGACAAAAAGGGGCTGTTCTGTCTTGCGGTGTTTATAAACGCCTTTGTCAATTACTTCTTCTTTGTAGGAGAAGTGGTATTCGTTGTTATTTATTTTTTCGTGCGGCTTTTGTCTCACGGAAACTGGAGCTTCAACATCGGCAAGCTTTTGCGCATAGCCTTTGAATCGGTGCTGGGGCTTTGCCTGTCGGCGGTGCTGTTGCTTCCTGCCGTTATCGAAGTGCTGAAAAGTCCCCGTGTGGATTCCATGCTCTATGGCTGGAATGCCCTGCTTTATCCCGAATCCCAGCGTTATCTGAATATATTGGAAGCCATGTTTTTCCCACCCGACTTACCGGCTCGTCCGAATTTTACGCCCGGTTCGGGAGCGAAATGGGGCAGTATTGCCGCCTATCTGCCGGCGTTCGGAATGGTGGGCGTTATTGCATGGCTTAAAAGTCACCCCGGTCACTGGCTGAAAAGAATGTTTGTCGTGTTGATGTTCTTTGCCTTTATCCCCATTTTAAATTCGTCGTTCATGCTGTTTAATGCCACCTACTACGCACGCTGGTTTTATATGCTGACGCTTATTACCGCACTTATGACCGTTTCGGCGTTTAACACAAGACGCACCGATTTGCGCGGCGGCTTTAAATGGGCGGCGGGAATAGCCGTAGCCATAGCTTTCGGCATAGGATTTACCATGTCATCACCGGCAACCGCCGTCTCCGAAGCGAAATACGGGCTTTATGCCTACGCCGACCGCTTCTGGGTGTATGTAGCTATTGCCCTTGTGTCTCTCGGCGGTATATTTGCGGTTATCGGGCTTCAGTCCGCCGGGAAGCGGCACATCGGCGCGGTAGTGGGCTTTTGCGCCGTTGCGGTTGCCTCCTGCGCGATGTGGATATACTTTATCTCCGAGGGACAGACCCTTTCCTATTCAAATACGGATTATGTTATCCCCTACGCCATAGAGGGTGAGGAAAAGGTCAGTATGCCGGAAGGTGAAAAGGAAAAGGCACAGGCGGCGGTTTTCAGAATTGATACCTACGATACTATGGACAATATCGCGATGTTCTGGGACATGTCTTCCATTAACGCCTTTCATTCAATCATTCCCAACACCGCAATTGAGTTTTACAACAGCGTGGGTATCGAGCGCGTTGTGGCAACACGTCCCGATGCAAGCGCATACGCTGTGCGTTCACTTTTAAGCGTGAAATATCTGTTTGACGATGGGGTGCACGGCAGTACATTCGGCTCTGCCGACAAAATAAGCGGCGGCGGACTTTACGACCCTACCGTTTCGGAAACCGATGTATCAGCCGTTACCTTTGTGACAACAGACGGAGAAACCCATACCTATCGTGAGGAATACAACACCGCAAATTCGGGCTGGTCGTATGTTTCAACCTCCTGCGGACACAATCTGTGGGAGAACGATTTTTACATACCCATGGGCTTTACATACGACGAATACATCACCGAAGCGGAGTATTACAGCTTTGCCGAAAGCGACCGGGCGGCGATTATGCTGAAAGCGATTGTGCTGTCCGACGAGGACGCGGCAAAATATGACGGCGTTTTAACTCACATGGACGTTGACACGGTGTTTGTCACCACCGAGGAATATTACGCCGACTGCACAAACCGTGCGGCGGTATCGTGCAATGAGACTTATCTCCCCGATTCCGACGGCTTTTCCGCACAAATCACCCTCAGTGAAAGCGACCTTGTTTTCTTTTCAGTGCCCTATGACGAGGGCTGGAGCGCAAGTGTGAATGGCAAAAAGGCTGAGATAATCAAAGTAAACGTGGGCTTCATGGCGGTGAAATGCGAATCGGGAGAGAACAGCATACGTTTTGATTACGAAACCCCCGGCGGCAAAGAGGGGCTTTTGATAACCGTTATTTCGCTTGTTGTTTTCCTTGCCTACGTGGTTTTGTCGGTGCGTCCGAAGCTTTTGCAAAAGCCTCTGGGCGGATTTTACGAAAAAACAGACGCCTTTCTTTCTTCAAAGCCACTGGCACAGCGATATTCTCTTGAAAACGGAAATGACGACGAAAGCGATGAGATTTTCCGATAAAGCTGCCATTTTGCGAAAAAATTCACAAAAACACAGGAAAATTTTCGCGAATTATAGTAGAAATATTCTGGATAAGGGCGAAATTGTCCGTCTTGCTATTGAAAGAACGAATTTAATGTAGTACAATTTCAATATATGCGCAGAGAACATATATAATGGAAAATAATGTATCACTGCGTACTCTTTTATGAGAGGAAGAAGCGTATGTCAAAGAAACCGCAGGCGGTAAGCGAGGCAACGGTATTCCCGAAGCACCCCTTTAAAACTTTTGGCGGAGTGCACGTTCCTCACAGAAAAAACACCGCTTTTTTTGAAACCGAAACACTGCCGACGCCGGAAAAAGTAATTATCCCCATGCAGATGCACATCGGAGCACCCTGTGAGCCTCTTGTAAAGGTGGGCGATAAGGTGCGCATAGGTCAGCCTATAGGAGACAGCAAGGCGTTTGTTTCCGCACCGATACACGCTTCCGTTGCAGGCACGGTCAAGGCAATCGGAGATATTCTCATGCCCGGCGGTGCAAGATGCAAGACGGTGGAAATTGTCACCGGTGATGAGGAACAGGTCATGTGGGAGGGCATAAAGCCGCCCACGGTTACAAATCAGAAAGAGCTTGTGGAGGCAGTGCGCGCATCGGGACTTGTAGGTTTGGGCGGCGCAGGCTTTCCTGTCAGCGTAAAGCTTTCCATAGGCGAAAAAAAGGTGGATACCATAATAATAAACGGAGCGGAGTGCGAGCCGTATCTGACCGCGGATATGCGCGAAATGCTTGAAAACACCCGTGATGTTATTGACGGCATAACTCTGCTCAGGCGTTGCTATCCCGACATTAAGCGCGTGATTATAGGCGTTGAATCAAACAAGCCCACCGCAATAGAATGTCTTTCCAGAATTGCCGAGGAAAACGACCCCGATGATGTTGTCCGCGTGCTGAAGCTTCGGGCAAGCTATCCTCAGGGCGCGGAAAAGGTGCTCATTCAGGCGTGTACCGGCAGGAGAGTGCCGAAAGGCAAGCTGCCGCTGGACGTGGGCTGTATTGTTATGAATATAACTTCGGTTGCGTTTCTGGCTCGATATGTTAAAACAGGCGTGCCGCTTATAACAAAGCGCGTTACCGTTGACGGCTCGTCCGTGCTGACCCCCAAAAACGTGATTGCACCCATAGGTACGCCCATAGGCGATTTGCTGAAATTCTGCGGCGGCTATAAAGAAATGCCGCGAAAGCTGATTATGGGCGGTCCGATGATGGGCAATGCCCTTTACGATGCCAATATGCCGATTATCAAGCAGACTAACGGATTGCTTGCCCTTGCCGCAGGAGATGTTGACGAGCGGAGCGAAACCGAGTGTATACGCTGCGGTCGGTGTGTTTCCGCCTGTCCCATGAGGTTGCAGGCAACCAGTATTGAAAGAGCCGTGAAAATCGGGGACTGCGCGGAGCTTGAAAGGCTCAGCGTCAACACCTGTATGGAGTGCGGCTGCTGTGCATTTTCCTGCCCGGCAAAGCGTCCCCTTGTGCAGTATATGCGCCTTGGCAAGACCATGCTGAAAAATAACGGGAAAAAGTAAAAACTCTCCAAAAGGAGGAAAAAACGTGAACAATAATGTTGACAACCGTGTCAGCGAGGAGATAAATGCGGCACACAAGCTGCTTGTCACTCCGTCACCTCATTTTAAAAATCCGTCCACTACTCCGGAAATAATGCAGGACGTTGTAATTGCCCTTGTTCCGGCGGCAATAATTTCCTGTGTTTATTTCGGCTGGCGCAGTGCGCTGACTATTGCGGTGTGTATAATCACAAGTGTGCTGTCGGAGCTTGTATGCCGCAAGGTCATGAAGCGCAGACAGACTATCGGAGATTATTCCGCCGTTGTCACCGGAATGATTCTGGCTTTCTGCCTGCCACCGACAATCAATCCCCTGTATGCCGCTTTCGGCTCGGTGGTTGCAATAGTTGTGGTAAAGCAGATGTTCGGCGGTATCGGCATGAATTTCGCAAACCCTGCCGCCACCGCACGTATTGTGCTTATGCTCAGTTTTCCTGCCGCAATGGGAACATATGTCAATCCTTTCCATTATCTGAATAAGGAGATTGACTCCGTCAGCTCCGCTACACCGCTTGCATCTATTCAAAGCGGTGACGGCGCTCCCGATATACTGACGCTGCTGTTCGGAAATCACCCCGGCTGTCTGGGCGAAACCTGCGCCGCCGCTCTTATACTGGGCGGACTGTTTCTCGTTTTCCGTGGAGTTATAAAGCCCACCATACCCCTCTGCTTCATCGGTACCGTTGCGGTGATTTCGTTTGTTGTCGGATTCGGGAAAGGCTACGATTTGCAGGACAGCGCGCTGTTCATGCTGTCTCAGCTTTTCTCCGGCGGTCTTATGCTGGGCGCGATTTTCATGGCGACCGACTATACCACGTCCCCTATAACCCACAGCGGTAAAATCGTTTTCGGTATCGGCTGCGGCTTGCTGACCATGGCTATGCGTCTGCTGTGCAATATGCCGGAGGGTGTTTCTTATGCGATTCTGCTTATGAATATTCTCGTACCTCATATTGAGAAGCTTACAACGCCGAAGCCCTTCGGAGAAGAAAAGGAGGCTGCGGCATGAAAAAGATGAGCTTTAAGGAAGTCGGAATGCCGACAATAATCCTGTTTACCATATGTATAATCGTTGCAGGCGCGTTGGCTGTCACCAATATGCTGACAAAGGACAAAATTGCCCAAAATGCTCTTGAAACCGAAATCGCCGCTCGTCAGGCGGTGCTTGAGGGCACGGAATACGAGCTTATAAGCGAGGAAAACGGCGTTTCCGTTTACGCGGTGCTGGTATCGGAAATACCCACGACTTCAGCCGGAAGCGTCACCGCAACGGACATTACCTCCACCGACCTTTCCGCCACCGATGCCATTCGGTACAGACTGTGGACAGGCGTGAATTTTGAGACGGAGGAGATTACCGCCGTGGTGTCCTCCGGAGATTTAAGCGAAACCGATATGTCGGCAACGGACCTTTCCGAAACCGATGTGTCTGTTACGGATATTTCTGCCACCGATATTGCTTCCGACGGTGATGTGCGATATATTATCGGCTACGTTGCCGTTGCAGGCGCAAAGGGCTACGGCGGCAATGTTCAGATAATGATAGGCGTAAATCTTGACCTTGAAATCACGGGAATAGAGATACTTTCGCAGAGTGAAACCGCAGGTCTCGGCGCAAACTGCGAAAACGAAAGCTGGCTTGCGCAGTTTATCGGCAAAAGCGGCACTCTTGCCGTGAGCAAGGACGGCGGAGATATTGATGCGATAACCGCCGCAACCATTACAAGCAGAGCTGTGACAAGTGCGGTAAACAAAGCACTGGCTCAGGTTACCGAAATCGAGGGGAGGATGAATATACAATGAGCAGACGTTCCGTATCAATAGGAGCTGGCAATCCGCAGGACAAGCCGGAAGCGGCGGTATCTCCGATAGCGGAAGCAAAGCCCGAAAGCGCAGTGCAGTTCCCCTCCGCATCTGAAATAAAAGCGGACAAAAAAACGCGCAGAATAGTTGAGGCAAACCTGCCGCCGGTGGTTGCGGCAGAGCCTAAAAAGGCGGAAGCTCCAAAGCCTGTCGCACCGGTGAAAAAAACACTGCCTGCACCGGAAAAGCCGAAACTTTCAAATGAGACTGAAGCTGAGCCGGAAAAAGAAAGCCGCGGCTTCCTTGCCGCCCTTAAAAACGGCGTGCTTACGGAAAATCCCGTGCTTCGTCTGGTGCTCGGCACCTGTCCTACCCTTGCAACCTCAACCTCCGTTGAAAGCGCGCTGGGTATGGGCGTTGCGGCAACCGTCGTTCTCATATGCTCAAACGCTGTAATATCTGCCCTGAGAAAAATAATCCCCGATAAAATCCGCATTCCGGCGTACATCACCGTAATCGCAGGCTTTGTTTCCGTAGTCCAGATGCTTGTCAAGGCGTTTGTTCCCTCCCTTGACGAATCTCTCGGACTGTATCTGCCCCTTATCGTCGTAAACTGCATAATCCTGGGCAGAGCGGAGATGTTCGCTTCAAAGAACGGCGTTATCCCCTCAATCATAGACGGTCTGACCATGGGCATCGGCTTTACCGCCGCGCTGTTCTGTATGGGTACAATACGTGAGGTGCTGGGCAACGGCTCGTTCCTCGGACTTTCAATTCCCATTCTCAGCCAAAGCCCCATTCTCATATTTGTTCTTCCGGCAGGCGGCTTCTTTGTGTTCGGTATGCTCATTGCTCTTGCCAACAAAATCAGCCGCAAAAAGGGCTTGACCGTTGTTAACGACCCCTGCGGCTCATGTCCTGCCGCCATGACCTGCTCAAAACGAGCGGAAGGAGGTTGCGCAAATGACCTTTAAAGTAATCCTCGGCGTGTTTGTTGCCGCAATTCTCACCGAGAATTTTATTCTTTCAAAATTTCTCGGAATCTGCCCTTTCCTCGGAGTTTCAAAAAAGCTCAATACCGCTGTCGGCATGAGTGCCGCAGTCATTTTCGTAATGACCGTGGCTACGGCTGTTACCTACCCGATTAACGAGCTTATTCTTGCTCCCAATGATTTGGATTATCTTCAGACTATCGTATTTATTCTGATAATCGCCGCTCTTGTGCAGCTTTTCGAGGTGTTCCTTAAAAAATATATACCGTCGCTGTACAATTCTCTCGGCGTTTATCTTCCCCTTATTACAACCAACTGCGCCGTGCTCGGCGTAGCTACCCTTGTTATCGGCAAGTTCGGAGCGGAATCCGGCATGGGATATTCTTTCGGAGCAGGCTACATTGCCGCTCTTGTCAATGCCGTCGGCGCAGGAGTTGGTTTCCTTGTGGCTATGGTGCTGTTTGCCGGAGTTCGCGGCAGACTTGAATCCGCCGATATTCCCGAATCCTTAAAGGGTTTGCCTATTACTCTGGTTGCCGCTTCAATTGTCGCTCTCAGCTTTACCGGCTTTGCCGGAATCGTTGACGGCTTAGGTCTTTCGTAAGTGAGGTGTGTAATATATGAATGGAATATTACTCGCTGTATTGCTGGTTGCCGGTATAGGACTTATTGCCGGCGTAGGTCTTTCGGTTGCTTCTGTGCTGATGGCAGTGCCAAAGGACGAAAAAGCGGAGGAGATTTTGGAAAAGCTTCCCGGCGCAAACTGCGGTGCCTGCGGCTATTCCGGCTGTTCCGGATATGCGGCGGCGTTGGCTAAGGGTGAAGCGGAAAACGGTCTTTGCTCCCCCGGCGGAGCTGCGGCGGCAAAAGAGATTGCCGCACTGCTGGGGCAGGAGGTCGGTGAGGTTCAGCGCAAAACCGCTCTTGTACACTGCATGGGTACTTATGATAACACTACCGATAAAATGGAGTATCTGGGCGTTGAGTCCTGTGCCGCCGCAAACCAGTTGTTCGGCGGTGTGGGAAGCTGTCTGTATGGCTGTATGGGCATCGGTGACTGTGTAGCTTCCTGTGAGTACGGCGCGATTACTTTGTGCAACGGAGTTGCGCATATCGACCCGACCCTGTGCAGAGGGTGTTCAAAATGTGTAAAAGCCTGTCCCAAGGGGCTTATTACCTTTGAACCGCTGAAGCCTATTGCGGTTGTCCGCTGCAAAAACTGCGACAAGGGAAATCTTACCAATAAGGTTTGCAAGGTCGGCTGTATCGGCTGTATGAAGTGCGCGAAGACTTGCGCAAACGGGGCTATAAGCATAGAAAATTTCGTCGCTTCCGTCGATACCGACAAGTGTACCGGCTGCGGAGCATGTGTTGAAGTCTGTCCTCGCGGCTGTATATCACTGCTCTCCGGAACAGTTGAATTTTAATTATCGGGATGCCGAGGACGTAGCCCTTACAAAGAATACCTTAAAAGCACAGCTTCATAAACAGCAAAAATGACAGGCACGTGATTCGTGCCTGTCATTTTTAGTAATAATTATAAATTACGCCTGATGTTCGGAAAATCAGCCTCTCTTTTTGAAAACAATCAGAGCGGCGGCAGCAACGATAGCAGCCAGGGGCAGATAAACGGCACCGCCTACGCAGCCGTCTTTCTCGGCTTCCGCAACAGTGTTATCCACTGCGCTGCCGACATCAACGGTGTCATCTTCTTCGGGCTGGGGGTCCATATCAACATATTCGCCGCCGAGACCGCTGACGGTAAAGGTTACGCGGATAGAATTGATTTCGGTGACTTTGGTGAAATCAACGGTGCAGTCATCGGGAGTCCAGTCGTTTTCGTAGCAAATATCGAAAACAGTGCCCTTTTTAAGACCGGTGCGCACGTTATCTTCGGGGGTAACAGTGCGGCTGTCGTTAAGAACAATCTTTTCGGTGATTATTTCAACATCTTCGGGAAGATTTGAACGTTTAAGACCGTTATACTCGGCGTCAACGTCCTTGATGTAGCAGAGGCAGAGGTTATCAATGGGGATAACAAGGTCGGTAAGCTCGACAACATATCTGCCGTCGCTGGTGACGAAAACGGATTCGCTCTGGGGAATGGACCATTCACCGGGGTCGGCATCGCCAAACGACCATTCGTCATAGCTTTCTTTCATAAAAAGCGCAACTTCGCAGTAATAACCGGTTTCGGTATCTGCGTTGCCGACTTCCTCCTCGGTTGCGGAAACGGACATAACGCCGAGAGAGGCTATGAGCATAATGCTAAGGACAAGTGCGAGAATTTTCTTTGCCATTTTAATTCCTCCTGTTTTTGTGTCTTAATACACAATTTTACAGAAACAATTATACATCACAAAATCTTCTTGTACTACCCTGATTTTTTTATGTTTATTGCTGTGCTTTTTTGATGTTTGCGAATACACGCGATGCGTCTATGAATATATATTCAAATATATGAATATCGTACTTATGTAAATTTGCACAAATTCCTTTGCGGCAGTATAGTGCCGTTACACAATAAACGAGAATATTTTCCGTGTTGTGCCCAAACCTTGACATTCGGAGACGGCGAAAGTATAATTATGCATATTCATTCACGGTATTTTTGCGGAGGTGCATAGAGTGAAGCACACGGTATTCATTGACGGCAGTGCCGGTACTACCGGTCTGCGTATAAAAGAGCGCATTGGCGCAAGAGAGGATATTGAGCTTATAGCTCTGCCGGAGGAAAAAAGAAAGGATATAAACGCCCGTAAAGAGGCTCTCAATTCCTGCGATATAGCCTTTCTCTGCCTGCCGGACGATGCCGCAAGGGAAGCGGTTTCACTGGTCACAAGCGACAGCACAAGAATAATCGACGCTTCTACCGCTCACAGAACTTTGCCCGACTGGGCTTACGGCTTCCCGGAGCTGTCCGCCGGTCACTATGAACGCATTGCAACCTCAAAGCGCGTTTGTGTTCCCGGCTGTCATGCCGGCGGCTTTGTGTCACTGACAGCTCCGCTGGTTGCGGCAGGTCTGATTCCCACCGATACACGCCTTACCTGCTTTTCCGTAACCGGCTACAGCGGCGGCGGAAAGGGTATGATTGCTCAGTACGAAAGCGATGAGATTGACCCTCTTTTTGCAGCTCCCAGACAGTATGCACTGGGTCAAACTCACAAGCATCTGCCCGAAATGACCGTGCGCACCGGGCTTGAATACGCACCGATATTCTGCCCCACCGTTGCGCCTTTTTATTCCGGTATGCACGTAACCGTGCCTGTTTTCGGCTGTGACATAAACGGCGGCATGGAGGATATTAAAAATGTTTACCGCTCCCTTTACAGCGGTGAAATCGTGAAATTTACCGATACAATCGACGAGGGTGGATTTGCTTCCGCCGGTGCGCTGACCGGCAGGGACAGTATGGAAATATCCGTTTTCGGAAACGAGGACAGAATACTGCTTATGTCTCGCTTTGACAATCTCGGCAAGGGTGCTTCCGGCGCGGCAGTTGAATGTATGAATATTATGCTCGGTCTTGAAAAGACAACAGGGCTTGTTTTGTAGGAGATGTATAAATTGAATTATAAAAAATTGTCCGGCTCTGTAGCCGCACCTATGGGATTTACCGCCGCAGGCGTTTACTGCGGAGTTAAACGCTCCATGTACCCCACAAATACCGTTACCGCAAAATCCATTCTTTCAAATGAAAGCATACAGAGTGAGCACAAGCCCGACCTTGCGCTTATAGTATGCGATGTGCCCTGTAATGTGGGTGCGGTGTTTACCACCAATCTTGTAAAGGGTGCGCCTATTCTTGTGTGCAGGGAACATATGGCAAAGGCAAAGCCCAGAGCGGTAATCGTCAACAGCGGCAACGCCAACACCTGCAATGCCGACGGCGAGGAAAAAGCCGAAAAAATGACCGAGCTTACCGCCGCAGAGCTTGGAATCAGTGCCGATGAGGTGCTGGTTTCCTCAACCGGCGTTATCGGTCAGACCTTGCCTATAGAGCCGATTCGCGAGGGTATCCCCTATCTTCACAGGGCGCTTTCAAAGGACGGCACTCAGGCGGCAAAAGCTATTATGACCACCGATACCGTTGTAAAAGAAATAGCAATACAATTTGAGCTTTCCGGAAAAACCGTTACCATGGGCGCAATAAGCAAGGGCAGCGGAATGATACACCCCAACATGGCAACCATGCTTGCTTTCGTTACCACCGACGCGGCAATTTCCTCCGAAATGCTCCAAAAGGCTATCAAATATTGCGCAGACGATACCTTTAATATGCTGTCCGTTGACGGTGACACCAGCACAAACGATACCCTTTGCATACTGGCTTCGGGACTTGCGGAAAATGCGGAGATAACGGAAGAAAACGAGGATTACAAGACCTTTGCCGAGGCTCTTATGTATGTCTGCACCTACCTTGCACGTATTATGGCAAAGGACGGCGAGGGCGCAACAAAGCTGGTTGAATGTAAGGTCAGCGGTGCGGAAAGCGAAAAGGCGGCAAAGAGCATTGCAAAGTCGGTTATCTGCTCTCCCCTTATCAAGTCCGCTATGTTCGGAAACGATGCAAACTGGGGACGTGTTCTCTGTGCAATCGGCTATGCCGGTGAAAATACCGATGTCAATAAAATTGATGTCAACTTTAAATCAAAGGCAGGACAGGTGCTTGTCTGCTCAATGGGCAGAGGCGTTGAGTTTTCCGAGGAAAAGGCAACGGAAATACTCTCTCAGGACGAGGTGCTTATTGATGTCATTCTCCGTGACGGAGATGCCTGCGCAACCGCTTTCGGCTGTGACCTCACCTATGATTACGTCAAAATTAACGGCGACTACAGAACTTAACAGAGGGTGTTAAAATGGAAATAACAAACGCTCAGCGCGCCAGAGTGCTGACCCATGCACTGCCGTACATACAGCAGTACAACAACAAAATCGTGGTTATTAAGTACGGCGGCAACGCCATGCTCAATGAGGATTTAAAGCGTTCCGTCATGACCGACATGGTACTGCTGACCCTGGTAGGCGTAAAGGTAGTGCTTGTCCACGGCGGCGGACCGGAAATAAACGATATGCTGAAAAAGGTAGGCAAAAAGCCCGAATTTGTTGACGGTCTGCGTGTTACCGATGACGAAACTGTTGACATCGTGCAGATGGTTCTTGCAGGCAAGGTCAATAAAAGCCTTGTCAACCTCATTCAAAGCATAGGCGGCAAGGCAATAGGTCTTTCCGGCATTGACGGACATATGATACTTGCAAAGCAAAAGGACGAGCGGCTCGGAAATGTCGGTGAGATAACCGACATAAATATTCAGCCGGTGCTTGACGTTCTCGAAAAGGGCTATATTCCCGTAATTTCAACTGTCGGTTGTGATAAGGACGAGCACGTTTACAACATAAACGCCGACACTGCCGCCGCTCGTATCGCCGGTATGCTTGGGGCTGAGGCTATGATTGCCATGACCGATATTGCCGGCATACTCCGTGACAAAAACGACCCGGAGAGCCTTATTACAGGCGTTACCGTCAGTCAGGCGCGCTCTCTTATTGAGGACGGCACTATTAACGGAGGTATGATTCCGAAGGTTGAGTGCTGTATAGAAGCTTTGAACTGCGGCGTTCATAAGGTGTTTATTTTTGACGGCACTATCCCCCACTCCATTATTATCGAGCTTCTTACCAGCGAGGGCTTAGGCACGATGTTTGTAAAGGGTGAGTAACATGAGCATTTTTGAAACGGATAAAAAATACGTTGCTTCCTCCTACGGCAGATTTCCCGTTGAGATAGTCAGCGGAAAGGGTGCAGTGCTAAAGGACAGCAACGGCAAAGAATATATCGACATGACAAGCGGAATCGGCGTAAACGCTTTCGGCGCGGCAGACGATGAATGGGTTGCCGCCGTCACCACTCAGCTCGGCTCAATTCAGCACATTTCAAACCTTTATTATACCTCTCCCTGTGCAAAGCTTGCGGAGAGCATATGTGAGAAAACCGGAATGAAAAAGGTTTTCTTCGGCAATTCGGGAGCGGAAGCCAACGAATGTGCCATAAAGGTTGCCAGAAAGTGGGCTTACGATAAGTACGGTGAGGGCAGAAGCACTATAATTACCCTTAAAAACAGCTTTCACGGCAGAACAGTAACCACCCTTGCCGCAACGGGTCAGGATTCGTTCCACACCAGCTTCATGCCCTTTACCGAGGGCTTTGTATATGCAAGCGCAACGGATTCCTCCGATGTCGAAAGGCTTGCAAGTGAAAACGGCTGTTGTGCGGTCATGCTTGAAAGCGTTCAGGGTGAGGGCGGCGTTTACGCCCTTGAACAGAGTTACGTTGATGACGTTGTGAAAATCTGCGAAAAGTACGGACTGTTGCTTATTTTCGACGAGGTGCAGACCGGCAACGGCAGAACAGGCAAGCTCTACGGCTATATGCACTTCGGCGTTACTCCCGATATTTTCACCACCGCAAAGGGTCTGGGCGGCGGACTGCCCATAGGCGCGTGTGTAATGGGCGAAAAAACCGCAGATGTGCTCACTCCCGGCACTCACGGCTCGACTTTCGGCGGCAATCCTGCCGTATGCGCCGGTGCGCTGAGTGTCATAAACCGCCTGACAGATGATTTTCTCGCTGACATAGCCGCAAAGGGCGATTATATAAGAAGCAGACTTAAAGACGTCAAGGGCGTTAAGAGCGTTTCCGGCATGGGCCTTATGATTGGAATTGAAACCGAGCGACCCAATAAGGATATTATAAACGGCTGTCTTTCAAATGGCGTGCTCGTCCTCTCCGCAAAGACAAAGGTGCGCCTGCTTCCGCCGCTGAATATCACAGGCGAGCAGATTGATAAAGCCCTCGATGTGCTGATTGAGGAACTTGGAAAATAAAGATTTGGGAGCTGTAAAAAAGCGCAGACCGCATAAAACAGGATATTGTTGTACAGTAGCCATAATGAAATTCATTAAGTATGCAAAATTGTAAAGATTCTTATGTTTTATGCTACGAACAAACCTCACCTCTCGGCGTACCCTTGTACGCCTTCGGATTCGGTTTGTCCGTTCTGCATCTTTTTTCCTATTCCCAAAAGAGGGAGCTGTAAAAAACTTGCTTTTTTACAGCTCCCTCTTGACAAAATCAAAAGAAGAAAAGGTGTTTAAAAATGCTTAAAATTCGTGCTTTTGAGCCGAAAGACGCAGAGAAAATAGTATCATGGTTTAATATCGGTCTATCGTTCTATCAGTGGAGCGCAGGACGGCTCGGCACATTTCCGATAACCGCGCAAAATCTTACGGATTACTACGGAGACAATGAAAAATGTGACGGAGCAACGCCCTTTGTCCTTGCCGATGAGGACGGCGTTGCAGGGCATTTTATCATAAGATTTTCAGACAGCGAAAGAAAGCACGCCCGTCTGGGCTTTATCGTCGTGGATTCCGCAAGGCGCGGACAGGGGCTGGGCGGACGTATGCTGTCTCTTGCAGTCGATTACTGCAAGAATGTCCTGAATGCCGAAAGCATCACTCTGGGCGTTTTTGAAAACAACCCGGCTGCCGTGCGGTGCTATGAAAAGGCAGGCTTTGTGAGGGTGGCAGGCAGTGATTACGAAACGGAAATTGCCGGGGAAATCTGGCGCGCGTTTATCATGGAACACCCTGTATCGACTGAAAAACAGAATTAAATTTTTGTAACTGTCTTGAAAAAACGTGAACTTTATATTATTATTTAAATAGGATAATTATAGGGGTGATGCCCGTGAAATTAGGCGAGCTGATAAGCTCACGGCGGCGTGAGCTGGGACTGACACTCAGGCAGGTTGCCGATGCCGTGGGCGTAAGTGAAGCTACTGTGTCCCGTTGGGAAAGCGGCTCCATAGGGAATATGCGGCGCGATAGAATAATTGCGCTGTCGCAGGTGCTGAGGCTGTCCCCCTCCGAGCTGGCAGGCGGTCGGGAGCAGGAAAGTATTTCTACGGTGTTTTCGCGCTACGGATTAAGCGAGCAGGAATGTCTGCTGATAGAGCGGATTCTTAAGCTGCAGCCGGATAAGCGGGAGCTTGCCCTTAAAATGCTTGCGGCGATTTCCGATGAATAATAACAGTGACAAGGAGTGAAGCTCAATGAAAAAGAGGATAATCACGGTCAGCAGACAGTTTGGAAGCGGTGGCAGAACTATTGCCAAAAAGATAGCAAACGACCTGGGCATTGCTTATTACGACAAGGAGCTGGTAAAGAAAATAGCCGGCGAAACCGGCTTTTCCGAGGACTACATCAGCGAAACGGGAGAGTATGCGTTTTCGAGAAGAAGCTTCCTGTTCTCTCTTGCGGTGACCAACGCCTATGCGCATAACCCCGGCGAGCTTTCCATACCCGATAAAATATACATTATGCAAAACAACATCATAAACGAGCTTGCGGAAAAGGAGGACTGCGTTATTGTAGGTCGCTGTGCCGATTATATTCTGCGCGAGCGTGAGGATTGCCTGCACACATTTTTCTTTGCGGATATGGATTTCCGCATTAAGCACATTATCGAAAATTACGGCGAAACGGAAGTGCCGGCGGAAAAAAGGCTCAAGGAAAAGGACGACAAGAGACGGGTTTATTACAGACATTATACCGGTCGCGAATGGGGCGATGTTAAAAATTATCACCTTTCAATGAACAGCGGCGTTGTAGGTCTTGATGCCTGCGCCGATACGGTTACGGCAATTATAAGAAAAGGCTGAACTTATTATAAAATCATTGGGGCTGTAAAACGTAAGTTTTACAGCCCCATTAAATTATTCAACGGTAACGGATTTTGCAAGATTTCTGGGCTTATCAACGTCCAGTCCTCTTGCAACGGACACGTGATAAGCGAAAATCTGCAAGGGGATTATTGCGCCTATGGCACGTACAAAGGGGTCAAGAGCGGGAATTTCGATAAGGTGGTCATAGACGGTCTTATCAACGGTCTGCCCCTCTCTTGTAAGGAGAATGACGTTTGCGCCGCGCGCCTTAACCTCTTTTGCGTTGCTTACGGTTTTTTCAAACAGCTCATCACAGGAGGCAATGGCAACAACAGGTCTGCCCGGCTCGATAAGAGATATTGTGCCGTGCTTCAGCTCCCCTGCGGCGTAAGCCTCGGAGTGAATGTAGGAAATTTCCTTGAGCTTAATTGAAGCCTCCCAGCAAAGAGCACAGTCGATACCTCTGCCGATAAAGAAAAGATTCTCGTTGTCCTTATATTCGTAAGCCAGCTTTTTAAACTCGTCTTCGCGGTCGAGGATAGCCTTTATGTCCTCAGGCAGTGACATGAGAGAAGCGGCACAGGCATTGAGCTGTGCTTCGTCACAGGTCTTTCTGTCGTTTGCAAGTCTTAAAGCCATCATGAGCAGTACGGCAACCTGACAGGTGTATGCCTTTGTGGTTGCCACGGCGATTTCCGGTCCTGCCCAGGTGTAAAGCACAATGTCGGCTTCACGGGCAATTGATGAGCCGACAACGTTGACTATCGCAATTGTCGGTATGCCGTTTTTCTTTGCGATTCTCAGAGCCGCCAGAGTATCGGCGGTTTCTCCGCTCTGGGAGATAAGCACGACGGCATCACCCTTGCGGAACACAAGGTTTTCATATCTGAACTCAGAGGCGATTTCCACCTGAACGGGCACTCTCGCAAGCTTTTCGATTATGTGCTTTCCTGCCATTCCGGCGTGCATTGCGCTTCCGCAGGCGACAATGTAAAGGTGGTCGATTTCGGAGCAGTCGGGCATTTCATTTTCAAAAATACCGGAAATACCGTTTGCCATTCTGGGAACGATAGTATCAGCCAGTGCTTTGGGCTGTTCGTGAATTTCCTTGCTCATAAAATGAGGGTGTCCGCCCTTTTCGGCGGCGGAAACGTCCCAGGTGGCGGTGAAAACTTCCTTTTCAATAGGCTTGCGCTGTGAATCAAGCAGCTCCACCTTGTCGCCTGTTATTATGGCAAGCTCGTTTGTATCGAGCAGATAGTATTTTTTGGTGTGACTGAGAATAGCCGGAATATCGGAAGCGATGAAATTTTCACCCTCACCAAGACCGACTATCAGCGGACTGTCCTTGCGGACGGCATAGAGAGTATCGGGAATATCGGAAAAAAGTATGCCGAAAGCATAAGAACCGCGAATTTCGGCTAACGCTTTGTAAATAGCCTCAACAGGGTCGCCGTTGTAATATTTGTCAATAAGGTGAGCGGCAACCTCGGTATCGGTTGCGGACACGAAGCAGTGACCCTCCTCAATGAGCTGAGCTTTAAGCAGTGCGTAATTTTCGATAATGCCGTTATGAACGAGAGTAACTCTGCCGCAGGAATGGGGGTGACTGTTCACGTCCGAAGGCTCTCCGTGAGTAGCCCAACGGGTGTGACCTATTCCCAGATTTCCGGCAGGAGTGCCGTTTTCTTTCATCTTGTTTTCAAGGTCGGCCATGCGACCTTTTGATTTCACGGTAACAACTTTACCGTTTTCAAATACTGAAATACCTGCGGAATCATAGCCGCGGTATTCGAGCTTTTTCAAGCCCTCAATAAGTATATCGGCAGAGCTGTTCCTGCCGATATAGCCGACAATACCACACATTTAATAAAACCTCCAAAATACACAGCAGAATAAAGCCTGCCCATTATGAGCGAGCTTTCACTGTGTTAAAATATCCGGCAATGTACGTACCTTTGTTGGCAGATTTCTCTGTGGCTTTAAATACGTACTTGCGGCACTGTGCCGGAGGGCGCCGGAGGGCATCCGCCGAAAATTTCGATAACCCTCGTCCTCGTCAACCGCAGATTAACTGCGGTCCAGGCGCTTTAAACTTTCAGGGTCTACGTGCATTCAGGACCTCCTTTCCAATCAGCGGTGCTGATTATATACTAATTTCTAAGGCGTATGACATAAAAATTTGAAATTAGCATTACAATAACGGGATTATAGCATAACCGCGGCGCATTGTCACCACCTTTTTTGAAATATTAACAAACTGTACAAAATATAGTATGGTATTTACTAATTTGTAAAAATATGATAGTATATGTATGTCGTCGGTGCCTTTGATACACTCTATTCAAAAAGCACCGAAAATGTGAGGAAAGGAGTGAAAATGATGAAAAAGCTTATCAAGCTGCACGTTGAGGGCATGGCTTGCGGACATTGCACCGCAAACGTTGAGAAAACTCTCACTGCCGCAGGCGGCGAAAATGCGAAGGCTTCTCTTGAAAACAAGACCGCCGAGGCTATGTTTGACGAATCTGTTGCTGTTGCTGATGTTATCGCGAAAATCGAAGCGCTGGGCTTTGACGCAACCGAAGCGTAAACAGTACAATTACTCGGAGGGGCAGGCTTCATCGCTGTTCCTCCGAGAACGAAAAGAAAGGAAAAGTAAAAAATGGCAAAGCAAATCAGACTTAAAGTAGGCGGTATGAGCTGTGCGGCGTGTTCGGCGCGTGTCGAAAAGGTCTTGAAAAAGCAGGGGTGTGAATCGGTCAGCGTAAATCTTGCGTCCGGAGTGACAATAATTTCCGGCTACGATGGCGAGATAGAAAAGCTTACAGGCGCAATAGAAAACGCCGGGTTTACAGTGGTCGATGAAACCCAGAAAGTCAACGATGAAAAACAACAGCGGGCGGCACTTGCGGAGCTGATTATTTCTATCGTGCTGTCACTTCCTCTTATGGTGGGTATGATACTGCATTTCATTCTCGGAATGGATAATTCTGTGGTGGCGTTTCTTCATAAGCCCCTTTTTCAGCTTATTTTGGTAACTCCGGTGCAGTTTATCATAGGCAGAAGATTTTATATCGGAGCGTATAAGGCACTTCGCCACGGCTACGCAAATATGGACGTGCTTGTAGCTCTCGGCACAACCGCCGCCTATGCGCTCAGTGTTTACAATATGATTGCCGGCAACATTCACGGTATGCACGGAATGTATTTTGAATCCTCCGGCATGGTAATAACCCTTGTTCTGCTGGGAAAATATTTTGAAGCAAGGGCAAAACGCCGCACCAATGAAGCGGTGTCCTCTCTGCTGGCTCTCAAAGCGGAGAGGGTTACAGTTCTCAGAGAGGGCGAAAGCGTTGAAATAGATATAAGAGAGCTTGCGGTAGGCGATATTGCCCTTGTAAGACAGGGTGAGAAAATCCCCTCGGACGGTGTGATTATTGAGGGCAGAGCAAGCATTGACGAATCCATGCTGACAGGTGAAAATATGCCTGTTGAGCGCACCGTAGGCGAAAATGTCACAGGTGCGACAATCTGCACCGACGGCATAATCAAGGTGCGCATTGAGAAAATCGGAGCGGAAACGGTGCTGTCGCGAATTATTGCGATAGTGGAAAAAGCCCAGACCTCAAAAGCCCCTGTTCAGCGGCTTGCGGATAAAATCGCAGGTATTTTCGTACCATGCGTAGTGGGTATCGCGGTGTTAACTCTGCTTGGCTGGCTTATTATAGGCAAAGCGGAGGCTGAGGAAGCCATAATTAACGCAGTTGCGGTACTGGTTGTTGCCTGTCCCTGCTCTCTGGGACTTGCCACTCCCACGGCGGTTATGGTTGGCACAGGTCTTGCCGCAAAGCACGGCGTGCTGTTTAAGAGCGGCGAATATATTGAGCGCAGTGCGGATATAAACGCGGTTATTTTCGACAAGACCGGAACTCTTACAATGGGCAAGCCCTCCGTTACGGAAATCGTTACGGATATGGAGGAAAATGAGCTTATGCGCCTTGCCGCAAGCGTTGAAAGCGGCAGTGCCCACCCACTTGCAAGGGCGGTTTGCGATTATGCAAAGGAACAGGCTCTGCCCCTTTCGGAATACACGGAATTTTCTTCGACCGGCAGTCTTGTTTCCGCAGTGTGTGAGGGTATGAAAATCAGTATAGGCTCACCGGAAGCGGTAGCACCCGGCAGATACGCGGAAAAGGTTGCCGAGCTTGAGCTTCAGGGCAAAACCGTTATAGTATTCTCCGCAAACGGAGAAGCAGTCGGTGTTATTGCCATTGCCGACACGGTGCGTGACGGTGCGCAGGAGGCAATCGCTTCCCTTAAAAAGCACAAAATCAAGACGGTTATGCTCACCGGTGACAATGCACGAGCGGCATCGGCTGTGGCTGAAAGGCTGGGTATCAACGAGGTGCGCAGCAGAGTTACGGCAGAGGAAAAGCCGGAAACAGTCCGTGAAATTAAGAGTACCGGCATGACCGTTGCCATGATTGGTGACGGAATCAATGATGCACCGGCTCTGTCCGAGGCTGACGTGGGCTTCGGTATGGCAGGCGGCAGTGACATTGCGGTGGAAACGGCAGATGTCACCGTCATTCGCCGTGAGCTTACGGCAGTGCCGGACGCTTTGCTTATTGCAAGGCAGACCATGCGAAAGATTAAGCAAAATCTTTTCTGGGCGTTTTTCTACAACGCAATCGGTATTCCTCTTGCCGCATTCGGAATTTTCAGTCCTGTTATCGCAGGAGCGGCAATGGCTATGAGTTCGGTTTGCGTTGTTACAAACTCCCTTTCACTGCGCAGATATTCCCCCGAAAGGAACAGATAAAATGACCGATGCAATGCTGATATGTCAAAAACCGCAAACTCCCGACAGTCTGCGTTCCTGTGCGCTTTTTCAGCGCAAGCTGTTTGAAATTCTGACAGCCGAGTATGGACTGCTGTGGAATGAGATTCTGTTTCCCTGTGCCGATTCACGAAGCGTTACGGTGGCGCAGAAGCTTAACGAGCCGTCGGTTTTCGGCACTCACGCCGTAATAATCACAACTGCGGAGCTTTTGAGCAAAGCGGCGCAAAGTGCCGCTTTGCTTACAGACTGCACCGTGCCCTACAGCATTAAACCGCTGAAAAACGAGCCTGATGCACTGCAAAAGGCTTTGAGGGTTTCCGCAAAGGGCTTTGAAAATCTGCTTGTTTGCGGAAGCTTCGGGGAAATCGTGGGCGGCTGTGACGAAAACTTCAAAATCAGGGACAGCGCACGGAAATTTTTATCATTTGCGGAAACCGCAAATGATAAAACCGGCAGAAGCCTGGTGGGAATTTTAGGCGGAAAAGCCGTTTTTGACACATCGGCGGAAAATGCGGAGAAAATATCGAAAATATATGAAGCCAAAACAGGCTTTAAAATGAAAAAGTATAAATCGGGAGGTGCGGCAAAATGAAAGACAGAGGCTATCCTATCGTAACGGTTACGAAAAAGGCGGAGGCTTCTCTGCAAAAGGGACACCCCTGGGTTTTTGACACGGAGATTGCCGCTGTTGACAGGGAATATAATGACGGCGATACCGTAAACGTTGTCAACGCAAAGGGAAAATATCTGGGTACGGCGTTTATCAACCGCAACTCGAAAATACGTCTGCGCGTTTTCTGCCGTAATGCAAACGAAACCCCCGATGAGATTTTCTGGCAAAGGCGTGTGCGCCATGCCGTTGAGCTTCGCAAAACGGTTATGGGCAGTCAGTTTTCCGCCTGCCGCCTTATATTCGGTGAAGCGGACTATTTCCCCGGACTTACCGTTGACCGCTTTGACAGCGTGCTGGTTGTCCAAACCCTGTCACTGGGAACGGAAAAGATTAAGCACATCATTTTTCCGGCACTTCTCGAAGTCCTTTCCGAAATGGGAGAAAAGGTCACGGCGATATACGAACGCAATGACGTGAAAATCCGTGAGCTTGAGGGCATGGAGCAGTATAAGGGCTGGTACACCGAGGGCGGTATAGCTCCCGGCAACAGCACAGAAGTAATGATTACGGAAAACGGCATACGCTATTATGTTGATATTGAAAACGGTCAGAAAACGGGATATTTCCTTGACCAGAAGTTTAACCGTGCTGACATAGGCTCTATTGCCGCAGGCAGGCGTGTTTTGGACTGCTTTACCCATACCGGCTCTTTTGCGCTGAACGCCGCAAAGGGCGGTGCGCTTTCGGTTACCGCAGTTGACATATCGGAGGAAGCCGTTGAGCAGGCAAGACGAAACGCATGTCTTAACGGTCTTGAGGATAATATCAGCTTTGTCTGCGAAAACGTATTTGACCTGCTCAGCGGAATGAAGCCAAACGGCGAATATGATTTTATCATCCTCGACCCTCCTGCCTTTACCAAATCCCGTGCAACCCTGAGCAACGCCATAAAGGGCTACAAGGAAATAAATCTGAGGGCTATGAAGCTGCTGCCGAAAGGCGGTCTGCTTGCCACCTGCTCCTGCTCACATTTTATGACGGACGAGCTGTTTCGGGATATGTTACACTCCGCGGCACAGGATGCGGGAGTATCTTTGCGGCAGTTGAAGGCTTCACAGCAGGCTCCCGACCACCCGATACTGTGGAACGTTCCGGAGACGGATTATCTTAAATTCTACATTTTCCAAATCGCGTAATATGTAAACAAATTTAAAATCGTGAAACATAATGTTGTTATCTTAAAATTCCTGTGATATAATTACCGAAAACAAGGCTTTCGGGCGTTTATTAACTGATTATCTTACGGTGAAAGTGGGATTTTAATATGAAGCTGAAAAAATTGCTGTCTTTGATAATGGTGCTTGTTATTGCCGTTGCCGTATGTAACGCAGGCGTTTTCGCGGCAGGTGCGGACGTGGACTTTACTCTGCGACCCGTAACCGATAATGTAGACGAGTTTGCACCCGGTGATACTGTGGTGCTGGAGGTTGTTATAACCACCAAGACCTCCAACGGCTACGACAGCTTTACTCTCGAAATAAACTATAACGAGGACGTGCTTGTCTACAGCGACGAAGCGTTTGATGAGGACGGCTGTTCGGGAAGTGCGTCAAACGGTGTGCTTACTCTCAGCTATACAAACCCCAACGGCGAAAACTCAAAGCTCAACTCGGTCAACATCATAAGGGTGAAATTCACGGTTCTGGAGGGCGCTCCGGGCGGTGAAACAAGCTTCGGCGGCAAGGTCAAAACCTGCACCGGCAAGAATACAACCGGTGCTTCCACCGCAAGGCAGACCGCTCCGATGTATGATAAGAAAATAACAATTGCGGACATATCTTATACTACAAGTCAGGTTACGGATACGGACTATTCCGAGATAATTACCGGGCTTACCGGCAACGAGGAGGACGATGTTTCAAGCACCGTAACCGTAGTCAAAAAAGGCGGTATGCCGGTGTTTTGGGCAATTGTACTGATTTTGCTTGCCTTTGCAGGCGGTCTTGTAGTGGGCTACAAGATTTGCGAAAACAAGATGGGCGGTACTGTGTCGCGCCGCCGCTATGACGATGATATTGAGGACGAGGACGACGAGGAGCTTCCCACCTTCAGCAAAAAGAAAGCACCGTTGCGCAGACCGTCTTTGGCGGACGAGGACGACGGCTCTTTCGATACCTCATATTTCGGCAGAGCAAGCGAAGTGAGCATAGGCTCGGAGTTTTTCGACAAGTATGATACCGATGCCGGCTCGACAGGCGGAAACGCCGAAGCTTCCTCCGATTTCGACGATGACGACAGCGGCTTCCCCGGCTCTTTCTTCCCCAGAGGATATTCGGGCAGGAGAGAGACTCCGGACGATGACGGCTTCGGTTCTTTTGACCCGGTTTCGGCAGAAGCATCGGCAAAAATGGATTCGGCGTTTGATTTGAATTTCAATGACGGCGGCTTCAATGGCGATGACGATTTCGGTGATGATATTGACGATATGGATAATATACTCAGAAGAAGATAGTTTTTAATATTACAGATTAAAATCCCCTCAGGCAGTCCCGGAAACCTCTGGTTTCGGGACTGCCTGAGGGGATTATTTTGTTTAAGCTTATGGCAAATTACATCGGAATCAGATAATATCGCTTTCGCAGTAGCCGAAGTCAATAAGTTTCGTACCGCGAATGTAGCTGACAGCCGCCGGGGCGTCCGCAACTGACGGATTGGGCATGACGGCTTTTTCGGGCAGTTCTGCCGGCTCGGCTATGGTTGTGGGTACCGGATCGGCAATCGTTTCTTCAAACGAGGGCTGTGATACCGGCTCGATTACGGGCAAAACAATCGGCTGTGCTACAGGCTCAATTACTGTTTCGTCCTCAAGCTCAATGACCGTATCGGGGATAGTTTCGGCAATCGGCTCAATTGTCGGCTCAACCACAGGCTCAGCAATCGGCTCGGCAACAGGCTCAGCAACCAGCCCGGCAATCGGCTCGGCAACAGGCTCGACCACAGGCTCGGCTATCGGCTCAGCTATCGGCTCAGCAACAGGCTCGACTACAGGCTCAACCACAGGCTCGACTACAGGCTCAACCACAGGCTCGGCTACAGGCTCAATTACAGCCTCGTTTTGCTGAGAATCAGCCTGCTGATTTTCGACACCTTCGTTGCGGAAAGCCTTGCTGCGCGCCATTTTTCCGGCAACAGCACTGACAAGGAAATAGAATACCGGCATAGCGACCACAGCGGCAAGGGCGGCGTAATCCGGTACTGAATATGCCGCGAAATCAAAGCTGACATTTTTCAGACCGAACAGCGAAACGTCAATACCTGCCGCTTCTCCCAGCGTTTCCGCAAACAGATAGACGGGAATAAACGCGGTAAAAACAACGCCGAGAATAAAGGAAAGAATGCTGAGAAATCTGCCGGAGGCAATGGCGTGCTTGCCGTCCTGCGCCCGTGATGCGGCGGAAACATAGCCCAGCACGGCGCAACAGTAAAGAATGGCAACAACACAGCACACAAGCAGACAAATCATTCCGGCAAGATTGAAATTACACAAAACGGAAATATCGACATAACGTCCGATGAAGGAATCGGTGTTGAAAAGCACGCTTGCGAACACCTCGGAAATCCCGGCGGTTACGGCGACATTTGCAACAAGAGTGATTATTTGCAATGTACCGACTGTTCTAAGTCCCAGCTTTTTCTTTGAAAATATCACCAGCCACATGCTCAGTGCGTTCAGCACCTGCAGGGCAGGAATAATATAGCTTGTAAGGTTTGAGGGAAAGCCGTCAAAAAAGCATTGCAGACATACCGCGGCGGTGAACAGCGTATACATAATTGCGGCAAAAACAGCCGCAACGCCTCGTGAGCTGCTTTTTGCGGCATCGGCGGAAATGTATTTTCTGGTTTTCATATTTTATTTCTCCTTAAATCCGTTCGTCAGCAGAAAATGGCGTAGAACAGCAGGATTATCAGATAAGCGGCAACATAATCTGCGATGACCAGCAAGCCGTAAAGCCAGAATGGGGATTTGGTGAATGAAGCGGCTTTCTGAATACCGAAATACAGATATATGTAAGAGAAAAGAGTGCCGAAAAGCAGTAACAGTACGGAAAGGATGGGGCTGATGAATGCGGCAACGGCAGCAACGGCGGCGCAGATTGCAAAGGGCAAAAGCGCGACGGACTGAAGATTCATCACCGTTACAAAGCCGATGTTCTTTTTGGTGATTGCGAAGAAGCCCTTGAGCAGAGCCGAAAACGCGAAGAAAACAAGTATTACTATAAACAGTGTGCTGAAAAATACAGCTACATTCTTTGAAGTAAGCTCAACCAGGTTCACAAGCTTGCTGCTTGAAGAATACAGGGAATCGCTTCCGCCCGAAACCGCGATTATAGCGGCAATTATAGTTATTATATTTATGTTTTCGTCCGAGCTGTAGCTGCCGAAAATACTGAAATCAACCGGTTGTGCAAAGAAAGAGAAGAAGCCCAGTGTGGAAATCAGGCAGACGGCGGCGCCGAGAATAGCCCAAAGGTGGGATTTCGTAAGAGCTGCGTTGCGAATTGCGGAGAAAGGATTGGAAGTGAAGAAAGCCTTAATGTAGTCCCAGGTTTCACGCAAAAGCAGTGTGAAATCGAAAGACTTTGCATTGCCGGAAGCAGAGGAAGGAGCGGTTTTTGTACTGCCGCTCTGACCTGCCGGAGTTCCGCACTGAGAACAGAACGCCGAACCGTTAAGTCTGTTTCCGCACTTCATGCAGAAATTCGATGTTGTCGTTTGGGGGCTGAATTGAGTTTCTTCGTTTTTGATAATATCGCTCACAATAATCCTCCTAAAAGTTTGTTGAATACAGGATAAACCTATAAAAATATTATACATTTTCATGGGTTTTGTGTCAATGTCTATTTCTCATATTCTCCGTAACAAAGCGGCAGAGAATGACATATTATGTTGTGGGAGGTGAAAATTAAAATCATGTTTAACTGCAATTTCAAATTAAGCTGTACCGTCGCATCGGTTATAGCGAGTATAATTATCGGGCTGATTACCACGTTTCTTCAGGTGACGGCGGCAATCACGGTGTCAACGGCGTTTTTGTGGGTGACATTCGGAATTGCCGTAGTGTATCTCGGCGCTCTGGTAGTGACCTCTATGCTCCGAAGAAGCGGCGAAAGCAAGTGCTGTGTATGCTCGGCAGTCGGCACGCTTTTGACAGGCGTTCTCGGTACGGTGCTGTTTTCAACGGTGCTCCTTGCAACCGGTATAGTTGCGACAAGCGTATTTAACGCAATTCTTCTGGGACTTCTGCTGTTCTTCTTCTCACTGATGATTTCGGTTTCCGCCTGTGCGGTCAGGTGCTTCTTCTCCTGCGGAGGTTAGCGGACTGCAAATAAGCTTGAGGGGCAGTAAAAAGTTTAAGCTTTTTACTGCCCCGTTTGTTAGTTGTCCATGTTTCCTGTTTCGTACATAACGGCGGTAACGGCGGCTATTGCGGCGGTTTCGGTACGCAAAATTCTTTTGCCGAGGGTTGCTGTTTTGGCACCGGCGTCCGTTAGTTCCGCAATTTCCTTTTCGGAAATTCCGCCCTCAGGTCCGATTACGATTCCTATGTCAGTTGCGCTGCCTATAAAGGTTCTAAGCGGTTTTCCGCCGGCTTCATAGCAGGTGACGGTCAGCTCATGACTGCCGATGCGCTTTAAAAGCTCGTTCCAGCTTATCATATCGCCAACGGTGGGAATTATTCCACGACCGCTCTGCTTTGCGGCTTCAAGGGCGTGACGGCGAAGCCGTTCGCTTTTCTTTGCGGCACTTTTTTCGTCGGGACGTGCTATGGAACGGGACATTAGCACCGGCACGATTTCGCTAACTCCAAGCTCCACCGCCTTTTCGGTTATAAGCTCAAGCTTGTCGGCTTTCGGATAGCCCTGATACAGCGTTACCCGACAGCTCGGCTCGGATTTCGTAGGTGTTTCCGATTCAATCTCAAGGTAAACCGTACCCTCGGAAAAACCGTTTATAACGCACTCGTAGTCCGTTCCGCAACAATCGCACAGTGTCAGGTGCTCGCCTGTCCTCATGCGCAGTGATTTTGAAATATGCTGTGCGTCCTCACCGGTGATAACCGCACGGTTATCCGCAACAGCACCTTTGCTTATAAAAAATCTGGGCATTTCAGCTCTCCTTTTCCTTTTTTGCGGAAAGCCTTTCGCCAATGCCGCAAAGCAGCAATATACCAATCGGAATTATCAGCACAAGGCTTATCCACTGTGACGTGGAAAACCACAAAAACGCGCCGCGTATTTCGTCATCGCGCAGGTATTCGATAAAGAAGCGGAACACGCCGTAGCAAACCATATACAGTCCCATGACCGTTCCTCTCTTGCGTTCACGTCTTGCGTAAAGAATAAGGACGGCGCACAGAATAAGATTAAAGCAGGCTTCGATAAGCTGGGTGGGGATAACCTTGTTTGTTGACGAAACGCCTGTCAGAGCGTTTCCGAACACAATGCCGAAGCGTTCGGATTCCCGACCGTAACAGCACCCTGCGCAAAAACAGCCCAGTCTGCCGAAAGCGTGAGCCAGCGGAATTGAGGGTATTGCCGCGTCAAAGTAATCAATGATATTCAGCTTAAACACCCTGCAATAGCCAATCATTCCCAGCGCACCGCCTATAAAGCCGCCGTAGAAAACCAGTCCGCTGCCTGCCAGATTGCCGAAGTATTTAACAGGGTCGCTTATAAGCAGGCTGAAATTGCCGCAGTAAAGGTCAAATTCCGTCAGCAGGAACAGTATCTTTGCACCCAAAATGGAGACAATAAACACCACCATGGAGGCGGTGAACATATCCATGCGCGATACCTTTCGGCTTTTTCCGGCTCTGTAAACTGCCAGTATAACCGCAAGTATCACGCCGAGTACTATCATAAGCCCGTACATGGGCACTTCAAGACCGAATATATTTATGTATGGAAGCAATCGGGGTCAACTCCTGTTCGGTTATTTCCAGGGCAGCCATTCTGTCACCTTGTCAATCAGAGGGTCAAGGTGCTCTGATTTTGCTTCGTGAACAAATCCGCTGACACAAACACAGGCAACGGATATTGTACACACCGCAAAAGCTCCGATAATGGCGAAAACAAGAGCCATAACGGAAAGCACGCCGGTGCGTTTTGATTTCGCCAGAATCGCAAATGCCAGTGCAAACCCTGCCGGGATAAGGCAAAGCAACTTTAAGGAGCTTACAAGCTCAAGAGAGAACACTGCTCCGACAGTACACAGCAGTGAGAGAACGGAAAATATGACGTAGGCAGGTCTGTCCTCCTTTGTGCCGCGGCGTTTTTCAGCCGCACGACCCTCCGGAGTTCTCACCACGCATATGTTTTCGCTTTCACGGTCGGTATTTTTCAGTTGTCTGCTCATCGGAACACCTCACTGCCAAAGAATCAATATTATCTTAAATTAAAATATATCACCCTTGCTATCACCTGTCAAGCACGCAAACAGGGGGTGTAAAAAACCTACGTTTTTTACACCCCATAGTAATTGATAAGTTTCAAACGCTTTAAATTTTCAGCCGTAGCACCTTGCTTTGTTTAAAACTTTACAATAAGACTTGCATTTTCAACACAGCACAAGCAACGCGCCCTGTAAAGGGTATTCCAAAAGGGAACTGAGCAAGGCTGGTATGAGAAGATCGGTATCAATCCCTTTTGGTCGTTGAAAGGGGAGATTCTCAAGAGATGGGAAGTACAAAATCGCAAGCGATTTTGTTTATCGAAACTTTCCCCTCTTGAGTGCCGTTTCTTTGCGTCTCGTTTCTTTGGGCAAGCAAAGAAATGAGACATTAAGCGTTAGAAAGAGTTAGAGATTTCGATATAGTTTGAAGCTTGCAACAATGTAAAGCTTTAACTGAAACACTGTAGTAGGGAACGACGTCCTCCGGTGTCCCGTTATGCGATTGACCGAACACCTTGTAAAGGTTTATCCCAAAAGCATACGGTCGTTTGCGAAATTGCCGTCGCTTGCCTTCGCGAAAAGCTCCATAAGGTCGGACACGGTGAGTTTCTTTTTATCCTCGCCGGAAATATCGTAAATTATGCTGCCGTTATTCATCATAATCAGGCGGTTTCCGATTGCGATAGCATCTTTCATATTGTGGGTAATCATCAAAGTGGTGAGATTTTCTTTTTCGACAATCTGCTGTGTAATCTCCAGCACCTTTGATGCGGTTTTCGGGTCAAGAGCGGCGGTATGCTCGTCAAGAAGCAACAGCTTCGGGTGATTCATAGCCGCCATAAGCAAAGTGATTGCCTGTCGCTGACCGCCGGAAAGCAGACCTACCTTTGTGGAAAGTCTGTCCTCAAGTCCAAGACCCAGCACCGCAAGCTGTTTCCTGTAGCGTTCGCGGTCGGCGTTGGAGATTGACCAGGTAAGCCCTCTGACCTCTCCGCGCTGGTCTGCAAGCGCCATGTTTTCCTCAATCCACATATCTGCGGCAGTACCCACCATGGGGTCCTGAAAAACACGACCGATGAACTTTGCGCGCTTGTATTCCGGCTTTTTGGTAATATTAACGCCGTCGATAAGAATTTGACCGCCGTCAACGGGATAAGTGCCTGCAATGGAGTTGAGCAGGGTGGATTTACCTGCGCCGTTGCCGCCTATGACCGTTACAAAATCGCCGTCATTAAGGGTAAGCGAAAGCTTATCGAGGGCAAGCTTTTCGTTAACGGTGCCGGCATTGAATATTTTAGTTATGTTTTTAATCTCCAGCATTTACTCATTCTCCTTTCCCGTTTTTCTTATGAGCTTTGAAAAATAGGTCTTTTTAAGATGGGGCACTGCAAGGAAGATTGCAACCACAAGGGCGGAGAACATTTTCAGCAGGTCGGTGTCAAGACCCAGGAAAATAACTGTCTGATAGACGATATAATAAATGATACCGCCGAGGATTACGCCCAAAAGACGGATTATGAAGTTGTAGGAAAGCTTTGAGAACAGCGCATCACCTATGATAACCGCCGCAAGTCCGATAACAATAGCACCTCTGCCGTCGTTGATGTCCGCCTTACCGGAATACTGAGCAAGCAGTGCGCCGGAGAAAGCGACGATACCGTTTGAAAGTACCAGACCGATGACTTTCATTGCGCTGGTGTTAATACCCTGTGCCCTTGCCATTTTCTCGTTACAGCCGGTGGCGCGGATAGCCGTACCGAACTTCGTACCGAAAAACCAGTAGAGCAGGAGGACTATAACAGCGCAGAAAAACAACAGGACTAAAAGTGCTTCATACTTGTAAAGCTGTGTAATGAGAACATCAAAGCTTCTTGCAGGCAACGCCTGATTAGCCTTGCCCATTATTTTAAGGTTAACCGACCACAGCATAAGCTGAGTAAGTATACCGGAGAGTATAGCCGGTATGCCCATGACCGTGTGGAATATGCCGGTAACAAGTCCGGTTGCCATACCTGCCACAAAAGCCATAGCCATTGCAGGCCAAACGTTCCAGCCGTTTGCCATGAGCATTGCGCAGACAGCCATACCTGTTACCATTGAGCCGTCAACGGTCAAGTCCGCAAGGTCGAGTATTTTGTATGTAACGTACACGCCGATTGCCATTATGCCCCATATCATACCCTGAGCAACAGCACCCGGCAATGCGTTCAGTAAGCCTAGCCATTCCATATAATCAATCTCTCCAATTTTGTAGTATTAAACGAGGAAAACTGTGTCCCTGCGTTGGCAGGAACACAGTGTAATATTCTGCCCTTGTTTCCGTCAGTCAATAGGCTCATAGCCATCGGGAGGAGTGATTCCCAGCTCCTCGCAGATTTCGGGGTTGTATTTCTTAACGGGAGCATCGTCATACTCAATTGCCATTTCGGAAATGTCGGCTTCGCCTTTGAGAATCTTAACAGCCATTTCGCCGGTCTTGTAGCCGAGGTTGTAGTAGCTTATGGAAAGGGTCGCAATGCCACAGCCCTTGCAGATACCGGCTTCACCGGCTATGATAGGTGTTTTGGTGGGAAGCACAACGTTGTTTATTGTTTCGGTGCAGGAAGCGGCGGTGTTGTCGGTGGGAATGTAGATAGCGTCACATTCTGCGGCGGCAGCTTCGGCAACCTGTGCAACATCGGAGGAAGCGGAGAATTTATATTCCTTGACGGTCAAGCCTTTTTCCGTGAGATAATCGCCCACAACCTCTACCTGATAAGCGGAGTTAGGCTCTGCGGAGCAGTAAAGCAGACCGACGGTCTTTGCGGTGGGAACAAGGTCGATAATCATTTGAGCCTGCTCGGTGAGAGGTGCAAGGTCGGAAGTGCCGGAAATGTTTCCGCCGACAGTGCCGTTAAAATTATCAATGCTGAGAGCCACGCCGTATTCGGTAATTGATGTGCCGAGAACGGGGATTGTGACAGTGGCGTTTGCCGCCGCCTGAAGTGAGCCGGTGGCGTTTGCCATAATAAGGTCAACGTCCTTTGCCACAAAATCGCCTACGATAGTCGTGCAGATGTTGTTTTCACCTGCGGCATTCTGCTCAAGGAAAGTTACGTTTTCTTCGCCCAGACCGGCAATAACCGCGTCCTTAAAGCCCTGCGTTGCCGCATCAAGGGCGTCGTGGGTGACAAGCTGACAAATGCCGATTGTATACTTGCCGTCCTCTTTCGTGTTACAGCCTGCGAAACAGCAGACCATCACCGCAAGAGCCATAACGGCAGCCATAATTCTCAAAACCGTCTTTTTCATTATAATTCTCCTTTTGTACCACGTAATTTAATGCGTTGAAGCTTTAAACCGTAAAATTTATTTACAGTTTAAACCAGGTGTTGCGGTTTGTCAAGAGAAAAAAGAGATTTTACTTTTGCCTTTTTGGAAAAAAGTATTATACTATTGCAATTGCAACCGATATTTGATAAAATAATATCGACTTATGATGAAAGTCGCAGAATATTATGAAAATGCAATGAATATCATAAGTTATCCTAAAGGCGCAAAATCAACAAAAGGAGAGAGTAAACAATGAAGTATCAGATTATTGGGGAGCCGTTGCCGGTTGCAATATGCACTCTTGAAGCAGGTCAGTCTGTCATCACCGAACGTGGCTCAATGAGCTGGATGACGCCGAATCTCAGAATGGAAACGCAGGGCACAGGCGGTCTTGGCAAAATGATAGGTCGGGCATTTTCCGGCGAATCCATGTTCCAGAATAAATACACCGCCGAAAACGGTGTAGGGCAGATTGCTTTCGCATCAAGCTTCCCCGGCTCGATTCGTGCCTACGAAATCGCACCGGGCAACGAGCTGATTGTTCAGAAATCCGGCTTTTTGGCAAGTGATGAGACTGTCACGCTGTCGGTATTTTTCCAGAAGAAGCTGGGCGCAGGCTTTTTCGGAGGAGAGGGCTTCATAATGCAGAAGCTTTCAGGTCACGGAACCGCGCTTATCGAAATTGACGGTCATGCCGTCGAATACGAGCTGGCGGCAGGTCAGTCCATGATTGTTGACACCGGCTATCTTGCGGCGATGTCAGCAACCTGCACAATGGACATTCGCGCAAACAAGGGCATAAAGAACATGATGTTCGGCGGAGAGGGCATATTTAATACGGTAGTTACGGGCCCCGGCAGGATTATTCTTCAGACAATGCCGATATCCGCAGTTGCCGGCTCGCTTAGCGGACACATTGCCACTTCCTGATAATCGGAAAGGATGAACTGATATGAAAAAAATTATTGCTGTTTTATGTGCTGTCATGCTTTGCATAGGACTTGCAGCCTGCGGTGAAAAGACCGATGATACATCGTCCCCCGAAACCGTACACGTTTCCGATAAATACTTTGCCAACTCTTACTGGACTGCCGTTCAGTTTATTCCGGCATATCCTCTCGGTGACGGTGAGCCGGTGCTCAATGTTGACCTGTATGCGGATATTATTTTCTATCCCGACGGAAACGCAAAGTTCCACTATGTCAGCAACGGCGTGTATGTTGAGGGCTATGAGGATTACGCCGAATGTGAATGGAGCTATGATGAGACTGTAAATGAATTGACCTTCAGCGTGCCCGATTTCGGAGAATCTCTGAAAATTGACTACGACCCCGACGGTATATGCCTGCTGTTCACGGACGAAAACGGCGACAAGCTCCTTTTTGAGAACAATATTGAATTTCCCTCCAACGGCGAGGAGTTTTGTGCGGCGGACCTGGCAGGAAGCTGGGAGCTTTTAACTCATACTGTTGACGACTGTGAATTTGATGCTGAGTTGCTTGGGCTGAGCGGTGCAGTTTCTTTCTTCGCAACCGAAGACGGTTTGACGGTCAACTTTGTTAACACCGATAATGACGGCAACGAGCTGTCGCTGTGGGATAGACCCGTTATGGTTCAGCAGTGCGCAATGTACGAGGGTTGCGTAAACGAAGCGTGGACAGTGATGTTTATGCCCGACGAGTCCGATACATTCGCCAAAAACGAGTATTACGGAACAATGCTCGACGAAAATACGCTTCAGATTATGATATTCGCCTGCTCCGAAAGCGGCGAATATGATGTGTATTATCAGACCTACGGTCGTTAACGGATATTTGAATAATTTCCGAAAACAAGACAGCAGAAACTTTCGTTTCTGCTGTCTTGCGGTTTGTTCGGCGGAATATAGAAACAAATGGCTTTATTTGGTTCCATTTAAAAACGAAATCATATCGGTAAAAGTGCAACCATACTTTTCCGTTCGTCAAGCCGAAATCTGTCGAGCGGGATTAAACAGGTGTTCCGACTTCGATAAGATTACCGTCAGGGTCATAAAATCTGACCACCTTTTGCCCCCAACTGTGTGACATTAGACGATTGACATATTCGGTTTCAGGATAGAGCGTCTCAAGTCGTGCTACAAATTTTTCTATATCGGATTCTTCAAAATATAATTCGGAATGATTTTTCTTTTCGTGAATTGTTCCCGGTAATTCGATTCCTGTAAGTACAAGTTGTTTGTCAACTCCATATTTCATCGTTGTCTTGAAGCAGTTGAAACCCGAACATATCACTGTAAAACTTTAACGCACGGTTGCAATCTTTA